>NZ_LT606946.1:1271806-1907709 GCF_900095175.1 Polynucleobacter necessarius
TGGAATTTTGAATGGCTCTACGAGAAATGAGCGCAATACAAATACCGCGCAAATTACTGGGAAGAAACCGGCTGTATATTCCAACCACAATGGCATGCGATCGATACCAGCCACACGTCTTTGCGGGGCAAAGTAATAACGGTCAGCAATCCATGCAATACCTGAGATCACTACCAAGATAAAAAGGATGAGGGCAAAATTCATTAATCATCTACCTGCAAAATAGCCAAGAAGGCTTCCTGTGGAATCTCCACGTTTCCAACTTGCTTCATGCGCTTCTTACCTTCTTTTTGCTTCTCTAATAATTTACGTTTACGAGAAATATCGCCGCCATAACACTTAGCCAATACGTTTTTACGTAAGGCCTTCACGTTTTCACGGGCAACAATATTGCTACTGATCGCCGCCTGAATAGCGACATCAAACATCTGACGTGGAATAATGCCGCGCATCTTAGCAACCACTTCGCGCCCACGATGCTGACTATTGCTACGGTGAACAATTACCGACAGCGCATCAACGCGCTCGCTATTAATGAGGATGTCGACTTTAACCACATCAGCCGGACGATATTCTTTAAACTCGTAGTCCACTGATGCATAGCCACGCGAGATGGATTTCATCTTGTCAAAGAAATCCAAAACAATCTCAGCCATTGGCAGCTCATAGGTTAACTTCACCTGCCGACCAAGGTAATTCATATCCATCTGAATGCCGCGCTTACCAACACATAGTGTAATGATCGAACCCACATACTCTTGTGGCATGTACAGATTGACCGTCACGATCGGCTCAAGAATCGTATTGATCTTGCTAGCCTCTGGCATCTTCGATGGGTTATCTACCGACAAGATGGTGCCGTCAGACTGCTCAACCTGATACACCACCGTTGGTGCAGTAGTGATGAGGTTCATGCCGTACTGACGCTCTAAACGCTCTTGCACAATCTCCATATGGAGAAGGCCCAAGAAGCCGCAGCGGAATCCAAAACCCAGTGCTTGTGAAACCTCAGGCTCATATAAGAGTGAAGCATCATTTAGCTGTAGCTTCTCTAAAGACTCTCGGAGTTGATCATATTCACTAGACTCAACTGGGTATAGACCCGCAAAGACCTGCGGCTTTACTTCTTTAAATCCAGGAAGTGGTTCAGTCGCAGGCACTCGACCTTGTTGCCCAGGTGTATGCGTAACGGTATCGCCCACCTTGGCAGCTTTTAACTCTTTGATGCCAGCAATCACGAAACCTACCTGACCAGCAGATAACTCTGGGCGATCTACGGACTTCGGACTAAACACACCAACATGCTCGACCAAATGACTTGAGCCATTTGCCATCAAGGTAATTTTTTCTTTTGGCTTTAAGGTGCCGTTCACAACGCGCACCAGCATTACCACGCCAACGTAGTTATCAAACCAAGAGTCAATGATCAAAGCCTGCAAAGGATCTGCTGCATTGCCCTTCGGTGGGGGTACGCGCGCAATCATTTCTTCAATGACATCCTGCACACCTAATCCTGTCTTAGCAGAACAAGTTACTGCGTCTGATGCATCAATACCAATGACATTTTCAATTTCTTTTTTGGCGCGCTCTGGATCTGCCTGTGGCAAATCAATCTTGTTGAGTACTGGCACAACTTCAACACCCAACTCCAGCGCCATATAGCAGTTAGCAACTGTTTGAGCCTCAACCCCTTGACTCGCATCCACCACCAAAAGTGCACCTTCACAAGCAGACAGTGAGCGACTCACTTCATATGAAAAGTCGACGTGCCCTGGCGTATCAATCAAATTGATGTTGTAGGTTTTGCCGTCCTTAGATTTATAAGTTAACGCGGCTGTTTGCGCCTTAATGGTGATACCACGCTCACGCTCGATATCCATCGAGTCGAGAACTTGGGCTTCCATTTCACGACCAGAGAGACCACCGCAAAGCTGAATAATGCGATCAGCAAGCGTTGATTTGCCGTGATCAATATGGGCGATGATAGAAAAATTGCGGATTAAATCCATAGCGTCTTATTTGGTCTTCAAAAAACGCCTTGTCAGAACGCACCACAATGATGCGCTGCAAAAAGCCGTCTTAAAGTGATTGTAATGGGTGGCGCCAAAATAGCGCCAAACCCGTTTATTTCGTCCAAAAACCCTGGTTTTGGCTTATTTTGACCTTACGGGAATAATCATGGTGCTATCAGCCCGACGGACAAAAACTGGGACTGACTTATTAGAATCCAAGCCCTTTACCAACCTCTCAAACTGCTTTACTCCGGTAATGTCAGTATCCGCAATCCGAATGATCACATCCCCAGGACGCACTCCTGCACGCGCCAAAGGACCGTCGCCCAAACCGGTAACCTCAACGCCCCCACGGATATTCAACTCTTTCTTCCTGCTATCTGAGAGCTCAGCAACTGCCACTCCAAGAGAATTGGCATTTCCATTGGAGGACCCAGATTTATCAGCATTCTTCACAGCAGCAACAGCTTCAGTATCGGCTACAGTTACCATCAAATCCCTAGAGCTTCCTTTACGCCAGACCTGCACTGACGCGCTGGTTCCCGGCTTAGTTTCTCCAACAGCTCTTGGCAGGTCAGTAGACTTTGCAATATCACGGCCATTGAAACTGAGAATCACATCGCCAGACTCAATCCCACCTGCAGCTGCCGGACCACCTGGCTCAACGTTCCGAACATAAGCACCGCGCGGCTTACCTAAGCCTAAACTTTCAGCAATCTGTTTAGTCATCTCACCTAAAGCAACACCAATACGACCACGCGACATTTTTCCATTGGTACGCAATTGATCTGCAACGCGCATCGCTTCATCAATTGGGATGGCAAAGGAGATACCCATGTATCCGCCAGAGCGACTAAAGATTTGTGAGTTAATGCCAATCACCTGTCCAGCGGTGTTTAACAAGGGGCCACCAGAGTTACCTGGATTGACCGCCACGTCAGTCTGAATGAAGGGCAAGTAATCACCAGTATCACGACTCTTGGCGGACACGATGCCAGCCGTCACGGTATTTTCTAAGCCAAATGGAGAGCCAATCGCTAATACCCACTCACCCACTCTCACGCGAGAAGAATCGCCGAGTGGCAACTTAGGCAAATCACGCGCATCAATTTTGACCACCGCCACATCGGTACGCTTATCCATACCCAATAATTTGGCCTTGTACTCCCACTTATCGGTCAAAGTCACGTAAATGGTGTTCGCACCCTCAACCACGTGAGCATTTGTCAAAATCAAGCCATTGGATTCAATAATGAAACCGGAACCTACGCCGCGATCAGCCTCTTGCGGCTTACCGGGATTTGGTTGAGCTTGTTTAGGTCCGTTAGGCATTCCTGGAATAGGTACACCAAAGAAACGACGAAAGAATTCCGCTTGATCCTCTGGCATTCCCGGGATACCACCCTGGGCTTGCTGCTGCATTACTTTTTCAGTAGTTCGAATATTGACTACTGCTGGACTAGCACGTTCCACCAGATCAGCAAAATCTGGAATAGAAACCCGAGGACTCTGAGCGGAGGCCTGAGAAATGAATGCAAATTGCCCCAAGCTGAAGATAGCCAAGAGCCTAATAAGGTACTTTTTCATAATGCTATAGACCTACTTGGTAAAAACCAACAAATGAAGATACAAAGAAAGGTGGAAACCCAGTATGTATATTAGGTCAATTTGCCAAAAATCAAGGTACCGTTAGTACCCCCAAAGCCAAAGTTGTTTTTGACGGCATGGTCAATCCTCACATCACGAGCAGTATTGGCGCAGTAGTCCAAATCACACTCAGAATCTTGATTGAAGATGTTGATTGTCGGTGGAGACTTTTGATTGTGTAAAGCCAGAATGGTAAAGACAGATTCCAAGCCGCCAGCGCCACCCAGGAGGTGACCAGTCATTGACTTGGTGGAGTTAATCAAAGTCTTCTTGGCATGGTCGCCAAGAGCCGCTTTAATAGCCCCGGTTTCATTCTTATCACCCAAGGGCGTAGAAGTTCCGTGCGCATTGATGTATTGAATCTGATCGGCATTTAAGCCGGCATCACGCATGGCATTCACCATACAACGACGTGGACCATCCATATTTGGGGCAGTCATGTGATACGCATCACCACTCATACCAAAGCCCAAGAGCTCGCAGTAGATTTTTGCGCCACGGGCTTTAGCGTGCTCGTACTCTTCAAGCACAACAACGCCAGCACCCTCCCCTAGAACGAAACCATCACGGTCCCTATCCCATGGACGAGAAGCAGTAGCAGGATCATCATTGCGAGTAGACAGAGCTCTCGCAGAAGCAAAACCACCAACACCCAATGCAGAAATCGTAGATTCAGCGCCACCAGCAACCATCACATCGGCATCGCCGTACTGAATTAAGCGAGCTGCTAAGCCAATGCTATGCAAGCCAGTAGTACAAGCCGTCACTGCAGCAACGTTTGGACCTTTGAGACTGAACAAGATGCTGAGATGACCAGAAATCATATTAATGATTGAACCTGGTACAAAGAATGGCGAGATGCGACGAGGTCCACGAGCCAACAACTCAGCGCCGGTCTCTTCAATCATCGGCAAACCACCGATACCTGAACCAACCATAACGCCAACGCGCTCGGCGTTCTCTTCTGTTATCTGTAAACCACTGTCACGAATTGCTTGCGTACCAGCAACGATGCCATAATGGATAAAGGTATCCATATGACGCGCTTCTTTGGCAGAAGCATATTCTTCGACATTGAAATCTTTCACCTCGCCGGCGAAATGCACGCTCAGCGGAGTGTGGTCAAACTTTGTGATGGTAGCAATGCCTGATTTGCCCGCGAGCAAATTAGACCAAGCTACATCAACCGAGTTGCCAACTGGTGAAATAAGGCCAAGGCCGGTAACTACAACCCGGCGGCGGCCATTTGATGCTGACACAGTAATAGCTTTTAACTAAGCTAGGGAATTAACCCTGAGCTTTTGACTGAGCAAAATCGATAGCGAGCTGAACAGTAGTAATTTTTTCAGCTTCTTCATCCGGAATTTCAATCCCGAACTCATCTTCCAAAGCCATTACCAATTCAACAGTGTCAAGAGAGTCTGCGCCTAAGTCATTCACAAAAGAAGATTCATTCTTGATCTCTGCTTCTGCGACGCCCAATTGCTCAGCGACGATCTTCTTAACGCGTTGTTCGATGTTATCCATTAATTCCCCCAAGGGTTGTAAAAAAACGATGAAAAGGATTTTATCAGCTTGGCGAGCTAAATTAGTAAATCCGCCCAAAAATGATCAAATTTTTGCCTTATTTTAGGCCAAATAGAGGCCGCCATTAACGTGTAAGGCGTTACCCGTAATGTATCCAGCGGCTGGAGAGGCTAAAAATGCCACTGCCTGAGCCACATCTTCCGGACTACCTAGGCGAGCTAAAGGAATGTTCGCTTTTAGCGAATTTTGCTGCTCTTCGCTCAAAGCGCGGGTCATATCGGTATCAATAAAGCCAGGAGCTACACAATTGACAGTGATGTTACGGCTACCGATTTCGCGTGCCAAAGCACGAGTCATGCCAGAAACACCTGCTTTAGCAGCGGCGTAATTTGCCTGTCCAGGGTTGCCCATATGGCCAACAATCGAGGTGATGTTAATAATGCGTCCACCGCGAGCTTTCATCATGGGGCGCATTACTGCCTGTGACAAACGAAAAACAGCGCTTAAATTGGTATCGATTACATCGGTCCATTCATCTGTTTTCATGCGCATGGCTAAGTTATCGCGGGTAATACCTGCGTTATTCACCAAAATATTGATGCCGCCAAAATCCTTCACGATTAAATCAATGATGTCTTCGCAAGCCTTTGGATCGGTCACATTTAATACCTCGCCACGACCACCACTCGCTTGTAAACGCGTATTGATTGCTTTAGCGCCATCCTCAGACGTGGCAGTACCAATTACTTTGGCACCACATTTCACTAACTCATCTGCAATAGCCTGACCAATACCGCGCGATGCGCCCGTCACCAGTGCAATTTGTCCGCTTAAGTCGAGATTCATAATTATCTTCCGTTGTTTCTTTGTTATTTCTTTTGATTTCTTATTCGTATTTTTACTTAACCGCAGCCAATGCCTCGTTGAGACTGACTTCATCAAAAATAGGCAAGCCAACCACATTCTCATTGATGCGCTTAGTCAGCCCAGCCAATACCTTGCCAGGGCCACACTCAATCACTTGAGTGATGCCTTGTTGTGCCATGGCATTGATTGTTTCTTGCCAACGAACTGGCTTAGCAGCTTGACGCACTAAGGCATCCTTAATCGCGGCTGGATCATTGAGAACATTCACACCAACGTTGTTGACCACAGAAATAGTGGGGACCTTAAATTCAATATCAGCCAAATAGCCTTTGAGTTTTTCTGAAGCGGGCTGCAGCAATGATGAGTGAAACGGTGCAGATACGGGTAATGGCAAAGCGCGTTTTGCGCCAGCTGCCTTGAGCAATTCGCAAGCCTTAGTCACTGCATCGCTACCACCTGCAATAACCACTTGCCCTGGCGCATTGAAGTTCACTGCTTCCACTACGCCACCAGATGCAGCAGCAGCTTCGGCGCAAACAGTTTTCACAATTGCATCATCCAAGCCCAAGATCGCAGCCATGCCGCCAGTACCAACTGGTACCGCTGTTTGCATTGCTTCAGCACGAAAGCGCACCAAAGGCACTGCATCCTTAAAAGAGATTACGCCAGCAGCAACCAAAGCGGAGTATTCACCAAGGCTATGACCAGCCATCATCTGAGGAACGGCGCCACCAGAGGCCAACCAAGCGCGATAAAACGCGATCGCTGCAGTCAACATCACTGGCTGAGTGTTGGTAGTTAAGGACAATGCTTCAGCAGGGCCCTCAGCAATGAGTTTTGCAATATCTTCACCCAAAGCTTCTGAAGCCTCTTGAAGGGTCGCACGCACTTCAGGGCGATTAGCAATCATGTTGAGCATCCCCACTGATTGGGAACCTTGGCCAGGGAATACAAATGCAAATGTCATATGAATAATCGCTGAATAATAGTTATGAATATATTTTTAGCTTTAGCGCTTTGCTTTAGTGTTTTACTTTAGTGCTTTGCTTTAGTATTTAATAACTGCCGCACCCCAAGCAAAGCCTCCGCCCACACCCTCTAGCAAGAGGTGTTGACCGCGTTGAATTTGACTAGAGCGCACGCCCGCATCTAAAGCAAGTGGAATAGACGCGGCAGAAGTATTGCCGTGCTCGTGGACAGTCACAATCACTTTATCCATCGACATGTTCATCTTGCGGGCCGTACTCTCCATAATGCGAATATTGGCTTGATGGGGAACCAGCCAATCAATTTGTTCTGGCTTGAGATTAGCTTTTTCTAGCGCCTCATGTGCAACTTGCTCGAGTACTTTGACTGCCAACTTAAAGACTGCGGGACCATCCATAGTTAAGTAAGCAGAGCCATCTACACCACCCTGCTTTGCGCGTCCTGGAACACAGAGGATATCGCGCTGGCTACCATCAGCATGTAAAGCGGTTGCCAAAATGCCGGGCTCTTTCGAAGCTTCAAGAATCACTGCCCCAGCACCATCACCAAACAAAACAGAAGTAGTGCGATCCTGGAAATCCAAAATACGGGAGAATGTTTCTGCGCCCAGAACCAAGACTTTTTTGTAAGTCCCTGTACGAATAAAGGCATCTGCAATCGCGAGAGCATAAGTAAAGCCAGCACATACTGCCTGAACGTCAAATGCAGCGCAATTCGTATGAGCGCCCAACTTATCTTGCACTACGCAAGCTGTACTTGGAAAACCACCTAAATGATCTGGTGTAGAGGTTGCCAAAATAATCAGATCAAGATCTTCTGAAGTGCAACCAGCAGCCTCTAATGCCGCTTGAGCAGCCTTGACCGCCAAGTCACTGGTGAGTTGATTATCTGCAGCAAAGTGACGTGCAGAAATTCCACTGCGAGACACAATCCATTCGTCACTCGTCTCAAGACCAATCTTGGCTAAACGATCAACAAGATCGTGATTGGTTAAACGCTGCTCCGGAAGATAACTTCCAGTTCCCGCTATCCGTGAATAGGTACTCATGATTATTTTGTCTCCGCCACAAAAGCCTGAGCAATACGCTCTACCATGCGATTCTTTGCCGCTTCATATGCACGATCAAGTGCAAAACCAAATGCAAAACGATCTGCTGAGCCGTGACTCTTGATCACGCAACCGCGCAAACCTAAGAGTACTGCTCCGTTGTAGCGACGATGATCAACACGCTTGCGAACACGCAAGAGCGGCACCATGGCACAGATCGCCATGAGCTTAGTAAGCCATGATCGATTAAATTCTTGTTTAATTAAACCACTCATCATCTTCGCCAAGCCTTCGCTTGCCTTGAGGACTACGTTGCCAACAAATCCATCGCACACCACGATATCCGTAGTGCCTTTAAAAATATCATTACCTTCTACATTGCCATAAAAGTTTAAGTTGGTTTGGCGCAGCAACTCACTCGTCTGCTTCACCATCTCATTGCCTTTAATAACCTCTTCGCCAATATTCAGTAAACCGATTGAAGGGTTTTGTGTGCCATCAACTACCTGAACCATGACATTCGCCATTTGTGCAAACTGCACTAAATGCATAGGCTCGCAATCTGCGTTAGCACCGAGATCAAGCATGGTGGTACCGCGCCCCTTTTCACTGGGAATCGCAGTAGCAATCGCAGGACGATCAACACCATCAAGGGTTTTGAGAATGTAGCGAGAGATCGCCATCAGGGCGCCCGTATTGCCAGAGGAAATGATCGCGTCAGCTAGACCCTCTTTAACTTGCTCGATAGCGACGCGCATCGAAGAATCTTTTTTACGACGTAGTGCCACCTCAATGGGGTCATCCATCAAGACAACTTCGCTAGCGGGAATAATTTGAATGCGCTCCATTGGCGCTTTAGGAAATTTACTCAAAGCTTGCTTGAGCACTTCCGGATTGCCAACCAAGGCAATCTTCACATCAGCATGTTTTTCGAGAAAATCGCAACAAGCGGGAACCGTAACAACTGCTCCATGATCTCCGCCCATGGCATCGATAGCAAGAGTGACACTCATAAAATCAAGTATTGTTGCAAGTGGTTTTATCCAAGAAAAAAGCGGCTATGTGGGCCGCTTCTATCTTTTTAGACTAAAGAATTAGTCGTTTTTGGTTTTAACAACTTTACGACCACGATAGTAGCCGTTTGGTGAAATGTGGTGGCGCAAATGAGCCTCACCAGTTGTGGCTTCAACAGCCGTAGCAGGTGCGGTCAAAAAGTCGTGCGCACGGTGCATGCCACGTTTGGATGGGGATTTTTTATTCTGTTGGACGGCCATATTGAACTCCTACGCAAGGCGATATTCTAGCATGTAAATTGAGCTAAATGCTTGATTAATTGATAAAACAGGTTTGAAATGCAAGCCCTGAAATATCGGGTCAAATCAATTTTTCTTCATATTTTTCAATATGTTAAAGGGATTCTGAGGCTTTTCAGAGGCATCGGCAGACTCATCACCCCCTCCAAATGAGGAGGCATGTGGCTGACAAGTGCCCTCTGGATGCTTTGGAATTAAAGGGAGGGAGAGGAGGATTTCGTCCTCGATTAGCCCCAAAAGGTCAAAGTGCTGGCTTGCTACCAAAGGCTCCTGTTGGTCATCCTCCATAGGAAAGGCATCCGCTGCCTCCTCGGTGGCAACCAGGACAAATCGGCTCTCTTGAGCTAAATCTAGGCAACAGTTCTGCAAACAGCTCTGACAAATAAGGTGAATCCGCCCTTTTACGGCCAATTCCAGAATTTGCTGGGCTTCAGAGCCTGGAGAATCAGCAAAATGGGTCTTTACCTGCCAATGGAAGCCATCACCCGGCTCAATACTAGAAGCCTCTTCAGCCACTCGCGGCAAGGCTTCAATCTCCAGAAATCCAGCCCCTTGATAGGACTGAGGGGCGCAAAAATCGATCCGACTCAAAGCCTTGGGATCGGTGGATAGCTCAACTTGAGGTAAAACTTGATTACGATTCATGACATCAGTCTAAATGAAGGCTTCAGCGAAAGTACAAGTAGCGATGAGTAATTCTGCAAAAAAACTAATTCTGGCATCCACCTCGGTCTATCGTCGAGAGCTCTTAGAGCGCCTACGCATCCCTTTTGATGTCATCTCATCCAAGGTTGATGAAACCCCTCTGCCTGGTGAAGGCACCGTTGATCTAGCCTTACGCTTAGCCAAAGCAAAAGCTACTGCAGTAGCCAAAGATCACCCCGAGGCCTGGGTCATTGGCTCTGATCAAGTGGCCGACCTTTGTGGTGCAGCAATTGGTAAACCAGGAAACTTTGAGCGCGCCATGGCGCAACTACAACTCATGCGCGGTGCAACGGTGACTTTTCAAACAGCGCTATGTCTGATGCGGGGTGATGCAGAAACAACTGTCAATATTCCTACGCAAGTTACCTTTCGCAAACTATCGGATGATGTTCTTCAGGCATACCTTCATGCCGAAGAACCCTATGACTGCGCTGGTAGTGCCAAATCTGAAGGCTTAGGAATCTCACTCTTAGAATCCATTCAGAGCGATGATCCCACTGCATTAATCGGCTTGCCATTAATTGCGCTGAGCGGGCTCTTGCGTGATGCGGGTTTTGTCATTCCAGTAAAGAAATAAAAGAACGAAACTAAATAAATGAGCTCAACCTTAGGCGCCCTCTTTTTAATTCCCAATACTTTGGGTGATGATTCTTGCGTTGAACAATTGCCGTGGGTGCTGCCCAATGAAACCATTACCCAAACAGCCAAGCTCACCAACTGGATTGTTGAGGATGCAAAAACCGCCCGTGCGTTTTTAAAGGCAATCAATAGCGTTTCACCTTTAGCTTGCACCATTCAAGAAATGCAGATGAGTGAGTGGCGTGGTGTTGCACGCAATGCTAAGTACGGTGATGCCGTTAAACCAATAGACCTACTCAAACCCCTCATCGCTGGTAAAGACATGGGGCTCATGTCAGAGGCTGGCGTTCCAGGAGTTGCAGACTCAGGTGCAGAGCTTGTATTGGCAGCGCATAAGTTAGGCGCCAAAGTGAAACCCTTGGTTAGCCCAAGCTCTATTCTGTTAGGTCTGATGGCTAGCGGCTTAAATGGTCAACGCTTTGCGTTCCAGGGTTATGTACCGCATGATGCGCAAGACCGCATTGCACGATTGAAGCAACTGGAAGTGGAGTCTAGAAAGTTACAACAGACACAAGTCTGGATTGAAACGCCGTATCGTAATACCGCCATGTTGATGGCTTGTTTGAGTGCACTGTCACCGCAATCATTATTGTGTCTTGGCATGGATCTCAGCCTACCAAGCGAAACCATTACAACGCTTTCGATTGCGGACTGGCGTAAGCGCTTCCCAAATGAAGCTGCCTGCGCCCCACTACAAAATAGGCCAGCAGTATTTCTATTGCTGGCCTAGGTGTTTGATCTACTACTTTATTGATCTATCGTTTTTACTTTAGATCAGGCGTCTTAATTAAAGCCTTGCCAGCTGCAGCGCCAACCTCAGCACCGAAACGTTTAGCAACACGCTCTGCGAAATTCTCTTTCATGGTGTAGTCCAGAATGTCCGGCGCTTTAAAGATATCGCGCGCTACAGTCTCTACCGTGCCATAGCCATCCACTAAACCAATGTTGATTGCTTGCTCACCATTCCAAACGCGACCCGAGAACATTTCCGGAGTTTCTTTGAGACGATCACCACGACCTGCTTTAACCACCGCAATAAATTGCTGATGAATTTCATCGATCATGGTCTTAATCATCTCTACTTGCTGTGGATTTTCTTTGGAGAACGGATCCATCATTCCCTTGTTTGAGCCAGCAGTAATCATGCGACGAGTCACACCCAACTTATCCATCAAGCCAGTGAAACCAAAACCTTCCATGATCACGCCGATAGATCCCACCAAACTCGCCTTATCAACCAGAATTTGATCTCCCGCGACGGCCACATAGTAACCACCTGAGGCACAAATATCTTCCACGACGACATACAGTGGTTTAGTCGGATAAAGCTTGCGTAAGCGATGAATCTCATCATTCATCATGCCAGCCTGCACTGGAGAACCGCCAGGGCTATTAATACGCAAGACAACACCTACGCTATTCTCATTTTCGAATGCAGATGTGAGTGACGAGTTGATGTCTAAGGCATTTGCCATCGAGCTTGAGGAAATCTCCCCTTCGATCGTTACCAAAGCGGTGTGCTTCTCTGTACCCATACCGCGACCAGGTAGATTGAAATCAAATACTGTCAGCACTACGCCAATAAAGATGATCAGAGTGAGGATGCGAAAAACTGCTTTCCAGCGACGCGCCTTACGAGTCTCTTTTAAATTCTCCAGCAATAAATGCTCAAGAGCTTGACGCTCCCAATTTTGATTCGCGTTCTCGGATTGATTTTGATCCATCTTTTTTAATCCTTAATGACTAACTAGTTTTTTTAACAGTGAGATTGTCGCTAAGCCATTGACTTAGCTGTGAGACATCATCTACATGCATTAATGATGGCGCCTCTTTTAAAGTGCTCGGAGGGTGTGCGCCATAAGTTACTGCTACCGCATCAACGCCTGCATTAGCCGCCATATCTAAATCATGGGTGGTATCGCCAATCATCAACATCCGACGCATCGGAACTTGCATGACATCAGAAAGCTCCAAGAGCATTCCAGGATGGGGCTTTGAGAAAGACTCATCTGCAGTGCGTGTCTCATGGAACATCTGCCCTAACTGATGATGCTGTAGAGATCGATCCAAGCCCACGCGGGATTTACCTGTGGCAACACCTAATAGGTAGCCATCCTCACGCAAGCGATGCAGTAGCTCACGAATACCTGGGAATAAATCCAACTCGTGATCTTTAGCGAGATAGCGATAACGAAAGCGCTCAGTCAACCTGGGGAAATGTGCTGGCTCAATCCACGGCACTGCCCTTCTGAGTGAATCCTGAATACCCAAACCAATAACTGAACTCGCAAGAGTGTCGTCCGGCTCTTTGAAACCCAAATCCCGACACGCCTGCTGAATACAGTTCACGATCGTCGGCGTGGAGTCCATGATGGTTCCATCCCAGTCCCACACGATCAGGTCGTAACGTCTATCGGGTATTTGCTCTTCAGGCATTGCTAGGCACTTCAAAGGTTTTTATCATGGCAGTAAATTCAGCAGGTAGTGGTGATTCAATGCGCATTTTCTCGCCAGTACGGGGATGCGTAAAGCCAGCCAAGTGGGCATGCAGATACAGACGTTTGGATTTCACAATCTTGTCTTGGTCTTCAAAGCCGTATTTATTGTCACCCAAAATCGAGTGACCCAATTTTTGGAGATGTACGCGGATTTGGTGAGTACGTCCGGTTTTGAGCTGAGCCTCGGCCAAGGTGATTGCCGTATCTCCACGCTTCATTACTTTGGTAACACGCAAAGCGGTATGGCTTGGCAGACCATCTGGGTCAACGCGAACACGACGCTCACCGTTGGCCAATAGGTATTTATGTAATGCGAACTTCAGTTGCATAGTGCCCACACCTTGAGCAATCTCGCCATGGGCTAGCAAGTAGTAACGCTTGTCTGTTTGACCTTCGCGGATCTGGCGATGTAATTCTACTAAAGCGCTGCGCCTTTTAGCTAAAAGTAGGACGCCGGAGGTATCTCGATCCAAACGGTGCACCAACTCCAAAAATTTGAGCTCAGGCCGTGTAATACGCAAGGTCTCAATCACGCCCAGGGCAATGCCTGAACCACCATGAACTGCCAAACCTGCTGGCTTGTTCACTATTAATAGAGCCTCATCCTCAAACAAAATAGGCATTTTGTCGGAATAGCCCTGCGCCCGATTCTTAGTTTGGGCGGTATTGACTGCCGCCATTTGGGCAGGCTCCGCAATCCGAACTGGTGGAACTCTGACCACATCCCCCTCAACCAATCGCGTAGTTGGTTCAGCCCTTTTCTTATTCACCCGAACCTCGCCAGAGCGAATAATCCGATAAACGTGGCTTTTAGGAACCCCTTTGGCCCAGCGCAAGAGATAGTTATCCAAGCGCTGGCCAGCCTCTTCTGGACCAATGATCTGAAGATGAACGGCGGCCGGAGCACTGGTTTTTGCCTGCAAAGACTTGGAAATGGGTTCGGATTTCATGATTTATCTCTCTTGCCACCCCGACGGAGGTCGACAAGGGACTTAACAATACCCCATTGTCCTTCAACTTGTGCCGTATAATCAATGCTCTAGCCAATTTATTGGCCCGAGACTAGCCTGATTCAGGCTCGAATCGTGGAGCTTGGAGTCGCCCTTAATAGACTCCCGGGGTTGCCCCTCCCCCGTTGTAATGAGGCGCAGGGTTGGTGTGCCGTATGCCGCGACCCGCGATTAGAAGACAGTTTTCAGGCGCGCGCCTGCATTGATGACCTAAAGGAGGTCTCTGCGGCGATCGTCAAGTGTGGCACCGGTTTAACAACATTGAACTTGGTGTACTAGGCAATAAATGCCTGGATTTGCTTGATCCACACTCCAAAGCCGCCAATGGGCTATGCCCCAAGCGGCATCTAACCTGTCCCTAACGCAGCGCGCAACGACGCACTCCCAATAGGAGAGTGTTATGAAACGCATGTTATTTAATGCAACTCAACAAGAAGAGTTGCGAGTTGCCATCGTCGATGGTCAAAAACTCATCGATATCGATATCGAAGCTGCCGGTCGTGAACAACGCAAAGGCAATATTTACAAAGGCGTTATTACCCGCATTGAGCCTTCGCTCGAAGCTTGTTTTGTAAATTATGGCGAAGAACGCCATGGCTTCCTGCCATTTAAAGAAGTTGCCCGCACCTACTTCAAAGAAGGTATTGATGTCCGTAATGCCTCCATTAAAGATGCTTTACGCGAAGGCCAAGAAATCATTGTTCAGGTAGAAAAAGAAGAGCGTGGCCAAAAAGGCGCTGCTCTCACCTCTTTTGTCTCCCTAGCAGGCCGCTATTTGGTATTAATGCCAAATAACCCACGTGGAGGCGGTGTTTCTCGTCGTATTGAAGGTGAGGATCGTCAAGAACTCCGTGAAGCAATGTCCCAATTAGAAGTGCCAGATGGTATGAGCATCATTGCTCGTACAGCCGGTATTGGCCGTGACGCTACTGAATTGCAGTGGGATTTAAGCTATCTCATGCAGTTGTGGACCGCGATTGATGAAGCCGCTAAAGGTAATTCAGCACCATTATTGATTTACCTCGAATCCAGCTTAGTGATTCGTGCGATTCGTGATTACTTTCAGCCAGATATCGGTGAGATTCTCATCGATACGGATGACATCTACGAGCAAGCTGCAGCCTTTATGTCTCTAGTAATGCCGGATAACTTGCCTAGAGTGAAGCGTTACCAGGACGATGTTCCACTGTTCTCCCGCTTCCAAATCGAGCATCAGATTGAAACTGCTTACTCACGTACCGTGCCATTGCCATCCGGCGGCGCGATCGTGATTGACCATACTGAAGCTTTAGTTTCAGTGGACGTCAACTCTGCGCGCGCAACCCGCGGCTCTGATATTGAAGAGACTGCAACCCGCACCAACTTAGAAGCTGCCGATGAAATCGCTCGTCAAGCACGTTTACGTGACTTGGGTGGCTTGATCGTGATCGACTTCATTGATATGGAATCGAGTAAAGCACAGAAGGATGTTGAGAATCGTTTACGCGATGCTCTGCGCCACGACCGTGCTCGCGTTCAAATGGGCAAGGTCTCCAAGTTTGGTTTGATGGAAATGTCACGCCAGCGTTTACGCCCTGCTCTATCTGAGGGTAGCCATGTAACCTGCCCACGTTGTAACGGCACAGGCCATATCCGCGATACTGAATCTTCTGCATTGCAAGTCTTGCGCATCATCCAAGAAGAGGCAATGAAAGAAAATACTGCTGCTATTCATTCGCAAGTTCCAGTCGAAGTGGCTGCATTCTTGCTCAATGAAAAGCGCGCTGAAGTCATCAAGATTGAGACACGCTTCAAAGTTAACGTCTTAATGATTCCAAACAAGCATTTAGAAACTCCGCATTACAAGCTCGAGCGTTTACGTCATGACGATCCACGTCTTGATGACCAAAAAACAAGCTATGTGATAGCTGAAGAAGCTGCTGCTGAACTCGAAACAGATACCGCAGTAAGTCGCAAAGATGCCGACGTCAAAGTTCGCCCAGAAGCTGCTGTTAAAGGTATTACGCCAAATGCACCAGCACCTGTAAGTCAGCCACGTCCTGCGCGTACTGAAAAAGCCAGCACTGAAACTGCGAGCTCCGGTGGATTCTTCGGATTTATTAAGAGCCTATTCTCTTCAACACCTGCGCCAGAAGTGAAGCCTGCTCCAAGCGCACCACGTGGTCGCAATCAAAACAACCGTAACGGCAATAACCGCAACCGCGGCCGTCGTGGCGAACGCAATGATCGTGGTGAGCGTTCAGCCGAAGGTGCAGCAAGCGCCGAAGGTACAAATGCTCCACGCGAAGCGAGTGCAGGTAGAGGTCGTCAAGATGGTCGCAACCGCAATGGCAATAACGGCAATCGCAATCAAAATCCAAAATCAGAAAACCCAGCTGCGGTAACTCCAGCTACTGAGGCTGCTCCCGGCACTGATGCAGCACCGAGTGCAGATGGTGAAGAGCGTCGTGGTCGTGGTCGCAACCGTCGTGGTCGTGGTCAACGTGGTGAGCGCACCGAGTCTACCGGTGATGCAGCGATTGCTTCTGTTGTTGCAGTAGCCACTTCATTCTCAGGTCCTCCAGTTGGAATGGCTGGGGCATCCGCTTCCATGCCGATCCAGAACCTTGCCCAAAGTTTTGGAAACACGGTTGCAACTGTAGCCCCTAAGGAATCGAAAGATCGTGCACCACGCACACCTAGAGAACCAAGAGAGCAACGTGCACCGCGTCAGAACAATCGCCCTGATAACACTACTGCAACACCTACCCCACAGGTAGCGGCTACAGTCGTAACAGCAGCAGCGATTGAAGTGATTGCGAAGCCAGTGCCTGAGCTCCCTAAAGTTGCCTTCCAGGCATTAGAGGAAACTCCATTGCACAGCGTAGTTCAATCTGCTGGCATGGTCTGGGTAGCAACAGACTCTAGCAAGCATCAAGAAGCGCAATCGCAAATCAAAGCTGAGCCAGAAGTTTTACCTATGGGTAGAACTCCAAAGACTCCTGTTAACTTGCAAACTGGTCCAATGGTTTTAGTTGAAACCGGCGGCCAAGAAAAAACGGTTTAATCCAATTTCTCCAGACTGCTATTTATCCCACAAGGATATTTGGCGGTTTGGCAGAAACACCGTTTCACAGCCATAATGAGACATGGTTGAAAAAGTCATTCCCATACGTGTAGATGAAGGCAAAGGCCTTACGCCGTCCATTCCTGGGCAGCTTGTTGCCGCCAATACTTCAACCAAAGATACTCGGAGGCGCCCATTAAGGGATTTACGAATCTCCGTAACTGATCGATGTAATTTCCGCTGCACCTATTGCATGCCTAAGGAAATCTTCGACAAAGACTATCCCTACCTCTCTCATAGTGATTTGCTGAGCTTTGAAGAGATTGCTCGCCTAACAACTATCTTTGCGTCTCTGGGCGTAGAAAAAATTCGCCTTACCGGTGGTGAACCATTACTGCGAAAAAATCTTGAAGTGCTTGTTGAAATGCTGGCCAAAGTTCGCACTACAGCGAATCAACCGCTTGATTTAACACTCACTACCAATGGCAGCATTTTGCGCAAAAAGGCAGCTTCATTAAAAGCGGCAGGCTTGCATCGCCTCACCATTAGTCTGGATGGCCTAAATGACGACATCTTCAAAAAAATGAATGATGTCGACTTCCCGGTGACAGATGTACTGGATAGAATTGCTGCGACTCAAGAAGTAGGCTTCACTAATCTCAAAGTCAACATGGTTGTTAAGAAGGGTACAAACGATCAAGAGATTATTGGCATGGCCAAGCACTTCAAAGGTAGCGGCATTACGCTACGCTTTATTGAATTTATGGATGTGGGCAGCTCGAACGGTTGGGATATGTCACAAGTGCTCCCCTCTCAAGAAGTTGCCAATCGTATTAATGCCGTCTTCCCAATAGAGCCAATTGAGGCCAACTATCCTGGTGAAGTAGCGCAGCACTGGCGCTATCTTGATGGCTCCGGTGAAATTGGCTTTATTTCTAGCGTGACGCAAACTTTCTGTCATGAGTGCACGCGCGCTCGCATTTCCACCGATGGACAGATGTATCTCTGCCTATTTGCAAACGAAGGTTTTGATTTCAAAACTCTCTTGCGTTCTGGTAGAAGTGATTTAGAAATTGCCAACGCCATCATGTCCACATGGTCCGGACGCAATGATCACTATTCAGAAATTCGGGGATCCAATACCGCTGGATCGAAATCCTCGCGCAAGGTAGAAATGTCTTACATCGGCGGCTAATGATTACCTCAGAACACATTACTGGACTCATTTTGGCAGGAGGTCGCGCTCAGAGAATGGGTGGCATCGATAAAGGTTTAATCCCTTTTCATGGCAAGCCCCTGATTGAATCTGCCATTAGTCGACTCAAGCCTCAAGTCAGCATCATTCTGATTAATGCCAATCGCAGTATTACCAAGTATGCACACTACGGTTATCCAGTACTCATGGATGAAACTCCCGACTTCTCCGGCCCCTTAGCTGGTTTTTCAGTAGGTCTCAAGCACTGTAAAACACCTTACTTACTTACATTACCCTGCGACTCCCCTTTATTGCCGGACGATCTTGCCCAAAAAATGGCAGCTGAACTGGAGAGCAATAATCTAGAGCTCGTCTTTGCCTCCTCAAAGGAAGAAGATGGCAAGATTTGGTCTCAGCCTGTTTTCTGCTTAATGAAAAGTCACTTGCAGGAATCCCTGGATACCTTTTTAAGTAAAGGCGAATTAAAAATTGATCGCTGGTTTAAAGAGTTGCGATCTGGCACGGTAGTTTTTGAAAATCCACAAGCGTTTGCCAATGTGAATACACCAGAAGAGTTAGCGGTTTTAGAAAAAATATCTTCATGTCGAACTTAAAGCATATACCTCCAAGCGATCCAATTTATATCAGCGGCTCACTGCATGTTGCCCAAGCTCGCATAGCGATCTCCGATCTAGTAAAAGACTTAATCACCGAATCACATGAAGGTGCTGAGTCTGGCGCTATTGAATGCATCACGTTAGATCAAGCTATCGATCGCATCCTGGCGAAAGATTTGCTCTCACCGATTGATGTTCCTGTTGCCGATAACTCAGCAATGGATGGCTTTGCATTTAATGGCGATTGCTTAGGTCAAAGCGAAGATCTTATTAACCTCAACGTGATCGGCACTGCCTTTGCTGGCAGGCCCTATGAAGGTAGCATTGCTCCAGGGGAATGCATCAAGATCATGACTGGCGCCCTAATGCCAAATGATTGCGATACCGTGATCCCCCATGAATTTACAGAACCCCAAAGTCCTGGTGATGACTCGATCGTGTCATTCAAGGCAAACCGAGTGAAGTGTGGTGAAAACCGACGCTTGCGTGAAGAAGACTTACAACAAGGTAAGCCAGCAATTGCTGCAGGGCGATTATTGCGTCCTTCTGATCTCGGTCTTGCTGCCTCCCTCGGCATCTCCGAACTTGAAGTCCATCGAAAGTTAAGGGTCGCCATACTCTCTTCAGGCGATGAATTACGCCCATTGGGACAAACATTAGAAGCTGGCAATATTTACGATAGCAATCGCTATAGCTTGATCGGATTACTCAAGCGCCTGGACTTAGAAATCATTGATTGCGGAATTGTGCGTGATGATCCCGCGTCACTGAAAGCTGCCTTTATGGACGCTGCCTCAAAAGCAGATGTCCTCATCTCTTCTGGTGGCGTCTCTGCTGGTGAAGCGGACTTCACTAAGCAAATCATGCAAGAACTCGGTGATGTGGGTTTTTGGAAAATCGCTATGCGGCCGGGTCGCCCCATGGCTTTTGGGATGCTGAGGCCAGTTCAAGACTCCAGCCGTAAAACCCTCTTCTTTGGCTTACCCGGAAATCCAGTAGCAGTCATGGTGACCTTCTATCAATTTGTACGGTCCGCCTTATTGCAACTCAATGGCGCAAGCCAGACTGAGCCGCCAATAATGCAGGCGATTGCCGAGGCACCCATTAGAAAGCGCCCAGGCCGGACAGAGTTTCAACGTGCCATTTTGGAGCGCGGCACAGACGGAAAGCCTATAGTCAAACTGACTGGCAGCCAAGGTGCGGGAATTTTGCGATCAATGAGTGAGGCCAATTGTTTTGTGATTCTGTCTCATGAGCAAGGAAATGTGGCTGCTGGGGACTGGGTAGATGTGGCGCTTTTCGATGGACTGCTTTAAGATTGCACCTCATGAAACTCACCAAAAAAGAAATTGTCTTCCTAGACCCAATGCATACCGCCAAAACTCTGGTTTTGGTTTACCTGTGCTTCTCGGTTCCTATTGTGTTGTTAGCCTTATTTGTGGCATTCATTCGTGATGGTGCGATACCTGGATTTACCGTACTATCAGCACTGATACTGAATGCCATACTTGGCTTCGCACTGCTGTGGATTGCCTGCAAGGTTTACAACTGGGTAGCAGAAAAATTTGGTGGGATCGAACTGGCTCTTCGTGAGCTTCCAGAAGAAATTGAAGCCGACTAATTTCTTAGTCGATTTCATTTTTCCAGCTTATTTGACTGTCTCTTACTTAAGCACTTAATACTTCAGTATTAATTAAGCTTGGTGGTTTTTTTCCATCAAGTGCTGCTCGTAAATTTTGTACTGCGAGATCAACCATCGCTCTACGCGTTTTTTCTGTAGCGCTGGCAATGTGTGGAGCCAACACAATATTGCTGCACTTGAGTAACTCCGGATGCACTTGAGGCTCACCTTCAAAAACATCTAAGCCTGCCGCAAATATTTTTCCACTTTGCAATGCTTGCGCTAACGCTGCATCATCCACAATACCGCCGCGAGCAATATTAACCAGGGTTGCAGACGGTTTCATCATGGCGATTTCTGCAGCGCCAATCGTGTGATGATTTTGAGCTGTGTACGGTAGAACCAGTACAACATGGTCAGCAGTGCGGAGTAACTCTTCTTTCGACACATAAGTGGCACCGCACGCTTTTTCATCAGCCTCAGATAAAGGGTTGCGATTGTGATAAATCACCTTCATCCCAAAACCTAAGGCACGCTTAGCAATACCTTGACCAATACGGCCCATACCGATAATTCCAAGAGTACTGTGATGCAAATCCATTCCCAGTGGGTTAGTCACAATCGACCATTGCCCCCACTTACCAGCTCGCACCCAATGCTCCGATTCCGTAATCCGCCTTGCAGTTGCCATTAACAAAGCAAAGCCAAAATCAGCCGTTGTATCCGTAAGAACATCAGGGGTATTAGTGGCCATGACACCAGCAGCAGTAATCGCTGGGACATCAAAATTGTTATACTCGACAGAAATATTGGCGACCACCTTCAAATTTTTAGCTTCGGAAAGGGCGGTAACATCAACCCTCTCACTGCCCGTTACCAAAGCCCCTTCAACCTCTGAAAGCGCTTTTTTTAGCTCCTCAGGGGTCGTTACTTTATCGAGCTGGTTAGAGAGAACCTCATAGGACTCCTCCAATTTGGCTAGCGCCTCAGGAAATATCGCCCTGGCGACCAAAATCTTAGGTTTGGAGGAAGTTGTGGAGTGATTTGCTGGAGTGTTCATAGCGTAACTGTACCTCATCTAAATTGCGGATTTTGCCTGAAAGATAGGCTGATTCAGCTAAAATTGAGTTTTTATAACTTGGCAGTCCATTGGTATGGACGCCTTACCAGCACACCATCATGACTTACGTTGTTACCGAAGCTTGTATCCGCTGCAAATACACTGATTGCGTTGATGTCTGCCCAGTCGATTGCTTTCGTGAAGGCCCTAACTTTTTAGTAATCGATCCTGATGAGTGCATCGATTGCGCGGTATGTGCACCTGAGTGCCCAGTCAATGCAATTTATGCAGAAGATGATGTGCCTGGTGATCAGCAGGCCTTCATCAAACTCAATGCTGAATTGTCACCTTCATGGACATCGATTACCAAATCTAAAGCTGCACTGCCAGAGGCAGAAGAGTGGAAAGACGTTATAAATAAACTTGACCAACTGGTAAAGTAAATTGCACTCCCCCATTGAAACCGATGCAGTCATTATTGGCGCCGGTCCAGTGGGACTCTTCCAAGTCTTCGAACTTGGACTTCTAGAAATTAAAGCGCATGTCATTGACTCTCTTGCTGAAGTAGGCGGTCAATGTATTGAGCTCTATCCAGATAAACCAATCTATGACATTCCGGCAATTCCGGTTTGCACTGGTCGCGAACTGATTGGCAATCTACTCAAACAAATTGAGCCATTCAAGCCACAGTTCCACTTAAATCAAGAGGTCTCCACCCTAGAGAAGCAAGCTGATGGCCGCTTTCTGATTCGGACAAGCCAAGATCAGCAATTTTTAACTAAGGCTATTTTTATAGCTGCTGGTGTTGGTGCATTTCAACCACGAACACTCAATCTGGATGGCATTGAGGCTTTTGTAGATAAACAGGTCTTCTATCGCGTCACAAACCCTGAACAATTTGCAGGCAAGTGCATGGTCATTTGTGGTGGCGGAGATTCCGCGCTAGATTGGGCCTTACATTTTGTTGATCATGCTGCAAGCGTCACACTAATTCACCGAAGAGACGAATTTAAAGCGGCTCCTCAATCAGTGGCCAAGATGCGCGCTCTTTGCGCCGCCGGGAGGATGCAACTCATCATCGGACAAATTACCGGTCTTGAAACCTCTCATGACAAACTCACTGAAATTGCTGTCACCAATATTGATGGTGAAATTCAAAATATTGGCTTAGATGCACTCTTATTGTTTTATGGCCTCTCCCCCAAGTTGGGCCCTATTGCTGACTGGGGTCTCGATATCGATCGCAAGCAAATTGCTGTGGATACGACGGCCTGCTTTCAGACTAGCACTCCTGGTATTTACGCTGTCGGAGACATCAATATCTACCCCGGCAAGAAAAAATTAATTCTGTCTGGCTTTCATGAGGCGGCATTAGCAGCCTTTGCTGCCGCAGCCTATCTGGCCCCAGAAAAGCAGATTCAGCTCCAGTACACCATCACTTCCCCAAAGCTCCATAAAGCGCTTGGGGTAAGCCCACCGACATTCGAGTAAGCTCTTAATATCACTGAATCATTTAGCTGAATAAACCTATGCGTCAATATCACAACCTCATGAAGGAAGTCCTCGAAAAGGGCGTCCAAAAGTCTGATAGAACCGGAACTGGCACCATTTCCATCTTCGGTCACCAGATGCGCTTTAATCTGGCCGAAGGCTTTCCGATGGTCACCACCAAGAAACTCCATCTTAAGTCCATCATCTTAGAGTTGCTATGGTTTCTCAAAGGCAGCACTGATAACAACTGGCTCAAAGAGCGTGGTGTTTCTATTTGGAATGAATGGGCAGCCCCTGATGGTGACCTGGGTCCAATTTATGGCTACCAGTGGCGTTCATGGCCTGCGCCCAATGGTGAGCATATTGACCAAATCGCTGAAGTTGTAGAGACCCTTAAAAAAAATCCTGACTCACGTCGCATTATTGTTTCTGCGTGGAACGTGGCTGATATTCCTCGCATGGCTTTAGCGCCTTGCCATGCTTTCTTTCAGTTCTATGTTGCTGAGGGAAAACTTTCTTGCCAGCTATACCAGCGCAGTGCCGATATCTTCTTAGGCGTACCTTTCAATATTGCTAGCTATGCCCTACTGACCCACATGATGGCGCAGCAGTGTAATTTAGAGGTAGGTGGCTTTGTCTGGACTGGCGGCGACTGCCATCTGTATAGCAACCATTTAGAGCAAGTAGATCTTCAACTATCGAGAGACTTCTTCCCGCTACCCAGGCTCAATATTTTGCGCAAGCCAGATTCCATTTTGGATTATGAATTCGAAGATTTTGAAATTGCTGGCTATGAATCCCATCCCGCCATTAAAGCTCCAGTAGCTGTTTAAGAAATGAGAAACTCATGACTGTAGCCAAATACCCCGCTATCTCGATGATTGTTGCCCGCTCACGTAATCACGTGATTGGTCGTGACAACCAAATGCCTTGGAAGATTTCTGCTGATCTACAGTTCTTTAAAAAAGTGACCATGGGTCATCCAGTCATCATGGGTCGCAAGACTTGGGAATCTATTGGTCGCCCGCTTCCTGGACGTCGCAATATTGTGGTGAGTCGCAATGCTGACTTACAGCTCACAGGCGCAGAAGTCGTCAACTCACTCGATGCAGCACTCACTACTTTGAATGAATTCCCACGCGTATTTGTGATTGGCGGAGAGCAACTCTTCACCCAAGCATTCCCGAAAGCAGATCGTCTTTACATCACAGAAATTGATATTGATATTGACGGTGGCGACACCTTCTTTGAAGTTCCCAATCCAGAGGAATGGAAAGAGATTGAGCGCACCCCAGCGTCTGAGAGGGAGATTGCATTTAATTTCATTACGCTTGAGCGCAAATAAAAAATCATCCCTCATTAAAAGCTATTTTTATTAAATTACCCTCAACATCAAGGTTAGCAAATGCACCTCTTAAGCCGTATTACTTTTGCATCAATCTGTTTACTTTCCGCCAGCCAAATAGCTAATGCTGCCGGGAATGCCGACACCATTTTCTATGGCGGTGATATTGTCACAATGAATAAGGCGCAGCCTGCAGCTGAAGCTGTGGCTATTCAGGGCGGGAAAGATTGCCAAGGTCGGCTCTTTATCCCAAGTTAAAAGCTTGCAAGGAAAAGATACCAAATTAATTAACTTAAATGGCCAAACATTAATGCCGGGCTTAGTTGAACCCCATGTGCACATTATAGGAACGGCATTCTCAGAAGAGATTTTTCTAAATCTATCCAACTTCACAATGCCCCATGACACCCTGGATAGCTTGGTAGCAAAACTGACTGCATATAGTAAAAACTTTAAAGACGGTGAGTGGGTCAATGCATTTGGAGTTGATCCATCCAGAACCGATCCTTTTATGTCCGAACTAACAGCGGATATCTTAGATAGAGTATCGACGACGAAACCCGTATTTGTATTAAATCAAAGCTTACATATTGCCTATGCCAATCACAAAGCATTGGAAATGGCTGGACTCAATGATTCAAGCCCCAACCCCAAGGGCGGCACGCTTTTAAAAGATAGCAAGGGACGCCTAACGGGTGTGGTCTATGAAGTTCCAGCTTTCGAATTATTTCTAAGCAAGATGCCTTTGCCTACTCAAGAAGTTATTGAGCAAGCTGTGGCTAAGGTTGGTCAAAGACTGGTTAGCAAGGGCGTCACCCCTTCAGCAGAAATTACTGTTAGCAGTTATCTTGGGGTTGATAAAGAATATGCTCTATTCAACACCATGACGCGCAATGGTAAGTTGCCTGTCAGGGTTAGGGGTTATATGTACTCAAGCGCATACCCAACCTCGAATAAGAGCTATAAGCCAGGGCAAGGTGATGACACGTTTAAATTAATCGGTGTCAAAATTGTGGCTGATGGCTCCAATCAAGGCTTGACCGGTGCGATGATCAAGCCATACGACTATCCAGCTGGGACAAGCAATACAGGTACCCTCAACTTTACGGAGCAGGAACTCTACGATCTAGCTAAACCAGGGTTTGATGAGGGCTGGCAAATCTCGGTTCACTCAAATGGCGACAAATCAATTGAACAGACTTTGAATGTTTTTTCTAAGTTAGTCAAAAAAACCATCTGATGCCAAATCAAGATTAAGAATTGAGCATTTCACAGTACCAACCTGAGACGCAAATTGATAAAGCAGCAAAGCTTGGGGTTGTTCCTGGTTTTACCATTGGGCACACCGACTATTGGGGCGAGGCGTTTCATAATCATCTAATAGGGGCAGAAAGAGCTGATCGAATTGATCCTAGCGCAACTATGATTAAAAAAGGTATGCATTTTGCGTACCATAGCGATTCCCCAGTCTCACCAATTCACCCCCTCAAGTACGCTTCCGAAGGCGCATCTCGACTATGGCAAGTTGCACCACAAAAGGTATTAAATCCAAGCCAAAAGGTGTCTATTAATAATGCTTTAAAAGCCATCACAATTGATGTCGCCTATCAACTAAAGATGGATGACAAGATTGGATCGGTTGAAGTGGGCAAATATGCTGACTTCGTCATCGTGAATCAGAATCCGATGAAAACGGACGCATACAAAATTAGAGATATTGAAGTTAATGAAACCTGGGTTAATGGAAAACAGGTATTTAAGAAGCAGTAAACATTTTTATATCTGCCCCATAAGAAAGGCCACCCCAAGGTGGCTTTTCTTTATCTGCAATTAATATCCTACCCTTGGCACCCTGGCCTTAAAACTTCTTCGCAAAACTGTATTGCGCAAATGCCTGTTCTGCGACATTAAACCACTGCACTTCCATGTTTCTGAATACGCGGTAATCTTCAAAGATCTTCTTGAACTGAGGGTTCTTAGCCGATTCTTCAGCATAGGTTTCTTGGCTAGCCTTGAAGCAGGCATCCATAACTGAGGTGTTGAACTTGCGTAATACTGCACCACCTTGAACCAGGCGTTGCAACGCTGGTGGATTCAAAGCATCGTACTTGGCACACATATCAGTGTGAGCCTCAAAACAGGCTGCTTGCCATGCAGCTTGGTATGCAGGCGGCAATGAATCCCACTGCTTTTTATTCACTAGGAATGAAAGGCTAGCCGCACCCTCCCAGAATGCGAGGTAGTAATAATTTTTAGCAACCTTAGCTAAGCCCAACTTCTCATCATCATAGGGACCCACAAATTCTGCAGCATCAATCGTACCTTTTTCTAATGCTGAATAAATTTCGCCAGCAGGCAACTGCTGTGGCACCACACCTAACTTCGCAAGCACTTGGCCCGCAAATCCAGCGATACGGAACTTGAGCCCCTTGAGATCTTCTGGTGATTTAATTTCTTTGCGGAACCAGCCACCCATCTGAGTACCAGTTTGCCCACCCAAGAAGTTGACGACGTTATAGCTAGCGTAGAGCTCGCGCATCAGCTTCATGCCATTACCATGCAACATCCAAGCAGATTGCTGGCGCGCCGTCATGCCAAATGGTGCTGCAGTATCAAAGATAAAAGCGCTGTTCTTACCTATGTAGTAATAGCTGGCAGTATGGCCACACAGTAATAGCTGGCAGTATGGCCACACTCCACCGTACCATTTTGAACCGCATCCAATACTTGCAGGACTGGAACCACCTCACCCGCAGCGAACACTTTGACATTGAACTTGCTATCAGTTGCTTTGCGCAAGGCGTTGGCAAATACTTCCGGCGCACCAATTAAAGTATCTAATGATTTAGGAAAACTTGAGACCAAACGCCAATTCAAGGTTGGCAAACTCTGTACAATAGACGGGGCAGCTAATGCGGCTGCACCCGCACCAATAGTTGCCTTCTTTAAAAAGGAACGTCTTTGCATCTTCTTCTCCATAATATTTTTACTTTATAAGGTTGTTTCGTATTTTTATTTACCGCCAACAGTCATTGATCCAATTAAGATGGAGCCCGTTTCTTTGGTTCCACGAATCAGTGAATCACTACCAATCATCTGAATATCCATCAGCATATCGCGCAAGTTGCTCGCAATCGTAATTCCCTCAACCGGGTGCTGGATCTCACCGTTCTCTACCCAATAACCAAAAGCGCCGCGAGAGTAATCGCCGGTGACGTAGTTCACGCCTTGGCCCATGAGCTCAGTAACTAAGAGGCCCGTGCCCATTGCCTTTAAGAGTGCAGGCAATCCACCTTTAGGTGTCTTGCGACTTTGCAATGTCAGGTGATGGGAGCCACCAGCATTACCAGTAGTTTTCATGCCGAGTTTTCTGGCGGAGTAAGTGGACAAGAAATAACCTTGTAAGACACCCATATCAACCACTGTTCTCGCTTTAGTTTTCACACCTTCTTCGTCAAAGGGTGCACTACCTGTCATCGATTTTAGGTGCGGGTTTTCAAAGAGGCTGACGTGCTTTGGTAATACTTGTTTACCCAGACTATCCAACAAAAAACTCGAGCGACGATATAGAGCACCACCAGAAACGGCCTGCACCAAACCACCTAAAAGTCCAGCCGCTAAGGGCGCCTCAAAAATAACGGGGCAACGGCGGGTCGTTAGTGATCTTGCCTTAAGGCGTGAAAGTGCACGCTCTGCCGCGTACTTACCAATCGCAGCTGGGTCAGCCAATTCTTCTGGGATACGCGAACTGGAATACCAATCATCTCTTTGCATCAGTGACTTCTTGCCGCCCTCATTTGCAATTGGTGCACATGAAATGTAGTGACGAGAGAATGGATAGCCACCCATAAATCCATGGCTAGTCCCCATCATGAAATGCGCATGATGTGCAGATACCGAAGCCCCATCGCTATTTTGAATTTGCTTGCTCACTGCAAAAGCAGCGCCTTCAGCAGCACGCGCAATATCAATTGCGGTTGCCGAATCCAAGTCCCATGGATGAAATAAATCGAGATTCAGAGGATGATTTTCGAGAAGTTCTTTTTCAGCAGGGCCAGCACACAAATCTTCCGCCGTATGTTGGGCGATATGGTACGCAGCCTCAACCGTAGCCTTTAAAGACTCCTTGGTGAAATCACTGGTACTAGCATTGCCACGGCGATGGCCCAGGAAGACCGTTGCCCCAACCTGCTTATCCAAGCTTTGCTCAATGGTCTCAACCTCACCCTTGCGGACGGTAACTGAAAGACCCTGCCCTTCGGATACCTCTGCCACCGCATCTGAGGCACCCCGCCTTTTGGCTTCCGTGAGCATGAAATCAATGATTTCTTGAAACTGATTTGATGAGTATGTAAACATGTCCTAATAATAGCTAGAATAGAAACATGAAGCATACTGAAGCCTGGAAACGATCCTCCCCTGACGAAATCAAAATTGGCCTAATCTCGATCTCTGACAGAGCGAGTAAAGGGATATACACGGATGAAGGGGTTCCCGCCCTCCGAAGCTGGCTAGAAAGCGCCCTCAGCACACCCTATATCTTTCATGAACGCCTAATTGCCGATGAGCGAGAAGTAATCACTGAAACCATCGTGGAGCTCACCGATGATCTTGGCTGTGATTTAGTCCTCACCACAGGCGGCACAGGCCCTTCTCGGAGGGATGTAACCCCTGAAGCCACTATGGATGCCGGAACCCGGGAAATGCCCGGATTTGGCGAGCAAATGCGTCAAATTAGCCTACGCTTTGTACCTACGGCGATTTTGTCCCAGCAAACCGCTGTTTTGCGAGAAATCGAAGGGCATACCGCCCTCGTCATCAACTTACCAGGTCAACCCAAATCCATCAAAGAGACGCTCGAAGGACTGAAAGACGCTGAAGGCAAGTCCGTTGTGCAGGGTATTTTTGCCTCAGTACCCTACTGCATTGAGCTGTTTGGCGGTCCCATTATCCAAACTCATGAATCGGTCATTAAAGTCTATAGACCCAAAAGTGCCGTCAAGAAGTAAGGCATCCTCTTGGTTGAATAAAAAAGGGTCTAGTAATAAGACCCTTTTTACATCGCTCATACCAAGAAGCCGAATTACTCCGGTAAAGGCACGATGAATTTTTCTCGGTAGTACTTGAGCTCTTCAATAGACTCTTCGATATCCGCCAAGGCGGTATGAGCCTGCTTCTTGGTGAAGCCCTTTACCAACTCCGGATGCCAGCGCTTGCAAAGTTCCTTGAGGGTAGAGACATCGATATTTCGATAATGAAAGAATGCCTCTAGTTTTGGCATGTACTTCGCCATAAAACGGCGATCCTGACCAATCGTATTGCCACACATTGGCGCAATTCCAGGTTTGATGTATTTCTTCAGAAAAGCGATGCATTCTGCTTCAGCGGCCGCTTCATCCATAGTTGATGCCCTGACCTTATCAATCAGTCCAGAACGTCCGTGGGTGCCCTTATTCCAAGCATCCATGGCATCCAATAGGGCATCATCTTGATGAATCACCCAAACAGGGGCGGTGGCAATGGTGTTGAGATGCGCATCGGTGACAATCACGGCGATTTCCAAAATACGCTCTTTTTCAGGGTCTAGGCCGGACATCTCCGTATCCACCCAAATCAGGTGTTCACTGGGTGACGCTGTCTTAACTGCTGGGATAACTATTTTTTCACTCATATCTATAATCATCTCATGACATTCACAATTGTTTTTCTAATCGCCTTCATCGCCAGCTTTGGTCTACGCCACTGGTTATCCCAACGCCAAATTCGTCACGTCGCCCTTAACCGCGATGTGGTACCCGCCGAGTTTGCCTCTCAGATCTCCCTGGCCGAACATCAAAAAGCGGCCGACTACACCATCGCTAAATTACGCCTCGGTATTTTTGAAAACGGTGTCAGCGCAATTATCTTGATCAGCTTCACACTCTTGGGTGGTCTGCAAATTTTAAATCTATCCCTTCTGCAACTATTGGGGGAAGGCATTGCGCAGCAAATGGCTTTACTTATATCCATCGTCATCATCTCCGGAATTATTGATCTACCCTTTTCCTGGTACAAACAGTTTTATCTGGAAGAACGCTTTGGCTTTAATCGCATGAACGCCAAACTATTCTTTAGCGATATGTTCAAAGGTCTAGGGGTTGGTGGTGCAACTGGTGTTCCCCTCCTCTGGGTCATTCTGAGTTTGATGGCTCAAGCAGGAGACCTTTGGTGGCTCTGGGCCTGGGGTGTTCTTACTGCCTTCAGTTTATTAATGCAGTGGGTATTTCCGACCTTTATCGCACCGATCTTTAATAAGTTCGAAGTACTAGAAGAAGGCGCACTCAAAGCACAAATCGAAGCCCTACTAAAACGTTGTGACTTTGCAAGCCAAGGTCTATTTGTAATGGATGGCAGCAAACGTAGTGCACACGGAAATGCATTTTTTGCCGGCATGGGTAAAGCAAAGCGCATTGTCTTTTTTGATACCTTGATTGAGAAACTCAATCCAGGCGAAGTAGAGGCAGTACTGGCTCATGAACTCGGTCACTACAAGTGCAACCATATTCGCAAACGCCTACTGGTTTCTTTTGCCTTGAGTTTTGTCACTCTTGCACTACTAGGCTGGGTCAGCACTCAGCCATGGTTCTACAGCGACCTTGGTGTGATGCCCAATCCGAATGGGTATAACGGCGGCTTGGCTTTAGCGCTCTTTATGCTGGTATCACCAGTATTTAGCTTCTTCCTCACCCCGCTATCTAGTTTGGCATCACGTAAACATGAATACGAAGCAGATGGTTTTGCTGCAGATAAATCCTCTGCAAATGATTTGATCTCTGCCCTGGTCAAGCTCTATCAAGACAATGCTTCGACTTTGACGCCCGATCCGATCTACACCGCTTTTTATAGCTCGCATCCTCCCGCACCATTGCGCATTGCCAATCTCAAACGATTCAACCAAGCTACCTAGAATTGATGGAGTTAATGGAACAATTTCATGCGCTATTGACTGCCTCCTATGGAAGACATTATTTAGCGCAGCGCTTAGTAAAAGATGAGTGCGGCAATGAATCCCCTATCGGTGAATTAATTCAGGTAAGCACACCAGCAAAGCAGCACATCGGCGCGGTAGGTGATCGCATGTTATTGGAGATGACTTCAGCCGATCAAGCGCGCATTATTCGCATCGAGCCACGAGAAAACTTACTCTATCGATCCGATGCCTTTAAAAGCAAACTCATTGCCTCAAATGTTGATCAAATATTGGTGGTGCTAGCTACACAACCCGCATTCTCTCCTGACCTACTAGGAAGAGCGGTTGTTGCTGCTGAGACTAATCAAATTGGTTTACATATTCTGCTCAACAAATGTGATCTCAAAGATAATTTAGAGCATGCCCGCAAAATCATTGCGCCCTATGCGCGTATGGGCTACCCCGTAACAGAGGTATCTGCCAAGTTTGATGAAGCCTCTATTGAAGCGTTGCACCCGGCTATCTGCGGCAAGGTGTCCGTGTTTGTAGGTCAATCCGGTATGGGTAAATCTAGTCTCCTCAATGCCTGGGTTCCCAATGCAGCAGCGATTACTCAAGAGTATTCAGTTCGTTTAGATACCGGTAAACACACCACAACAGCTTGCCGCTACTTTGAGTTGCCTGAGGCTTGGGGACGTAATGCTAACGGTAAATTGGGCGCTTTGATTGATTCTCCAGGTTTTCAAGAATTTGGCTTAGCCCACATGTCGGCGAGTGAACTAGAGCATGCCTTTAGGGAGTTTCATGATCTGCTCGGCAAGTGCCGCTTTCATAACTGCGCACACCAATCCGAGCCAGATTGTGCAATACGAGAAGCAGTCGACAGAAATGAAATAGCGCCAGAAAGACTGGCGCTATTTAGACAATTGCGTTCTGACTCAAAAACCGCTGATACGCAGATTCAGGGGATTAGCCAAGCCAAAGAGCGATGGTCAGCATTAGCAATAAAGCCATCCAAGCAATAACCAAACGCCATACTAAGCCAATTGCAGATCGCATCGTGCGCTCATTCGGCTCAAGACCTACTTCGTAAACAACAGACTCACCTGCTTCAGCCATACGTAAAGCCTCATCGCTATCAGGCTCGCTCATAGGCTCACCAAGTCGCACCCCTAAAGCACCACCGCCTGATGCCAAGATCACTGCTGACAAGGAGTCAGACCATTTGCCAGTCAAGTGGCGCCATGCATACACAGCGCCTTCGAAGTTGCCAACAATCGCAAAGCCCATTGCTGTGATGCGAGCTGGCACCCAATCCAATACGTAGAAAAAATGACGAGCGGCTTCGCTGAGATTGAAATCACCTTTTTCTGACCAACGCTGGGCAGCTGTATCAGCCAAGCGATACAAGACCACGCCTGCTGGCCCCATTGGCATTAAGAACCAGAACAGCACACCAAATACATGGTGATGTGCGCCAATAATGGCACGCTCTAGCGCAAGTGAAATGACTTCAGTCTCGGTGAGATTGGAAGTATCTAATTCGGGGCCGTACCACTCCCCCAAGGCTGCACGTGCTGCCGGCAAATCATGATTTGCAATTGCCTCATGAACCAGCGTAAAGGAGTGGCTAAATTGGCGGAAGCCAAAAAATAAATAGGCAATGATTACGTTCCACACAAATCCCAAAATTGGGAAGGTCACCATAAACACAACATAAATAATGAAGACCAAGAATGTTGGTAGTATGAATGCAACTAGGCAGGCCATACGAGCACCAACCGGGCTTGCACCCTCCTCAGTCTTGCCGCCGAATTCGCCAGCAACCCAATCCAACCAGCGAGCACTCATGCGGACACTCCAATGGCTCGAAGTTACTGGTCGGTATTGCTCAGCAATGAGGGCGAAAAGAATAGAAAAGAAAGTCATACTTTTAATAAATGATAAAGGTTACGCAACATTCCAGCAGTAGCACCCCAGATAAAACGATTTTCATAGAGCATTGAATAAAACCGACGACTACCCTGATCACTCTCCCAGATCCGCACTTGATGATTTGCGGGATCCATTAAAAAATGTAAAGGCACTTCAAACACATCTGCTACTTCAAAAGCATCTAAGACATATTCTGCCTGAGGTTTTACAAATCCAACAACTGGCGTCACACTATAGCCCGAAACCGTTAAATACTGAGGTAAATGGCCGATGATCTCCACTGCAGCTCGATCAAGCCCGATTTCTTCTTCACTCTCCCGCAAAGCAGTGTCATGAGGGTCAGCATCACCCGGGTCCATGCGACCGCCTGGAAAGCTAATTTGACCAGCATGATCATGTAAATGATCGGTTCTCTGGGTTAGCAAAACAGATAAGCCTTCACTCCTCAGCAACAAAGGAATTAAAACTGCTGCCTGAGTAATCTTCCCAGCCGCCTGACGCTTGGCAATAATATCGGCAGCAATCACCTGGCGATTTTCATCGGTAATCTCTGGATGCCAAACTGGGGGGCTCTGAAAGCGACTTTTCAAAGCCAAAGGATCCAGAACATGCTGGGCTACCTTAGCCTGATCGTGACACACCTCATGAATCGGAATAGCCTGCGCATCAAAACCCAGTGGAGCTGCGGCACTCAATCTTTGATCTTGGGGTTTGGACTTTTGTGTCATTCGCTTATTTTAGGGGAATAAAAAAGGCGGCCTAGGCCGCCTTCTTTTTGGATTAAAGCAAACCTTATTCCGCTGCTGTCTCAGCAACTGCTTTAACTTTGCGTGCAGGAAGTTTTTCTTTAATACGTGCAGACTTACCTGAACGATCACGCAAGTAGTACAACTTCGCGCGGCGCACATCACCGCGACGCTTAACTTCAATGCTAGCGATCAATGGTGAGTAAGTTTGGAATGTACGCTCTACACCTTCGCCAGATGAAATCTTGCGAACGATAAAGCTGGAATTGAGTCCGCGATTGCGCTTAGCAATCACAACGCCTTCAAAGGCCTGGGTACGCTTACGTGTACCTTCAACTACGTTTACACCAACAACTACTGTGTCGCCAGGAGCGAAAGTAGGAAGTACTTTGTTAGCACTTAAGCGAGCAATTTCTTCTTGCTCAATTTTTTCGATCAAATTCATTATTAATCCTTAAACATCTTGTCAGCGTTTAATCCCGAGATTTTCATCAACGGACCAGACAGAGGATGCAGTTAAAACCATTTCACTAAATCAAAACACGAACACTTCATTCAAAACCATAATCACTTACAGCGTTCGAAGAAATTGCTCATCTTCTTTACTTAGCAACCCATTTGCTCTTGCTGATTTAATTAAATCAGATCTAAGCTTGAACGTCAGCTCTAAAGACTTCTGCCGACGCCAATCCGCTATTTTAGCGTGATGTCCGCCCAAAAGCACGTCTGGAACAGCTAAATTTTCATATATTTCAGGGCGGGTGTAGTGCGGATAGTCCAAAAGGCCATTAATAAAGCTATCTTGGACTGCAGATTCTCCATCCCCCAAGGCTCCTGGAATGAGGCGAATTACCGCATCCATCATGGTCATAGCGGGTAATTCACCACCAGAAACCACAAAATCACCCATCGAAAGCTGTAAATCGACATTTCGATCAATAAAACGCTGGTCAACAACCTCATATCGACCGCAAATAAAAGTTAAATTGCCGTAATTGAGGATATCTGTTGCTATCTTCTGAGAAAAGACCTCACCTTGAGGTGCCAGTAGGCAAATGGGACCAGATTGAATGTTTTGCGCCTGATGAGCTGCTTTAACAGCAGATATCGTGTCTTCCAATGGTTTTGCCATCATGACCATACCGGGACCGCCGCCATAGGCACGATCATCCACAGTCTTGCGGGGATCAGAACAATAATCCCGAGGATTCCAGAGATTGACCTTAGTGAGACCTTGCTCACAGGCGCGCCCAGTGATGCCCCACTGCGTTAAGGCAGAGAACATTTCAGGAAATAAGGTGACTACATCAAAGCGCATATTGGAAATGAAAGATCAGTTACTTTTTTGAGCCCACTACCAGTCAAGCTGCCAATCTAGAGTAATGAGTCTATTAGCTAAGTCAACGTTTTGCACCACTTCTTTTACGAAAGGCACCAACTGTTTTACTGTTTTAGCTTCTGGATCGCCAAGAGCAATGATTCCATGCGCCCCGTTATCGTTGACGTCAATCACCTCACCCAGACTCTCGCCTTGAAGATTAATTGCTTTACAGCCGATCAGATCAACCCAGTAATAACTATCACTTTCTACCTTCGGAAATACTTCACGTGCAACTAATATGCGAGCACCTTTTAAAGCCTCGGCCTGATCACGATCAGTGATGCCATCTAAGGCAATCACTACGGTACCGCTATGCATCTTGGCCTGTTTTACTTTGTATAGCTTTAATGAAGCTTGCTCATGAGACGCAGCAACACCCGCACTCCGACGGGGAATGAGAGATAACCAAAGTTCTTTGCTAGATAAGAGGGCTACGGGATCGGCGGAATGAGGGCGAACCTTAATCTGACCTTGTAAGCCTTGAGCATCTTGAACTGCGCCGAGCTCAATCAAATCATCTAGGGAAAGTGTATTCATATTGAAGCTACCTCAACTCCCCAAATAACACTACCAGTAAATTCTGCTACCAAAGACTTCATCATTAAGAGAAAGTCTTTGGATTTGAAGTCTTTAGACTGCAGGATTGTTTTTGATCAAACGAACTACTGTTGGAGAGATCTGCGCGCCAACACCAGTCCAATAGGTCAAACGATCTTGAGCAATACGCATTGCTTGCTCACTCGCTGCTGCCTGTGGATTGAAGTAACCAATACGCTCGATAAAGCTCGAGTCGCGACGATTGCGCTTGTCTGTAGCCACGATGCTATAAAAAGGGCGCTTCTTTGAACCGCCGCGTGCCAGTCGAATGACGACCATACTTATTCCTTAAAGTCTAAAATGAAAACAGGTTGATTACAACCCAATGAAATTACTACAAAATCTTGGGCTCCAACTAACTGAGCAAATTAACAAAACAAATGCACGGTATAGCGGAAAATCTCATATTCTAGACGAAAACCCCTACTTGATCCACCTATTTAAGCGGGCACCCTTTTAGCTTCAACAGTAGAATAGATTGCAATCAAACCTAAAATAATTATTAAAAACAATCACTTACAGAAATATCGAGATGAAAACTGCCATTTTTAGACCCTCCAGAGGCCCTATAAAGCGCTTTTTTCTCATTCTTTCCTGCCTCAGCTTAGGTTTTTTGACTGCTTGCGCCAACGTGATTCCACCCTGCACCGCCAAAATTAGTCCTCCCAGCACTGAATTCCGAAACACCAAATGGGAGCTAGTTCGCTGGAATCTAGCGCCCAATGCCAGAGGCGAGGTGCGTGCCAGACAAATCCCTCAGGGTGACAATAGCAACCCAATCCAAATTATCTTTGACGCTAATGGTGAACGTGTGAGTGGGTCTACAGGATGCAATCGATTTACCGCTCGCATTACTGAAGATGCCAGAGGCTTCACACTTGATCAAATAGCAACTACAAAGATGGCCTGCACACCACAACGCATGGAGCTAGAGAATGACTTTCTCTATGAATTAAATGATTACCGCTCGATTGTGCGCAATGGCGATCAACTATTGATGATTGGCGCGGATCGTCAAGTCTTAAGCTTTATGCAAAAAAGTAGTTCGCCAAAATAAAATATCTCATTATTGAAATTAAAGTTCATCACTGAAAGTTTGAATGAAAAAATACAAACTCCTATTCTGCTCGCTCGGGTTATTTTTTCCCGGGACCGGCTTGAACTGTTTTTATTTGCAAGGACTTAAATCCTTCTGGGGCTGGGCTCAACTATTTTCATTTATTGGTGGAATTGCTGGTTGGCTCATCCTTAAAGACTCGCAATTTAATTCTGCGCCTGGATGGATTCTCATCACTTTTGGCTTTATCAGCTTCGAAGCGAGCTGGCTAACCACCATCGCCTATGGTTTGCGCGCTGATGAAAAGTGGGATGCAGAATTCAATCCAAACATAGATCCGAGCAAAGCCACCAAATCAGGCTGGCCAGTCGTATTAACTGTAATCTTTTCTTTAGTATTTGGCGCAGGTGTAATGATGACCTTCCTCGCCATTGCCTTTGAGCAATTCTTTATTTCGCAGCTTCAGGAAGCAAAAAAGCTATCCCAGTAATACGGATAGCTTTTAGAATGGCGGTGACAGTTTTTTAAATCCTAAAATTGCTCCGCTGTCAGCGCATTAGTGGAATGACCGCTCTCTAGAATCGAGGTTGCTAGAGCTTGAGATTGTGGCAATAGATTTTCCGCAAAGAAGCGAGCCGTAGCAATCTTGGCATCATAGAAACTAGGGTCACCCGCACGCAACTCTTGGGCAGCGAGTAAGGCGCGCGCCATTTGCCATGCGCCCAATACCAAGCCGCATAAACGTAAATAAGCAAAGCTACCGGCGTACACAGCCTTAACATCTGTCTTTGCATTTGCCACAATAAACTCAACAGCAGATTCAAAAGCAATACGTGCCGCGGTTAATTGCTGCAGCACTGCCTTTGCATCGGCAGTACCGCTGCTTGCGAGATCTTTTTCAGTTTGCTGAATTTTTTCAGAGAATAGTTTTGCAGTTGCGCCACCATCACGCACCGTTTTTCTACCAATCAGATCATTTGCCTGAATAGCTGTAGTGCCCTCATAGATTGTCAGAATACGAGCATCACGGTAGTGCTGCGCCGCACCCGTCTCCTCAATAAAACCCATACCGCCATGCACTTGCACACCGAGGCTAGCTACCTCAATCGACATTTCAGTTGAGAAGCTTTTCACAATCGGCACCAGAAATTCATAAACCGCCTGACTCTGCTTGCGAGCGGCTTCATCAGGGGATGCATGTTGGGCATCATATGCAGCCGCAGCGTAATAAGCCAAGGCTCTAGATGCCTCAATATAGCCGCGCATAGTCATCAGCATCCGCTTTACATCTGGCTGATGAATAATTGCTACAGGGCCTGGAGAGCCGGCTAGATCGCGACTCTGCACTCGGTCTTTTGCATACTGCACCGCCTTTTGATATGCACGCTCTGCAACCGCAATACCCTGCATACCAACTGCAAACCGAGCTGCATTCATCATTACGAACATGTATTCCAGGCCGCGATTTTCTTCGCCTACTAAATATCCAGTTGCGCCACCATGATCGCCAAACTGTAAAACTGCAGTTGGGCTAGCCTTGATGCCAAGCTTGTGTTCAATCGAGACACAGTGAACATCATTACGCTCACCAAGTGAGCCATCTGCATTCACTAAGAACTTTGGCACCACAAATATAGAAATGCCTTTAACGCCTTCTGGCGCATCTGGCGTTCTAGCTAATACGAGATGGGCAATATTCTTTGCCATGTCGTGCTCACCATAGGTGATATAGATCTTGGTGCCAGAAATTTTGTATGTGCCATCAGCTTGGGGCATAGCACGAGCACGCACCATTGATAGATCAGAGCCAGCTTGAGGCTCTGTGAGACACATGGATCCAGTCCACTCTCCAGAAATCATCTTAGGCACATAGCGCTCTTGCAACTCAGGGCTTGCTGCAGTTAACAAAGCCTCAATTGCACCATCGGTCAGCATTGGGCACAAAGCAAACGATAAGCTAGCTGAATGAACCATCTCAAAACAAGCTGTTGCAATGAGCTTTGGTAAACCTTGACCACCGAACTCTGCAGGATGAACAACGCCCTGCCAACCTGCTGCAGCAAATTGCTCAAAAGCATCTTTAAAGCCAGGTGTAGTTGTAACGATGCCGCCCTTTAAAGAGCTAGGATTTTGATCACCAGCCCAATTAAGGGGGGCTACAACGTCTTGATTGAATTTGGCAGACTCCTCCAAAATTGCTGGTGCTAAATCGACATCAGCTCCAGCCTCAGCATAGGAAGGGTAAGAAACAACCTGAGATAGCCCCGCTAGTTCGTTCATCACAAATAGCATGTCTTTTACTGGGGCTACATACGGCATAAGTATTCCTATGGATTAGGCCTAAAGATAGTTAAAGGGGTGTCCTAGCCAAGCAAGTTAGTCAGTTCAGGTACAGCAGTATTTAGGTCGGCAACGAGACCGTAATCAGCAACGCTAAAGATTGGCGCTTCAGGATCTTTATTAATTGCTACGATCACCTTGGAGTCTTTCATGCCAGCTAAATGCTGAATCGCACCAGAGATACCTACTGCGATATACAGCTGTGGAGCAACAATCTTGCCAGTCTGGCCCACTTGATAATCATTTGGGACATAACCGGCATCTACCGCAGCACGGGAAGCACCCAAAGCAGCGCCTAGCTTATCCGCCAAGGGTACAACAATCTCTTGGTACTTTTCACCAGAACCTAAACCGCGACCACCGGATACGATGATTTTGGCAGCAGTCAGCTCAGGACGATCTGACTTAGTCAGCTCGCGACCCACAAAAGAAGATTTGCCAGAAACCTCAGTAGCCGCTTGCTTGTCTACTGCAGCAGATCCGCCGCTTGCAGTAACCGGATCAAAACCGGTTGTACGAACAGTAATCACTTTGACGGGGTCGGTGGATTGCACAGTAGCAATCGCATTGCCGGCGTAAATGGGGCGCTCAAAAGTGTCAGGTGAGACAACCTTAGTGATATCCGATAACTGTGCAACATCTAACTTTGCAGCTACCCTTGGCAATACATTCTTACCATTGGCAGTTGCTGGTGCCAAGATGTGGCTATAACCATTAGCAATCGAAAGAATCTGCGCGGCTAAAGGTTCAGCGAGTTGATCTGCTAAAGATGGGGCATCCACCTGAATCACTTTACGCACTCCAGCAATTTGAGCAGCAGCAGAAGCGGCAGCATCTGAGCCACTACCAGCCACCAATACATCTACTTCTGGGGAGCACTGCAAAGCAGTTGCTACCGCATTGAGTGTGGCTGCTTTTAAAGATTGATTATCGTGTTCAGCAATAACGAGTGCGGCCATTTAAATCACCTTCGCTTCATTTTTAAGTTTATCTACTAAAGCCGCTACATCAGCCACCATCACACCAGCAGAGCGCTTTGGGGGCTCTTCCACTTTGAGAGTTTTAAGACGTGGAGCAATATCTACGCCAAGCTCTTCAGGCTTCACAATTTCCAAAGCCTTCTTCTTTGCCTTCATGATGTTTGGCAAAGTTACATAACGCGGCTCATTTAAACGCAAGTCAGTAGTAATAACCGCAGGCAAGGTAATCGCGATTGTTTCTAAACCGCCATCTACCTCGCGAGTCACACTTGCTTTACCGTCTGCAACCACTACTTTGGAAGCAAAAGTTGCTTGCGGAATATCCATCAAGCCAGCCAACATCTGACCAGTCTGATTACTGTCGTCATCAATTGCCTGCTTACCCAAAATCACGATCTGAGCTTGCTCTTTTTCAGAGAGCGCCTTGAGAATTTTTGCAACTGCTAAAGGTTGTAATTCAGCATCGGCTTCTACCAAGATGGCGCGATCTGCACCAATCGCTAATGCAGTACGCAAGGTTTCTTGACATTGCGTTGGGCCAGCAGAAACGACCACCACCTCAGTTGCTACACCAGCCTCTTTTAGTCGAACAGCTTCCTCAACTGCAATCTCATCAAATGGGTTCATGCTCATTTTGACGTTTGCCAAATCGACACCAGAGTTATCCGACTTCACCCGAATTTTGACGTTGTAATCAACAACGCGTTTTACTGCCACTAAGATTTTCATGCTGAATTCTCTATTTTTGAGTAACTTTTCTAGTTTATCCGTCTAGCAAGAATTAGAGCTAGACGTCGATTGCTGAAGCGGATCCTGCCTGCTTACGCAATTCAAACTTCTGGATCTTGCCGGTAGAAGTCTTTGGTAGCTCACAGAACACAATTGCCCTTGGAACCTTAAAACCAGCCAGATGCTGCTTGCAATGGGCAATGATGTCAGCGGGCGACACCTCCATACCGGGCTTGATCTCCAAAAAGGCGCAAGGTGTCTCGCCCCACTTCTCGTCGGGCTTAGCAACTACTGCGGCCGCCATCACTGCTGGGTGACGATAGAGAATATCCTCAACCTCCACAGAGGAAATATTTTCACCGCCAGAAATGATGATGTCCTTGCTGCGATCCTTCATCTTGATATAGCCATCAGGGTTCATCACCGCTAAATCACCAGAATGAAACCAGCCTCCCTCAAAGGCCTCTTTAGTTGCCTTCTCATTTTTGAGGTAACCCTTCATGGCGATATTGCCTTTAAACATAATCTCGCCCATGGTCTCGCCATCAGCAGGGACAGGCTTAAGAGTCTCAGGATCAAGAACGGCAATTGCTTGTTGCATGTGATAACGAACACCTTGACGGGCATTGAGGCGAGCTCTCTCACCAATATCCACCTCATTCCACTCATCTTGCTTCACACAAACTGCTGCGGGACCGTAGACCTCAGTTAATCCGTAGACGTGTGTCAAATCAAAGCCGAGCTTTTCCATACCTTCAATAATCGAGGCTGGAGGTGCGGCGCCTGCGATTAAACCCTTAACGCCAGGAGGTGCGCCCTCTTTTAATTCATCGGAAGCATTGACTAATAGGTTATGCACAATGGGAGCTGCACAGTAATGCGTAACACCGTGCTCTTTAATGGCAGCAAAAATATGTTGCGCATCAACGCGACGTAGACAGACATTAATACCTGCACGAGCAGCTATCGTCCACGGGAAGCACCAACCATTGCAATGGAACATGGGGAGTGTCCAGAGATAAATAGGGTGCTTATTAATATCCCAATCCAAGATATTCGAGACAGCATTAATCGCTGCGCCACGATGGTGATACACCACGCCTTTTGGATTGCCGGTAGTTCCAGAGGTGTAATTGAGGCAAATAGCTTGCCATTCATCCGCGGGGACTTGCCATGCAAACTGAGGATCGCCCTCAGATAAGAGCTTCTCATAAGTCAGAGTGCCCAACTTTTCACCAGGAACATCAAACTCTTTTTCTTCAACATCAATCACCAAAAACTCGCGGCCACTTTCTTTCTTGGCGATTTCAAGAGCTTTTTTCATCACTCCCGAGAATTCTGGGTCCACCATGACCACTTTTGCTTCACCGTGATTCAACATAAAGGCAACTGACTCTGGATCAAGGCGTGTGTTTAGGGTATTTAATACAGCTCCAGCCATCGGGATTCCGAAATGTGCCTCAACCATTGAGGGTGTACTGGGCAACATCACGGCAACGGTATCGCCCAAGCCAATTCCATGCTTTTGCAGAGCGCTTGCTAGGCGACGACAACGTTCATAAGTCTGACTCCAAGTCTGGCGTAGCTTGCCATGAACGATTGCCAAGCGATCTGGATACACCTGGGCCGATCGCTCAAGAAATAATAGTGGGGTAATCGGAGTGAAGTTGGCTGAGTTTCGCTCTAAACCCTGCTCAAAAATATTAGCCATATGCGCCTTAAATATTGGTCATTTTTTAAATCTGAATTTCTAATTCTGCTTAGATATCTGCGAGTGCTTTCACATGCGCAACCACGCTGCGGCCTAAAGCAGAAAGGTTATAGCCACCCTCTAGGCAACTGACAATTCGACCTTGAGCATATTGGTTTGCAATGCCTTTAAGCTGCCTAGTCATCCAAGCATAATCATCCTCTACTAAACCCATCTGCCCTAAATCATCCTCACGGTGAGCATCAAAGCCTGCAGAGATGATGATGAGCTCTGGCTCAAAGTCTCGTAAACGTGGCAACCACTGCTCTTCCACTATCGAGCGAACAACATCACCACGTGTAGATGCAGGAAGCGGAACATTCACCATATTGCTTGCCCCATCCAAGCCGCTGTAGGGATAAAACGGGTGCTGAAAGAAGCTGCGCATCAGCACATTGGGATCATTAAAAAATGCCGCTTCAGTACCATTTCCATGGTGGACATCAAAGTCAATAATAGCGACGCGCTCAATACCGTACGCTTCCATCGCATATCGTGCTGCTACAGCAACATTATCAAAAACACAAAATCCCATAGAGCGTGTTGGCTCCGCATGGTGACCTGGCGGGCGCACCGCACAAAACACATTTTCAACCTCACCCTTCATTACGGCGTCCACACCAGCAATAGCAGCGCCCGCAGCTCGCAGAGCGGCACTCCAGGTATGAGGGTTCATAATAGTGTCACCATCGAGCATGAAGTAACCGCTAGCAGGCGAACGCTCTTTAACAAAGGCAATATGATCTGGGCTGTGAACTAACTCCAATTGATCTTCAGTTGCTAGTGGCGCATCTAAATGATGCAGAAAGTGATCTACACCACTGCGAATCAGTTGATCATTAATTGCCTGAATGCGCTCTGGGCATTCAGGATGATGACTACCCATCTCATGCTTTAGAAAGTCTGGATGAGTTATGTATCCTGTTGTCATTACTAGAAATCCTCAATAACAAAACTATTATTTTTATAATTTAATCAAACCTAGCAAAACATCAAAAACCCAATTTCTTATCCATGAATTTTCGCGTCTCCTACCTCACCTCAACATTCCTCATAGCGCTTCTACTTGGCGCATGCTCTAGCATCCCTACTCAGCAAGTTAGCCCTACAGAGACTATCGTAAATCAGTCTGAAGATGTCGCAACAGAAGCCCGTTTTAGCCAAAATCTCAATCAATTAATCACTCAAATTGCCCAAACCCAGGGAATCCCTCAGACCAGCCTGGAATTAGGCTTCTCCGATGCTAAAACGATTCCTTCCATACGCAAATTGGTGTTACCCCCATCGGGCAGCTTTAAGAAGAATTGGGTCGCCTATCGCAAGCGTTTTATAGAGCCAGTTCGCATTAGGGCTGGCAAGGCCTTTTGGGAACAAAACCAGGCATTCTTAAGCACGGTTGAACAGGAATCAGGTGTCCCAGCCGAAATCATCGTCTCCATTATTGGTATTGAAACCATCTATGGCCGTCAAACTGGAAACTTCCGGGCCAAGGATGCACTTTCTACATTAGCCTTCAGCTACCCAGATACACCTAACAAAGCCAGTAGAGAGCAGCTCTTTAAAGACCAGCTTCAAGAACTTATTCTGATGTGCTGGACCGAGGGGGGTGGTAACTTGCCTGCCAACAATAGCAAGCAAGGATTGAACCAGGCACGGTTTAATGCCTGCCTAAATCAGAACAGCTCCTATGCTGGTGCCATTGGCTTACCCCAATTCATGCCAAGCAGTATTCGCAGCTTCGCAGTAGATGGCGATGGTGATGGGCGTATTGATCTCAAACAAAGCCTTCAGGATGCTATTGCTAGCGTAGCTAACTTTATGAGAAAACATGGCTGGCAGCCTGGCATGCCGATTTACTTCCTCGTACAGGTAGGAGCAATCAGTGAGGCAAGAGCCCTAGCCGATGGAGAACCTAAACTGAAGTACTCGGTTCAAGAACTCATCGCAAAAGGCATCCTCACTAAAGAGCAAGGTGACCTTCAGTTAGGCGGGGTTGAGCCGCAAAGCAAAGCCCATATTGTTGATCTACCCTACCCGGATAAAGATGGTAGCGATCAGGTTCGTTACGTCGTTGGACTCAATAATTTTCTGACGATTGTGCAGTACAACCGCAGTTACTTTTACGCGCAAAGTGTTGCTGAGTTTGCAGAAGCACTGGGATATAAAAATCAAAGTGTAGTTCCTACTACCGGAACCAAAGCAAAGTCCGAAACAAAGTCAGTAGAACCGGCCAAATCTAAACCGAAGAAGTCTGCCAGTAAGAAAAAACAAAAGCAGGCTTAATGCACTCAGACTGAATGTCTTACGCTGGGAAAACTCCAGTAGAAAGATAACGGTCGCCACGGTCGCAGACAATAAAGACAATCGTGGCATTTTCCACTTGGCGAGCAATGCGTAAGGCAACAACCAAAGCACCGCCAGCTGAGATACCGCAGAAGATACCCTCTTCAGCCGCCAGGCGGCGGGCCATTTCTTCAGCATCCGCTTGGCTCACATACTCAATGCGATCAACCTTATCACCCTGATAAATCTTTGGCAGATACTCTGGGGCCCATTTACGAATTCCAGGAATCTGTGAACCCTCTTCCGGCTGCGCACCAATAATCTGAATATCGGGATTCATAGACTTCAGATAAGTTGACACTCCGGTAATTGTTCCGGTGGTCCCCATCGCGGAAATGAAGTGGGTAACTTGACCATCAGTATCACGCCAGATTTCTGGACCAGTAGTCTCGATGTGGGCACGAGGGTTATCTGGGTTCGCGAACTGATCAAGCAATCTACCGCGCCCCTCTTTTTGCAATTGCAATGCATAGTCTCGGGCAAATTCCATACCGCCAGATGCTGCTGTCAGGATTAACTCTGCACCGTAAGCAGCCATACTTTGGCGGCGTTCAATGCTTTGATTTTCAGGCATCACTAAAACCATCTTGTAGCCCAACATCGCAGCAGTCATCGCCAAAGCAAGGCCAGTGTTACCACTGGTAGCTTCAATCAGAGTGTCGCCAGGTTTAATTTCACCACGCTCTTGAGCGCGTAGGATCATCGACAGCGCAGGCCGGTCTTTAACCGACCCCGCTGGATTATTACCCTCTAACTTTCCTAAGATCAGATTATTTTTAGTATCGTTTTCAGCGCCAGGAATACGTTGCAAACGAACCAGGGGCGTATTACCCACGGTCTGTGAAATAGTTAAGTAAGAAGGTGTGCTCATGAAACCATTTTAGCCATAAGCCAGGCTAGACGTAAAAGGGTTTAATTTCGGCGATTTGCTTCCGCACGATCCTGATTATGGCGAGAGCCACTTTGACCGCGTAAGCCACGTCTGCTAGCCTTGGAGCTCTCTTTATTGGTTCTACCATGCGGTTCACGAAATGAGCTAGGTGCCTCAATGGTTAAGCCGTTATCCACCATCTTTTCAACCGATTTCATACCAATGCCACGCACGCGCTTTTGCAGGTCATTGGCATCCTGAAAATGCCCACCATCCAAACGCTCAGCAATGATTGTTTTCGCTTTGGATGGCCCAATACCCTTAATACTCTCCAACTCAGACTGGGTGGCCGTATTGACGTTGACTGGCGAGGCCGAAGATAAAACCGAGACAGCTACTAATACCGAAAATACTAAGGACTTTAATAATTGATTCATGTAATCTCCATCGGTTAATAAAAAATCCACTTACACGATGTGCAAGTGGATCAGTTACAACGAATAGAAATCCAGTCGGTTGACTGTTTTTAACTACCTATAGCGGGCTTGCCAAGAAATCTGCATTGGCTGATAGCCAGGCGATATAACGGCTGACACCCTGCTCCACGTTGAGGAAGGGCTCTGAGTATCCAGCGGCACGCAACTTAGTTAAGTCAGCCTGTGTAAAGCACTGATACTTCCCTTTAAGCGCATCTGGGAAAGGAATGTACTCAATCGCTTTTTCTTTAACCAACTCTTGAAGACTAGCAGGATTGGCATTATCGATTTTGCGCATGGCATTTGCTACCGCATGAGCAACATCATTAAATGGTTGCGCGCGACCACTGCCAAGATTAAAGATGCCACTGATTTCTGGATGATTCAGGAAATACAAATTCACTTTCACCACGTCTTCTACAGAAACAAAGTCACGACTTTGCTCACCGGCGCCATAACCACCATATTCGCCAAAGAGTTTTACCTTACCGCTGGCTTTGTACTGATGGTATTGATGAAAGGCTACTGAAGCCATGCGACCCTTATGGGATTCACGTGGGCCATAGGCATTGAAATATCGAAAGCCCACAACTTGTGCTGTATTAGCCTTCTCAGCAAAACGCTTACGCATCACCTGATCAAATAAGAATTTAGAATAGCCATAAATATTCAATGGCTTCTCATGCTCGCGACTTTCAACAAAAATGTCTGAGCCACCATAAGTAGCAGCGGATGAAGCGTAGAGCAACTGCACTTTTTGTTCTGTACAGATATCAAGCAGGTCCATGGTGTAGCGGAAGTTATTTGCCATCATAAAGATGCCATCAGCTTCCATCGTATCGGAGCAAGCACCTTCATGAAACACCGCCCTGACCTTACCAAAACGACCGCTTCTAAATGCTTCTAGAAACTCATCCTTATCAAGGTAATCAATGATGTCTAGATCAGCCAAATTACGATACTTATCCGCAGGACGTAAATCATCTACGGCAATAATATTTTTCTCGCCTCGCGCATTGAGCGCCTGAACAATATTGGCACCGATAAATCCAGCGGCGCCAGTTACGATAATCGTCATTGCAATTCCTCAGAAGTAACGGTGGCTGTTCCTAACTTGCCAACCACAATACCACCAGCTCGATTAGCTAAAGCCATGGCTCTTTCCAGGGGCCAGCCAGCTGCCAGCGCCACTGCAAGCGTACCAATCACTGTGTCACCTGCGCCAGACACATCAAATACTTCGCGCGCCTGTGCTTTTACATGACTCACACCAGCCTCAGTAAATAAACTCATACCCTCTTCAGAGCGTGTCAGGAGAAGTGCTTCAAGATTTAATGATTTTCTAAGATCTTGCGCTCTCTTTGTGAGATCTTCTTCGCTGGCCCATTGACCAACCACCTGACGTAATTCACTACGATTAGGTGTCAGTACGGTTGCGCCACGATACTTAGCGTAGTCATCACCCTTAGGGTCCACCAAAATCATCTTCTTCTGAGCACGAGCCTGCTCGATCATCAAAGCCACTTGTCCCAATGCACCTTTGCCGTAATCAGACAAAATCACCACATCAGCATCACCCACCAGCTTCTCATAGCGCTCTAGCTTATGCGCCAAAGCAGTCTCACTAGGAGTCTCTTCAAAATCCAAACGAATCAATTGCTGTTGTCTTGCGATGACACGTAGCTTCACAGTTGTTGGTACTTTGACATCAACCTCAAGCCGGCTATCAACGTGACTAGATGTCAGCAATTCAGAAACACGGCGGCCTGGCTCATCATCGCCAATCACACCCAAGATCGTTGTCTTTGCACCAAGAGCGGCTACGTTGCGAGCCACGTTGGCAGCGCCACCTAAACGCTCATCAATCTTGCCCACCTGAACAACGGGCACCGGTGCCTCGGGAGAAATCCGATTCGTATCACCAAACCAATAGCGATCTAGCATGACATCACCCACCACTAATAAACGGGCTTTAGAAAATTGTTCTCGGTTGGCTTTTTCCACGGTGTAACTGATCTCTCTAATCTCTCAAATAGATTCTTTTGTACTGGTAATTAATTATGACGACCAATACCTTGATACTCAATACCCAATTCTTGCATAGCTTGTGGCTCGTACAGATTGCGGCCATCAAAGATGATGGGGTTCTTTAAATTGGCTTTGAGCAGGTCAAAATCGGGGCTACGGAAGGCTTTCCATTCAGTCACGATGACTAGAGCATCAGCACCTTGGGTAGCTGTCATGGGGTCATCGACCAAAGTCACTTGTTTGAGACCTTCTGGGTTGCCTTTAAAGTCCATCTCGAGGCAGTGTTTGGTTTCTGGCATCGCTACTGGATCGTGAGCCACTATCTGTGCACCACGTTTGACTAACTCCTGGATGATGACCCGACTAGGCGCTTCGCGCATATCGTCTGTATTCGGTTTAAATGCTAAGCCCCAGAGGGCGAACTTCTTACCCTTCAGATCCGCACCAAAGCGCTTTTCAATCTTTTCTACCAAGATGTATTTTTGGGCTTCGTTCACGGCCTCTACGGCATCGAGGATCTTGAGATCGCGGCCATGCTCAATTGCGGTCTTGGATAGAGCCGAAACATCCTTCGGAAAGCAAGAACCACCATAACCAGTGCCAGAGTACAAAAAGCCATAACCAATGCGAGAGTCTGAACCAATACCTTGGCGCACTGCTTCAATATCCGCTCCAACTAAGTCCGCCAAATTGGCCAACTCATTCATAAAAGAGATGCGGGTAGCCAACATGGCATTGGCTGCGTATTTAGTTAGCTCAGCACTTTTGACATCCATGTAATAAGTGCGCTCATGGTGACGATTAAATGGTGCGTAGAGTTTACGCATTTGCTCTTTAGCGCGCAGGCCCGCTGGGGTATTTTGCGTACCAATCACAATGCGATCTGGACGCATAAAGTCTTCTACTGCGGCTCCTTCTTTAAGGAACTCCGGGTTGGAAACTACGGAGCACAGTTCTGGTGAGAGACCTCTTTTAGTAAGTTCCTCTGTAATCGCAGCAGAAACCTTATCGGCAGTGCCGACAGGTACAGTTGACTTATCGACGATCACTTTAGTTGTGGTCATATGACGGCCAATATTACGAGCCGCTGCTACTACGTACTGAAGATCAGCTGAACCATCTTCATCAGGAGGGGTACCAACGGCAATAAATTGAATATCGCCATGGGCAACAGAAGCAGCAATATCGGTAGAAAACTGCAAACGGCCAGCAGCGCGATTGCGCTCAATCATCTCTTTAAGGCCGGGCTCATAGATTGGCACACCGCCCGAGTTCAGAATCTCAATCTTTTTAGGATCAACGTCCACACAAAAAACGTTATTGCCCTGCTCTGCTAAGCAAGCACCGGTAACAAGACCAACGTAACCGCTTCCAATGATGGTGACTTTCAAGATATCTCCAAGTGATTCAGATTACATTGAAGGGCCGCTAGGAACGGCTCCTTCACTGCGCCTCGGGGAGTATGCCTCCCAATGATTGCATCCTGGGCACTGCCAGTAAAAACGTCTCGCACGGAAACCACAATTGCCACAGGTATAGCGAGCCAGGCTCGTCGTGCGCTGCTTCAATAAACTGAGTGTTGCCTGTAAATCCAAAACTCGCTCTGGCGTGCCATTACTTTCCGCCAAAGCCAAACGGGTTTCAGCCAACTTAGAAAGCGCACTTAAGCTTGGTGAGTGCTGCATCACCTCAACCAGCATCACTTCAGCAGCTTGTGCCCCACGAATTTGAGTCATATGCTTTTGAACAATATCGAGCAACTCACCAGAAGCTTGGGTTTTTAATAGCTCACAGAGCGCACTTAAACCTTCTTCCGCTTTATTCAGCGCAGTATGTGCGGTCATCCAACGATCTGCAAGCAAATGCATATAGGCGGGGTGCGTTTTAGCAATCACTGCCCATACTTCGATTGCCTGGGCTGGACGATCCATGGCAATTAAATAGTCACCTTGCAAAATGAGTGCACGAGCATGATGCGGAACTGCTTGCAAGGCTAATTGAACAGATTGCTCGACCTCTGGCAAATCCTTGCGACGCAATGCTTCTTGACCCAACTCACAATGAAATTGCGCAATCTCAGTGTGATGCGACTTACCTTGTAAGCCCTCAAGCTCGCTGGCGGCAATAATGGCTTTCTTCCAATCTCGCTCGATCTGATACATCTCGAGCAGACTCTCTTTTGCAGGAGCTGCGAGCTTACCCTCACCCACACGATTTAATGAGGCTTCGGCACGATCTAATAATCCTGCGCGCAGAAAATCTCGACCTAATTCATATGCGGCATGATCACGATCACGTGGCTTCAAGTCATCGCGATTAGCCAAGTGTTGGTGAACTCGAATTGCACGCTCAGTCTCACCACGGCGACGGAATAAATTACCTAAAGCAAAATGAAGTTCAATGGTTTCAGGGTCAAGCTGAGCAATCTTGACTAGAGTTTCAATCGCCTGATCTAGCTGCTCATTCAGCAAAAGGCTTAAGCCTTTGAATGTCGAACGTTGCTGACGCATACGCTCCCGCTCATCCATGCGATTCTCAAGACGTAAATCCCGGCGCGAAGCCAGCCAACCAATACCAAACATGACTGGTAATAACAGTAGCCAAGCGGTTGCAATCTGAATCATGCTGTGCAGAACTTAAATAAAAAAATGGTCCGAATGGACCACTGGATATGCGCTATGTGACTAGGCACCAGAACCCTCTTTAGGGCTCACTTGCTTTAGAGGCTTGTAGTCAACGCGCTCACGTAATTCTTTACCAGGCTTGAAATGGGGCACCCGTTTTTCTGGAATCAATACCTTCTCACCAGATTTTGGATTGCGGCCAGTACGCGCAGGACGGTGATGCAAAACAAAACTACCAACACCGCGCAACTCAATTCGTTTGCCTTCGGCTAAAGCGTGAGTCATGGTGTCTAGCAATGTTTTTACTGCCAACTCCACATCTCTAGGCAGTAGCCGGGGGAATTGTTCCGCCAAGCTCTCCACGAGTTCGGAGCGAGTAATTGCTTGTTGCTCTTGATCTGACATGATCTATCAATAAAAAACCGCCGCTCTCCTAGTGGAAAGCGGCGATATTGATTTAGCCTTGATTGTCCAACTTCGCTTTTAACAAAGCACCCAAATTGGTAGTGCCGGACTGCGCATCACCTTGGAGCTTGCTCATAGCGTCTTGTTGGTCAGAGCTGTCTTTAGCTTTGATTGAAAGATTGATTGCGCGTGACTTACGATCAATATTAATGATCATGGCAGTCACAGTGTCGCCTTCTTTCAATACATTGCGTGCATCTTCAACGCGATCTGTTGAGATCTCAGAAGCACGTAAGTAAGCTTCAACTTCATCAGTCAAGTGAATAGTTGCACCCTTAGCATCAACAGCCTTCACAGTACCAGTTACAAGGCTACCCTTGTCGCTGACAGATGTGTAGTTATTGAATGGGTCACCAGACAATTGCTTGATACCGAGAGAGATACGCTCTTTCTCAATATCAATGGCCAATACAGTAGCTTCAACTTCATCGCCTTTTTTGTATTTCTTAACAGCTTCTTCTCCTGGCTCATTCCATGAAAGGTCTGAGAGGTGAACTAAACCGTCGATACCGCCAGGCAAACCAATGAACACGCCAAAGTCAGTAATAGACTTGATTGCGCCAGTCAACTTGTCGCCTTTTTGTTGGCTACGTGAGAACTCTTCCCATGGATTTGCTTTGCACTGCTTGATGCCCAAGCTAATACGACGCTTGTCTTCATCAATATCCAGAACCATAACTTCAACTTCGGTTCCTAATGCAGTAGCTTTGCTTGGAGCAACGTTCTTGTTAGTCCAGTCCATTTCAGAAACGTGTACCAAACCTTCGATACCAGATTCGATTTCAACGAATGCGCCGTAGTCAGTCAGGTTAGTTACCTTACCGAATAAACGGGTGTTTGGTGGGTAACGACGAGCGACACCAACCCATGGATCATCACCAAGTTGTTTCACGCCGAGTGAAACACGGTTCTTCTCTTGATCAAACTTCAAAATCTTAGCGGTAACTTCTTGACCAACAGTCAACATCTCGCTTGGGTGACGCACACGACGCCATGCTAAATCGGTAATGTGCAAGAGGCCATCGATACCACCGAGGTCCACGAATGCGCCGTAGTCAGTGATGTTCTTAACGATACCTTGAACAACGCTACCTTCTTTGAGGTTAGACATCAACTTCGCGCGCTCTTCACCTTGGCTAGCTTCAACAACTGCACGACGTGACAACACTACGTTGTTACGCTTACGGTCAAGCTTGATAACCTTGAACTCCATCGTCTTACCTTCGTAAGGGCTGGTGTCTTTGATTGGGCGTGTATCAACGAGTGATCCTGGCAAGAATGCGCGGATACCGTTAACCATGACTGTCAAGCCGCCTTTAACCTTACCAGTAACAGTGCCGGTAACGATCTCAGCTTGCTCGAGAGCTTTTTCCAAGTTCATCCATGATGCCAAGCGCTTAGCTTTGTCACGGGAAAGGATTGTGTCGCCATAGCCGTTCTCAAGAGCGTCAATAGCAACAGAAACGAAATCGCCAGGAGCTACTTCAATCTCGCCAGCGTCGTTATGGAATTCTTCAACGGGAATAAACGCTTCGGATTTCAATCCAGCGTTAACAACGACGAAGTTATGGTCGATGCGAAGTACTTCAGCCGAAATAACTTGGCCGGTCTTCATATTCGATCGGGTTAATGATTCTTCAAATAGTTCTGCAAATGATTCAGACATTTATATATTCACTTTGTGCCGCCAGAAGGCCTGACGGGTTAGGTTAAAAAAGCTCCAAGAAACACGCTAAATTAGAAAATCGCGTTGTAGAGTTTCTTAAGACGCCAAAACAACTTCTTCTACTGTTTACTGCCCACCAAAAACTAAGCTATTTTCGATTGATACCAATCCAAAACCGTCTTAACCGCTTGATCTATCGATAATTCTGATGTTTCAAGCACTTTAGCGCCGTCTGCAACTAACAAAGGTGCGGCACCTCGACTACTGTCTCTGACATCGCGCTCTTGTAAATCTTGCAGCAAGTCGTTAAGTTTAGCAGAAATTCCCTTAGCTATCAATTGCTTATACCGACGTTCGGCCCTAGCTTCAGCCGTTGCCGTCAGGAAAACCTTCAAAACCGCATCGGGAAATATGACGCTTGCCATGTCACGACCATCGGCCACTAGACCTGGAGAAGTCCTAAAACCATGCTGAACCCCAACCAAAGCCTGTCTAACCTCTGGATGCACTGCAATTGCAGATGCACGCAATCCAATCTCCTCAGTACGAATAACATCAGTGACATCTTCAGAATTGAGCAGAATTTGGCCATTTTTGAAGGAAATCACTAGCTTTTTAGCCAAAATACCCAGTTCTGAGCCATTTTTGGTATCAATCGATGCTTTTTGACTTCCCAGGGCAACCAGTCGATACAAGGCCCCACTGTCTAGGTAATGAAAACCCAACTTTTCTGCCACCAAGGAGGCAGCCGTCCCTTTACCAGAGGCGGTAGGTCCATCAATCGCGATAACTGGAGGAGGACTCATCAAAAAAATGATTTTTTAAGAAACGATCTTTGCAAATTCTGCAAAGTAAGTTGGGAAGGTCTTAGCAACGCAATTAGGATCATTAATCTTTAGCACATTGGGGCCAAAAGCAGCCAATGAGAAACACATCGCCATGCGGTGGTCATCATAAGTATCAATGCCCTCCGCAGGAGACTTCCAGTCAGACAGTAACTGGGGGGCTTGCACCGCGATGTAGTCCACACTCTCCTCAACGATAGCACCCACTTTTTTCAATTCTTTTGCCATCGCTGCAATACGATCAGTTTCTTTCACGCGCCAACTGGCAATATTGTTTAAGCGGGTTGGGCCCTCAGCAAACAATGCGGCAATTGCTAGAGTCATGGCTGCATCCGGAATTTCTGTGCAATCGATCGTGATGCCATTCAGTTTGCCATTGGCATTCGCAACACCAGCAACTTCAATCCAATCTTCACCAGAAGAAATCTTGGCGCCCATTAAGGCGAGTGCATCAGCAAATGCAACATCGCCTTGAATACTCTCGCTACCTACACCCAAGACGCGTACCGGTCCACCACCAATGGCGCCAAGCGCCAAAAAGTAAGAGGCCGAAGATGCATCACCCTCAACAGAGAAGACGCCAGGACTTTGATAGACCGCGTCAGAAGTTTTGGCAGGGATTACAAATGACTGCGCATCAGGACAGGATACTTTGACGCCAAAGCGCGCCATGAGCTTGAGCGTGATGTCGATATAAGGGCGAGAAATCAATTCATCAATGACTTCAATCTTGACCGGCTCTTTTGCCACCAAAGGCAAAGCCATCAACAAAGCAGTTAGGAACTGGCTAGAGACATCACCGCGGACCTTTACAACATCTGTAATTCGAATATCAGCAGCAATAATTTTGATCGGCGGATAGCCTTCTTGCAATTGGTAGTCAATCTTCGCACCCACTTGACGCAATCCATCCACTAGGTCACGAATAGGACGTTCATGCATGCGGGGCACGCCAGATAAACGATAGTTACCACCTTGCATTGCAAGCGCTGCTGTGAGGGGGCGAATTGCCGTTCCCGCATTACCCATAAAAAGATCTGCGTTTTGTATGGGGAACTTGCCGCCGCAACCCTTGACCACACAGACTTTGTCCGCTTGATCAGTGACCGACAAACCCAATTGACGAAGCGCATTACGCATCACCTGAGTGTCGTCAGCATCCAATAAATTTTTGAGAGTTATTGTGCCTGAAGATAAGGCAGCCAATAACAAGGCGCGATTCGAAATACTCTTAGAGCCTGGCAACACAATCGAGCCGTGCGCTCGTTTGAATGGCCCAATCTTAATATCAGACAAGCCGCTCATCAAAGTACATCCAAATCTTGACGTGCTTTACTGGCTTTATTAAATAATTTTTCTAGCCCGGCACCATCATTATCAGCAATCAATTTACGCATGTGATTGACGATGAGTAAATATTGATCAAGTTCTTTTAGCACTGCCGCGCGATTACCCAAGCAAATGTCGCGCCACATTTCTGGACTCGATGCAGCGATGCGGGTGAAATCCTTAAAACCTGCGCCAACATGACTTAGCTTTTGATCGGCATCTTCAGAATTCACAACGCTGGCCATTAATGCATAAGACAGAATATGTGGCAGATGAGAAACGGCTGCGTAGATCGCATCATGTTGTACACAAGAAATCTTTTTCACAACAGAGCCAACCGACTGCCAAAAGCCTTCGATTAAATCGGTATCTTGCGGAGAATTTTCTTGTAGCGGGCAAAGAATTGTTTGTTTACCCACAAATAAATCAGCTTTAGCAGCGCTCGCACCATGTTGCGCGCCGCCAGCTATGGGGTGTGCAGGAACAAATTGGCAAGCCTTCTTACCTAATACTTCCTTAGCAGCCAAAATCACATCGCCTTTAGTGCTGCTAGCATCTGTCAATATAGTCCGGGGCTCTAAGTGTGGCTCGATGACTTCAAAAGCAGTGCGCATTTGGGCAACCGGTACACACAAGACAATCACATCAGATTGATTTGTAGCTTCAACCAAATCGACCACTGCATCAATCGCACCCATCTTGAGGGCTTGATCTAGATTCTGCGCACTACGCCCAACACCCAAGACCTTATTGACTACGCCCGCTTTTATTAATGCCAACCCTAATGATGCGCCAATCAAGCCAACACCAACAATAGTGACGGTACCGTAATTACTGGATGGATTAATGATGGCCATTGGGCTTTTTAAGTTTATCTATTTGTTTTGAATTACTGCTGCGCCAAAATGTCTTTAAGAGCAGTAATAAAGGCGGCATTTTCTTGGGACAAGCCAATGGAAATGCGCAACCATTGAGGCAAACCATAGTTACCAACTGGGCGAACAATAATGCCGCGCTTCAGTAACTCTAGATTAATGCGAGCACCGGCACCATCATCCTCACCCACCTTGACCAACACAAAATTGCCAGCCGATGGGAGATAAGTCAGGCCTAGCGCATCAAATGCCTGAGTTAACTGAGCAAAGCCAGCACGATTTAATTCAAAGCCTTGTTGTAAGAATGCAGAATCCTGAAATGCCGCAATCGCTGCTGCTTGTGCAAGGCTATTCACGTTAAATGGCTGACGAATGCGATTCAGTAAATCGGTCAATGCAGGCTGGGCAACCCCATAACCAATGCGTAAGCCTGCTAAACCATATGCCTTAGAAAAACTGCGCGATAAAATCATATTGGGGAAACGTTTCACCCAAGCGATTGCGTCATAGCGCTGCTCTGGAGTGAGGTACTCGTTATAAGCTTCATCTAAAGCTACCACCACATGCGGCGGCAATGCAGCCAAGAAATCTTCGATCTCTTTTGCAGTTAAGTAGCTACCAGTAGGATTATTTGGATTCGCCACAAATACTAACTTAGCTTTATCACCTGCAGCTTTTACCGCTTGCAGCATCGCAGGCAGGTCATGGCCATACATTTTAGTGGCAGGCACTTCAACTGCCTTAGCACCAACAGCCTGTGTCGCAAGCGGATAGACCGCAAAAGCATGTTTAGAGAAGATAACTTCATCTCCAGCCTGAGCAACTGCACGCGCAGCCAACTCCAAAATGTCATTACTACCGTTACCCAATGTAATCCAATCCGCTGGAACACCTAAGCGCGCAGACAAGACATTTTTAAGTTCAAAACCATTGGAGTCTGGGTAACGACCTAAATCTGCCGCTGCCTTAAGCATCGCATCTTGCGCGGACTTTGGCATACCCAATGGATTCTCATTGGAGGCGAGTTTCACAATCTTGTTTTCATCAAGGCCATATTCGCGCGCAACCTCGCTGATAGGTCGCCCACCGACATAGGGCGCTATCGCATGAATATGCTTTAAACCGATATTAGATTTTGATGTCATGCTGAATGAGGATAGGAGCCAAGATTTTTATAAAAAGCGGCTGTGGTTTTTAACTCTTCCAATGCTTTGGCTACTTTTGCGTCTTCAGCATGACCAGCAACATCGATATAGAAGTGATACTCCCACGTACCCTTGCGAGCAGGGCGAGATTCAAAGCGATTCATAGAAACGCCGTGCTTGGCCAAGGGCTCCAAAAGGCGATGAACAGCGCCCGGCTGGTTATCAACCGATAGCACTAAAGAGGTTTGATCTGCACCAGTGGGCTGACACTCGTAAGTGCCGACCACAACAAAACGGGTACGGTTATGTGGATCATCCTGAATCTGTGCAGCCACTGCCTGCAATCCGTAAGCTTCTTGTGCGGGATCGCCAGCAATCGCTGCAAGCGTTGGGTCAATCGAGGCCATACGAGCTGCCTCAGCATTGCTGCTGACCGCCTGACGCTTTAATTGAGGTGCATGCACGCTTAACCATTGTTGACATTGAGCCAAAGCTTGGGCATGTGCACATACGGTTGTGACACCATCTAGATTGCCACTCTTCGTCAAAAGATGGTGGCGAATTGGCAGCACCACCTCGCCGCTAATACGCATTGGAGAATCTAGAAGTAAATCTAAAGTGCGAGAGATAGCCCCCTCGCTAGAGTTCTCAACCGGAACAACGCCAAACTGTGCTGCACCCTTCTCTACCGCCTTAAATACTTCATCAAGGCTATTGCAAGGTAAGCCAGCAATCGAGTGACCAAAATAGGTTTGCGCCGCTTGCTCTGAAAATGTTCCCACTGGTCCGAGATAAGCAATTGTCTGACGAGCCTCTAAGGCGCGACAGGCAGACATGACTTCACGCCAAATTGCGGCGATGCCATCCGCTAATAGCGGGCCCTTACTGAGTTCTTGCAAGCGCGCAACAACTTGACACTCACGTTCCGGTCTAAATACCGGCGATGAAAAACCACCTTTGATATGACCAACCCCTTGAGCTGCTTTTGCACGCTGCGATAACAAATCCAAAATCTGCGCATCTAGTGCATCGATCTTGTCGCGGATTGGCGCTAAGCGCTGTTCTTCAGCACTCTGGTCACTGGAGCTCATTAGGCACACCTTTCAAAGTCACGCATAAATTCGACTAAGGCCTTAACACCTTCAATCGGCATTGCGTTGTAAATACTGGCACGCATACCGCCAGCAGCCTTGTGACCACGCAGAGCAACTAAGCCTGCTGCATTGGATTGCTCTAAAAACTGAGCATTTAAATTCTCATCCCTCAGGAAGAAGGTGACGTTCATGCGGGAGCGATATTCTTTAGGAATGCGATTCTCATACAAGCCACTTTGATCCAAGAAGTTGTAGAGCAAATCCGCTTTTTCTTGATTGCGTTTCTCAATTACCTTTACACCACCCTGCTTGAGTAACCACTTAAACCCGAGGCCAGTCATATAAATCGAAAAAGTTGGTGGTGTGTTGAGCATCGAGTCAGTCGCTGCTTGCTTAGACCAATCCCAAATCGATGGGGTGATCATCATGCTGTGACCCATCAGATCTTTGCGGACAATCACAATCGTCACACCAGATGGGCCAATATTTTTCTGAGCTCCACCAAACCAGACGCCGCACTTAGTGACGTCCATCTCTTTGGAGAGAATATTGCTAGAAATATCTGCGACCAATAACTTGCCATTGACATCAGGCACATCTGGAAACTCTACGCCACCAATAGTTTCATTGGCACAGTAATGAATGTAAGCGGCATCATCCGATAGTTGCCAAGAAGATCTCGCAGGAATCGTATTAAATTTTTCAGATGCAGAGGATGCAGCTAAGTGAGAAACACCATACTTCTCCGCTTCTTTAAAAGACTTTTCAGACCAAACACCAGTCACTAAAAAATCTGCCTTAGGACCATTCTTGGCCAAGGGCATGAGGTTCATTGGAATAGCGGCATTTTGACCTAAGCCGCCACCCTGAAGCATCAAAATTTCATAGGAATCTGGGATATTCATGAGGGTGCGTAAATCTTGCAGCACCTCTTCATAAAGCGCCATGAACTCTTTGCCACGATGACTGACTTCCATCACGCTTGCGCCTAAGCCCTGCCAGTTAAACATCTCCGCGGCAGCCTGCTTTAATACTTCTTCCGGCAAAGTAGCAGGCCCCGCAGCGAAATTGAAAATGCGGCGGTCAAACGTCATGATGAGTTAATTAACCTTGTATGAATGCCAATTAGGCATCACCAGCTTCATCAGAATTGGAGTCAACTGCTGGATCGGCAGAAACATCTCCACCTTCACCGTCCTCACCATCATCCAAATCATTCTCATCATCCGAATCGCTTTCAGCAATGCGCTGTAAGCCAGACAAACGTGTGCCTTCATCGACGTTGATTAATGTGACGCCTTGTGTTGCGCGACCCATTTCACGAATCTCTGAAACACGGGTGCGCACCAAGATTCCGCCCGTAGTGATCAACATAATTTGATCCTCAGGAGATACCAAAGCAGCAGCAACTACTTTACCGTTACGCTCAGTTGTCTGAATCGCGATCATGCCTTTAGTACCGCGACCATGACGGGTGTATTCGCTAATTGGAGTGCGCTTACCAAAACCATTTTCAGTTGCAGTCAGTACGCTACTTGGGATAGCCAAGCCATTCGCGTCAACGACAGCAGCTTCCACACCTTCAGCAGCTTCCGCTGGAGCAACTAACATGGCGATCACCTGATGACCTTCACCCAAGTTCATGCCACGCACACCACGTGCTGTACGACCCATTGGACGAACATCATTCTCGTCAAAACGTACTGCTTTACCAGTGTCAGAGAACAACATCACGTCATGCTGACCATCAGTAATAGCCGCGCCAACTAAGAAGTCGTTTTCATTTAAATCGACAGCAATAATTCCAGCCTTACGTGGATTTGAGAAGTCAGACAAACGTGTTTTCTTCACGGTACCCAGGCTGGTTGCCATAAAGACGTAATGATCATCTTGATATCCCTTGATTGGGAGAATCACTGTAATCTTTTCGCCTTCAATCAGCGGGAACATATTGACGATCGGCTTGCCACGTGAGTTGCGGCTACCTTGCGGAACCTCCCACACTTTGAGCCAATACATACGTCCACGATCGGAGAAGCACAGAATGATGTCATGCGTATTTGCAACGAAGAGAGTTTCAATCCAATCTTCATTTTTCGTAGCGGCAGCTTGTTTGCCACGACCGCCACGTTTTTGCGCACGGTATTCACTCAGAGGCTGACTCTTCATATAACCAGTATTCGAAAGCGTGACCACTATATCTTGCGGAGTGATTAAATCTTCTGTGAACAACTCAGTGGCATTCATTTCAATAAATGAACGACGACCCGTATCGCCACCAGCAATACCAAACTCGGCTTGCACTTCTTTCAATTCAGACTCAATGACTTGAGTGACACGCTCTGGCTTAGCAAGTAAATCGAGCAAATCAGAAATCTCTGCCATCACATCTTTGTACTCATTCACAATCTTGTCTTGCTCAAGGCCAGTCAAGCGTTGCAAACGCATCTGCAGAATTTCTTGCGCTTGACTATCAGACAAACGATAGAGACCAGTAGATTGCATGCCGTACTCAGGCAATAAACCCTTAGGACGATAGGCATTGCGACCGCCCGGGGTATCCGTCTCTGCGCGCGCCAACATCTCGCGCGCCATAGAAGAATCCCATGCCTTACTCATCAACTCTGACTTAGCCACCACTGGATTTGCTGCCGCTTTAATGATGGCAATAAATTCATCAATGTTTGCCAATGCAACTGCCAAGCCTTCTAAGACATGGCCGCGTTCACGTGCTTTGCGTAATTCAAAAATCGTACRACGCGTCACTACTTCACGACGATGCTGCAAGAAGTATTCCAGCATTTGCTTCAGATTCAATAGGCGCGGCTGGTTATCTACCAGGGCCACCATATTCATACCGAAGTTATCTTGCAGTTGAGTGCTCTTGTACAAATTATTGAGAACTACTTCAGGCACCTCACCGCGCTTAAGCTCAATTACTACGCGCATACCTGACTTATCAGACTCATCACGCAGATCAGAAATGCCTTCTACTTTTTTCTCATTCACCAACTCAGCAATACGTTCGAGCAAGTTCTTTTTATTCACCTGGTAAGGCAACTCGTCAACAATGATGGCCTGACGAGCACCCTTATCAAGGTCTTCAAAGTGGATCTTGGCGCGCATCACGACACGGCCACGGCCAGTGCGATAGCCTTCACGAACCCCTTGAACACCATAAATAATGCCGGCGGTCGGAAAATCCGGAGCAGGAATGATCTCAATGAGCTCATCAATCGTGCATTCTGGGTTGTGTAATACATGCAAACAGGCTGTAACCACCTCATCCAAGTTATGGGGAGGGATGTTGGTTGCCATGCCCACAGCGATGCCTGAACTGCCGTTAATCAGCAAATTAGGCACTTTTGCAGGAAGAATTAAGGGTTCTTTCTCACTACCGTCGTAATTTGGCCCGAAATCCACGGTTTCCTTATCCAAATCGGCCAATAACTCATGGGCGATCTTTCGAAGGCGGATCTCGGTATATCGCATCGCAGCAGCGTTATCGCCGTCTACAGAGCCAAAGTTACCCTGTCCGTCAACCAGCATATAGCGCAGAGAGAAGTCCTGGGCCATACGAACAATGGTGTCATACACCGCAGAATCGCCATGTGGATGGTATTTACCGATCACATCGCCAACTATACGGGCAGATTTTTTGTAAGCGCGGTTCCAATCGTTGTTTAATTCATACATAGCGAATAAAACACGTCTGTGGACCGGCTTAAGGCCGTCACGCACGTCTGGCAGGGCTCTGCCGACAATGACGCTCATTGCGTAGTCCAAATAGGACCGCCGCATTTCGTCTTCGAGGGATATTGGTAGTGTTTCTTTAGCGGCTTGTTCCATTTAGAAATAATATCATTTTGATGACTGATAGCCCCTATGCTAAGATTCCGTCAGTTTGTACGAAATTGAGATGTGTCGCTTTGCGGTTTTTGCTTCAGAGTAGGGCGAATTACATTTAAGTTTGACTTTAATTAAAAAAGAGATTTTTGAGGACTAAAAATGAACAAAACCCTAAAAGTGTTGTTAGCTTCTGTTGTTACTGTTTCTGCTTCTGCAGCAATGGCTTCTGATAACTGGGAAAACAGCGCTGGCTTGAATTGGAAAAACGGCGACGGCACATTGTGCTGGCGTGATAACAGCTGGACCCCTGCTACTGCAGCTCCTGGTTGCGATGGCTACCTGACTAAGAAAAAAGCATCAGGCGTAAGCCAAAGCAAGATCACCTTGCAAGCTGACACACTTTATGACTTCAACAAGTCTGACTTGAAGCCAGAAGGTAAAGCTACTTTAGACAAAATCGCTGAAGACTTAAGCAAGATCAAATTAGAAGTAATTATTGCTGTTGGTAACACTGATAGCGTTGGTACTGATGCTTACAACATGACTCTCGGCCAGCGTCGTGCTCAGTCCGTTAAAGCTTACTTAGTAAGCAAAGGTGTTGATGGTAGCCGTATTTACACAGAATCAAAAGGCAAGAGCAATCCAGTTGCATCAAATGCAACTGCTGAAGGCCGCGCTAAGAACCGCCGTACTGACATCGAAGTTGTTGGTACAGCTAAAGTTAAGTAATTCTTTTTACTTGTAAAAAAGCCCGGTTCTGCCGGGCTTTTTTATTTCCGCTATATTCGTAATTCCTTTATCTCCGGCACACATTGTGCTCTCACCCTATGAACGTCGATCAATCCGAAATCGCTAAATTCAGCGCCCTAGCCCATCGCTGGTGGGATCCCGAGAGTGAATTCAAACCCTTGCATGCCATCAACCCATTGCGCCTGAACTGGATCAAGACCTTTGTCGACCTTAATGGCAAGAAAGTATTGGATGTAGGTTGTGGTGGCGGGATTCTGGCGGAGTCTATTGCCCAATCAGGCGCCGATACCTGCGGGATTGATTTGTCAGAAAAAGCTCTCAAAGTAGCTGAATTGCATGCACTTGAAGTAGGCACCACCCTCCAATACCGCTCTATTTCTGCTGAAGCGCTCGCTGAGGAAGAGCCAGGGCAATATGACGTTGTGACTTGCATGGAGATGCTAGAGCATGTCCCTGACCCGGCTTCAGTCGTTCAGGCCTGTGCAAAGCTCTGTAAGCCAGGTGGCACCCTCTTTTTTAGTACCCTAAACCGCAGCCCTAAATCCTACTTATTTGCCATTATTGGCGCCGAATATGTCCTCCGCCTGCTACCAAAAGGGACGCATGAGTATGCAAAATTCATTAAACCTTCTGAGTTAGTCGCATTTACGCGCCAAGCAGGCTTAGAAATGATTGGCATGAAAGGTATGAGCTACAACCCCCTCACTCAAGTCTATAGCTTGGGTGATGATGTTGATGTGAACTACATGATTGCCGTACGTAAATGAGTAGCAGGTTAGCAAGTCCTTACAAGGGCATCTTTTTTGACCTGGATGGCACCTTAGTTGATACCGCCCCAGACCTTGTGGCAGCAGCCAACCAGCTTCTCATCGCCCGTAATCTTCCTCCCAAGCCATATGAGGTCTTACGCCCCTGCGCCTCTGCAGGAGCCCGTGGCTTAATTGGGGGTGCATTTGGAATCAACCCTGAGGATCCAGACTTTATTCCGCTGCGAGATGAATTTTTCAGTAATTATGAAAAAGCACTCTTGGTCAATAGCGTCATTTTTGACAGTGTTGACCACCTCTTAGATCAATTGGATGAAGCAAAGCTTCCTTGGGGCATTGTGACCAATAAAAGTGAACGCTTTACTCATCCCCTGACAGACCTCATGGGACTTCGTCAAAGAGCAGTCTCTACGGTTTGTGGTGACACCACCCCGCACTCAAAACCCCACCCAGAACCCATTCTTCATGCAGCTAGAATTGCCAATATCGATCCCAGCAAGTCAGTCTATGTTGGCGATGACATCCGGGACATCATTGCGGGTAAAGCTGCAGGCATGATGACTATCGCAGCAGCTTACGGCTATTGCGGCTGTGAGGAACCTCCAGAAGCCTGGGGTGCAGATTATCTTGTACGCCACCCAAAAGAATTACTCCAAATCATCTTCCCGCAGTAGGGCTTAATTAGCAATCTGCAAGATATCCAACAATTTAAGGCTAAGAGCCTTAAAATAGAGCTTCCAATGCATGAACTCCGGGGTCGACGTGGTTTCGACGTGGATTACAAAGCATCAAGGGCATACCGAGGACCCGTTATCTCGTAAATCAATGGGAATGTAATAACTGCAAACGACGAACGTTTCGCACTAGCCGCTTAATTGCGGTTGCCCCTGAACTGACTCTCTCTTGGGTCAGCTAGCGCAAGCTAGATCAGGGTCATTTACAAGAGATAAGATCATTTCATGTCACGGGGAATGGTTCGAAAACTTAGTGAATCGCCAGCGTGGAACATGTCAGTCTGTGACTAGCTAGCTAAATTAAATGACATGACTAAGTATGTAGAACTTGTTGTAGAGGATTTGCGGACGCGGGTTCGATTCCCGCCGACTCCACCATTTTGTAGTTAATTGATTTACTGAACAGTCAAGCGCCACCTTCATAGGTGGCGTTTTTCTTTTAGCGCTTCGGTGTTTTACCAACCATCTTCACTGCTCTTAAGAAATCAAAGTCCACACCTTTGTCTGCTTGCGTGACTGTATCCAAGAATAGTTTTAGATAGCCACGCTCTGCAGTGGGCTCGACTACTGGATTCTCTTTCACGCGCTTAGCTAATTCCTCTTCGGAGACTAGCAAACTAATCTCACGATTCTTCACACTCAAACGAATGCGGTCACCATTCTCAACATATGCTAGTGGACCACCAACTGCAGCCTCTGGTGTCACATGCAAGACGATTGTTCCGAATGCCGTGCCACTCATTCGGCCATCAGAAATACGCACAATATCTTTTACGCCAGCACGAGCAAGCTTCATCGGAATCGGAATATATCCTGCTTCAGGCATACCTGGCGCACCTTTGGGGCCAATATTTTTCAGTACCAAAATATCATCTGCAGTGACATCTAAATCAGGACTATCAATTCGACCGGCAAGATCTTCAGAGTTTTCAAAGACAACTGCTCTACCCTCATGCTCCATCAATTTTTCATGAGCAGCTGACTGTTTGATGATGGCGCCACCAGGCGCTAAATTGCCATGCAATACAGCGATACTGCCACGGGGGTAAATTGGGTTACCAAACGGGCGCACTACATCTTGCTTAAAGCTTGGTGGGGCAGCATCAATTTCTTCACCCAAGGTACGGCCAGTGACTGTCATAGCATCCAGTTTCAGTAAAGGCTTTAGCTCACGCAGCAAAGTAGCCATACCACCAGCGTCATGGAAGTTCTCCATATAGTGATCACCAGAAGGCTTGAGATCAACTAGAACTGGGGTTTCATCGCCCATCTTATCCAAGGCATCCAAATCAATCTCCAAACCCATGCGACCTGCAATTGCAGCCAAATGAACAATGCCATTCGTTGACCCGCCAATTGCTAATAACACACGCATGGCGTTTTCAAATGCATCGGCGGTGAGCACCTTATCAATAGTTAAGCCATCTTTTGCCATTTGGACTGCACGCGTGCCCGTCTCTTCTGCAATCCGAATTCGGTCTGCAGTGACCACAGGTGGCGTTGCACCGCCCGGCACAGTCATTCCCAATGCTTCAGAGATACAGGCCATCGTGCTGGCTGTACCCATCACAGAGCAAGTGCCAACGCTCGCTACCAATTGATCATTCACCTCATCTTTTTCAACTTCATCAATTTCACCGGCACGGAATTTTCCCCAATAGCGGCGGCAGTCTGTACAGGCACCCACACGCTCACTACGATGAGACCCTGTCAACATTGAACCGGTGATTAACTGAATTGCCGGCAAGCCTGCGGAGGCTGCACCCATCATTTGAGCAGGCACAGTCTTATCGCAACCACCAATCATGACCACCGCATCCATCGGTTGAGCCCGGAGCATCTCTTCTGTATCCATGGACATGAGATTGCGCAAATACATACTGGTTGGCGCAGCAAAACTCTCATGAATGGAGATGGTTGGGAAGTCCATTGGCAATCCGCCCGCCAACATCACGCCCCGTTTCACAGCCTCAATCAATTGCGGCATATTGCCATGACATGGGTTGTAGGAACTTCCCGTATTAATGATGCCAATGACAGGACGATCCAGGGCGCCGTTCGTATAGCCTGCACCCTTAATGAATGCTTTACGCAAAAATAAAGAGAAGTCTTTGTCACCATAACTTGTTAAGCCCTTACGCAAGCCGCTTTCAGGAGCTTGATTTTTGTCTTTATTGTTATTGCTTGTCATAGGTGAATGTCTCTTATTTGGCACAATATTTTTATATCGCAAATATACTAAACTTTGCCTTAATTAACCTTTTAAGCTTTAAAACTACAGCCAAAACAAATACAAGGACATCCATGTCAACCATCCAACCCTTTCACCTTGCCTTTCCAGTTAATGACTTAGCGGCAGCGCGCAGTTTTTACGGCAATACCTTAGGCTGTCCAGAAGGGCGCAGTTCAGATGAATGGATCATTTTGATTTCTTTGGGCATCAACTCGTTGCTCATCTTGCCCCTGAAGAATCCGGCCATGCGAGCTCAAATGAGGTTGACGGACATCAAGTTCCAGTAAAACATTTTGGGGTTGTTCTCACGATGCCAGATTGGCATGCATTGGCTGAAAAATTAACTCATAGCGGCATCAAATTCATCATCGAGCCGCAAATTCGCTTTAAAGGCAAAGTTGGTGAACAGGCCACCATGTTCTTTTTAGACTCTGCTGGCAATGCCCTGGAATTCAAAGCATTTGAAGATCCAAGCCAGCTATTTGCAAAATAAGTAAAGCTGGATCAATAGCCACTCTAAGTGGCTAGTTTTATTGAATTGCTAGGCGCCACAGAGAAGTGGTTTCGGCAGACCTTGCAAAGTGCAGAAGATCGGATTGATCAAAAGGCTTATGGTGCTTTGGCTTAGTATCAATACGACTAATTACTTTAAGCCCTCCTGCCTCAATCCACTCCAGTAATTCTTTTCTTGCTCTTAACCCGAGATGTTCGGCTAAGTCAGACAAAATTAGCCAACCTTCTCCATCGGGTAGTAAATGGTTTTTTAGTTCGCCCAAAAACCCTTTCAGCATTTGGCTCTCAGGGTCATAAACAGCATGTTCCAAAGTGGAACTGGGTCTTGCGGGTATCCACGGAGGATTGCAAACAATCAAAGACGCTTTCTCTTGCGGAAATAAATTAGCCTTAATGACTTGGATGCTGGAATCCAAGCTCAATCGTTCAATATTTTCTTTAGCACAAGCAAGCGCTCGATCATCTTGATCGGTGGCAATAATCTTTTGCACGCCTCGCATCGCCAAGATGACTGACAGCACCCCAGTCCCTACTCCGATATCAAAAGCGATAGATTCTTTATCGAGTAATTTAGGCAACGGAACGCTACAAACTAACTCGAGATACTCCCCGCGTATCGGCGAGAAAACACCATAGTGGGGATATATAAAAATAGGTTCGCCTTCCTCATCAGCGAGAACGGGTACACCATTTTTACGCCGCTCATGCGCACTGATCACTCCCAAGAGCTCACGCAAGGAAATTACATAAGGCTCAGTAGTTAAGCCATAGGCCTCAAGGCATGCCACCGAAACATCAGGCGCTCTTCGCAATGGAATGGCGTGATCAGAGTTGCATTGAATTAGCAACATGCCAAGGATTCGAGCTCTTTGTGACTGGATCAAACGATGCTTGTAAAATAGATCAATCGAACTTGGCAATTGAAGATCGCCGGAAGATTGATCTACTCGCTTACCAGCGCGCTTGGATTTCTTAGAGGGCTTATCAATGCGCCTTACCAAGGCCTGTAATAACTGACGGGCATTCTGGAAATCACCCTTCCATAAGATCGCAGTTCCCTCGCAGGCTAGACGATAGGCGTCGTCCGCCGTAAGGGTGTCATCAGCAATGACTACCCGTTTATGTGCAGCAATGCCATTTTCAGAATGCCATTGGGCAGAGAGCAGCTCTCCACCCTCCTCCCAATGAATTCTCTGGCTCATGAATTACTCAGGAGGATGCTCCTCAGGATTAACATCCAAGGCAATCAAAAATCGAGAAACCATGTTGTAGGCTGCCACCACAGTCACAAGCTCAACAGTGTCAGTATTACCAAGCGCGGTTTGCAAACGCCTCATCAGCGCACTATCAACCTGAATATTGCGTGTCATCTGAAATGTCAGCTCTATCGCATCGTTTTCAAGGGTAGAGAACAAGGCGGCTGGGAAGTTAGGCCGGCCAATTAAACGCAGCGCCTTCACTTGCTCCTCAGTACCGCCTGCTTTGATAAATGGAGGAGCATGATGAAAAAACTCGTACTCAGCACCATTGAGAACAGCTACCCCACACATTGCAAGTTCACGCAGCTTTGGATCCAAGGAGAGGTTATTGCGTATCTCACCAACAAAATGATTCCAACCCTCAGCAATAGGGGTGCTGTGTAACAGCATGCGGTCTAAATTGATAAATTGGCCACCTCGACGCTGGCGAATCGCGGCGACTAGCTCGGCCGGCTCTGCCAAATCCATATGCTGGTAAGGAATTAAGCGTTCAGACATGGGTGCTCTTCGGGTTTTAATGGGATTGGGTATGTAGGATCGTAGATTATCACTCGAATACCATCTTCCTCGATAATGTCGCTATCGACACAAAATACTTGCCATGAAACCGATTCTGAACATAGCCGCCTACTTATTTGTCAGTATAGACAATCTGATTGAATTGCGCGCCAAAATTCTTGAGGAGTGCAACGCCCGGCAACTTAAGGGAACCATCCTCTTAACGGGTGAAGGCATCAATATGTTCTTGGCCGGTAGCGAACCAGAGTTACGGGGCTTTTTGGATTGGCTTCGATTAGATCCACGTTTCAAATTATTGGAATCAAAAGATAGCTGGTCCCAAACACAACCATTCAAAAAAATGTTGGTCAAGATCAAGAATGAAATCATTCGGATGAATCATCCTACGATTCGCCCTGAAGAGGGTCGTGCAAATTTCATTACACCGAAAAAATTACAAGAATGGCTTGATCGCGGAACCGACGACTTGGGTCGCCCTGTAGTCATGGTGGATACGCGCAATGCATTCGAAGTTGAATATGGGACTTTTGAGAACGCACTGCATTTCAATATCGAGAAATTTACAGAATTTCCAGCGGCAATCACTGCGCATAAAGATGCGCTAGCCGATAAAACATTGGTGAGTTTTTGCACTGGCGGAATTCGCTGCGAAAAATCCGGTCTCTACATGCGTGAGATTGGTATGGAGCATAGCTATCAGCTAGAGGGTGGCATCCTTAAATACTTCGAGGAAGTTGGCTCAGCCCACTACACTGGGAGCTGCTTTGTATTTGATGAGAGAGAGGCCCTAGAGCCCAACCTGGACTCTATCCCACTAGAGCGCTCTATACGGAAAAAACAAACCGCCTAAATACTAAAAGCTCAGTCGGATTTACCTACCAAAGTCATGTGCTCAACAAAAGGGTTTTTTGCAAAGAAAGGGCCAACAATGGCTCGCCAATCAGCAAATGCTGCCGACCCCCGAAAATCCACTGTGTGATTTTCCAAGCTATCCCAATAAATTAGATTAGTAATAAGTAACGCGCTGGGCTCTCAATAGTACGATTTACCTTAAATCCTCGAAACCCTTTAGCTTTGGAGATCACGGTATTGACGCCACGCAAAATGGCCTCTTCAAACTCGGCAGACTTACTAGGATCAATTTCTATATCGCAGTGTTCCAAAATCATGGGTATTCCTTTATAAAAATCAATAAAGATAGATAGTAAACTCAAACAGCATAATTTAATAACGATTCGAGAGACATGGCTAATTTACCTAACGTTGTCATTCTTGGCGACTATGAGCACGCCCTCCGTCGCTTTTCCAATTGGGACAAAGTAGATCGGCAGTGCCATATCACCATTCACCATGAACCCCTTCATGGTGAAGCCCTATATGAAGCAGTTAAAGATGCGGATGTGATTGTGCTGGTGAGGGATCGCACCCCTTTTAATGAAGCCCTGATTGCTCACCTCCCAAAGCTGAAGTTATTCCTATTTACCGGCAAGCGTAACGGTACCCTAGATGCATCTGCCTTGATATCACGCAATATTCCGGTTGCCTGCACGCCAGGAGGCCCCTCCAAGGAAACCACTACCGAGCTGACTTGGGCTTTAATCCTAGGTGCTTCAAAACACTTAGTTCGCCAAAATAACTTGTTGCACTCTGGTGGCTGGCGCGATGAGCTCTCTGTTCCACCAATGCTGTCCGGTGAGCGTCTTGGGATTATCGGTTTAGGTTCAATCGGTAGTGCTGTTGCCAAAGTGGGGCAAGCCTTTGGAATGGAGCTTGTTACTTGGAGCCCCAACATGACAACTAAACGCGCTGCTGCCCAAAATGTCAAGTCGGTCGGTCTAGAAGAGCTTCTGAAAACATCTAAGGTTATTAGCCTGCATCTGGTAGCCGGACCAAAAACAAAGGGGTTAATTGGCGCCCAAGAATTAGCGATGATGCGGTCCGACGCGCTGCTAGTGAACACCTCACGCTCCGCCCTCATTGATACACAGGCCCTGCAAGACGCGCTAGCCGCTGGTAGGCCCGGTCAAGCAGCGATTGATGTGTTTGAGATTGAGCCACTCCCCACAAATGATGCCCTAAGAAACATCCCCAATTTACTCACCACGCCTCACCTAGGATTTGTGGCTGAGCCTGTTTTTGCAATGTTCTCCAAAGGAATTGTTGATACTCTAGAGGCATGGCTCGAGCACAAGCCGCTACCGTATCCATTTGAGCCTTAATCATTCTTTGAAGACACTTACCCCAACCGAATTATTCATTAGCTTCAGCAAAATCGGTATGTCTGGTTTTGGTGGCGTCCTGCCATGGGCACGACGCACACTAGTTGAGCAAGACAAAATTCTCACATCTGAAGAATTCAGCTCCATCTTGGGTATTTGCCAGATTGTTCCTGGCCCAAATATTGTCAACCTAGCAGTGTGTATTGGCTCACGCTTTGGTGGAGCCAGGGATGCTTTTGCAGCAGTTGCAGGTCTAACACTAGGGCCAATTTGTATCGTCATGCTGCTGGCACTCTTGTATACCCACTATAGCTATTTGGAATCGGCTCAAGGAGCACTCCGAGGAATATCTGCCGTTGGGGTTGGTTTAATCGCCTCTACTGGCATCAAGATGTTACGTGATGAGTTGCGCTTTCCGGCAATGCTCCTAGTGGTGCTTGTGACTGTAATTGCTGCCAGCTATTACCAGCTGGGTCTTGGCTGGGTGGTATTAATTGCATCACCACTTGCTTGGATTTTGGCGCAAAAGAAAGCTCGCAAACTATGAGTATTTTTCTAAGCCTGTTTCTCAAGCTATCGACTTTTTCGCTCATTGCCTTTGGCGGAGTAAATGCGCTACTTCCCAGCCTGCTCAATTTATCGGTTTACCAAGAGCATTGGATAGACCTTCAAACTTTTGCTGATTATTTTGCAATTGCTCAAGCCGCTCCAGGGCCGAACTTCATGACAGTCACACTGATTGGCTGGCATGTCTATGGAGTTTTAGGGGGGGCTGATTGCAACTATTGCTATTTCATGGCCCTCCTCTATCTTGGTGTATCACTTGCAGCGTCTTATCCTAAGAATGAGAGATGAGCACAAAAAGAAGTCTATTCAATATGCAGCGGCAGCTCTTGCCATTGGCTTAGTGCTTTCTTCGGCATGGCAAATTGCGCTACAAATTAATCACAGCTATGCGGCGTATGCACTCACACTCATCACCATTGGGGTTACTGCTTTTACTCGCTAGCACCCTTTATATTTAATCGGGCTCGGTACAATCTTGGGCGCCATAGGGCTTGTTTAACCACCAGAATTAGCCCATTCGAAAAGCTTACTTCAGCGCCTGGTAGGTCAAAATACCCAAGAATGTTAAGGCGAGCGAGCCAAACAAATTTAAGAGTGCAGTACCTAGCGCCCACGTCATTTCACCGCGCTGCATAAAGCCGACAACATCAGCAGAAAAACTAGAGAAAGTTGTGAGGCCGCCCAAGAACCCAGTAATGATGAATAACTTCCATTCAGGGGAAAGGCTGGGGTTATTGCCAAAAAAAGCTACCGCAATGCCAATTAAGTAACCACCAACCATATTAGAAATAAAAGTTCCCAAAGGAAGCGTCGCTGCAAGGCTCACTGTTGCAAGATTAAACCCCGCCCCTCAGCAAGGCTCCGAGACCAGCACCACAGAAGATTGCAAGAATAGATAGCCACATGATAATTATTTATTGAATTGAAAAAGTAAGCATACCGATGGAACCCATTTCTACTCCATCCACTAATACTTTAGGCGCCTCATCGCGTTCTTGCAAAGCAAGGATATACAAGGCAGGCCAATAATGTTCCGGGGTCGGAATAGACAAATGAGCAGAGTCGCCAAATTGCTCCCAATGAATTAAAGTCTCATGGTGACCAACCTTCATCTCTGAAACAAAGAAATCATTGAACTCTCTAGCCCATGGATAGGGTGTTACACCCTCCCCCCAATCAATAGTGCGTAAGTTATGCACAACATTGCCACTCGCCAAAATCAGAATATTCTCATCACGCAAAGGACGTAACTTCTTGGCAAGTTCGTAGTGCTCACCCGCAGACATTGAGCCATCTAAACTCAACTGAACTATAGGAACATCAGCATCGGGATAAAGGTATTTGAGGACAGACCAGGCACCATGATCAATACCCCATTCATTCTCCTCAAGAACAACAGGAACATCGAGTAAGTCTTTAACTCGATCAGCTAACGCGGGACTGCCAGGTGCTGGATATTGAATATCAAACAAGGCCTGGGGAAATCCGCCAAAGTCATGAATTGTTTTAGGTTTAGGCATTGCGGTAACCCATACTCCCCGGGTTACCCAATGGGCCGAGATGACTAGGATGACATCTGGGCGTTTAAGCGATTTACCAAGACTGGCCCATGCCGCTGTGTAGCGATTGGGCTCAATAGCGTACATCGGACTGCCATGGCCTGCAAATACTGCAGGTTGGCGATGGCTAGTCATTAATGCAGATTAGCCGAATACGTAACCAGTATGAGCTGCAACCAATGCAAACAAAATAGCCAAGCTAGTGGCGGCTGCCAACATCACGATCAAAGTGATGATTTTCTTATTGACTTCGTCTTTCGACTCTTTATGCCATTCGTTCATGCTAAATCCTCATTAAACACATTAATTAGTGTTGCAATTATCCACTATCGGCCGCGGCCAGCCTTACGCATCACGCCTTTTCCGCCGCCAAAGCCTGCTTGAGGCCTTCCGCCAGGACCAGATGGGCCTTTTGGGGCTGGTGGACGGGCTACCGGCTTAGCTACTACTGGCTTAGCCGGGGTTTTTGATTCAGGTTTTTTATCATCAGTCACTTTTTGCTCCTATGGATATCATATTGCCATGATTACTGACTATTCTATCCAAGCTATCGCTATTAATGCGATTCCTTTGATTTTTGCCATCACCATCCATGAGGCAGCACATGGCTATGCAGCCCGCTACTTTGGTGACAATACCGCATATATGCTGGGCAGAGTCAGCTTGAACCCCATTAAACATATAGATCCAGTGGGCACCATCCTGATCCCCCTGATGTTGATTTTGGCAAGCTCACCATTTTTAATCGGCTACGCCAAGCCAGTACCGGTGAACTTTGGGCGCTTGCGCAACCCCCGAATTGACTCAATTTGGGTAGTCCTAGCAGGACCTGGCTCAAATTTCGCTCAAGCCCTCATTTGGGCCATTTTCTTGATTACTCTCATTGGATTTGGAGTTAATGAGCGGTTCCTATTGGGAATGTCACAAGCTGGCATTACTTGGAATTTAGTGCTCATGGTGTTTAATCTGTTCCCCCTACCACCCTTAGACGGGGGTCGCATTCTATCCAGCCTTTTGCCGGCGCGCCAATCGATTGCCTTGGGCAAGCTGGAGCCCTGGGGCTTCTTCATTGTTCTTGGGCTTGTATTTACCGGTGTCATTGGCAGTTTTTGGATGGAGCCTTTGATCGCCTTCTTTAAGTCCATCCTCTACTTCGTAACGCTGCCATTACAGATGGTTTTCTAAATAAACTCCAACTGCAAGGATCGGCATTCGAGAGTATGCTGAGCAGATAGAACCTCACCCCCATATTTAATGAAATGACTGGAGCCCTTATGAAACTCAAGCACCTTGTTTTAGCAACGCTTGCACCAACATTATTGGTAAGCGGAATCGCGTATGCGCAGTTCAAAAAACCAGAAGATGCCATTAAGTATCGCCAAAGTGTTTATACGGTGATGGCTAATTCTTTCGGAAAAATTGGCGCAGTAGTCAAGGGTGAAGCGCCATTTAATAAAGATGAGGTGACCAAGAATGCAGCGGTTGTTGCTATGCTCTCCACTTTGCCATGGCAAGCATTTGGTCCCGGCACTGAGGGCGGCAACGCACTTCCAGGCGTTTGGTCAGATAACGCTAAATTTAAAGCTGCCGGAGAAAAAATGCAGCTTGCCGTGGCGAACCTCAATACTGCAGCACAGTCAGGCGATCAAGAAGGCCTTTGGTGCAGCTGGTGCTACCTGCAAAGGTTGCCATGATGACTTTAAGAAAAAGTAATCAGCCCTTGATGAAGTAAACCAGAATTAACGCGAGCAGGCTCAGCAGCAATAAAGCCAAGCCGCGTTGCAGTCCTCCATCCCTGGAGGCTTGACCCAAGTCAGATGGCAGATACTTTGCCTGCTCGCTTGGGTCAATTTCTTTATCACCCACTAGCATGGGTTTGATTAAATTCTCGCCTTTGAATTTTTGGTAATACACAATCGCACAAAGATGGAGTGCGATCAATATGATGAGGATGTTCTCATTGATGTGGTGAATTGAGGTTAGTAGCTGAACCGTATCATTCGAAACATATTTTGCAAACGGTCCCTCAAAAGCGATATCGTCATTTGCAAATAAACCAGTTACAGCCTGAAGGCCAACTGAAAAAAGTAAACCCAAAACGGATAAAGCGCCTAGAGGGTTATGACCAAGACCAGCCTTGGTTTTACCTAATAGGTAATCAATTAGCTCTTTAGGGCTTGGAACAAAATAAATAAGCGAGCATGGTATGAACCAATCAAGCCCCAACAGAATCGAAAAATAATTAAGCTCAGAACGCAGTAACCGACTAGCGCATGGAACTCCATAGCATTGCCGCCAATCTTGACGGTAATAAAGCTCAGAACAATGCAAATCACCAAAAGCCAATGAAACAGGCGAATCGGCAAATCCCATACACGAATGATTTTTTTCATCTGTGCAGAATAAATCAATGCAGGCACCACCACCTGATTTATTTAATTTCAGGAATATCTTTTTGAATAATCTTGAGGCCTGCACGTAAAGCCTCTTGATAACGCTCTCGCTCTGCTTTCATAGTCTCTGCAGTCCAAGAATAGAATCCCTCGCCGGTTTTCATACCTAACTTACCGCTAGCAATCCGGTCACTTAAGCATTTTGCAATATCAGGCGAGTTGTTCAGGGTTGGATATATCGTTGCCCCGCCTGCACCATGAACATCCAGCCCCGCATGGTCTCTCTGCATTGCAGGGCCTGCGGCAATGTAACGAAAGCCAAAGTCAAAGCGAACAGCCTTGTCGATGTCTTTCAAGCTAGCGATGCCAGCATCGACCATGGCAAAAGCTTCGCATGATAAAGCATGTTGCAAACGGTTAGCCAGAAAACCTGGTAGATCTTTTTTCACGGTAACGGGAACCATGCCACAAGCTGTCATCAGACGAGAAAGGCTTTCGCCAACCATGGGAGAAGTCTTCTCCCCATAAACTACCTCAACGCAAGGCACTAAATGCGCAGGCATGAAGAAGTGCAAACCAATCATTCGTGCAGCTGTCTTTAATCCTCTTAAGATATCACTAATTGGAAAGCTGGCGCTGTTACTGACTAGGACTGCTTCTGGTTTTGCGTACTGCTCCAGCTTGGCAAATAACTCTTGCTTAATATCCAAGCGTTCGGGGACGCACTCAATCACCAAATCAATCTCAGACCAATCTATTTCTTCCAAGGAGCCAGCAGTTGACAGCAAATGCAGGCGACGCTCGTAACCCAAGTCAATCATGGTGTTAGCAAAGTAGTCTGGCAAAAGTGCTCGACGCTCTGTGGTTGGCTCCAACACCTGCACAGCGCAACCCCCGCGTGCGCATACGGCTGCTACATCAGCACCCATAGTGCCGCCACCGACAATGACGACCTTTGTTTCAGACGGGGTAAACAACATTTCCATTTCTCCTTCGGTGTAAGATAAGGATTACAAATCTTCTTACAATGATTTCATTATTCCAATAAAAAAGTAATTGAGGCATGATCCCAGTCAATTCAGTACTGCAGGTCGGACAATTTCCTGAGGTAATGCAAGCGGTAATTGACCAGCGCATTACCCCAGTTCGATATCCAGACCTCAACTCCAGCATTCCGCCCGGCTCTTACGAGAGCATTTTGATTCGCTCAAACACCCAGTTACCTGTCGAATTACTCGAGAAACTCCCCTAGTAAAGATGGTGGCTACTTGTGGGGTGGGCTACGACAACCTTCCATTGGATTACCTCAAGGCGAAGGGAATCAAAGCCAGTAATACCCCAGGCGTTTTAAATGACGCTGTTTGTGAACTGGCGATCGGCATGATGTTTGGCTTATTGCGTCGTATACCCCAAGCGCATGAATTTGTTAAAAGTGCAGCCTGGTCAAAAGGTTTATTTACGGTTACCACCACTCTTGCCGGCAAGAGCATCGGCATTGCAGGAATGGGCCGCATCGGACAAGACCTGGCTAAGCGCCTAGAAGCATTCAATGTCAAGATTGCCTACACTGGCCCAAGCCGTAAGGAAGTCCCATATGAGTACTTCCCCGATATTCAATCTTTAGCCAAGGCATCTGACGTCCTTTTTCTGGCCTGCCCTGTCACCCCAGAAACAGAAAAAATGATCGACGCTGAAGTCTTAGAGGCCTTAGGCTCTAAGGGCTACCTCATCAATATTGCACGCGGGAGTGTAGTGGATGAGGCTGCACTTTTAGTTGCACTGCAGCAAAAAGTCATTGCTGGTGCAGCGTTCGATGTATTTGAAAATGAACCAAACCCAAACATCGGGTTTCTAAATCTTGATAATGTCCTATTAACACCGCATATTGGAAGCGCCACTTCTGAAACGCGACAATTGATGACAAATTTAGCAATAGATAATTTAGAAGCTTTCTATAATAAAAAATCACTTCTCACTTCTGACAGAAGTAAAAAATTAAAACGGAGTAAGCATGACAATTTCCCTACACCCTTCTACACTACCTGCGGTGCTCTCGCCTGTATTGACTCCATTTAAAGAAGATGGCAGTCCCGATGCCCAGAAATTACTGAAACAATGTCAATGGCTTGAGGCCAATGGTGTTGGCCAAGCGATCTTCGGGACAAACTCTGAAGCTAATTCCATGTCTGCCCGCCAAAAGATGGCTACATTGACAACGCTGGTGGAGGGTGGCTTAAACCCAGCGCACATGATGCCAGGTACGGGCGCTACGTCTATTGATGCCACAGTCAATATGACACGTCACGCTCTTGACCATAAATGCGCGGGCGTATTGATGCTGCCACCGTTCTACTACAAAGATATTACTGATGATGGTCTCTTTGCCTACTTCTCAGAAGTGATTCAAAAGGTTGGTAATGCAGCATTGCAAATTTACATTTACAGTATGCCCCCAGTCACCAAAATTAATCTAAGCCTTTCTTTACTTGAGCGCTTAGCCAAAGAATATCCAAAAACTGTTATTGGCATGAAAGACAGCTCTGGCGATTGGGCTTATACAGAATCCGTCATCAAGTTATTAGCGCCATCAGGCTTCCGCGTGTATGCTGGTAGCGAAGTCTTCCTCATGCGTGCCCTTCGTGCAGGAGGGGTTGGTTGTATTTCAGCTACTGCTAACGTAAACCCTAGGGCTATTGCTGAATTGGCAGCCCATTGGAGAGAATCTGACGTAGATCAACGCCAAGCAGCCTTAGATCAAGTACGCTCTAAATTCGCTCAGTATCAAATGGTTGCCGGTATGAAAACTGCAGTTGCCCATTTCAGTAAGGATCCAGAGTGGTTACGCGTACGCCCACCACTCATGCAACTCAGCGCGGACCAGCAAACAAAGTTACTAAGCGAGCTACAAAAAATCAATTTCAGCATGCCAGGCCTTTAATTACATAGACGTAAAACAGGAGACAAAAAATGAAGCTTATTAAAGTAATTGCAGTATCTCTCGCCATGTTGTTCGGTGCCGCACAAGCACAGAACCTCTCAATTGCAACCGGTGGTACTGGTGGCGTTTACTACCCAATGGGTGGTGGCTTAGCCTCAGCGCTTTCTAGCAAAGTACCAGGCATGTCTGCGACTGCCGAAGTTACCGGCGGATCAGTTGATAACTTGAACCTAGTTGGCTCAGGAAAACCTTATGTTGGCTTCTCCATGGCTGATGCTGCTAAAGATGCTGAGGCTGGCCAGGGGAAATTCAAGGGTAGGCCAATTGATTTGAGCACACTACTCGTTCTCTACCCAAATCTCATGCACGTTGTCACAGTTGAATCAACTGGCATCAAGTCTATGAAGGATCTCAAAGGTAAGCGTGTCAGCACCGGCTCACCTGGTAGCGCAACTGAAGTAATGGCCTTTCGCCTACTTGAAGCAGCTGGACTAGACAAAGACAAAGATGTTCAACGTGAGCGTTTAGGTGCCGCAGAGTCTGTTAATGTGATGAAAGACCGTAAGATTGATGCCTTTTTCTGGGAGGGCGGCTTACCAACCTCTGCAGTGACTGACTTGGCTAATAGCCCTGGTATGAATATTGTCATGGTTGATAATGCTGATGAAGTGGCCGCTATGAACAAAAAATATGGCAATCTCTACTTCAAAGCAGTAATTCCTAAAACTACCTACAAAGGCATGGCCAAAGACAATCAAGCTGCCGGTGTTGCCAACATTTTGGTTGTTAACGCAAAAATGCCAGATGACGAAGCATACAAAATTGTTAAAGCGGTATTCGATAACAAAATTGATTTAGTTCGCACTCATAAGGAATACATTAACGTAACCCTTGAAAATCAAAAGCAAAGCTCCTCTCCAGTGCAGTATCACCCTGGTGCTTTGAAGTATTTCAAAGAAAAAAACATTAACGTAAATTAATGTAGTTAAAAAGAGCGGGGCATGCCTCGTTCTTTTTTTTGCAACCCCAATAAAAAATATAAGTAGAGACATGACTCAAAACGTAATAGACAACGAGACCCAAGCCAAGCTAGATGCCTTCATTAAAGAAGAGGAAGGTGATTCCAATGACTACAAAGGATTGCTAGCAAAATTTATTACCCTGGTGACGGTGGGCATGTCACTCTTTCATCTCTATGCAGCATATTCAATTGTTCCAACCCAAGAGTTACGTGTTATTCACGTTGCCCTTGTACTCTTTTTGATCTTTTTAAGTTTCCCCATTGCATCTCGCTTTAAGAACCGACTTATGTGGTGGGACGTCATATTTGCAGTTGGCTCGCTATTAATTGCGTACTACATGCTGAGTAATGCGGATGACTTGTTTGACAGAAATACGTTTCCAACCCAATTTGATGTTTTTGTGGGGATTTGCCTAATTCTCATGATTCTCGAAGCGGTACGCAGAACCAATGGCTTAATTTTAGTTACGGTAACCGTTCTATTCCTCTTGTACGCCTTGTATGGCAATTACCTTCCCGCTCCATGGACCCATAAAGGCTACGATCTCGATCGCTTGGTGGGCTACATGTACATGACGCTTGAGGGCATTTATGGCACCGCAGTAGACGTGTCAGCAACCCTAATTATCCTCTTTACAATTTTTGGTGCCTTCTTGCAGTTCACTGGCGCAGGTAAATTCTTTATTGATTTTTCGTTTGCAGCTATGGGCGGCAAATCCTCTGGTGTTGGCAGAACCATTGTGATGTCTTCATTCCTATTGGGCGGACCATCTGGTTCTGGTGTAGCTACTACCGTCACTGTGGGTTCCGTTGCTGCGCCTATGTTAGAAAAAGTCGGCTATGAAAGAAATGCTGCCGGGGGATTATTGGCTGCAGGTGGTTTAGGCGCCATCATTTCTCCGCCAGTTCTAGGGGCGGCAGCATTCTTGATTGCTGACTTCCTCAAAATATCGTATTTAGATGTCATTCTGATGGCTACCATACCAACCATCTTGTTTTACCTTGGATTATTTGTCATGGTAGAAATTGACGTTCGTAAATATGGAATGAAGAACCTGCAATTCAAGGCAGCTGAAACCGCCTGGCAATTAACCAAAAAATACTGGTTCCACTTTTTCTCGCTAATCTCAATCGTTGTATTTATGATGATGGGATTCTCACCAATCACGTCTGTCTTTGCCGCAACAATCGTGTCGGCATTCTCAAGTATGTTGCGTGAAGATACCGCCATCATTCCTTGGGCCTGGTTTAGAGATAAAGAGCCATTTTGGTCAGGCCTTTATCAATCCAACCTAACAAAATCTCTTGCCGCTGGATCAACTGGGGTATTAGCAATCACCGCTACTTGTGCTGGCGCCGGTCTGATTGTGGGTACGGTTACTTTAACGGGCTTAGGACTTAAATTTAGCTCTATTGTGATTCAGTATGCTGGCGGTTCGTTACTGCTAACTGCCATTTTTACCGGCTTAGTTGTCTGGGTGGTTGGTCTTGCAGTGCCAGTTACGGCGTCATATATTATTTGTGCTGTGATTGCCGCTCCTGCCCTAATTAACTTAGGTGTACCTGATTTTGCGGCGCATATGTTCATCTTCTACTACGCTGTGCTCTCTGAGGTTTCCCCTCCAACAGCCCTCTCGCCATTTGCGGCGGCAGCGATTTGCAAAGGTAATCCTTACAAGACAACACTGCAAACCTGGAAGTATGTTGCCCCCGCCATCTTGGTGCCATTTATGTTTGTTTTAGATAAGTCTGGTGTCAGCCTTTTATTAATGGGATCAACCACTGCATTAGCTCAGGCTGATTGGAGTCAAATTGCCTGGATCTCCTTTACTGCAGTCATGGGCGTTATTTGCCTTGCAGGTGGATTGCAGGGTTGGTTTATTGAAAAAACCAATGTATTTGAGCGAGTGGTGATGGTGGCTTCAGGTGTTGCTCTCGCCTACCCCGCAAATGAAACTGATTTATTAGGCTTTGCAGGATTTGGCATCGTGCTCATCACGCAAGCGCTCAGAAACCGTAGGCTTCGAAGAATTTTGCCGTAAACTAAGCGTCATAAGCCAATAAAAAATCCCGCATTATGTGCGGGATTTTTTATTTTCTAGCAAGCGACTAATCACATTAGGTAATCTTGGTCCAGGCCACTTTACCGGCATATTTTTTAATCGCAGCTTCATCAAACTCAAAACCTAATCCTGGGGTTTTATGCAGAATTAAATCGCCGTTCTTAAAGGCCAGCTGTTTGTTAATTAATCTACGGAAGTTCAAGACCTGATCGTCCAAGAAGAATTCTACAAAGCGCGCATTGGGAGTTGCGGCCACCAAAGGCGCATGTAGGTCATGCATCCAATGCGGGCAAATAATTACACCCTTTAAATCTGCATAGGCTGAAATACGACGCCATTCGGTAATGCCGCCACACACCGCTGCATCCGACTGCAGAATAGCTGCGCCACCAGCATCAATCAACTCCCGAAAACGCCAGCGCCCAGCCTCCATCTCGCCGGTAGCAACGTTGATCTTGGTTTGGCGAGCCAGCGCCGCATGCAGGTCAATCGCATCTGGTGAAAATGGCTCCTCAATCCAGTATGGGTTGTAAGCCTCAAAGCGACGGATGTATTCCAGAGCAGTTGGCAGATCACGCCAAGCATTATTGGCATCCAAGGTCAGTAAAACATCCTCCCCTACAGCCTTACGAGCAGCCTTAACGCGCGCTTCTTCTTCTCTTAGGGATAGACGCCCCACCTTCATTTTGACTGCCTTAAAACCCTGCTTAACGTAAGACTCCATCTCCTTGCCCAGCTTGGCAGGTGTTTTGCCATCTAAATAATATCCACCACTGGCATAAGCTGGCACACGATCATCTACAACTGAGCCTAAGTAATGGTGAAGAGGTAATTTTGCGGCACGGGCATTTAAATCCCAAAGCGCGGTATCCAAGATGGAGATGCCACGCATGACTGCACCAGCGCGCCCTTGCAAAATAGACTCGTTATACATATCCATCCACAAGCCTTCGCTGCGATGACTGTTTTGACCAATCAGTTTTGGGGCCAGCAATTGTTCCACTGCAATCTTAGCAATATCCCCGCCAGCACTACCAACATAGCAAAAGCCAATACCCTCATTACCATCCTTACCACGCAGTCGCTAATTAACATGCATCATTTACAAATTTGGGAAAGTTATGAGTAAAGTCATTGTGATAGGTACAGGCACCATGGGCGTGGGTATTGCCGCCGGCTTTCTGGCATTTGGTGCCAACACGATTCTGCTGGGCAGAGATCTTGAGAAAGCAGAGCTAAGTCTCTCCAAAGTGGAGGCATGTGCTGACTCCATTAATCCAACATGGCGAAAAAGTAGCGCACAACTCCTTGCTGGCACCATCGCAGACTGGTCGGATTGGGAGAGTACCGATCTCGTTATTGAAACTATCTCTGAGCGTCTAGAGCTTAAGCAGGCAATATTTAGCGAGCTTGATCAGCGTGTACCGCCCAGCATTCCGATTGGTAGCAATAGCTCGAGCTTCCCTATAAGCGATATTGCACAAGGCCTTTCAACAAGTTGCCGTATGTTCAATACCCACTACTTCATGCCCGCCCATATCGTTCCTTTGGTGGAGGTGGTGTTGGGTGCAACATCAGATCCTCAAATGGCAGAGCAGGTTTGCAGCCTCTATCGCGCCCATGGCAAAAAACCCGTGTTGGTCAAGCGTGATATCCCGGGATTTCTGGCTAATCGAATTCAGCATGCCTTAATGCGCGAAGCACTCTCTCTGGTGCAAGAAGGAATCGCCTCGCCAGATGATGTTGACACTGCGGTGCGCTACAGCTTTGGCTTTCGTTACGCAGCAGTTGGCCCAATGACTCAAAAAGAAATCTCCGGCTGGGAAGGTATGGCACTAGCTGCAGAGATAATCTACCCCTCTCTCTCCAACATTAGCGCACCACCTGCTTGCGTTATGGATCTAGTGAGCAGTGGAAAAACGGGTATGGCCAAGGGCGCAGGTTTTAGAGAGTGGTCACCAGAAGAGGCAAGGGAGATGAAACAAGTCTATGAAATGCGCCTCAAGGCAGCGTTTGAGGTACTAAAAATAGCTCTCGAACTAAATTAAATCGATATTGTTGCGGCACAGCATATTCCAAAATACTCAGATCTTTCGCAACAATATTGGATAATTGATTAGTGAAGAAAAAAGTCTGTGAATGGCCCCTGTTTTTTAAAAGGGCAATCAAAGTAACTGGATTTGCCCTTGTAGGGTTTATTCAACTGCCAGGGGTAGAGCTCGTCTCTAGCGCTCTAGCGCAAACTACAACCCAAAATAGTAAGGCCAGCAAAGCACCTCAAGTCAAGCAAAAGGCAGCGGTACAAAAAAGTAAGCAGGCTGGGCTTCAAGTGAAGAATGACCCTTTAAGTCAACCCTCCAAAAGCATGAGTTTAAATCCCGAGTTATTCAAACGAATTGAGGGGGCACCTAATAATCAAGATATAGCAAACCTGGATTACCGCGTCCAGCGTGGCTGTCTACGTCGCAGCGATAACCAAGAGAATCTCCCAGCCAATTTAGGCTTGGAAGATCCCAACTTTAATGATTTTTTTAAATCTCAGACTCAAGGGTTTTTTGATCGAATGCGTGGCAATTGCATTCCTTACGCCCTAGCGCTTGGAAGTCGCAATCGCTTTGAATCACTCAGCATCATGAATGGCCCCATACAAGATGCTAAGACAGAGATTTGGACTTTTACACCTTCGGCAGCTGATAGCTTCTTGATTCAACAAGACTACCTCAGGGATGAGTTCAAACGCTTTACAGAGATTCAATTACCACTGAGCGATGTTTTGTATGGCCCTAAAAAAGTAGGCGATAAATTACCGGTTGAACTGGTTTGGGAGCTGAACTCGGTCATCAAGCAAATTTATCCTGAAGAAAATAATGCGCTTGAAAACACCAATAGCGTTGTTCGACTGATTGTGGACTTTGGCGATAAAGAGCGCTGGGCGCAAATTTGGGCTGCAGAAATTATTGATCCAGCAGGCGGCGAAGTTTTTTCAAGTGCATTTTGGGTTGAGAGGAATGATATTCCGGGTGGTTTTTATACCGCTAGCGGAGAATCTATTGAGCGCACTTTTTGGACCAATCCTTTAAGCTATCGACGCATATCCAGAGGTGTCGGCAGCGTGCGAGCATCCAGCAAGAAAGCGGCACCGTCCAAGAATGGTGCCCCTGTAGCAGCACCTAAACAGCGCTATCGAACTCATATGGGTATTGATTATTCAGCGCCAAAAGGCACGCCAGTTTTTAGTGTAGCTACAGGCAAGGTAGTCCATCTCGGCTATAGCGGCGCGTTTGGCAACCTTATCATCATCGAACACCCTGGAAACTATCGTACCTACTATGCGCATTTAAGTGCCTACAACGTTGAGCTACAAGTGGGCAATGAAGTCCGACGCGGTTTAGAGATTGGCTATGTTGGATCAACTGGTCGCTCTACTGGACCCCATCTACACTTTGAATTAAGAAAAGATGGGGTCTATGTCGACCCCTACGCCTCAAAAACACAATTAGATTTATGGAATATGCGCGATAGCGATAGCGGCTTACTTACTAGAGAAATTCTATTGCTAGGAACGCCTGTATTAAATTAATTTTGTGAATTTATTTGCTGAATTTATTTTTAGAGGGTGCAAATGAATATAGAAAGGGGTCCATTTGGACCCCTTTGTTTGACGCCATCGATATCAACCGATAACTAAAACTGGCAACTTGGAGTGCACAATCACCTCATGCGTTTCGCTACCCAATAAAACACTCTTAATACCAGTGCGCTTATGAGAGGCCATCACGATGACATCAGCTTTGGCTTTCTTGGCGCTATCCAAAATACCTTCGGATAGATTGCTATTGGCAATATGCAGGGTATTAGCCTTAATAGCGGCACCCAATGCAACTGCTGACTTTTTCAGGATATCCGCAGCAAATGCATCGCATACCTTTTTATGCTCTTTTAGAGAGATGCCATACCCCATAGTGCTATCGGAATACATCATCGGCGGCATTGGATCAGATACATAAACTAATGTCACCGCGGCCTTATCCATCTTAGCAAGCTCGGCCACCCTCTTTAAGGACTTTTTACTGACATCCGAACCATTAACCGGTGCTAATAAGTGCTTGAACATATTGACTCCTGTTAAATTAAGCCTTGATGGCTTTCATTACATCATAATCCTTAATACTCTCGTATAAAAGCATAAAAAGGAAACTGAATTGCTCAAGTACTTAGCGGTGTATTTTTCATTTTTAGTGTCATTCGTCATCATTGACTTCATTTGGCTTCTTGGTATCGCCAAAAATCTCTATCGCGATGACATGGGCTCGCTCATGACCAGCGAACCTAAGCTATTAGCTGGACTTGGTTTCTATTTACTCTATGCACTTGGTGCATCTATTTTTGTCATCCTTCCAGCAATTTCAAAACAGTCTTGCTTATATGGGGTGCAATATGGCGCCCTATTTGGTTTCTTTTGCTATATGACTTACGATCTCACTAACCTTGCTGTAGTCCGTGATTTCCCTATGCGACTGGCATTTGTAGATATCGCTTGGGGCTCAACGGTAACCGCGGCATCCAGCGCTCTAGCCTACTGGCTTGGTAGTAAGATAGCCTGAAAATCTTTTTCCCATGAATCTCTTTCACCCAAAACTACTTGATTCCTTTAGGGGCTATAACGGCGCCCTTTTTTTGCAAAGATATATTGGCGGGTATCACGGTTGGTGTAGTTGGCACTACCTTTAGCAATGGCCTTTGCAATTGCCAGTGGACTCAAACCAGAAGCAGGCATTTTCACAGCGATTATTGCTGGTGGACTCATTTCTGTATTAGGAGGTAGCCGCGTACAAATTGGTGGGCCAGCGGGCGCTTTCATTGTCATCGTTTACGGCATTGTTGAGCATTACGGTCTTGCTAATTTGCTGTTGGCAACTGCCAAGTCTGGGGTGTTCTTATTTTTGATGGGACTCTTTCGACTTGGAACTTTAATTCGCTTTATTCCAATTGCCGTCATTATTGGATTTACTAATGGTATCGCCGTCCTAATTGGTCTTTCTCGAGTCAAAGAGTTTTTTGGCTTACAAATTACCAAGGTGCCTGCTGAATTTTTTCAAGCAATCGAAGCTTTGTATGCTGCCGCCGATACAGTAAATCCCATTGCCCTTATGTTATCCATAGGCAGCTTGGCTCTTTTAATTGCTTGGAGAACTTTTCAGAAACGCCTTGGACACCTAAGCCATATCCCAGCAACAGTCATTGCAATGACTGTTGCCACCATCATCACAAGCATCTTTAACCTGCCTGTCGACACCATTGGTAGTCGTTTTGGCGGCATTCCGTCAGGACTACCCAGCTTTGAATGGATTCCAGTGAGCTGGAGTACTGCATAGTTTGTCATTGCGCCTGCTATCACATTAGCCGTGCTTGGGGCCATTGAATCGCTGCTATGCGCACGCATTGCAGATGGACTGATTCATGATCGCCACAATTCTAACCAGGGGCTGATGGCGCAGGAAGTAGCTAATTTAGTCACTCCATTTTTTGGTGGCATGCCCAGCAACAGGAACTATTGCAAGAACAGTTACCAACATACAGAGTGGCGCTAGCACACCGATTGCCGGCATAGTTCATGCCTTGACATTGCTGGTGATTGTTTTGTTTGGAACTCCACTTGCAACCAATATTCCTTTAGCTAGCCTAGCTGCGATTCTCATGTTTGTTGCTTGGAATATGGGTGAGTGGAGAAAGTTTGCTGATCTCAAGCAATTCCGCATGCCTTATCGCTTAACAATGTTGAGCGTGTTTTTCCTAACCATCGTCTTGGATCTCACTGTTGCAATACAGGTGGGTCTGTTATTAGCATTCATTACTTTTATTTATCGAATCTCGAGCCTCTCTCGCTATGAAGCAGCAAGTGCAATTGATTTTCCAGAACTACAAACACATCAAGGAAAAATTGCTGTTTTCAGAATCTATGGTGTCATCTTTTTTGGCGCAGTTAAGCTTCTAGAAAATATTGAGAAGGAATTGCCATCACAAGTTTTAGTCTTGGGCATGAAGAACGTGATCTATATCGACGTTTCCGGAATGGATGCCCTGCTTGAGCTTGAGAGTGTTTGCAAATCCAAGGGTGTCAAGCTTATGATTTGTGGTCTAGTACATCAACCCCATGATATGGCAGCACGTGGAGGTCTATTTCAGAGGGTGCCTCAGGATTACATCCAAGCTGATCTGCAGCAAGGCATTCGCACTGCAGTCAGTCACATTAACTGATACAGAAACCACCTTTTAGTAAAGCTTCAGGTAAATACCAGGCGCGATAAAGGCCGAAGATTCCTGCGGACAATAGCAGGCCTGCAGCAATATATCTCACCCAAACATATTGCCTAAACTGCGTCAAAGCGGCTGAGAATTTAGAAATCAATAAGAGATTGGGTAAGGTGCCCAATCCAAACGCCAGCATGAGTGCGGCACCCGTCAAGACATCTCCAGACAAAAAAACTAGCGGCAAAACACTATAGACCAAGCCGCAGGGAACTAAACCCCAAACCATTCCGCTAAACCAGCGAGATGAACGACCCGTGAAACTCCCTAAATATTTGGCCCAATAGTTAGCCATCCGTGCACCAAGCCACTTGCCGACCAATAAGGGACTATTTGATCTCTGTCGCAAAAGACGCAAGCCCATCACCAGCAAAATCAGTGAAGTCAAAGCGAATAATGGTCGTTGAATAGGCACTACGTTTTGCTGCCACAGTACAGCGCCTACCCACCCCGCAACAGCGCCTAGCAAAACATAGGTCGTCAAACGCCCAAAGTGCATGATGAGCTGGAGATGAAAGAGCTCAGACTTGCTTTGCAATGGGATGCAGGTCGCCTCCTGCGTATTGCCTTGGCACTCAATTGCCGCAGCTATACCGCCGCACATTAAGGCGCAATGCCATCCACTGACTAAAGCCCCCAAAAATACCGCTAGCAAAAGACTAGTAGTCAGCATTTAGGCATCCAGCGCTGCAGAGAAATATTGAAATTGCACATTATCCGAGTAGAATAAACTGAACTGGTAACTTGATCCAATATGAATTACACCAACTCAGATGTCCCTAGTAGCAAATGCTCGGTCTGTGTATTGGGTCAGTTTTGTCTGCCAGTCGGAATCAGTCCGAGCGATATTGCCAAGATTGATACCCTCGTCAAAGAACGTGTCCACCTAAAAAAGGGTGAAAGCCTCTACCGTCATGGAGACCCACTCTCTGCGGTGTTCAGCGTGCGTTTTGGGACTCTCAAAACTGAATATGGCCTCGAAGATGGACGTCAACAGGTAATTGACTTTCATTTACCTGGCGAGATCTTGGGGCTGGATGGTATTGGTGAAGGTAGCTATCAATCTGAGGCCATTGCCCTAGAGGAAAGCGAAGTCTGCATCATTCGCTATGACGCATTTGAGGATTTAGCACGCCAAATTCCAGTACTGCAAAAGCAGTTTCACCGCATTCTAAGCCGTAAACTCACGCAAGATCAACGTCACCTACTCTCGCTCGGCAGCTTGCGTGCTGAAGAGCGTTTAGCAGCATTCTTATTGAATCTTTCTCAACGCCTAGCCGCTCGTGGCTATCAAAACAATGAATTTGATTTACGCATGAGTCGCGTAGAGATTGGTAGCTATCTGGGAATTCAGATTGAAACGGTTAGCCGCATGCTCTCACGCTTTGCTGAATCAGGCTTGATTCAAATTAAGCAGCGTCATATCAAACTGATAGATATGGATGGGCTTTATGAATTGGCCAGCATTCCCAACCCAGACCGCACACTTCAACTCAAGCCAATTAGCGCTTAAATACCTGGCTTAAATCAAGCCCTGATCTGACTCTTTACTAGTGTCCTCGCTGATGCCAGGCAGAATATAAGCAGTTAAAGCGCTCGAGAATGAGCAAAATATCCAGATGATAAAAAATCCGATGGTGTAAATACCTTCATCTGAAATATTCGGATGGTAGCCAAAGAATAACAGTTCAGAGGGATGCACAATACTGAAGAGCAAGCCTTCAGCCAGGATCGAGACCAAAAATGATGGCCACATAATCCAAATGAATAGGCGGTACTTCATTTACGATCCTGATCTACTTTAAGCTGCTCAACCTTGAGTCCACGCTTGACTACGCCATCACGAACCGGCTTATCTGAGTAAAGGTTTACAGCCAAATAAATAGTGATCACACAACCAATAGCCGCCACAGCGGGGCCGCTAATCAGTAGCCATGGCCAGAGCTGCTTAAACCAAGGCTTATTTATTTCGTGTTCTGACATATTCATCCTCTCCATCTTTCGCTATCTAGCTTAGCGGGGAACAATAAAGCTTGATTTTTCATCGCGCGTCCTGGTAATCAATTCATTACCCGACATCTCGTGACCAATTACATCAAAATGAATTGAGTAATTACCAGGCTCGTGCGCACCAACCGTAGTGCTTACTTTAACCGGAATCAGCAGATTACTGGCAGGGCCCACTTCAATTTCAGTAACAACTTGTCCCTGGGAATTGAGGATTTTTAAATCATCTAGGCCCGCTGCTTTTACCTGAACATTCATATTATTTTCTGAGGCATTCATGATCTGAATACGGTAGATATTCTCTATCCGAACCCCATCCACCTCGCGAGCTAGTGCGCCACGGTCCCGCATCACATCCACTCGTAATGGGTTTCGGGTAACTAAAGAAATCAAGAAAGCGCTAGTAAGCACCGTAATGAAAGCGGTATAAATCAACACGCGAGGACGCAAGATATGGCGTATCGCACTTTGGTTAGTCTCTTTTTCTTCAATGGCTCGCTCAGTCGTATACCGAATTAAGCCTTTTGGATAATCCACCTTCTCCATCACTTGATCGCAAGCATCAATACATGCCCCGCAACCAATACACATGTACTGAAGGCCATCACGAATATCAATACCAGTTGGGCAGACTTGTACGCAAATACTGCAATCAACACAATCACCTAAGCCCAAGGTCGTATGATCAACTGACTTACTGCGACTCCCTCTTGGCTCGCCACGCACTTTATCGTAGGTCACCAGGAAGGTGTCTTTATCCACCATCACGCTCTGAAAGCGTGCATATGGGCACATGTATTTACAGACTTGCTCGCGCATGAAGCCAGCATTACCCCAAGTTGCAAAGCTATAAAAACATAGCCAGAAGGTTTGCCATGGGCCAAGCGAAAAATGCAGAATAGCAGTACCTAAGGTTTCAATTGGGGTGAAGTAGCCAGTAAAGGTAAAGCCAGTCCAGAAGGCGATCAGGAGCCACAAGAAATGCTTGGTAATTTTGAGGCGCCACTTACGAATACTCCAAGGCCATTCCTCTCCATCCAAACGAATACGCGCGAATCGGTCACCTTCGACCTTGCGCTCGATCCACATAAAGATTTCGGTGTAAACAGTTTGTGGACAAGCGTAACCACAAAATAAACGGCCAGCAATTGCAGTAAAGAGGAATAGCGCAAGCGCGGAAAGAATTAATAGGAGCGTGAGATAGATCACATCCTGTGGCCATAGTACGACGCCAAAAATGTAAAACTTACGCTGAGTTAGATCAAACAGAACTGCTTGACGACCATTCCAGCTAATCCATGGAAGACCATAAAATAATATTTGCGTCGCAAATACTAAGATAAAACGCCAGCGGGCGAATAGTCCAGTAACAGAGCGTGGGTAAATCTTTCGCCGGACCTCATAAAGAGATTCCTCGATAACATCTATAGGAATGGGCTTCCCAACCGGCGAATTATCTGACACTGATTACTTAGCTGCCGCAGTCTTATTGTTAGATAAACCCCAAACATAAGCTGTCAAGAGATGAATCTTTTCTGGACTCAACACTTTATCTTGGGAAGGCATCATCGCCATACGACCCTTAGTGATAGTCTCAACTATCGCTGCCTCTGAACCACCATACAACCAGGTTTTATCAGTCAAGTTAGGAGCACCTAAAACAATATTACCTTTGCCATCCGCACCGTGACAGGCTACGCAATTTGCTTTAAATACTTCTGCGCCACGAGCAGCTTTCAAATCATCCGACGATAAACCTGAAAGGCTACGTACATAGTTAGCTACATCCACGATTTGCTTACTATCAAGCTGTGGGAATGGAGGCATTACACCAGCGCGACCATTAATCAATGTAGTTTTGATATTTTCTGGGGAACCGCCATAGAGCCAGTCCTTGTCAGTTAAATTCGGGAAGCCTTTTGCACCACCCGCATCTGAACCATGACACTGAGCGCAGGAATTCAAGAGCAAACGTTGACCCATCTCGCGCGCTTTTGGATCAACAGCAACTTGCTCAATATCCATCTTCACGTATTTCGCGTAGACCGGCTTCAATTCATCATTAGCCTCTGTCATAGAGCTCATCAGAGCACCATCAGTGGAGTACCCCACCACGCCTGGATATGAACCCAAACCAGGGAACAGAACTAAATAAACCAATCCAAAGATACAAGAGAGCAAGAACATCCACATCCACCAACGTGGTAGTGGATTATTGAGTTCACGCAAGTTGCCATCCCAAACATGACCAGTATCTGCCACTGCGCCATCAGCCGTATGAACAACTTTAGTCTTACGCTGAGAAAACAAGAGCCAGATACACCAAACAATACCGACTAATGAAACAAGCGCGATGTAATTACTCCAACCGCTATTAAAAAAGTCACTCATGATTTGTCCTTACTAAATTCATCTGGAAGATCAAATGGAAGCTCTGCCGACTCTTCATTGGCTGACTTTCTGCCAGGCGACCAAGCCCACCAAACAATCCCAACGAAGAAGACGAGTCCAATTACTGTTGAAAAAGCGGAGAGATAAGCTGTGATCTGTTCCATTTGATTTATATAGTTTTAAATTAATAACCTTGGTGATTACTTCGCTACCACTTCATCAACCATGATGTAGCGACGATTGACACCCAAACCTTGTAGGTAAGCAATCAAAGCATCTTCTTCGGTCTTGCCTTCCAACTCCTTAGGAGCTTCTGCAATCATTTCATCGGTGTAAGGAACACCCAAACGACGCATTGCAACCATATGAGACTGAATTGAGGAGGTTTCAGCAGCATTTTTCTGCAACCAAGGATATCCAGGCATATTGGACTCAGGAACCACATCACGCGGATTGCGCAGGTGAATACGATGCCAATCATCAGAATAACGAGCACCAACACGAGCTAAATCAGGACCGATACGCTTACTACCCCACAAGAATGGATGATCAAATACTGACTCACCAGCTAAGGAATAAGGACCGTAACGCTCGACTTCAGAACGCAGTGTACGAATCTGTTGTGAGTGGCAACCAACACAACCTTCGCGCTGATATACGTCACGACCAGCTAAACGTAATGCTGTATATGGCGCTACGCCAGGACTCGGTTCAGTTGTCGTGCGCTGAAAGAACAATGGAACAATTTGCACCAAGCCAGCAATCGAAACCACAATAATCGTGGCAATAATTAACCAACCAACGTTTTTCTCAAGCGTTCCGTGGGAAAAGAATTTATTTTCGTTAGACATTTTTCTTCCCCTTAGTGAGCAATTGCAGATGTTTGTGGAATTGGGGCATTCACGAATGTCTTACCAATCACTGTCTTGTAAACGTTGTATGCCATCAAGAACATGCCACTCAAGTAACAGAGGCCACCTAATAAACGAATTACGTAGAAGGGGAATGTTGCTTTTACAGATTCAACGAAGCTGTATGTCAAAGTTCCGTCTGGCTCAAAAGCCCTCCACATCAGACCTTGCATCACTCCAGCAACCCACATCGCAGCGATATACAGAACAACACCGATCGTAGCGATCCAGAAATGCACTTCAATTAAGGGTGTGCTGTACATATCCTTTTGACCAACTAAACGTGGGATCAGATAGTACAAAGAGCCGATCGTAATCATGGCAACCCAACCAAGAGCGCCTGAGTGAACGTGGCCAATAGTCCAGTCTGTGTAATGGGACAAACTATTCACAGTCTTGATCGACATCATTGAGCCTTCAAACGTAGACATACCGTAGAAAGACAGTGCTACTACCAAGAACTTCAAAATTGGATCGGTGCGCAATTTAAACCAAGCGCCAGATAAAGTCATGATGCCGTTAATCATGCCGCCCCATGATGGAGCCAATAAAATAATGGAGAACACGGTTCCCAATGACTGAGTCCAGTCTGGCAGGGAAGTATGTTGTAAATGGTGAGGACCCGCCCACATGTATGTGAAGTTCAAAGCCCAGAAGTGAACGATGGACAAACGATATGAGTAGATTGGACGCTCTGCTTGCTTAGGAATGGAGTAGTACATCATGCCCAAGAAGCTGGTAGTTAAGAAGAAGCCAACTGCATTATGGCCATACCACCACTGAACCATGGCATCTTGTACGCCTGCATAAGCAGAATAAGACTTCCACATCGTGGCTGGCATCTCTAAATTATTAAAGATATGCAAAATAGCAATGGTAAGAATGTACGCACCGAAGAACCAGTTAGAAACATAAATATGCTTCGTTTTGCGTTTCATGATGGTGCCGAAAAACACTACTGCATAGGCAACCCAAACTAAAGTAATGAGGATGTCAATTGGCCACTCAAGCTCTGCGTATTCCTTAGAGGTTGAGATACCTAAAGGCAAGGTTACTGCGGCCAATACGATAACGAGTTGCCAACCCCAGAAAGTGAAGGCAGCTAGCTTGTCACAAAAAAGTCGCGCCTGACAGGTGCGCTGCACAATGTAATAAGACGTTGCAAATAAGGCCGATCCACCGAATGCGAAAATTACCGCATTGGTATGCAAAGGACGTAAACGACCATAGCTTAACCAAGGGATATTGAGTGTGATATCAGGCCAAATAAGTTGCGCAGCGAGGACAACCCCCACCAGCATGCCCACAATTCCCCAAAGTACCGTAACGATGGCAAATTGGCTGACAACCTTGTAATTGAAGGTATCTTGATTGCTCCCCACGGTAATTCCCATGGCCTCTCTTTTTTTGTGGCCAAACAGCGACATAATCCAAATAGACTGAGGTCATTATCAAAGTAAGGCAGAGAGCGTGTTTTGATCTATGTCAAAAAGGATGCTTGCATTTACGATTTACAGAAACTGCTGTATTAAGGCGTAATTGCTAACTAATAAATAAAGATTTTTTAGTTAGCTATCACTAACATTTTTAGATTTAGGCGTATCGTCATCCATCAAAATCGCCTCACCCGGCCCCTCTAGATCATCAAACTGACCTGCCTTCACAGACCAGAAGAAAATCCAGGCCAAAAGACCAATTAAGAGCAATGAAATGGGGATTAAGAGAAAAAGGCTTTCCATCCCTGTAGTCTAGGCCTTTCTGAGTCGCCAGGCATTTAATGTGACTGCCAGGGAAGATAAGGACATGCCGATACCCGCAATCCACGGATTGGCCCAACCCATCATCGCCGCCGGAATGGCCAAGAGGTTGTACACCAAGGCCCAAATCAAGTTTTCTTTAATAATCATTTGGGTTTTATCTGCCAGCAATAGGGACTTAGCTAAAGGCGCTAAGGAGCTCGCCGTCAAAATTGCATCCGCACCCGCAGTGGCGAGCGGCGCGCCTGCACCGACTGCAATCGAAACATCTGCTTTTGCTAATAGAGGTGCATCGTTAATGCCATCGCCAATCGCCCAAACAAAATGGCCTTCTTTTTGCAAACGCCCAATGTAGTGATATTTATCTTCTGGTGAGCAAGCGCCTTGGAAGTGATCAATCCCAACGTGATGAGCCCACCATGACACTGTTGCAGGATCATCTCCAGAAACCAAATGCACGGTGATCTTGCGAGATTTTGCGGCAGCTAATAATTTCTCAAGTCCCGCTCTCGGTGTATCTAAGAATAAAAAGCTTGCAATCAATCCTTTGTTATCAGCCAGATGCACTTGTCCATATTGCCCTTCTTGTGCAATCTGTTGAGCGCCTACCCATGCCGCACTTCCCAATCGGTATAAACCTGAGCTCAAGCCTTTACCCAATTGATTGATAACGGGCTCAGGTAAGTTTTTCAATGGGCAATTTTCAGTTTCAGCTGCACGCAATAATGAAAGTGCCAGAGGATGTTTTTGCCCAGCCTCCATCGATGCAGCAATACCAAGTACATCTTCTCTAGAAAACTCTGAGCGCGCAATCAGCACCTCTTTTAATTCTGGCTGCCCCATGGTGAGGGTGCCAGTCTTATCCAACACCAAGTCGGTAGCTTTGACTAAACCTTCTAGGACATGGCCGCGCACAATTAATAAACCCAATTTGGTTACCGCACCTTGGGCCGCAGCCATGGCGGTTGGGACAGCCAGCGATAAAGCGCATGGACAACTGGCAACGAGTACCGAGACTAAAACTGTCCATGCTCTACTGGGATCGAAATACCACCAAATTGCTGAAGATAGAAATGCTGCGATTAACAAGAAGCCAACAAAATATCCAGCCCATTTTTCTGCTAAACTGACCATGATGGGTTTAGCTTGTAACGCTTGGTCCAGTAATGAGGCAATGCCTGCGATACGAGTAGATTGACCAACTGCATCAATTCTCATGAGCATGGGATTCAAAATATTATGTGTACCTGCATACACACGATCACCAATCTTTTTATCAATGGGTTTTGATTCACCAGTCAGCAGTGACTCATCTAAAGCACTCTCACACTCAATCAAAATGCCATCGGCTGGGACCACATCACCAGGTGGAACACGAAGCACCTCACCAGGGTTGCAATTAATGACTGGAACAATCTCTACTTGCTGAGATGCGGGATAGTTCGGCACTCTCTCGCAGGTCGCAGGCAACTGTTTTGCTAAAGCCTCTGCACCACCCTGCGCATCTTGACGTGCTAATAACTCCACATAGCGTGCCGCTAAGATGAAGACGACAAACATGGTGATGGAGTCAAAGTAACCTTGGCCTGAGCCAGTGGCAAGGTTCATGGTACCCGCAGAAAATGCTAGAGCTAAGGCTAGGGCAATAGGGACGTCCATACCCAACACATGCGTCTGACGAAATGAGGCAATACTTCGCCATGCAGCCTGAAAAATTGGACCAGCTGAATAAACCATCACTGGAACAGTAAGAGCCCAACTAGTCCAACCTAGTAAGAGATCATACTCAGCGGTAATATCACTATCACCAACGTATGTTGGCCAGGCATACATCATGACTTGCATCATGCCTAATAAAGCAACTCCAAGTCGGGTGAGTAATTGACGACGTTCTTTCTTGGATTTTTCAATTGAGAGCGAAGGTTCAAATGGCCAAGCCTCATAACCAATGCGTTCCACTTCAAATAGCAAACGCGCTAAGCTCGTTTGCTCAGGAGAGAACTCTGCCTTGACCTTTTGACTTACGTAATTAATCTGCACATCTTTCACACCAGGAATGCGCCTGAGATGTTGCTCACATAACCACACACAAGCAGCACAGCGAATCTTCTCAAGTCGTAAAGTCGTTTCTAGATTACCCTCCTCACCACTGGATCGAGTGTATCTTCCCAACAAAGAGGGATCGTCATAAGGAGTAAGGCTCTCTGGAATTTCATTGGAAGCAAGGTAAGCGGCAGGCTTATCGCTTGACTGTGCACGACGTGCGTAGAACACTTCCAAACCTTCACCATGAATAGTTTGCGCAATTGCCATACAGCCAGCACAACAGAATTTTCTATTGATGCCACCTAACTCAATCTCATAAGAGTCGTTTGGAAGAATAAAACTTCCACAGTGATAGCAGCTATTAGTTGGCATGCTAGAGCTCATGAATGCGCCATTAATTGCGATTGAGGGACTAGCTTACCCAGCCATTACGGCGTTCATATAGAAGAACAAATAGAACACCCCAGATCACTATAGCGAAATATGCCCAAACCCAAGCAATTTGCGAGCTACGTGAACCCGTTAAATCAAGCACAAATCCAAAAATCGCCGGACCCAACAAGCCGCCACCAAAACCCATTAAAGAATGGAGACCCATTGCAGCACCTTTAATATTTTCTTGCGCACTCACCACCAAACCCGCAGTTAAAGTAGCAGAATCGGCCATAATAAAAATCGCGTGCCCCGTGGCCAAAGCAACAATTAACCACCAAGATTGTCCGGTTGATAGAGCCAGCGCCATACCAAATGCTGCACTAGTCAGCATGACAAAGAAGATCCATTTTTGACGCCCTATTCTCAAGGCAATCTCATTTCCCGTAATGGATGCTGGAACACCAAAAAAGTTAATGACACCAGCAAGGGTGGTAGCGGTTAAGAGAAAAGAGTCACCAGTCGTGATTGCACAGAAAGCAAAAAAGGCAACCAACCAACTACGAGAAGCAAATAATTCGATCGAATGTACGGTGCATCCAAAAATAAAGCCTGAAGCTGTTTTATCTTGTAAAACTAAGCGCCATTTATCAACCGGAAAAATATCGTGCAATCGAATATGAATAGGGCCGTGCCATTTTTCATGAGTGAGTGCAGGGATAAATATCAGCACAATCAATAATGCGGTAAATGGGCCTAAGGCAATGATTCCAAAAACATAACGCCAACCCAATCCATCCAATATCCAGCCAGAGCAAAGATATGAAAAGCCAGTACCAATACCAAAGAAAGCGGTATAAAAAGCAATGTGGCGACTCAATTCTCCAGTCTTAATACGATCAGAAAGAATCTTTAAGCCAGGCATATAGGTGCCCGCTAAACCAGCCCCATTAATCGCCATAAGATCAGGGCAGTCCAGAAGTTATAAGCAAGGATGCCCATGCCAAGCAATCCACAGGTGGCTAAAAGACCGCCTACAAGATAGACTTTTTTTGCGTCGACACGATCTGTCAACGCTGTTGCCAAAGGAACCATCAGCATATAGCCGAAAAAAAGCGCTCGCAATTAAACCCGATTGCAAATTACTGAGATGCCATTCGTCTTGCAATGTTGTTAACACGACAGCGTAGCAAGCGAAACCTAGCAGCGCGCAGGTTTGCGCCATGAGCATGAAGGGGGTGTAACCGGTAGGTTTAAAGCGCATAGGGCTTACTGCTGACTACGACCCGGTGAATCCTGGAAGCCATTCGAGCGGAAAGTGAGAACGAGAGTATCTCTATAGCCGTGAGACCCTAAGGGCTGAATGGGGGTGGATTCATGAATCATGCGTTCATCATTCATTAACAATAAAGACCAAGGCTCAGAAAGGGTAAATCTCAAACCAGCAGAACCATTCGCATCAAAGATGCGAGTCTCACCACCCTTAATATCAACCCGGTTGAGTAAAAAGACGGCTACAAAATCTACGCCATCGCGATGCGCACCTTCTGGTGTTGGTCGACCAATTCCATCAGTCGTATCAATCCGAAATTGGTATGCCTCAACAAACCAAGTATTCACCTGCTTAACGCCACTTAATATGTTGGCCAGTCCTAGCAAAAGAGATTGCCAGGCAGGATTATTTGTGAGCTGAGCCTGCGAGGGTTCAAACCAACGCTCGATACCTCCATGCAAGGCGTTGTAGTCAACAGACTGCCAATGGGCGCGATGCGGTACTATGGTCAGACTATCGCCCTTCATCTCGAAGCTTGAATGGCGTCGAAAGCGGTAGCGCCCCCATCCTTTAGATAAGGATCGCGTGGCAAACCTTCCCAAAACTGGTTGAGACTTAAGAGCTGCTCTAGATCCACATGCGCTATTTTCGCCACATCCTGTGAGGACAGGACTGCATAACCCTGCTCTCGCAAAGATTGGGGCAATTCTTTAACGGGAGTCAGCGGGGGCAACAGGCTTGAGAGATTCATGGGTTTATTTTAGGCGTTTAGCAATCAACTTAGGAATGCAAATTCAAACGGCTACGCACCTCTCCTACATGCCCCTTTAAGTCGTATAGCTCTTTTGCGTCCAGCATAGAAACCTTGATATTGCCTACCCTTCTCTCAATATCCGTTAATTCCTTAAAGTTCTTTTCCATCAGGTCTGGATTAGCAGCGTTTTTCCCTATCACCTTCAGCTCTTCATAAACTCTAGATAATTTGAGTCGTAATAACAAGTTCTTGGCTGCAGGAATATACGTAAACAAGGGAATAAAAATCACCAACAGAGGGATGACGATTTTTGCGAATCGCCCAATCCAGATTGCAGTCCAGAAAGGCAAATGGCGATGCAATAAAGAAGGTCCATCTTTTAAATAGATTTCTGCATCCACATGCAAAGGAAAATCAAGACCGGTGCCCGATGGAAACTCTCCTGGCTTTTGTAAATAGGCATAGGATTTCAGAATATCATAAGTATCGCCAAGCAATAATGTCGCCAAAGCAGGACTAATGTCTTCCTTGCCCACTAAAGTAGCTGTTGCTGCTAATACCTGAATATCTTGGCGTGGCAAGTCATACTCAATACTTACCACTCCACGCGGCACTGTTACCTTAGAAAGAAATGGGAATAAATGAACATAAGCTTCAGTCTGCTCAAAACTCATTAAGCGGATGCCGGGAGTTTCATAAAAATTTTTAAGTAAAGGTGCCTCAGCAGCGCTCACCAAAAAAATGGCGTCTAACCCCCCCTTTTTTTGAACTTTTCTAATGCCTCCAGCAGCTTGAGCTTTTCAGCGTGGATATCGTTCATACCGATTCCGCTTGCCTCGAGCAATTTCGAGGCTAAATTTAAGGTACCACTTCCTTCATTGCCGATGGAGACGCGCTTGCCTTTCAGCTGGCTCAGCAGACCCAAACGTCCAGACTCATTAGGAAAACTAGCCTCTCGATACCAAACCCATACAGGCTCATAAAACAGCCCTGCAATAGAAACCAGGTTGGGATGTTGAGATAAATCTGCCACTCCACCTTGAACCATTGCAAAATCGACACCTGAATGCGGATCATTTAATAAGGCCAAGTTATCACTTGTGCCACCAGTAGTTCTCAAGCGCAGAGAAATTCTTTCCTCAGCAAGCTCTTTCTGAAGTCTTTCACCAAACTGCTGATACAAGCCAGTAGGAAATCCTGTTGCCAATTCGATGGACCTAGGTGGTGGTGGCACCAAAACCCACAAGGTAGCAAAAAGTGTCGCCACTAGCACTAAAAAGGCTACGCCAAATGCGATAGGGTTATAGATATTTTTACGTATGAAGTCCATAAGAATTCTTCTTGTTTTTGCCATTATGCCCCGAGCCCATAGATCAAGAGCGGAATGAATTCATCTGGATTCATTTAGGATAAGATGAATGTTTTCAAAGAATCCTTAGGATCGAAATGAACTCAAACCTCAATAAGGTAGCTCTGGTTACAGGAGTTGGAACGGGTATCGGCAAGGCGGCTGCAAAAGCGCTGCTCAAGGGCGGCTTTCAAGTTGTCTTAACTGGCAGAAACCTTGAGAAGCTGAATAAAGCTATTCAAGATATTGGCGGGAATAGCCAAAACTGCTTAGCTCTTGCCTGCGACGTGGGTAGGCCAGAACAAGTAAAGCAGTTATTTTCAGAGATTCAAAAACACTTTGGCCGCATTGATGTGCTCTTTAATAATGCGGGTATGGGTGCTCCAGCAATCCCGATGGAAGAAATCAGCTACGAACAATGGATGAACGTGGTCAATGCCAACCTTTGCGGGGCTTTTCTTTGCTCGCAAGAAGCAATTCGCATGATGAAGGCACAATCACCTCAAGGTGGCCGCATCATCAACAATGGTTCCATCTCAGCACATGCGCCACGCCCAATGTCTGCTCCTTACTCATCTACCAAGCATGCCATCACTGGACTAACTAAGTCCATTGCCCTAGATGGTCGGCCGTTTAATATTACCTGCGGTCAAATCGATATTGGTAATGCGGGTACTGAAATGACTATCCCTATGGCTGCCGGAATTTTGCAAGCCGATGGCTCAAAGAAGGCTGAGCCATTAATGGACGTCGTGGATCATGTTGGGCAAGCCGTACTGCACATGGCTCAACTGCCTCCAGAGAGCAACATTCTGACGATGACCATCATGGCAAGCAATATGCCATTTGTTGGACGAGGCTAATTAAGGTCTAACCTGATCGATCAACAAGCGGGCATCTGTCGTGCCCACTTTGATAGTTTGTGCAGAAGAAATCAGGTCGCCAGATTCTGGCATTGCCATACCCGTTTTGGAAATACGCACCTCAACTGATACCTCAGGTAATTGAGAGATCAAGGCATTTGGGCTCATTGCCAAAGCATCATTTAAAACAAAGCTTACTGGGAATGTAGTCACTGGGGTTTTAAGAACTGCTACTGGCATACGTTCACCAGGCTTACGAGCAATCACCATCAAAGTATCACCCGCCTTGACTTTAGATTGCAGTGCGGAGGATATTCCCACTCGCCCACTCACCCCTCGATTATTGATTGCTGGTGTAGTAGCAGGTGCTAGCCCACCCTTGCTGCGTGCTTCAGCAATAGAACCGGCAATTGCACGCGCCTCATCTGTTTCAGGGGGCAATTGCTTTTCTAGTTTTTCCCAAGACTGCACTGCGACTTTGTAGTTTTGCGCATTAAAAGCTGCAGTTCCAGAAAGCCACAAGGCCAATAAATTACTTGGATCCAGCGTCAAAGCTTTATTGAGTAATTACTGTGGTTTACCAGCGAAGTTACCATTCGCATTAGCTGCTAATACATCGGCATAGTCAGCCAATAGCTGTGGATCAGCGTCCACAAAAGAGCCTGCACGAGCATAGGCTTTTGCGGCCTCAGCATTCCGACCCAAAATTCGGTAGGAGCGCGCTAGCATGGCCCAGCCCTTTAGGTTGTCAGGCTCTCTCTATCTTGGCAGCAAACTCAGCCACCATCTTTTCAACAGCCTCTTGAGTCATTGGCTGCTCAGCACTCTTTTCAGCAATTCGAGTGGCGTCACCAAGATAGAAATAAAAACCCGCTGAAAGCACCGCTACAAACAGACAAATCCCAACAATAGTTTTCTTTGAGGAACCCAATACAGCGAGATCATCCGCCTCATCCGTATCTTGAAAAAGGCGTTGACGCATTTCTGCATGAGCTTGCTCATAATTATCAGCATCAACCCTGCCCGCCAAACAATCAGCTTCGAGCTTATCGAGCTCCTCCCGATAAATAGCGGCATTCATCTGACGACGAGAAGTTTCCGACTCTTTGGCCGGGAAAAATAATGGGCGTAGCAATAACACCAAGACCAAGATCAACAAAAGGAGAGCGGATATTAAAAAACTAGTCATGTGCATTTTCTGTTGAACTGGATTTTGTATCCCGAAGTAATGCATCAATACGACGATTGTCCTCTGCGGACAGCGTAGTACTTGGCACATTTTGATTTCTGCGGCGTAGATAAATCAATAGACCAATAATGCCAGCAAGCAAAATCACAAAAGGGCCAATCCATAAAAGCCAAGTGATCGGCTTTACAGGTGGGCGATATAAGACAAAGTCGCCGTAGCGCTCCACCATAAATTCCCGAATTTGTTTGTCGGTTTTACCTTCGCCAATCAAAATCCGAATTTCTTTACGCAAATCATTCGCTAAATCAGATCGTGATCCCGCAAGGGATTCATTCTGGCAAACCAAGCAACGCATTTCTTCTGAAATGGTAATGAGGCGCTGCTCGGTAACTGGATCATCCGCAAGCGGGGTTGCATCTTTAGCTAAAGCAACATTCATCGTGCAAGCAATCACAATACTTGTAAAAGTCGATAGGATTAGCCTATGCAATATCACTTGAGCTCACCCAATAGAGGAATAATCTTCTTGTTCAATAGCTCCATTGTGATTGGGCCGATATGCTTGAACCGAATCACCCCGGCCTTATCAATAACATATGTCTCTGGAACACCATACACACCATAGTCAATACCAACGCGGCCGTTAGCATCAAAGGCAGATAAAACGTAGGGATTGCCTTGGCGAGCAAGCATCGCCATCGCATCCTCACGCTTGTCTTTGTAATCCAAGCCAATAATCGGCGCAACACCCAACTTACCTAACTCAACCAAAACGGGATGCTCTTCACGGCAAGCAACACACCAAGAAGCCCATACATTCAAAATCCAAGGCTGACCTTTCATGCTATCTGGCGAAAAGGTTTTTTGGGAATCAGCCAATTGAGGCAATTCAAAAGCCGGGGCTTGCTTACCAATCAGTGGCGAAGGTATTTCATGTGGATCGCGATTCAAGCCTATCGCTAAAAATCCAACCAAAATTACAAACAAGAAAAGTGGAATTATAAACTTGGCTTTCATGCTGCTGCCTTGCGTAATTTCATACGATAGCGCTTATCGGACATTGCCAAAACGCCACCCAGAGCCATTAATAGACAACCACCCCAAATCCAATCGACAAAAGGCTTGCAATAGACGCGTACAGCCCATGCTTTATCTTCGAGCTCTTCACCCAAGGAGACATAGATATCTCTAGTGAGGCCTGCATCAATTGCAGCCTCAGTCATTGGCATAGTTGAAGAAAAGTAGCTTCGTTTTTCTGGGTACATCGTAGCTTCCAACTTGCCATTACGAGAAAGCAAGAAAGTGCCTCGCATTGCGTTGTAGTTTGGGCCAGGCACAGTGGCAACGCTTTGAAGTTGAATTTGGTAACCACCAACACTGACACTTTCACCAGGAAGCATGCGTACGTCCTTTTCTTCTTGGTACGCACCCACCATGGTAACGCCAATAACGAACACTGCTATCCCTAGATGCGCTACCTGCATGCCAATAAAGGAGCGGGTAGGCTTACCTGCTTTTGCCTGACGAATGATCTGCAAAACACCTGAGGAGATCACCCAGAATGCTAATAAGAAACCAAGGCTACTGAGCCAAGTAAATTCACCCATGATGAAGGGAATCAAAGCGGCAGCAATCACCGCCACTAGAGCTGCAATCCATAAGCGCCTAATGACATCCACAAGATTGGAGTTCTTCCAATTGGTCCAGGGCCCAATTCCCATTAAGACCAGCAAAGGAATCATGATGGGCACAAATACGCTATTGAAGTATGGAGGACCTACTGAGATCTTTCCCAGGTGGAGAGCAATCAGCAAGGGATAGAGCGTACCCAAGAGCACTGATGCGGCCGATACCACCAAGAAAACATTGCCGAGCAAAATAAAGGTTTCGCGGGAGGTGAAAGTGAACTTACCACCCAGCGTACTTTTGGGAGCGCGCCAAGCGTAGAGAGTTAAAGAAGAGCCCACTACCAGTACCAAGAAAATCAAAATAAAGATGCCGCGCTTAGGGTCAGTTGCAAATGCATGTACTGAAGTGAGCACTCCAGAGCGCACTAAGAATGTTCCTAAGAGTGAAAGCGAGAAAGCCGTAATTGCCAACAGCACTGTCCAACTCTTAAATCCACCACGCTTCTCAGTAACCGCAAGCGAATGCAGCAAAGCAGTGCCAACTAACCAGGGAATGAATGAGGCATTCTCAACAGGATCCCAGAACCACCAGCCACCCCAACCCAACTCGTAATAAGCCCACCAAGAGCCTAGTGCAATACCCAGAGTTAAAAATACCCAGGCAGCCGTTGTCCAAGGGCGTGACCAGCGCGCCCAAGCAGCATCAAGGCGACCAGATAATAAAGAAGCAATTGCAAATGCAAACGCTACTGAAAAGCCAACATAACCCATATACAACATGGGTGGATGAAATACCAATCCTGGATCTTGTAAGAGCGGATTAAGTGATCGCCCCTCCTGAGCAGCTGGCAACAATCGCTCAAAGGGGTTAGAAGTTAAAAGAACAAATAAGAGTAGTCCCGTGATGACCAAGCCCAATACACCAATGACACGAGCCACCATAAACTCATCCAAGGCTTTGGAAAGTTGGGCCACTAAAAATGTCCAAGTCGATAGCAAGAAAACCCACAACAATAGAGAGCCTTCATGACCACCCCAGACCGCACCCAAACGGTAGATGACTGGCATTTGTGAATTGGAATGATCTGCAACATAGAGCACAGAAAAATCATTCCTATAAAAGCTCCACGCCAAGATGACAAAGGCAATAGCGAGCAATAAGAAAACGGTTTGCGCAGCTGGCCTAGCTAACAAAATCCACTCACGGCGACTTTGATGTGCACCGACTAATGGAAGAATTCCCTGAAGAATGGCAACACATAAAGCGAGGATTAACGCGTAATGCCCAAACTCAGGAATCATTGTTTATTTCCATTTTTTTGAGCCTGCTCCAAAGCATGCTTGGCCTCTGGTGGCATGTAGTTCTCATCATGCTTAGCCAGCACTTCGCTAGCAACAAATTGTCCATCCGGATTTAGGTGACCTTGAATAACCGCACCCTTTCCTTCTTTAAATAAATCCGGAAGAATGCCTGTATAGGCAACAGGAATATCTTTCGCCATATCGGTAATCACAAAGTGGACAGTCAAACCATCTCGCTTGACTGATCCATCTTTGACCATACCGCCAATCCGAAAGACTTGACCAGCGGGTGACTTACCAGCAGCAACTTCGCTTGGGATGACATACAAAGCGATATTGCTATTTAGCGCATTCAAAATTAATACTGCCGCGATGCCAATCGCAATGAGTGCGCCAACAATAATGGCGGCCCGTTTATGTCTTGGTTTCACTTGCCGCCCTTTTGATCAAACCATTCCGCCATCACTTCACGCTGAAATCTTCGCACAATAAGCTTGTGTCGCGCCCGAACAGCCAAGGGCTCAAGCAAGAGCACTAAGGCACAAACGCCAAAGCTACTCCATACATAGAGCGCATAACCCTCCATTGCAAAGAATTCAGCCGGACTATTCCACATCAACGCTTTACCTCGTTTAATTGCTTAACCCAGTCAGTATGGGCCTCGCGCTCCAAAATGATGGCGCGCACACGCATTAACCCTACTGCGATTGAGTACATCCAGAAGCATAAAGCCATTAATAACATTCCCCACAGCATGGTCTGGGCCATGGCCGGAGCCTTAGTTAGGGAAACAGAGGCACCTTGATGCAAGGTATTCCACCATTTCACTGAAAAATAAATGATGGGGACATTGACTACGCCAACTAAAGCCAAAATTGCACCTGCTTTATCAGCACGGCGAACATTATCAATCGATGCTTGCAGGGCGATAAATCCAAGGTATAGAAAAAGCAGAATTAACTCGGAAGTTAAGCGTGCATCCCATACCCACCATGCGCCCCACATGGGTTTACCCCAGAAGGCTCCAGTCCATAGAGATAAAAAAGCCATCCAAGCACCAATTGGTGCAAGCGCCTGAGCCATCATGGCCGACAAACGCGCATTAAATATCAAGCCTAATCCAGCCCAAGCAGCCATCACTAAGTAGATGAACATCGACATCCAAGAGGCAGGTACGTGAACAAAAATAATGCGATAACCCTGACCTTGAACAGCATCTACCGGTGCCACAAAAAAACTGACCCACAATCCAGCAAGACCAAAAATAACCGTTAGCGCCCAAAACCAAGGAATCATTTTTCCAGCGAGTGGATAAAAGGTGCTCGGGCTCGAGAATTTGAACCAGTTAATGATGCGACTAGAAGATGGATTGTTTACATTACTCATTCGATAGCAATCTTTACTGCAATAGCACTGACCCAGGGGATAAATGCTAATGCCAAAATCAATAAGGCGCCCAATAGGGAGAAATGTCCCGTGATATCAAGCCCTACGCTGCTGGCGTACACAGCACCAGCACCAAAAATCAATACAGGAATATACAGCGGCAGAATCAGCAGGCTCATTAAAACGCTGCCACCCCTTACCCCTAGAGTTAAAGCAGCTCCAATCGAACCCACTAAAGATAAAACTGGTGTCCCCAACAATAAAGATGCCATTAATACCTGCAAAGACTGAGCATCTAAATCAAACTGAATTCCAATCACCGGCGCCAGCAAGACCAAAGGCAGTCCGCATACCAACCAATGGGCAAGCACTTTGCCAAACACCGCTACTGTAAAGGAATTCGGGGACAAGGCCAATTGCTCTAGAGTGCCATCCGCGTAGTCAGCCGAGAACATCCGCTGCAAACCAAGTAATGTAGAAAGCAAGGCAGCAACCCAAATGACGCCGGGCGCAATTTTTCTTAGTAAAGCAGTATCAACTCCGATTCCCAATGGGAACAGGCTGGTTACGATGACAAAGAAAAATAATGCAGTTAAGACCTCGCTCTTGCGACGCATCACTAGCAATAGATCACAATGAACAATGGCTACAAAGTCGTTCATAGATCTAACACTCGCAGACCAGGAATAGATAGGGGTTGATGACTTGTGAGCACCACCAAACCATTGCGCTCAAGATGATCTGCTATCAACCCTAGCAGCTCCTGGGCTGCATGAGTATCTAGGGCATTAAAAGGTTCATCCAAAATCCAAACTTGCGCCCGTCGCGTCACCATGCGAGCCATCAAGACACGCTTTTTTTGACCTGCAGACAAGCAATTGACAGGCAGATCTTCGCGTCCCTTCAGACCAAATCGCCATAGGGAGGCAAATGCATCTTGATCAGAAAGCAAGATGCCGTCAATCGCGGCATACATGCGCAAATTTTCAAGAGCGCTGAGATCTTCTTTCAAGGCATCGCGATGACCTAAAAATAAGAGCTTGCTGTGATACTCCGATGCCACTTCTTTGATGGAATGGCCATTCCATAAGATGCCACCAGACTCAGGGGAAGCTAAGCCGGTTAGTAAACGCAAAAGGCTGGTCTTACCAACCCCATTCTCACCCCGAATATGGAGGCACTGACCAGTAAGCAGCTGAAAATTCAATCCTGAAAACAACGTCCGCTCGCCTCGCACGCAAGCAATCTCCCGAGCTTCAAGAGCTGTATTTGGAGATGCTGGGAAGGAAGAATAAGTGGCTGTCATCGGAAGAAATGGCTTGAATCAAGCCACCTCAGGCATTGTCCAAGACCCACCAGGGACTGTCAAACGACCTAAAACAGCAATCGGAGAATAAATCTCTTTTAATTCAATCGCTTAGCTAATTATAGAGGCTATTCAAGCAGAATAGGCGCCCAGAACACCTAGGATTGCCTATGGCAAAGCGCCTTATTTCCAAAAAATAGCCAGTTTTTGGGGTCCAGGGCCCTGAATGAGTAAAGACTTCTTCTGGATGCTTCCCTGATAAGAGGCTTCGATCTGATATTGACCAGCAGTCAAATTAATCAACATATAGGGTCCATCGGCCTGTGCATCGAAAATCACTTGATTCTTTGTATTTAGCACTTTGATCTTTGCGCCAAAAATCCAAACGCCACGACCATTTTCCAATTGCGACAACTCAAGCAATAAAGGCCATTGCTTTGACTCTGTCAAGATCGCTTCTGATTCTCCCTCGCCAACCCCGCCAGAGATATAAGAGATTCCTTGGGAATATTGGGTGTCTGGTATTTGTGCAAACACCATTGAAGAAAACGCGAGACATGCTGCAGAAAGAATCAATCGGGCATTGAATTTCATGTGAGCCTCATTTCATTAGCGTAAGTGCTTACAACTTATTTTACAGCTAAGTGGAATGTTCAAGTAAGTTAAAGGGCAAGTAAAAAGCCCCGCGCAAGCGGGGCTTTTCAACAAACTGATTTAACCAAGCCAATATGCGGTAACCCACATTAAGGAATCATGATGATTGCACCCGAGACTTTTCGTCCTTCGGCTGCTTTATGTGCTTCAGCAGCTTGTTCAAGCGTGAACTTGGCACCAATTTGCACCTTCACTCGACCCTGTGCAATCGCATCAAACACCGCACGAGCATTTTCTTGAAGCAGTTCTGAAGTAGCGTTATGCGGAAATACAGAAGGTCTGGTTAAAAAGAGGCAGCCTTTCTTATTCAGAATCTCCGGCTGAATCTCTGGGGCTGGGCCTGAGGTAGCACCAAATAAGGCAACCATGCCAAATGGTGCAGCACAATCGAGCGATCCCAAGAATGTCGTTTTAGCAACCGAGTCATAAACCACATTCGCTTTACGTCCACCTGTTGCCTTGATCACTTCTTCCACCCAATTTGGGTTGGAATAATCCACCACAGCATCGCATCCCGCTTCCTTAGCTGCTGAAAACTTGGCTTGAGAGCCAACAGTGCCAACAACAAAAGCACCTAATGATTTTGCCCAGCCAGCCAAGATTTGACCAACACCACCGGCAGCAGCATGAACTAGTACGACATCGCCAGATTTCACCTGATATGTTTTCTGAATTAAGTACTGTGCAGTCATTGCCTTAAAGAACACCGCTGCAGCGACTTCATCGGATACGTTGCCTGGCACTGAGACCAACTTATCTGCTGCGACATTACGTGCGCTCGCATAAGCACCAATACCAGCATTGATATACATCACACGATCACCGATTTTGAATCGAGTGACACCTTCACCAAGCGCCTCAACTACTCCAACCGCTTCATGACCTAAGCCTGTTGGCAGCTCGAGTGGATAATAACCAGAGCGCTGATAGACATCAATAAAGTTAAAACCAATCGCAGTTTGACGAAGCTGAACTTCCCCTTTTCCTGGAGCTGGAAGCTCTTTATCAATTAACTGAATCACATCAGCATTGCCGAGTTCTGAAAGACTAACAATTCGAGCAGTTGTCACAAGTCACCTTATTATTTTTATAGAAAAAATTGTCTTACCGCAACAGCAGAAGAGACAAGCTCTTCATCCTCAACAACAGCCCAGGTGCTATCTCCGAGCTTTTTGACCGCCATAGAATAAGTCCAGGAATCAGGAATACCGCAACTCCATTGATCTGGGCCATTCTGAATCAGTACATTGGCACCAATGCGGCCATCAAAATACAGATGATATGTTTTGCCATGCAGAGGGTTAAAACTGAATTTGGCACTATGAACCATCTCAGTGGCATCTAATCGCGCTTGAAGCGAGCGCGCTTGCTTCATTAATACTTCAGCCTGCTCCATAATGCGATCGTATTCGAGCTTGGCATTTTGACGAGCAACATTGACTGCCTTGTCTTTTTCTTCCAAGACTTTAATCGGCGCAAACACAGGCGCGCCCACCTCCATAGGATATTCAATGCCGGCATGCCGTGCTGGATCGGTGTCTTCTATTCTCATGGCTTAATTAACCCACTGATTTATATAGCGAAAGTGTGACACAAATTCACAAAATGCGTTGCTGCCGCTTACAGAGAAAATAAGTCGACTATAGGGAGCTTAAATCCTTCAGAAGCCCTTTGGCATGCAGCTGGATTTCGTGCTGATCAGCATCGCTAATACGGGATAAGTTGGCAGTCATGAGTCTGATCCGAGGGCTAACCTCAAACTGCTGACGATGCTTTATTAAGAAACTCCAATAGAGGTTGGTCATCGGGCAAGCGCCTTCCCCAAACCGGACATCAGGCTTATATTGGCAAGAGTCGCAATAGTTGCTCATTCTCTTAATGTAGGCGCCACTCGCAATATAGGGCTTGCTGGTAAAGCGACCGCCACTCGCAAATAAGGCCATGCCCGCCGTATTAGGCAACTCCACCCACTCAATCGCATCGATATAAATAGCCAGATACCAATCACACACCTCTTTTGGCAGAATTTCTGCGAGCAAGGCAAAGTTACCCGTCACCATCAAGCGCTGAATATGATGAGCATAGCCATACTGCAAAGTCTGCCCTATCGCCTCTTGCATACATTTCATATTCGTTTTACCAGTCCAATACCAATTGGGTGATGGATTGCGATGGTCGTAAAAATTATCCTCAGCCATTTGGGGCATATCAAGGTAGTACATGCCGCGCACAAATTCTCGCCAACCTAGAATCTGACGAATAAAGCCTTCTACTGTCGCCAACTCCAAGTCATCTTTTTTCCAAGCCAGTAAAACGGCATTAATAACTTCTCTGGGGTTGAATAACTTTAAATTCAGCGAACTCGATAGTAGGGAATGCCAACCAAAAGGTGTATCTGTCCACATCGCATCTTCATAGATACCGAAGGTCGCTAAGCGGTGCTCAACAAATCCCTCGAATGCTTGGAGTGCTTGTTGGCGAGTCACCGGCCACTGAAAGTGAGCCAGCGATCCAGGGTGATCCGAGTAACGCTCTTCTACTTCAATCAATACGGCTTTAGTAATCGCATCTGGTTCAAATAATTCTGGAGGCGGAATAAGGCCTGGCCCCTTCTTAGGGAAGGGTTTGCGATTATCTCGATCGAAGTTCCACTGCCCACCCTCTGGATTGCCTTCTTTATCAACCAGGATGTTGTGGGTCTTGCGCATGAGTCGATAGAAATACTCCAAACGCAACTCTTTTTTGCCTGCAACCCAGTTAGAAAATTCATGGCGTGAACAATAGAAATGGGGATCCTCCTGCATCTCTAACTCAATACCTAATTCAGAGGTTAATGTTTCAATCTCACACTTGAGTCGATACTCCCCAGGCTCAAGACAAACTAAATGAGTGCAGTTATCTTTTTTCAGAATTTCCCGCAATGTGTCAGCAATCGATTTGGGGGATTGCTTGATATATTGCAGCGGTATACCAAGCCCCTCTAACTCCTTAGCGAAGTGACGCATAGCCGACAAAAACAAAGCAATTTTTGCCTTATGGGACCAAACATACTGAGCCTCATCCGCAGACTCAATCATGACTACCTGATCAGCCTGAGGATTGAGATTTTTTAATACCGGACTATTAATATCTAGCTGATCACCCAGAATGAGAACAAGCTTCTTCAAATATGTTTCCTCGCCAATCGCCGGGCTTAGCGCTTATAAAAGCTCAAGGTAACCTCACCAAGATCAATTCCAAATTTACTCATCTTGGCTTTATTCAGCATGGCCTTGGGTGTGACAAGGTACATCCAATCGTTAAATTGCACGTGATAAATTGTGCCGTCTACTGGCAATGCCAAGGTGTAAGCCCAGTTAAGGGCATTACCCGCTGATTCACCCAACGCATCACCCACCACATCATCTGCCCTGCCAATATATTTACCAGGAGCAGTTTCAGTCAAAGTCCAGATACGTTTTTGCTTAGTGCCATCGGAATATTTAAAGCTTTCATCGAGGGTGCCCACTTTTTTACCATCAACAACTTTCCACTGTGCCACCAAGAGAACCGTAAATCGCTTTTTAACTTCGCCGCTTCGATCGGTAAAAATTCCATAGGCATCTATGGTGCCATTAAAGTATTCACTCAGATCTAAATTGGGTTTCTCATTAGCGTACTGCGTTACCGAAGGTGAAGAACAGCCAAATAGACCGAATGCAATCAAGCAAGCACCCAAGCACTTTGAAACGACATGAATCTTGCGCATTAACATGCTCCTGAAATGAGTGGTGGTGGGCAGCCCCGTCCCAAGAGTTCTGTCCTGAGTTTTGGGACACTTGTTTTTGAGTCCAACCAAATGCCAAAAAAGGCTTTCGCAAAATCAGCACCCTGAATTTGCGATAGCTTCCTGCCCTCATAAAAGAAGCTGGTGCCCTGCCTAGGAATATAAACAGCAGCAATAGTCTGGCCAGGCTCCACGTTAGGGAGAATGCCTGCCAGCTCCTTACCCCAAGATGTTGCTTGGGCATCGGAAACACCCAAGCTTTTCATTTCATCAGCCGTACGGTTGGCAATTGCCTCACCTGAGAATGCCCTCTGATACTTCAGCTCGAGTGCGAACTCTTGAGAATCCTTAGCGGCACCACGATATAGATTGGCATCATAAACATGAAAGCCCCAAAAGTTGAGTCTGCCCAGCCCCTGCAATTGGGTTTGACCCATCATACTTTTAATATGCGGCGGCTCTTTAGCGAAACTCACAGGAGTAGCTGCGCCAAGGGCTAAGGTGATTACCAATATACGAGAGAGCTTCATATCCTTATGCCTTTCTATTCACCAGTCGCAAAGCAAGCGGTCCCAGTAGAGCTGAAATGGCATGGCGATGCTTTGCGAAGAATCGATAGCCCATATTCCAAATCGGCTTGAGTGTTGGCCTAGAAAATAGCCATGCCAATTTAGGAAGATTGGCCCGGCTATAGGCCGCTGAAAATACCTCTACTCCTTGGATCAGCTCTCCATCATCATATTGGGCGCACATAGAAGCCAAAGCTTGGTCGCAAGAGACACCAACACGATCAGGGGCATATTGCTCCGAATTAATATCCACGAAGCTGAGCAAGCCTGCTTGATTACGTCCAGAAAGAAACTGAATTTCTGCCTGGCATAAAGGGCACAGTCCGTCATAGAACATGGTCAGCTTTTTCATGATGCCGATTTTTGCTTGTACTGAGTTGCGCAGTAAGCGCGGTTTACCAATTTACTGCGTAGGGCGAGATGCTTAGTTGCTCTGCCAGTCACCCTCTTACGCCACAATTCAAAGGAGTTGCGTTTCAGCTGCTTTCTCATCAAAGCAATCACTTGGGGCTCTGAATACCCAAAAGTAAGTTCGATAGCATCAAAAGGCGTGCGATCCTCCCAGGCCATCTCAATCAACCTTGAGAGGTCCGCTTCTGAAAGCGTCTGGGGTAGTCGTGATGTCATCGAGCAAGTTTAAGACTTATTCAATAAACTGGCTGAGACCTCCTTCAATTACCCTATTCATGCCATTACTTCCAAATTCCTTCCGCGCACTCGTGATTGGCTCATCCGGAACCATCGGCTCTGCCTTCATGGAATTGCTGGAACAGCATCCCGCATGCACGAAAGTAATAGGCATACATCGAAACTCTGCCAATCCGATTGATTACCAAGATCTCAACACCATTGAAGAGGCAGCAAAAGCTCTTTCAGGAGAGGCGCCTTTTCAGCTGATCATCAATACCATCGGCATATTGCACTCTCCTGATTGGATGCCAGAAAAGAAACTAGATGATCTCAATGCCGAGCAATTGCAGCTGTTGATGCAAATGAACGCCATTGGTCCTGGATTAACTATCAAGCACTTTTCTAAGTTACTGGATCCAGCCAACTCGGTTATGGCAACGCTCTCTGCAAAGGTTGGGAGCATTGAAGACAATCGTCTCGGCGGCTGGTATAGCTACCGCGCCTCTAAGGCAGCACTCAATATGCTGATCAAGACGGCATCGATTGAATTCTCCAGAACTAAACCCAACACTGCACTTGTGGCACTTCACCCGGGGACAGTGAATTCTCGCTTATCAAAACCGTTTAAGGGCGAGCAAATTGGTAGACCTCCTTTGGATGCCGCCAACGATATGTTGAATGTTCTTCTCTCGCTCAACAAAGAAGATTCTGGAAGCTTCATCACCTACTCTGGCGAGAGACTGCCTTGGTAGGCAGCTCCCTTATTTAACTCCCCATCACGGAAAATATTTATGCAACACGATGCATCTTTGAATGTTTTAGGCCAACCACTGGTTCCCTGTTCTTTTGATCCTTTGACGGGATTTTTTCGAGATAGTTGCTGCAAAACCAATGAACAAGATCTCGGCAGTCATTTGGCCTGCGCAATCGTTAGCAATGACTTTTTGCAATTTAGCCTGAAGCGCGGCAACGATCTGATTACTCCAAGACCGGAGTACCAGTTTCCAGGGCTCATTGCAGGTGATCAGTGGTGCCTATGCCTCAATCGCTGGATCGAAGCTCTGGAAGCTAACTGCGCGCCAATGATTAAGCTAGAGAGCACCCACATCAAAGCTTTAGAGAAAGTCTCTCTAGAAGTGCTCGAGCAATATGCGGCAGTGGAACAGCTATAAGACCCGGCTAAGACGAGAGCCAAAGCTTGCGGTAGATTTCTTTTGGATCGTGATCCTGAGTTTGCTTGGCCACATTGAAAGGTCTACCACCTCTAGGGTCAGTGCCGCGCCCAGCGATATAGAGCCAATTACCTTGATTGCTGTAAACGTCATAGTCTATTAATTGAGACTCAAACCATGCAGCACCTGCACGCCAGTCACCCTGCATGTCAGATATCCAGTAACTAGCCACAATCTGACGCATCCGATTGGAGAGGTAGCCACTCTGATGCAGCTCGCGCATCCCTGCGTCCACTAAAGGAGTGCCGGTGTTGCCTGTGCGCCACTGCTCAAAGCTGGGCGCATAGGATGGCTTTACGGGCACACCAGTTAAACCACTGGCGCGATATAACTTCTGACCGTACTTAAAGTGAATAAAGCGGAAATAATCTCTCCACAGTAATTCAAACCAAAGCCAATAAGTACCATCATTAGCACCATAGCGATTTTCATAATCGCTTAATTGCGCCGCAATATCCCGCGCTGAAATACAACCTAAGGCAAGCCATGCTGAAAACTTACTGGAGTAATCCATACCAATCAGTTGATTGCGAGTCTCCTTATAGCTATCAGGCAAACGCCGCTCTAGATATTGCTTCAAATGGGTCTGGGCATGACTAGCCCCTCCCACAAAATACGGATGTGAAGCTGATTGAGTGCTAGAAGGTGCTACTGAGCGCTGAGGCAAAGACCCTGGTAGCAAAGGAATCTTCTTGGGCGCATTGATGGGCTGTGCAAACTTGAGCCCTGCCCGCTCGACCTCACGTCTAAATGCCGTAAATACATCGGGCATGTTTTCTAAAGCAAATGGCAAGTCTTGTGACTCCAACATACTCGATTGCCAGAACTCCTGAACCTCAACTCCCTGCTCTTGCAAAATTCGTACTTGCTCTATTTCTTCAGGTGCTTCAATTTGCTCGCAATAAATTGCTGTTGCAGCAGTATCCTGAACTAGCCGCAACAATATCTCTGTCGACTTGCCAGCCAACTCGAATAGATCTGATCCCTGGGCTTGTAGCTGAGCCTTTAGGTCATCGAATGCGGCTGGCAAGAAGGCTTTTCGATGCAGCCCTTGTCACTCAAAACCATAAACCATGTCTTGCTCTTTGGAATCATGGATGTACACCAGCAAAAGAGAATCCGCATTTAAGCAAGCTTGTGCAAATGCTGGGTTATCTGCCAATCGCAAGTCATTTCGAAACCAGTAAATTAAGGTGCGCATCGATTACACCTCAGCCTTACTGCCGGACTTTTTGGAGCGGCAGGCATCAGAGCAATATTTGACCTCATCCCAATTTTTGGCCCACGACTTACGCCACGTCATCTCCTTGCCGCAGACCAGGCAGGTCTTACTGGGCAAAAATGATTTATTCCCCTTAAAACCTGCTTTTTCAGATCGAGCCATGCCTACCTATAGAAATCGAATAGACTATTCAACACAATTAAAAGTCAAATGAAAACAAGATTGCTTTGAAAGCTTTTTATACCGACCACTATGTTTTACCACTTCCACTGGGACACCGCTTTCCGATGGAAAAGTACAGCCAGCTGCGCGACCTAGTTGCACAACTAGAGGGCATCGAGCTCGTAGAGGCACCTGCTGTTACCGATACACAAATTCTGTATGCACACGACCCTAGCTATCTCATGAAAGTGATTGCGGGGGATTTAAGCACGAAGGAGCAACAGGAGATTGGTTTTCCTTGGAGCGAAAAAATGGTGGAGCGATCACGTCGCTCTGCTGGTGCTACTGTGGCAGCGGCAAAGGCGGCGCTAGATGAAGGTTTGGCGGCAAATCTAGCGGGCGGCACCCACCACGCCTATCGGAATATGGGTAGTGGATTTTGCGTATTTAATGACTCCGCGATTGCAGTGAGAGTCTTACAAAAAGAAGTGAGCTCAACACTGAAAGTAGCCATCGTCGATTTAGATGTACATCAAGGAAATGGCACAGCATCTATTCTTCAACATGACAAATCCATCTTCACGCTATCGATTCATGGTGAAAATAATTTCCCATTTACTAAAGAGCAGAGTGATCTAGATATTGGCCTGCCCAATGGATGTGAAGATGAGGATTACCTCAAAGCTTTAGATCAGGGATTAGAGATGCTAGATACATTTAAACCTGACTTCATCATTTATCTAGCTGGTGCAGATCCCCATGAAGGGGATAGGCTAGGAAAGTTAAATATCAGCAAAGCGGGCATGCTGTCCATCAATAGATGGTTAGCAAAAACTGATCGATCGCATCCGCATTCTTAAAGAGAATAATTTGATATTGATATTGATCTTGATATCCCGCACCAATGCCCTCACCGGTTTTCATGGCTTGCATAAAAATAGGTTCTGGACGGCACTTATCAAATAAAGCACCCTCACCCCCTAGCTAGTACTAATAAGACTACATTGACATTAGTAGTGCTAAAGACCGCATATCCTGGAGCGGTCTCTATATCTTTCTTAATCGCAGGGTTTTGCTTAATGAGAGCAGCCAAACCCACCTTAGACATTTCGAGTGTTGCCTCTCTTTTCTGCGCAATCTCTTGAGCAGTTAAAGGCTTTCCATCGGCACCTGTCGACTGGCAGCCAGATAGCATCACCAAGCTAAATGCCATGCATAAGGCTGGAGATCCTTAATTTATAGACCTTATATCAGTTTTATAAAAGATATAGAAATGCACATTAAAATCGCCAGACTATGTTTAGGATTAAAAATCTCCTCATGCTAATGGCTTTTGGGCCAGGTTTAGCTTGGGCGATCGATTTACAGCCGAACGATATTGTTGCCCCTGCACCCAATAAAAACTACTTAACTTTGAGTTACATCAATTCAGAGAACACCACTCAATACAGAAACGGCTCCGCGCTACCTGGCAATCCAGTGATTGGTACGCAAAGCGCAATTTTGCGTGGCTCTCGCACCTTCAATATCGGTGACTTGCCTGCAGTCAGTTATCTACAGTTACCTTATGGAGCGATCAGTCCCGCCGGATCTTTTGCGAGCGCACCTGGCGATACCGGCATTGGCGACCTCAGCTTTGCTACAGCGATCTGGCCCTATGCCAATAAAAGCACCAGAACCTATTTGGGAATAGCTGGATATCTCATTACTCCAACAGGAAGCTACTCCAGCCAGAGAGCCTTTAATCTTGGTGAAAACCGTTTTCGAACAGACTTGCAGATCGGTTTTCAGACTCCAATCACTTCAAACGTCGATGGCATGATTGCCGTAGATACGATGTGGTTTGGTGGGAATAGTCAGTGTGGAGCAGCTTGCGGACTCAGTACCAACGGCGCTCCTTAAGCCAAAAACCTCTCACCACCACACAGCTTGGCCCAATCTATCGTATCAACCAAATCTTTACTGTTGGTGCCTCCTATTTTTATGTAGCAGGAGGCGCAACCTCAATTAATAACAGCTATCAAAATAATGTGGTGAACACCTAAAGATTTTTGCTAAGCGGTCAGGCGCACACACCTATTGGAAGATTCTCCCTGCAATACGGCAGAGATATGGAAATCAAAAATGGGTTTGTGCAGACTCGAGTACTCGCAATAAGACTCGCGAAAGAGTTTTAAAGCTATCTTGTGGGTGGTAATGGGGAGCCGCAAGAAGAGCAATAGTGATCCTCAAGGCCATATCCATCGCGCATACAAATTAAACAGGCACGATCACCATTTGCTCGATGCGCCCTTTTTGTATAAGACATTTCTGCTGTAACAATTCCGGTGGGTGCTGCTAGAGTTCCCCAGCCCATTAGCATCATGAGCAAGGCAATTAACTTACCCAAATCTGTTTGTGGGGTGATGTCACCAAAACCTACCGTGGTCATTGTGGTGATCGCCCAATAGATCGAAACCGGGATGCTCGTATAGCCATGAGCTGGGCCCTCAACCACATACATCAATGTTCCCATCACCATCACCACCATGAGAACAACAGATAGAAAGACCAAAATTTTTCTTCTGCTAGCTGCCATCGCATCAGCTAGATGCTGATATTCAGACATGTATTGAGTCAGCTTAAAGATTCGGAAGACCCTAATGAGGCGCAAAATTCTGACATCAATTAAGGCGTGCAACTCTGGGAAGATTAAAGCTAAATATGTTGGCACGACAGCAAGAAGATCGATGATGCCAAAAAACTGGTGATGTATTTAATACGATTCGGGGCAGAGTAGATTCTGACAAGACATTCCACCGTAAAGAGTCCCGTAAATACCCACTCAAGAAACGAGAGCTCTGTATGGAAGTTTTTCGATACCGACTCGATGCTATCCAATACCACCACAAATAGGGAGAGTAGTATGGCAAAAATTAATACCTGGTCAAATCGAAGACCTAAAGGTGTGCTCGTCTCAAAGACAATTATTCTCAGCTTTTCTTTGAAGGAAATTTGTCTAGGCATTTTGTCTACTCAGCCCCATTCGATCTAGATGAAGTCCAATACTTTTGCATCTCGATAAAGAGAAATGAAGCAGACCAGGTGATCAGGATGAAGCCTGTGAGAGCCTCTACTCCAGTCAAATAACGTAAGTAGCCTTGTGCCACGATCTCACCATAGCCTAATGTCGTAAAGGTAACAAATGACAGGTAGGCGCAATCTAATAACATGCCATGGCCTGAAAGCTCCCCAACGAGTCCACCCATAATAGGGAACTGCAAGGTAAAGAAGTAACCTAAGGCAAATAGCCAGATCTCCACCACGTGCGCCATGAAGATGGCGCCGACCCCTATTAGCACCCGAAAACGCGGTGCAATGTGGGCTAGCTTGGGGAGCAGCTTATCAGGCTGAAAAAGGGCCTCGTAATGCAAGAGGATCGCAATAAGTGCTAGAGATCCATTGATGACGAAGGCAGTAATGAGCAACATCGTTAAATTATCCCCCATTTTCAGGGGGATAAAAACATCAACCAGTAATAACGGTATCGCCTTTTAGAGCATCTACTTTGGCAAAGTACTTTTTAGCGTAAGCCAATAATTGCCCATTGGTAGGATGATCTACGGTTTCAATACCAACTACCTTTTCAGCAATAGTGTGATCGTGTTTAGCGGCATGCTTCATCAAATCCAATTTTGCAGAGCCAGGGCCCACAATCAAAATCTCTTTAGATTCCATCACCGCTTGAATCACTTCATGTAAGTAATGCTGATCTGGTTCAGCACGTGCGCCACTGACAGAGCCACTTTTGTGATGAACATTCTTATGAGTAGATCTAGTCTTAATGACTTCGCTCTCACTAGCAGCGGGGTTGAAGTAAATAACGTGCGCCTCTTGATGATCTATCCAAATTACTGAGTGATTAAATGACATACTTTCTCTTTCAAATTAAAACAACAAAATATTAAATACAGTAGACCAGGAATACTTAATCTAGAACTAAGTCATGACTAAACACATGTACTGCGTCATCTACTGCATGACCGGCTAGAATTTTATTTTCCGCAATCGATAAGAGCTTTAGCTGATGATTCTGGAATAAACGCAAAGAATCCTTTTCGACTCCATCTGAATCCAAATCTTGCAGCGCTTCAAAGCTAAAAATACACTGCATTGGCTTAGCATCAAGTAATGCCGGAAATGCCACATTACCATTCTCTAATAGGCTGGCAGGGCCAATAAACTCAAGCTTCATTATAAGACTCACTTTATTTAAAAATATACAAATCGCTTTCTTACTGTGGTCTTATTTGGTGTGAAAGTGTTGATATATATCAAAGATCTATCTTTCGCACTCAGAATGAGTCAAATTTCTTTGTAAAAGAAAATTCTGCGCCGTTCTAGGAAGATGAATTTCATGGGATTTACTGAGCTGGGCAGATCGACGCAATAAATCCTCGGCCGATATCTTTAATGAATCCCCTTTACAGACAAAGAGAATTTGATTCATCCGATCATCCTCCATGACTGCGATAGATTGATATTCAAAAATGCGATCAATCCTCTCCTGATAAACCTGATTTAAGCCTGCAGCTCCAGACAAATTAATAGCCATGATTCCGCCTGGATTCAAAAACGCTAAGCAGCTGGCGTAAAAGTCTTCACTACAAAGCTGGGGCGCTTGCCCTGACTTGGTATATCCATCAATGAGCAAAACATCAAATGATTCCTCAGTATTTCTGAGGTATTCGGCGCCATCCGCCTTAATCACCTTAAAACGTGCATCGTTATCAGGGATGTGGAACTGATTCTTTAGCGCCATGACCTTGGCATTATTTTCTAGCACCAGGATGGAGGATGCAGGCAAATGATGATGGCAATACTTAGCAAGAGATCCGCCACCTAAACCAATCATGGCAATACTCTTGGGGTCAGGATGAAAGAGGAGGAAGCCCATCATGGTCTCGGTATAGCTGACTACCAAGCGCATGGGTGCCTGCATATCCATCAGGCTTTGAGTGGACTCACTATCAAAATAGAGCGCCTTGAACTTCCTGCTCTCAACGATATAGGGCTCACCCTGAATACCATCAAACCTTTCTTTTAATTTAGAAAGGCTCTCCTTGAGATTTTGCATTCCAGATGACGGGATGTGAGACATCCCTCATCATAAAGCCCCACCATCAAGGATTACGTACTAGTTTAGGGGTCTGGGTTTCTTAGTTTCTGAAACGGGAATCACCTTGCCACCCAAGATAGTTGCGAGAACAGAAACATTTTTAATATTGTTCACAGGAATTGTCTGCGGGTCAGAGTCAAGGATAGCGAAGTCAGCAAACTTACCAGTCTCAATAGTCCCAACTTTGTCTTCTACCCCTAGGGTGTAGGCGGCATTAATCGTAATCATCTTCATGGCGTCTGATGCCGTGACAGCTTCAGCGGGAGCCCAGACTTTGCCGTTGTTATAGACATCCTTACGAGTAACTGCTGTCCAAGCCTCTTTTAAAGGGGCAGGCGCCGATACCGGTGCATCAGAGCGAATAGAGGTCACGATGCCACTTTTAACTAAAGTGCCCAATCTTGTTGCATAAGATGCACGATCCATTCCAAGGGCCGGGTATTCCAAATTGGCGCGCTCAGAAATATAGGACATATTGGCACTCACAACCGCACCAAGCGCCTTAATCTTCATCACCATTGCTGTCGTTGGAATTCCAAAATGATTGATGGTGTAACGATGGTCAAAGCGGGGTTTTGCATCAATCATGAGTTGCAAAGCATTGATGGAGTGCTGGTTACCAATATCTCCATTGCTATGGATATGAATGTGGAAACCGGCGTCCCACCATGGCCTCATGGTGTTAGCAAACTCTTGTGATGACTTGAAATTAGAAGAGCCTAAGGTGCCATTGGTATAGCCTGGGTGCTCCATGCGCATCGTCTCTGGAAGATAACCCCCCATCGCTATAAAACTTCACACCTTGAAAAATGAGGCGATCGTTATCTTGTTGCTTTAAATTCTGAGCTTCAGCAATGGCCTTATCTCCATACTTCTGAATAAATGGCTCTGCATAAACCACTGGGACAAGACGTAATGCAGTATTGGGAGATTGGGTATATGCCTTGGAAATCTTGGTTTCCATGTCAATATTCATAGTGCCAAATGCCAAATCTCCCGATGTCGTAATGCCAGCCTGCTGCATCAAGTCATTGATATACATAAAATCATTTGGAATCTCATGTGGCTTCAGAATATCTTTCCCTGCAACTTTGAGAATGTATTGCATTGCTGCAATCTCTAAAAATTGTCCATTTAACTGACCATCTTTATCTAAACCCACACCTTTGATATTTTTTACCTGATCTGGTGTGATTCCGTAGGACTTAATAAATGCACTATTAACGTACATATCATGGCCGGAGATATCCCACACAATAATCGGCCTTGTTGTTGATGCTTGGTCTAAAAGCTGGCGATCAGGCTGCTTTCCCATTGACACCGCGTCATACCCCCAGGTCAGCAGAGTCTCATTGGGGTCCTTGATAGGATCCGAATACTTCTTTAACTGCGCCATTGCAGCCGGCAGGGTTGGCACACCAGGAAACGGTGCACCCCATGGATTGGGCATTGGAGATGATGTTAGTAGTGGCTTATTAAATAGAATGCCCGCTAGCAAAGGATGAGCATGTGGCTCAATAAATCCTGGATACATTACTTTGTTTGCGAATTGGCGGTCAATTTTTGTTGGGTATTTATCTGTCCAAGGCTTCATATCTTCCAATGAGCCCACCGACAGAATACGGCCATCAGCTATAGCAACTGCAGTGGCATTTGGAATCGCAGGATCCATCGTCACAATTTTCTTAGCCACAAAGACAGTTACTTCAGAAACCTTGGGGGTTGATGGCGGATCAATCAGTTGAACAGCAGAAGCCATTCCTGAAACAAGCCCCAGTGCACATAAATAAATAATTTTGATTTTAGATTCATAAGAACTCCATCAGCCTCTTCATCTCAGATGAAATAAATTCTCATTAATTTGAGCAAAAAGAAACACCCGCATCAGCGAGTGTTTCTTTTACAAACTGTATTGATTAGGACTTACTTAAGACTCACCCGCTTACCATCAACCCAAGTTGCCTTGACTTTGATATTACGAATTTCTGCAGGTGGTGTCTTACGTGGATTCTTCTCCAATATCACCAAGTCAGCCCGCTTGCCGACTTCTAGGCTACCAACAAGATTGTCAGCAAAGATTTGATATGCGGCATCGATCGTAATCGCACGAATCGCATCATCAACCGAAACGGCTTGGGTTGATCCAAGCACTTTCTGCGGAGGCAGTTGCCATAAGCGTGTTACTTCTTCGCTCACATAGTTCAAGGGGCCAACATTAGAAACTGGCGAGTCACTATGCAGCGTAAATTTACCGCCCGCACGCTTAAAGTCTCCTGCCGGATCGATACGCTCAGCGCGCTCAGACCCAATAATATGGTTATTAAACGCTGCGCCCCAGTAATCAACGTGGCCGATAGTAAAGCTTGGTATCACACCCAATTTGACTGCTTTTGTAACGTGATCTGGATGATTGACCGTGAAATGCTCAATACGCAAACGACGCTCTTGCGGCTTAGGATTACCCGCCAATAATTTAGCGTAGCTATTCAGAGCCTGATCAATTGCCTTTCACCATTGGAGTGAGAAGAAATTTGCCAGCCTTGATCAAAGTATGACTTCATAGATGCATAAATATCAGCATCCTTATAGTTGAGTGAGCCACTCCATTTACTATCTTTGGGATAGCTATACGGCTGATTGAGTGCCGCAGTTAAACCCTGAGTAGAGCCGTCGGTAATATATTTAATACCGATGAAGCGTAACTTATCGTCCCCCTCATTCGGCTTAATAGCCTTATACCCAGGCGGCAAAGTCTCGCTGAATAAGTATCCACGAACTCGAATCGGTGATGCATTCTTTGCAAAAATAGCTTTATAAATAGCTACTTCTTTATCAACACCAAAATTACCACCAACACTCATATCGGAGACTGTTGTTACTCCAGTGGATGCCATTTTCTTCATGGTGCCTTCAATAGCAGCAAACAATTGCTCTTCTGTTGGGTTTGGCATTTTGGTCATAAATGGCAAATAAGTTGGTGGCTCCACTAACTTGCCAGTGAGCTGACCCTTTACATCTTTCACATAAATACCGCCGCCAGCAGGATTTGGAGTTTTGCTTGTAATACCGGCAAGCTCTAAAGCCTTGTGATTAACGTAGCCGATATGTCCAGATTGATTGACGATAAAAATGGGGACGGTCGTTGATACTTTGTCCAAATCATCGGCAGTGAGTTCTGCCATAAATGGCGTTGTACGTGATGGATCAACACCAAAACCAAATAATCAACCACCAGTAGGCACATCCTTTAGTCCTACTTTCATTTTTTGAATTAAAGTTTCTTTAGTGTCATAAGGCAAAGTGAAGTTACTTAAATTCAATCCTAAGCCCTCAAAGACTGCAGTCACCATGATGTGCACGTGAGGCTCTACAAAGCCCGGCATCAGTGTTTGGCCTTGCAGATCAATGACCTTAGTATTGCCAGCCTGCCACTCTTTGGTAACTGCATCTTTAGCCCCAACAGCAACAATCTTGCCATTTTGGACAGCTAATGCTTGAACTTCTTCGTTCTTCGCATTAACGGTAACGATAGGGCCGCCATAAAAAATAGTGTCGGCATTGCCTTTAGCAAAGGCAAGGGCACAATGAGCCATCAATAATGTGACTAGTAATTTTGGTGCAAATTTCATACTTATTTCCTTGATGTAAATAGCGATTATTTGAGACTTACTTAAAATTTGAATGTCACTGCTACTTGTGGGCCCTGCATAGTGGTCTTTTGCAATACGCCACCATCCTTCATATCGTAGTAGAGTGCGCGATAAGTTAGCGAAGCATCAACCAAGCTACCAAATGATTATCCTACGCCGGCCATTACCTGCCATGTTAGGTTAGTAGTGCCTCCACCGCTACCAATATCAGCATACGCAGGGATATACCAACTAGAGTCTGCAATACGGTAGCGCCCCTTAGCGCCAATAATCGGATCTATCGTAGAAGTCGTTTTAGAAATAGACTCCTTTTCAGTTGTACCAACGAGGTTACCAAAAAGCGTAGCGGTAACATTAATTGATCGTACGCCAAGTAAACCATCAACGTAGGCATCTTTCGTATTAGCTAGCGTATAAGTAGCAGCACCAGTTAAAACAGTCTGCTGCAAAGTAATTCTGTCTGCAACAGTAGCAGCTCCACCCGACACTGGAATTGAACCTGAGTTTTGTAAGGTAGCTGAAATGAGGTCGCCCATAATCCCCCAATTACCTTTATGCGCCTCCGCTGCGATCATGCCGCCAGACTTCAGGTTGCTAAGAACATCGCTAGAAGTAAAACCCGCAGATTTAGCAATGCCGTTATCAAAATTCATAGTGCCTTTGATACCGGTAAGCCAAAGATAAGGGGTTACTTCAAAGCGCCACTCATTTGAGGCCCTGGGAATTGGAGAGACTTCTTGGGCAAGAGCAAAACTTGAGGAAGCCAGTAGTGCGAAGATCCCAAAGAAAGCATTAAAGATGGGATTTTTCATAAGGGGTGAATAATTCAGAGTCAATTAGGAAGGTGATAAAAATAACAATCATTATTTTAAAGGGCTTTACCTATTTAAAGGCTTATTGGAAACCCCAATAATGGTGGTGACTCTGCAATTAAACCTAGCCTCCGCTAAACTCATTTGAAACAACCATACACAGCCTAAAAGGATGAAAAATGAGCTTAATTGATAAATTACAGTGGCGCTACGCGACCAAAAAGATGGATGCCAATAAGCTGGTTCCAGAAAGTAAGGTCGAGCAAATTCTCGAGGCTATTCGTCTGACTGCAAGCTCAAGCGGACTGCAGCCCTACGAAGTGATTGTTATTACCAATAAAGATATTCGCCAGAAGATTAGAGCAGTTGCTAATGATTAGTCTCAAGCAACCGATTGCTCCCATTTACTCGTTTTTGCTGCATGGAATAACTACACCGCAGACCGTATCAATGCTGCCTTTGATATGACTGAATCCATTCGTAACTTTACTAGCGAATCTGGCACCGCATATCGCCAAATGCCCCTTAAAGCATATCCAGCTAGAGACGCTGAAACAAACTTCACCCACGCTGCTAAGCAGGCCTATATTGGTTTAGGTGCGGCTTTAATTGCTGCAGCCTATGAACAAGTTGACCGCACTCCTATGGAAGGTTTTAATCCAAGCGCAGTTGATGACATTCTGGATCTACCTGCCAAGGGCCTACGAAGCGTGATCTTGCTTCCCTTGGGATATCGTAATGCCGATGAGGATTGGCTTGTCAAACTCAAAAAGATACGGAGAGTGAAAGAGCAATTCATCTCTTGGATTAAATAATGCAATATCAGTTTGCATTCAATCTAGATTAAATGCCCGGTCTTAACAAAGATCGTGCAACCTTCTTTACTAAAAGGTTGATGCAAGCTCATATGAGGACTGCGAATCCATGAACCAGCTGGATAGCGTCCATGCTCATCCTCAAATACGCCATCGACTACGAAAATCTCTTCGCCACCATAATGCTTATGTGGGTTGAAGTAAGTTTGAGGCGCCCACCTAACTAATGTAAAGCCCACACCCTGCCTCATCAGAGGCATTACGGTTAAACCAGGCACCATCCCCTGAAACCATGGCGCAGAGTGGGTATCGACAATCTCGCGCTCAATCTGCTCAGACCCCAAGTGTCGTAACTTTACAAAAAGAGTGCAGCCATTCTCGCTAAAAGGCGCATGAGATGAGCCAGGAGGATTCATGATGTAGGTCCCGGCTGGATAGTTGCCAGTCTCATCACTAAATACCCCATCCAACACCAAGATCTCCTCTCCAAATTCATGGGTATGGACTGGAAACTTCGCTCCGGGTTCGTATCTAACGATCAAAGTAGCTCTCGCCACCTCATCGCCCTGTCGATCAAGCATGCGCCTCTCAACACCCTTTATGGGGCTTGAGGCCCATGGCAAATCATGATGATTCAGTACTACACGCTTACTGTAGTCAGAATGAATATCCATAAAAATCTTTTTAGTAATTAATGATTGGATATAAGAATAACAATGGAACAGAATTGCTGCTCAAAAGAGAAAAAACCACCCGAAGGTGGTTTTCTTGCTTATGAGAATTACTAGACCTACTTTTGAGGGCAACTATTCGCCAATGGTTTTCCAGCCATGCGGTCTTTGACCCACTCCAGATACATGGGCGCTGAGACGCCAGGCGTTGAAAAGTGCGTTTGCTCTCCTGGAAGCTGAACTCTGCCGATATTTGCCCCCATGGCGCACATCTGCTTTTGATAAAGCTCATGCATGATTGGAGGAACCGCGGTATCTTTAGTGCCCCAGTAAATCACAACTGGTGCTATTGGTTTTACCGGTTTCACACTGCCAGCAATAAACGCCTTAACCCACGCTAAAGAGTTGCTTGGCTCAGACTTCAATAGTGATTTGTATTGATCCCCATAAGCATAGCTAAAAGTATCTGCCAGTACATGCATGCATTTATTGCTGGATAGCTTATCAACAACCTTTACACCCTCATCAGTCAATACATCGCTTAGTTTTAGATGAGGATATGCAGCTTGAGCGCCCCAAAGCCCCATTACATAATGGGCAAATAAGAATACATTCGGAACATTGGCTTGCGTAAACTCCTTCATGAGCTTCTTTGCCCCAGCTTCATCACTTGGAACTACTGGCAGCATGGCTGCAACATCATCTGGCGCCAAGGCAACATAACCAAGATACTGAAGATTATCCGCAGCAGTCCCTTTAAGGGCCTGATAGTCCAGTAAGCTTGCAGCAGCAATAGTAGCTCCACCACCCTGTGACCAACCATATACAACGGTCTTTTTACCGGCTGCCACTTCTTTCATGGAGCTAGCTGCCCTTGCGGCATTGATAACGTCTCTACCATTTGTGCCAGCAACCGCATATTGATGCTTGCCGCCACCACCTAAGCCTTGGTAGTCAGTGGCAACAATCACATAGCCTTCTTTAATAAATTGCTCCACATTAGGAATGCCGTAATCCGTCCAAGAGTTGCCATCCATTAAAAAATATTCATTCAAAGGGGCTGTTGGATCAATCACTTGAGATGGTCCACAATTTTGAGCAGAGCCTGTTGTCCCATGAGCCCAGGACATAATGGGTCTACCTTCTTCTGGGGCAGCCCCATTAGGCGCAATGATGGCCCCGGTAGCAATCGTCTTACGCTCGCCAACATCAGATGAGATGTAAGCGATTCTCCAAGCTTGTGCGCCTTTAACAGAAGTTTCTATCTTTTCCCGCTTGACTACTTGCCCCAACTTACCCTCAGGAGCCATTTTCATTACAGAAGAATAAAAAGGCGGCATTGGTGGATCAGCATAAACAGCAGCGGAGAAAATGCCGAGAGCTGCGCTAATCGCAATAAGTGAAAGACGTGTAATTTTTTTCATGATCCAGGGAAATAAAAAAGGTATAAGTTCAATACTAAACGACAACTTTACATACTAAATTAGGGACGAATATACAGATCTTTACCATTTTTAATCGTCTTCACAATCTGAATATCTTTAATCTCCATTGGATCAATCTTCAAAGGATTGCGATCAAGCAGCACCATATCAGCAAGCTTTCCAGCGGTGATACTGCCCTTTGATCCCTCTTCCTTGTATTGATAGGCGGGGCACAGAGATAAGCGCACGAAGAGCAAGATACGGGTCGATACGCTGATCGGGGCCCAAAACTCCCCCTCCATAGATATTACGGTTTACAGCGGTCCCAATCGTAAACCAGGCGCTTGGGCCAGATGAGGGGGTGTCATTATGAATACCAAATTGCATCCCTTTTGTATGAGCCAAATTGAGCGGCACCATATTGCTAGCCCTCTCTTCTCCAAGAATTTTTCTATACACATCACCATACATCCAAATGTGATTAGGCATAAATTGAGGAAGGATCTTATTAGTCTTGTATTGATCTAACTGATCATCGCGAATAAAGAATGAATGGGCAATTAATGTTCTGCGATCTTCAGTAATGCCTGTTTCTTGAATTGCTTTAGTAATCCCAGCATCGCCGTTGGAATAGCCGTAATACTGAATATTCTTTTCGTAGGCTAGCTTTGCATAACGATTAACTAAATCCTGAGTGGCGACAGCCATACCACGCCAATCTTTTGGGAAGCCCGTAGTGTCTGCATAGGGTTTCGTGAAATACGCTAAACGTAGCTGTGGTGCGCCATCAGTAGAAACCAAAATTCCAGCAACCTTAAAACCACCATCGCCTCTTGTATAAATACCAAATGGATAGTTTTGGTTTGTTTCTAGTAATTTATCAACCACATCATAAGTTGGCAGTGCAATCAGATCCAGGCTAATCACATTGCGATCAACTGCTTGACGCATATTGCGAATATCCTCAAGTGTAGTTTCATAACTCTGTGCAGTCGTAAATCCATTAGAGGCATAAATCTTTTCGGCTTTGCGATAAGTTTCCATCATTAAGTCTTGGGAAGACTTACCGAATACCTTAGCGGTTGCACTGATATTGGGACTGCCAATCAATTCACCGGTAAGTTTTCCTGTTTTTGGATCGACAGGAATTATCCCTTGCACAACTTTGGTGGACTTAGTAATTCCTAATTTTTTCAAGCCTGCTGAATTCACAATCCCCGTCAAGGTAGAAATGTTATTAACAAATACCGGTTGATTGGGAAATGCTTCATCCAATTGTGCAATTGTCAAAGGCCCATCAGTTAGGAAAGCATCTGCATACTCGGCCCCAATGATCCAACCATTAAATGGGCGAGTCTCAGCTTTCAATCGACCTATTAACTCTTGGGTTGTATGAGGAGGCTTCTTTGAAAAATAACCCAGATTAACGCCCAAAGTATTTTGAGCAATTAAAGTAAAGTGGCCCCAAGCATCAATAAATCCCGGAATTAAGGTTTGGCCTTTTAAATCCTGGATATCTGGATTAGCCCCAGCCTCATTTAAAGCCTCTTGCATATTACCGACATAAGCGATCTTCTTACCCTTAACCACAACCGCTTCAACATACTGTGGCTTATCACCCTCCATCGTCAGAATGTCACCATTGAAATAGATGCTTGCGCCACTAGCCAATGCATGGGTAGCCATCAAATACAAGAAAGCAGGTAAACCTATTTTGAGGATTTTCATGATTGAATCACTAATTAGTGGATAGGGAGTTCAGTTGGGCAAGACTGCAAAAAGCAGGGCTAACCAAAAAATGGATGACCCATTATTACAAAAAGCGAGCCTTAGCCCAACAAAAAACCACCCGCAGGTGGTCTTTTTCATACTGAATAAATCAATTACAGAAGATTAGCTCAGGAAATTAATTGACTGGAACCATCAATTTTGGTTGATCCAACTTTGTGTACTTAATTTCTTTTGCATTTACATCCATCTTCTTCATATCAAAAGTATAGATATTAGTGTTTGCATACATTTTGACGTTGTAGGTCATGCTCTTGTTGTTTGCAACAACAACCCACTCGGTAGTTTCATATCCACCTGCGCCACCACCATAAGGATTGCTAGCTGGCAATGTGACTGACCCTGGAGGAATATCAAAGCTACCTAAAATATGCCAGGCTGCAGAATCCATTTCGGCAGTTGTAAAGGTCTTCGGAACTGAATCAGCTAAGAAGAGCGCACGAATAAAGCGGCTAGGACTCAAGTAATCCCCTGGAAGGCCATGCAAGCCATTGCCAGAGCTGGGCGCTGGGAACACGACGCCACCAATAACTCGCGGCGCTTGCTCGACCTTAGAGAGATTCGAGTAGTTATCAATATTATTGAGATGATTTTGAAATGGCGGATCATTTGTCATTACGCCTACTGGGTTATCAGCAAGCACCAACTGCCCTTTGATGTACTCAACTACTACACTTTTTCCGGCAGCATCATGGAAGGTGAAATGCGCAGCAGGCACTTGATTGCCATAGAACCCAAGCTTTGCGCCATTCACTTTGAGGCTGCGTAAGCCAGCCTTAATCTCATCTACCGTTGAATAATTGGTCAGCACGTAAGTCAGCAACTTACTTGCGTTGATGCTATTCGCTGAGTCTGCTGGAGCAACCACTGGAAAGGATGCGGTATTTGGGAAATTCAGAAGTCCAGCACTTAAACCTTTTTCATTCATGCCATCAAATAAGATTGGCTGATTGAGCCCATTCATTCCTGCTGCGGCGTACTTGGTAGTCCAACTCATTCCAGAGCCATATTTACCATCAGCTCCAATGCCCTTAAATTGATAGCCTCTGGGAATGGACGTCATCTGCGAGCCCAACTCCAAACCAAACTCCATAGAGCGACCATAGACGGTGCCGCCATCACTGCCTTTAAGCAAGAAGCTGGTGCAAGCATTACTTGTCAGAGGGGCAAATGCCAAAGTAGCAGAAACCGAAGCAGCCACTATTTTTTTAATCATTTTTTGTTTCACTAGAACTCCTTAGAACAGATCAAATTCATATTGAAAGCATAGCATTGATGAGGCATCGATAGTTGTCAGCCACCAAGGAAACTTCAACCCATCAGAATCTAAGCGGACATCCAAAAACGTTTCATCTCTGGGAGATCTTGCATGCCCCGCTCATACCCATACTTGATGGCTGGCTCCATAATTTCTGGGTCTACAACACTCATGGTTTTCCTACCTGGCAACATACCCACCACTACTAGTTTAGTTTTGGTTCCGCCCGCTTCCAAATCTTTTACTTCTTGCTAAATCGTATTAGGCAAATGATTCAAACGCAGACCTTCTTTTTCCTGCTGAATCGTATCTGCTAAAGCAACGACGAGAGCCCTTCTTGATCCAGCCACAATATCGCAATGCGTTTCTGTCGATCCAATACTTCCATCCATACAAACACGATCTTTTACCCATGTAGGTCCAGTAACACCCGGTGCGGAAGCGCTGGCAGCACATGCGTCAATCACAGATACGCCCGAATCCGGAGCAATCACTAAACGCTCAGCGGTGTAGCAATCTATGGTGGTGATATACATTTTTTTCGGGATGGTCTTCATGTCACCCAGGAATACTTTAATGTTTGTTTGAAACTTGTCAGATGGAATTGATCTTGCAGCCATCGCTGCATGACCAATCGCCTAGATAGTATCAGGATTACCATCCTTAGCATTGAGACCCATCTTCATTACCCGCTCTTGGCTGGGTGAGAATTTCTTGGTTGGAACTAACTTGGCCATGATCTTTGGATAATCAGCTAATAAATTAAATTCTGCAGAAAATAGATCTAGACGGCTACCCAATAAAGCGCTGCCCAATACTGCACCTGCCGAGGTGCCCACAACGATATCAGCCAAGCGAAGATCAATGCCATTTGTCAGCATGGCATGAAAATAGCCAACTAGAAATGAGCTCATGTATTCAGAGCCACCACCCAAAACGATTGCCCGATCCTTGCCTTTTCCTGGAGGATTTTTATACGGTATAGGATGCGCTAGGCCATCATTCCAACCTGAGGTCGTTTTCTGAATTTCTTTAGCCTCTAATGCCCTGACCTCGGCTATCGTTTTCTTTGACGGGGCTGGGGATTGTGAAAATGCCTGAGTGCTTGCGACAGCGGCAACACCCGCGGCAGAGGATTTTAAGAAATGACGTCGAGAATGTCGATGCATGGTAGCCCAGTTAATAGTTATCCTAATAACTATCTTTATATCAAAACTTTCTTGATGTACTGGAATCCCTATCCCTCGAAAAGTATCTGCACCCTGCTTGGATACCTTAAGGCGACAATAGAAGAAGACTTAGGCATTTTTTCCTAAGTTATTAAGCTACTTTATAAATTTGACTGCTGCGCCTGATGCTGGCATCCAAAGAGGGCCGTTTAGTGAGCCAGTCATCACAACAATCACGCCTTTACTATTTTTGTAAGTAGCAATTTCATTACCCTCACCCGGATTAATGCCGCCGCCAATCATAAAGAAAGGACTCTCAAATTGTGAGAGATCTTTCATTGCGTAAATAATTCCATTTGCTTTTAAAGTAGCTGAGCCAAAATTATTCCCCATTGTTAATGCTTGCACTGTAAATGGGTAATCCTTACCCTGAAATGTAAGGACTCCTTTAGAAGTTGGCAGAGCGGTTTCACCCGAGTACATTGGGAGGGCTTTTACCTCCAGGGTAAAAGTGCCTGATGCAGTTAAAACTGGATCCGCCGCAGATGCACTGCCCCAAATAAACCCAAGAGTAAAAATAGGGGTTATTAATAATTTGACTATATTTTTCATATTGTTAAATGCAGGGCAATTTAGATCGGAAAACTATAGCAGATATCAACTTCAAAATCCCGCATACAAATGAAGATGAGAGCATTGATGCTCCTCATGGTACTGGCCAATTAAAAAGCCACCCGAAGGTGGCTTAATAAATAAATAAGCTAGATTTACTTATAAAACAAAGTAAAAGCATCGGCCCCAGCCTGATCAATCTCATATGTATTGATCGACTTTAACTCCTTCACATCATTGAGTTTGTTCAAATCAATCACTGACCAATTTAATGAGTTGATGGTGCGAACAAAGAAAAGATTTCTAGACAAATCTTGTAGGAACATGACCCAAGAAACTTCCGACGATTGGGCATCCCCTCTAGGACCATCACCTTCTCCACCTGCACCATCAACAGTAAGATCGTAAGGGCGATCAAAATTGTTCATGATATGGCCCAATGTAGTAATGGCTTCACCTGGAGTGTTGGCCTTACGAACATAATTTGCGTAAAAAGCGGCTTTAACAAATCGACCAACGGATGTCTGGGAAGATGGCAATGCAGTTAAGGCAATACCAGCATCAGTAGAGTTAAGGTTAAGCTTACCGAGCTGCCCAGTATTCTGATCCAGATTAGAGAAGGTGTAGTTATTCAAATTCTCTAAATGCCATGGAAACTCTGGTTGATTTGTCATGACATTAACTGGATTGTCGTAGACATTTAATTTGCCATGCTGGAATTCAATAACAATTGCTCCGCCATCTTTATCAAAAACCCCAAAGTGCTCAGCATAAGGAGTATTTCCAAAATACGTCACCGGGGGTAGCCAAAATTCTGTTTCCCCACTCAAAAATGCTGCTTTAGTTTCAGCAGCAGTCTTAAAGTTAGCCAAAATCCACGTTCCAAGATCGGCAACTGAAAGTATTTTTGAGGGATCGTTGCCAATAGCTGGGCCACTTGATTTTGTTAATGTATTTGAAGAAAAAGCGAGTCCCTGGTTATTTTGCCCATGAAACACTGCAGGAGTTTTGGCAGTGAGGATGGCTTCACCTACAAACGCAATAAATGGATACTGAGTAGCAAAGGTTTTACCTTGCTTCCCATCGGGTGTTGATGACTCGACGGTAGTGCCTTTAGGCACATAGTTAACCATTGTAGGTAACAAACAGGAATACTCAATTCCACGACCTACATAAGTCTTGCCGCTTGCATCAAACGTCATCAGAGTTGTACACATATTGAAATCCTTTTTTAGTTAAATTTTAGTTACACAATATAAGCGCTCTGGAAGACAGCATTTCCATCATCCAATATCACAAGCTGTTAATGAGCCGCCATCAGTCTCGACAACTCTAGAGCATATCCTGTGACCACCCAGGAAAATTTGTACGCCGGTTGCCAGCAAAATAAATGCAAAAAGGCGCATCAAAACATTGGTTCCATTAGCCCCTAAAAGCTTCTGAATGCCTGATGACTCTCGATAAACCAAATAAATCACAAGTGATGGCGCAAGTAGCGCTGATGTGGCGCCAATTACTGCTGGCATCTCAGCCACAAAATGAAAGTTTTTATCATCCTGTGCTGCTGCGGCTAGTGAAATGGCCGTTGCAATAGATCTAGGGCCAACAGTTAAAGGCATTGTTAGAGGGAAAAAAGCACTACTAGGTGCTGTGGCATCTGTAATCCCAGAAGAAGAATTTGTGTTGTGGTCTGATGCACCTTGTTGATTGAGTAAATTCCAGCCCACCGCTATAACCACCGCTCCGCCGGCAAATTTAAGTGCTGAAAGTGAAATCCCAAAAAATAGCAGCACTTGAGGTCCAATCAACATTGCCCCAAAAAGTAACGCGAAACAATTAATACTGACACTTCTAGCCAGTTTTTTTCTAACATCTTCAGAGCATCCCTGAACCATATTTAGATAAAGTGGCCCATCTCCTAAAGGATTAACAATTGGAAACAGTGCAGCAAAGACTGCTACAAAAGATGCAAAGGCGGTGGAAATCATATTGTTATGGAGCTACTTACACAAAGGGGTATCGCTAAATTAACAGTCCAAACAGGCATGCACTACGTACTTAGGTACAGTCAAGCTAAGAATTGGTCTAGTAGAATGAAATCATCATTTTTCGAACTAGTTACAGTCGCCATGAATGCACTAGCAGCCCTAGGGATAACCTACCTATTCATCACAATATGCTCTGCAAGCATTCTTTATTTTTCATTTAATGGGAAGATTGATGCTTCTGGCAAATACTTCTTTCTTGGTGAATTGAGCATCATCCCCGGAATTATTGGGGTTATCTTGGGTAATTTGAATTCTGTATTCATAGCCTCACCCTTCTTATTCATCATTAATCTCTCAACATGGTCTTCGCATGTATGCGTGCTATTTAGCATTTATGCATTATCGAATAGCAGCAATAATAAAAAATTTATATGGGCCATTGGTGGCGCACTACTCTATGCCTCGATGATTGAATTCGTACGCCAAACAAACTCTTCAGTTCAAGCTACAACCTTATTGGCGAGTATTGCAGATGCGTCTTTTAGTATTTGGACTTATGCAATCTGCAAATATTCCAAAGATACAGATCTCAGAAAGAATCTCTTTTTTACTTGGATTAAAAATATTGAGTTAATGCTTGGTTTATTTACCATCATGCGAATTGCAAGCTGCTTTATGACAGAGACTCCAATTAATGTCCGATTCCCAACCCCAACAATCATTACTTTTTATATCTTTTTCCTAATCCTCAATATATTCCGTTATATCTCTTATCAATCGCTCAGAATTAGTTGGGTAGACAATAGAACCCTCAGCATTAATCCACTAAACAGAAATCTGGTAGTTGTTACCCAAGAAAAAAATAGCTTGTTGCAGGACTTAATCGCATCGAATCGAGTTATCGGGATTGGCGCATTGGCTAGCTCTTTAGCCCACCAGCTCAGCCAGCCATTAACTGCCATTGGTTTACAAACTGAAACCTTGAAGCGCGACCTCAATAATTCAGGCGGAAACCAAGTCGCCGCAATCATGCTGGATAAGATCAATTCACGATTGAGCAAGTTAACTAACCTAGTAAAAAATCTCAGGCAGTTATTTAATACCAATATTCATGATTTTCACAAAGTTGATTTGGCATTCGCTGTAAATGAGTTATTAGAAATCATTGAGCCCACTCTTGAAGCAAAGAAAATTCATCTAAGGAAATCAATCAGCAGCAATATCTCTATTTTGGGTGATGCCATTCAAATTCAACAAGTCTTAATCAATCTTTTCAATAATGCGATCGATGCCATTAGCTCTGCTGATCCTCAGTCTCGTGAGATCAGTATTTCCGTTAGATCTGATGATCAATTTGCACTGATTGACATAGAGGACACGGGTGCTGGCATTGACATTAAAATGCTCCTCACCATATTTGAGCTATACAAGACCTCCAAAAAGGATGGCCTTGGTATTGGTCTCTGGTTATGTAAGACGATTATCAATAAACATCATGGGGAAATTTCTGTATCTAACCGCTCCGATGGTGGCGCAAGATTCACCATTCAAATTCCGCTATCCAAAACACTCTCATGAAAAAAATAGGGTAATCGTCGTAGATGATGATCTTGATGTTCGAGACGGTCTCGAGGCTTGGCTTACTCAAGACTATCAAGTGGAGAAGTTTGACTCGGCAGAATCACTTCTCACAGCTATTCATGACTTTGACTTTGAAGATGGAGTGCCAACGTGCATATTATTGGACTTCCAAATGCCGGGTATGAATGGGGTTGAGCTACAACAAAGACTCAAGCAAATTAACATTGAATTCCCCATCATCTTTATGAGCGACAATGCTCAGCAGTCTGACGTCATTGATGCCTGGCATGAGGGCGCGGTTGATTTCATACTAAAGCCATTTATTCCAGGGAAAATTAGCGATTCCCTGGAAAAATTATTTGTTACAGCCCATAAAAATAAGGAAATGATTAGGTCATCTGAAGACAATCAGATTCAAATTGAGCTACCCATCACCCAAAGAGAGGCCCAAGTTCTCCTTCTATTAGGAAAAGGGCATGAGCAACAGGAGGTTGCGGAGATTTTGGGTTTATCACTTAGAACGATAAAGATGTATCGTACTTTTTTGAGAAATAAGCTCAATCTTCACACACTCATGGAGTTGGGCCGCTATTGCGACAAGCATCGGTCATCCATTGAAAAATTAGCAATGTTGAAACAAGCATTTGATTAAGCAAGCCCAGAGAACGCAATGACGGGTGGTATAAACGCCAGCCAGTCAGTACAGTTAAAGCCAGATTTCTGGTTGTTGCATCAAACCTAGCAGCAAATAAAAAGCGCTGTTACCTAGCCTTTAGCGTATTAATCTCCAAATTACTTATAAAGACCCTTACAAATAATGGGGCTAGTAGAGTTCTTTTGCCACTCTTGAAAGCAAGCATTATCTTTGGGTAGAGTTAATGGCAAAGCCGCCTGCCAGATTCTCTCAACAACCTTTTGTTGCTGATTGGTCCAAAGATTTTGATTTTGGTTGGTTGCAAAAACAACCTGATGTGCAAGCTCTTTATCTTTTGGAGCTATGTTGGGTGGATAGAAGCCCTCCTCAAGAACGAGTGAGTACAAAGCACTTTGGCCTACATCACCATGGGCGCCATTGACGTAGTTGGCAACCAAGGTAAATGCTTGAGAATGCTGTGCCATTGAGAACCAAATGAACATACCTTTATTGGACTCCTCTGGTATCAACCCCTTTGGAATCTTGACATCACCGCCGTAGTCTTTTTGGTTATAAGCGACTGGAACGAGCAATAAGTTAGCGCGCTTCAACATATACATGTCAGTCACCTCTGGAATGTGTGCCTCATCATTAAGGACTACACCAATACGCCCAATCGGTGAATTGAAAACAGGCAATTCATTACCAGCAGTTGCCCATGTCTTCTCAACTTCATTGAGATGGGATTTTCTATAAAGGCCAATCTGCTTACCCGTGAAATCAAAAAGGATGGCAGTCTCATAGTACTTTCCATCAGCAACTTCAGGCATGCTAAAAAGTAAATTCACTTGATATTTTTTTGCCAAGTTAGCCGCTATGTTGTAGCTCTTGCCATTTAATGGCTCTGCAAATTTAGCCACATTTTCCTTGGTAATAGTTTCATTACCAATGAATGAGTTAAATGGCAGGACAGCTAGATTAAGACCTTGCCCAAGGATTTTTTCATCAATCAACCGATCAATTACTTTCGAGTTTTCTTCAACTGCACCTGTCTTAGGCTCATACTGAACCAACACCGCAGAAACCTGTGCCGAAACATTGTTCACATTACTATCATGAGTTGGTCGATAGAAGTTGTAATCCGCATATAACTCAGGACGACGAGTCTTCAACCAAAATTCACGCTGTGGATTTGACTTGCTTGTATTAATGGTGGCGTACACAACCTTAGGCTGCTTAGGATCTGTGAAGTTTGTCGCTGATGCCGATGCAAGTACGTTACCCTGAGCACCCCAGATGGATGAGCCCCCAGGACCGATCAGAGTCATCTCCATAACCTTATCGACGCCACTTGAGTCTGCTCCCACCACATTAATACCAATCCAACCTGGCAAAGTTGCCATAGATCCTATGGTGGTGTGATTATCACTGCCGCCTGCTTCACTTTTAGGGTTGTATAAAGATGCGGTTAGATAAGCAATGATGTCTGCATTTCTGAGTGCAGGCAACAAAAGAGACTGTAATTGAGTGTCGTCGTAACAAACGAGCAGAGCAATTCTTCCAATTGGCGTATCAAATACTGGGAAGCCTAGATTACCAGGAGCCCTCCAAAGATTGTCATCGCCCACAGCCAATTGATGTTTTCGATAATTTCCTTTAAACCCATTAGGCCCAACGATTGCGGCGGAGTTATAAGCTACCCCAGTTGCTGGGTCGAACTCTATGTAGCCCCAGGCAATATAGGTATTATATTTTTGTGCTACCCGCCCAAATGCTTCCGTTGCTTTACCTGGAAATGTATCCATGTTGGGTTTAGCTTCATTAATGGATGGGTAAAGAAATCCTGTACTGGACATTTCAGGAAAAACTACCAGCCTTGCTCCATTTTTGGCAGCAGCTGCAGATATCTCAGACATTTTTGGAATGTTATAGGCCTGATCTTTCGAATGAAAAGATACGGCAGCAACTTTCACCTCTGCGGCATTTGCCACCGAAAGCCCAATTGAGATTATTAAAAGGAGGGTTGAAGTTATTTTTTCATATGGTGATAGCTGTCTCAATAAACATTGGTATGTATTTCAAAATTGACTTTTATTTTCAAGTCAAGAAGTAAATCTTTAAGGATCCTTAATTTCAAGAATAGCTGATGCCAAATAACGGTCTAATTGAAAATTTTAAGCTTATTTTCTTCGGGCATACAGAGCACATAACTTATAGTTAAAAAAGTATTAAAGGCTTTATAGAAAAACCCAAGCTAAATCAATCTGCCCTTATTAATTTACAAGGTATTTAATGGATGGGGATAGAACCGAGTAACCACAGCACTCACTTGAAACTTCAAGTTGTTAAAGAGGTGGAGCGGGAAGCATTTTCCCTGGATTAAGGATGTTGTTTGGATCAAATACTGCTTTGATTGCACGCATGCATTCAATCGCATCGGCACCATGCTCTTCAAGCATAAATTGTATTTTATGCATGCCTACCCCATGTTCACCTGTACATGTCCCGCCCACACTAAGGGCGTCTTGAACAATAAGTCGATTCAATCTCTCCGCTTCTTGAATATCCTCAGCACGATTAGGATCAATGATGATCAAGGCATGAAAATTACCATCACCTACATGGCCTAGTATGGCGCTCTTTAGATGGGATTGATTGAGCATGTCTCGGGCCCGATCAATGCAATAGGCCAACTTGGAAATTGGCACACAAATATCAGTATTGAGGATGCGCGCTCCGGCTTGCATTTGTAAACAGGCGTAATAAGCATTGTGCCTAGCCTGCCACAGCCTGGTACGATCCTCTGGATTTGCGGACCACTCAAAACCACTTCCATCGAATTCTGAACAGATCGATTGAGTATTTTCAGCCTGTTCTTGCACCCCAAGCGGAGATCCATGAAACTCAAAAAATAGGGTGGGCTTCTCCTGTAGGCTCAACTTGGCATAACGGTTAATCGCCGTTATAGCAGTCTCATCCACTAGCTCAACACGCGCAATCGGAATGCCGTATTGAATAATGGCAATAACCGCTTGAACCGCAGCGCTCACCGATGGGAAAATACATGTTGCGGCAGAAATTCCCTCTGGCAAGGGGTAAAGCTTTAAGGTAATTTCTATAATGATTCCGAGGGTACCTTCACTGCCAATGAAAAGCCGCGTTAGATCATATCCAGCAGATGATTTACGTGCACGAGAACCAACTCGAATGGTAGCTCCAGCGGAAGTGACTACAGTTAAAGCTACGACATTCTCACGCATGGTGCCGTAGCGCACAGCATTAGTTCCAGAGGCCCGGGTGGCACACATTCCACCAATACTGGCATCTGTCCCAGGGTCTACCGGAAAGAATAATCCCTGATCTTTGATTTCCTGATTGGGCTGCTTACGCAGTACTCCAGCCTGCACAGTCACTAGAAAATCATCGGGTGAAATTTCTAGAATGGCATTCATTTGACTTAGATCGAGACATATTCCACCATGAATCGGCAATACATGCCCTTCTAAGGATGACCCTGCACCATAAGCTACTACTGGCACATGATGTTCATTGCATAGCTTAACTACACAAGCCACTTCTTCATTGGTCTGGACAAATACTACGGCGTCTGGAGCCAATTCGGGATAAGGTGATTCGTCACGCCCGTGTTGATCTCGCACCGCCTTTGCCATGCTAAAGCGATCGCCCAGAAGGGCTTGTAATTCTGTAATTACTCCCAGAGGCAATAACATCCCAGGAACTCTCTTTCAATAGATTTATCTGTTCTACTGGATATTATCAGCGTTAAATTAGCTCTCACAAGCAAAAACATAAACATTGCTTCAATCAACCTTCAAATGACAAAACCCCCACCATTGCTGATGAGGGTTTGCATTTCTGGTGGGCCCACCAGGACTTGAACCTGGGACCAAAGGATTATGAGTCCTCTGCTCTAACCAACTGAGCTATGGGCCCGTTAGTCTTTGGATCAATCTTCTTCGAGGAAGGTCTTGAGTTTATCGCTACGGCTTGGATGACGCATTTTTCTCAAGGCCGTGGCTTCGATCTGACGAATACGCTCACGCGTTACGTCAAATTGTTTACCAACTTCTTCGAGAGTGTGGTCTGTGCTCATCTCAACACCAAAGCGCATACGCAATACTTTTGCTTCACGTGGTGTCAATGAATCTAATACGTCTTTAACCACATCACGCATAGAGTCATGCAATGCCGCTTCAGCTGGAGCCAATGTATTACCATCCTCAATGAAGTCACCCAGATGAGAATCTTCATCGTCACCAGTTGGTGTTTCCATGGAGATAGGCTCTTTAGCGATCTTCATAATCTTACGAATCTTGTCCTCAGGAATTTCCATCTTGAGTGCCAAGGTTGCAGCATCTGGCTCATGGCCAGTCTCTTGCAAGATCTGACGGCTAATACGGTTCATCTTGTTGATCGTCTCAATCATATGAACTGGAATACGGATCGTACGCGCTTGGTCAGCAATCGAACGAGTAATCGCCTGACGGATCCACCAAGTTGCATATGTAGAGAACTTATAACCACGACGGTATTCAAACTTATCTACCGCTTTCATCAAACCAATATTGCCCTCTTGAATCAAATCCAAGAACTGCAAACCACGGTTGGTGTATTTCTTAGCAATAGAGATCACCAAGCGTAAGTTGGCTACAGTCATCTCACGCTTCGCTTCACGCGCACGCTTCTCGCCCGCAATCATTTGCTTATTCACTTCTTTTAATTCTGGAAGTGGCAATACAACACGAGTCTGAATATCAATTAACTTCTGTTGCAGTTCCTGAATGGCCGGAACATTACGTTGTAGCAATGCTGTGTATGGCTTGTTTTCTTTTAGGAGCTTTGTTGTCCACTCCAAATTCATGGACATCTTCGGGAAGTCTTTGAGCACTTCACCACGATTGACGCCTACCTTATCTACCAACAAACTCACAATACCGCGTTCAAGCTTCCAAACCTCATCCACTTGTGAGCGCATGGTGTCGCATAACTTCTCAACACTCTTGGCGGTCAAACGGAAACCAAGCAACTCACCACGAATAGCCTCTTGTGCCTTGATATACGCTGGACAGTTGTAACCCTCTTTATCAAAAGCACGACGCATTTTGTCAGCTTGCGTGCGCACAATTGCAAACTTCTCTAATGAGATTTGCTTCAATTCCTCTAACTGCTTGGCGTTAGCCGTAGCTGCGCCACCGCCTCCACCGCCGCCTTCATCTTCTCCACCCTCTTCAGCATCTGGGTCAATTTCAGGTTCTTCTGGTCCAAGCTTAATATCTTCGGCATTAGGATCAACCAATCCATCAACGAACTGATCAATCTCCATCTCGCCGCTAGCAATCTTGTCTACGTTAGCCAAGATCTCGCCAATCGTGACTGGGCAAGCAGCCAAAGCCATCACCATATCTTTAAGGCCTGCTTCGATCTTCTTCGCAATGACGATCTCGCCTTCACGAGTCAAGAGGTCAACAGTACCCATCTCGCGCATATACATGCGCACTGGATCGGTTGTTCGTCCAAACTCTGAATCAACAGTCGCTAAAGCAGCTTCCGCCTCTTCTTCAGCCTCTTCTTCGGAAGTGGTTGCTGAAGCATTTTCATTGAGCAAGAGTGTTTCAGCATCTGGAGCTTGCTCGTAAACAGTGATGTTGATGTCATTTAAAAGACTAATCAATGTTTCCAATGCATCTGCATCAGACAATTCATCTGACATAACGTCATTCATTTCGCCATGAGTTAAGTAACCCTTGGACTTACCCATCTTGATCAATGTCTTCAAACGGGTACGACGTAATTCTTGCTGCTCTTCAGATCCTAACTGTTGTGCTGCAAATTCTTTTAAGAGGGCTTTTTCTTTTGCTTTACGTTCACGCGCTTTTTGACGATCAGTCAATACAGGCTCAACGCCTTCTGCAGGAGCATCGGCTTTTGGCTTGCGACCTTTCTTCACTTCTTCAGTCGCAACAACCTCAGCCTCTACATCAACTGCTTTCGTTTTTTTACCCTTAGCTTCTTTTGTCTTTTTCACTTCTTTTGCGGGCTTAGCTTCCTTCACGGCTTCAACCTTAGGAGCAGCCACCTTACCCTTTTTAGAAGCGTCAACTTTTTCGGTCTTTGCCGGTACTTTTGCAGCAGTCTTAGCAACTACTTTAGTTGGTGCTGGCGCTTTTGCAGCTGGCTTTGCTGGTGCCTTTACTGGCTTAGCAGGTGTCTTCGCTTTTGCTGCAGGTTTAGCTGGGGCCTTTGCTTTAGCAACTGGTTTGGCGGGCGTCTTGGCTTTTGCCACTGGCTTGGCTGGTTTAGCTGCTGGTTTTTTCTTAATGTTTGGCATTTATTCGCACTTACTCACGTTACTGATGATTGTTCTCTACTGCTTAGGCGCAGCCACTTTGTCCACTTGCCCCAAATTTCTTCAAAATAAAGCGCAAGTGGCTGAATTAAATCGGTTTTTTTCTGGGAATAGAGGATTATAGTCGATTGCGACTTTTTTACCCCTTCCACCACTAAAAATATGGGGTAATTTTCGGGTTTTTCTAGGGCTAAATCAGAAAATTCTTAGGAGAATTTCAATCTTTCGCCCAGCTCGCGATATCGAGCCCGATCTTGCTCTGTAGCAGTGCTTGCAGCGATCTTTTGGGCGATTTCTGTCATTTCCGTTTTGAGATGGGTGAGCTCAAGCTTTTTGAACGCCCCTTCGAGATCTGCAACCGCCCCTTCGAGATCCAAATCCGAACCCATGACCCGTTTTCTCAATACTTCATAGAGTGGGGCAAGCTCACTGCGAGATAGCTGTTCTTGAAATAAAGCGAATGCGCCAGCACCTACTGCAGGTGGCTTGCCATTCTCACCAGGAATCAACTCGACCTGATCACATTGAGCTAATAAATCTTTCATCAGCTCAAGTGCTTTTGTAGAACGTAATTCAGAGGCTTGCAAAGCAAGAGCCCTCTTATTGACATCTAGCGCTTTGCCCAAATGTGGAAACTGAATCAAGACCCGTAACATCTGCTCAGCTAAATCAGTTGGTGCTTGTGGTGGCGCAATATTTTGTGTTGCGACTCGCTTAGCGGAACCCTTGGATGCATGCCATGGAGCACCTTGAGTTCTATTACCAGAATTGCCTTGGTTGAAATTGGGTGCACGCTGATTGGTACTGGAGTAAGAGCCTTGCTGCACTGGTGCAGGTGCCACCGCTAATCCACAGAAGGACTCCAGCTCGGCAGGTGTCGAATTTGTTCGAATAGCCAACTCGCGCAAAATTTGCGTACGCAGCGCAATTGGTGGCATGGATAGCAATAACGGTTTTGCAGCGTGATGAGTTTGCGCTCTACCTTCTGGAGTTGTCAGCTCATGATTTTGGCTAACGATCTTAAAAAAGAAGCTTGAGATTGACATAGCTTCTTTAATGACCTTCTCAAAGGCAGGTGATCCATAAGCACGAACATAACTATCGGGATCATGCTCAGTCGGCAAGAATAAGAAGCGAATCTCTTTGTCATCAGACATTAATGGCAGACATGCTTCTAATGCACGCTGTGCAGCACGCTGACCAGCGGAGTCGCCATCAAATGAAAACACCACTTTATCTGTTTGGCGTAACAACATCCGTACGTGATTTGCAGTGCAAGCTGTACCCAAAGTGGCCACCGCATTAGGGAAACCTAATTGTGCGAGTGCCACTACATCCATGTAGCCCTCGCATACGAGAACATATTCTTGCGAACGAATGGCTTGTCTTGCTTCGAATAATCCGTACAGCGTATTACCTTTAGAGAACAGTGGTGTCTCAGGAGAATTTAAATACTTTGGCTCACCTTGATCTAAGATGCGCCCACCAAAGCCGATAGTCTGGCCTTTGGGATTACGAATCGGGAACATGATGCGATCACGAAAACGATCATAGCGCCGAGTTGTTTGATTCACAGCCTGCTCGTTCTGAATAAGCAGACCACCTTCAAGCAAAGTCTTGGCCACTTCATCGTTTGCATAAGTACCAAAAACCGCTTCAAGACCCTGCCATCCATCCGGCGCATAACCTAAGGCATAGCGTTTAGCTATCTCGCCAGTCAGGCCGCGCCCCTTAAGGTATTCCACTGCACGAGGCGCTGTTTTGAGTTGTTGGCGATACCAATCAGCTGCTGCACTCATGACTTCACTCAAAGCCATAGTCTGCTGTTGGCGTGCAATATCATTCGCAGTATGCTCTTCACGCGGCACATCCAATCCCGCAGAGCGCGCCAAGTCTTCTATAGCATCTACATAGCCAAGACCGGAGTACTCCATGAGAAAACTAATCGCAGAGCCATGTGCTCCACAGCCAAAGCAGTGATAGAACTGCTTGGTAGGCGATACAGAAAAAGAAGGGGATTTCTCAGAATGGAAAGGGCACAAACCTTGAAAGTTCGCGCCCGCTTTTTTTAACTTTACGTGCTGCCCAACCACATCCACGATGTCAACCCGATTTAACAAATCGGCGATGAAGGATTGGGGAATGAGAGCCATCAGTAGTGGGTGAGGCTTTTTTAAGTGTTGAGTTTTAGCTTATTTCAAGCTTACTTAGCGAGCGCAGCTTTAACTAAACCAGAAACTTTGCCCATATCAGCTTTACCAGCCAACTGACCTTTCAGAACGCCAATTACTTTGCCCATGTCTTGTGGGCCAGCCGCTCCAGTTGATGCAACTGCTGCAGCCACTGCAGCCCCTACTTCAGCATCAGATAATTGTGCAGGCAAGTAGTCTTGCAGAATGACCATCTCAGCCACTTCAATTGCGACCAAATCATCACGATTGGCTTTTTCAAATTGGGAGATGGAGTCCTTACGCTGCTTAATCATCTTCTCAACGGTAGCGATCACACTCGCATCATCCATCACAATACGATCATCTACTTCACGCTGCTTGATGGCCGCCAATAAAAGACGAATAGTTCCAAGGCGCGCTACTTCTTTTGCACGCATCGCGTTTTTCATATCTTCGGTGATTTGATCTTTCAGACTCATGGCATTTTTCCCGGTATTCAATATCTAATAAATTGCTGGTGATTCAAAAGCAAAAACCCGCTGCGTTTCACCGTCAGCGGGTTTCAAAGCCTCTCGGTGAGGAGAGCTTTTAAATTCGATTAGTAAAGCTTTTTAGGCAACATCTGGCTGCGAATACGCTTGTAATGGCGTTTAGCAGCAGCGGCCTTCTTACGCTTACGTTCAGCCGTTGGCTTCTCGTAGAACTCGCGGGCACGCAAGTCTGTCAAAAGACCATTTTTTTCAATGGTGCGCTTGAAACGGCGCAATGCCGCTTCAAAAGGTTCGTTCTCACGGAGGCGGACTGTAGTCATACTTGTTTAACTCGTATATGCTCGAAAAATATCGAAAAATTAACTGAAATGTGATTCTAGCACGACCAAGCAAAAAAATGATTGTTTTAGGCATAGAAACTTCTTGTGATGAAACCGGGGTGGCCCTCTACGACACCTCCCCCTGGGAAAACCGCGCCCCAGCTCATCAGGGCATCCTAGGGCAGGCTTTGCACTCCCAAATAGCCATGCACCGGGATTACGGGGGCGTTGTCCCAGAATTGGCCTCCAGAGACCATATAAGACGGGTTTTACCCCTTTTGGACGATGCTTTACATGAAGCCGGGCTCAAATTAAAAAATATTGATGCGGTAGCCTATACCCAAGGCCCAGGATTAGCTGGCGCCCTTCTCGTGGGTAGCGCTTTTGCCAAATCCTTGGCTCAAGGCCTGAATTTGCCCTCCATTGGGGTGCACCACCTCGAAGGACACCTACTTTCACCGCTTTTAGGGGTTTCTGTACTGGAATTTCCCTTTATTGCCCTCTTAGTCTCCGGTGGGCATACCCAGCTGATGCTAGTGAGCGGGGTTGGTAAATACCAACTTTTAGGTGAAACCTTAGACGATGCTGCCGGCGAAGCCTTTGATAAAACCGCCAAATTATTGGGTTTGGACTACCCCGGCGGTGCCGCTATCTCCAAATTGGCAGAAAAAGGACAATCTGGACGATTTGATTTGCCCAAACCAATGCTGCATTCAGGGGATTTAGATTTTTCTTTCTCCGGACTGAAAACAGCAGTTTTGAACCAGGTGAAAAAATTTAAGTCACTAGGCATTACCAATCCAGAAGAGATTGCAACATTTCATGCAGATCTTGCACGTAGCTTTGTCGATTCTTTGGTGGCGGTCTTAGTAAGCAAATCAGAGAAAGCGCTGAAGCAAACAGGTTGTAAACACTTGGTACTAGCTGGTGGCGTGGGTGCCAATTTGCAGTTGCGCGCAGCTCTCAATGCCAGCGCCAAGAAGAATCGATTTGAAGTGCACTACCCACCAGTGGATCTCTGTACCGATAACGGCGTCATGATTGCATTTGCTGGAGCGCTGCGCATGTTGGCAGAAAATAATGGTTCAACAACTTCGGGTGCTTTTGATATCAAACCCCGTTGGGATTTGGCGAGCAATAATCTGGGTTGATTACTTAGCTAGACTAATTTTGGCGTAGGCACTGTGATTGTGAATCGACTCAAAATTCTCAGCCTCAACCACTAAAGATAAAATACGATCATCGTCCTTTAGTTGGCCAGCAACATCACGCACCAAGTCTTCTACAAACTTTGGATTGTCATAAGCGCGCTCAGTAACCCACTTCTCGTCAGGGCGCTTGAGCAAGCCCCACAACTCGCTTGAGGCTTGGCTCTCAGCGGCTGCAACCAAATCTTCTACCGTCATCTTGGTCCGCGGATCAAGCTCTACAGACATGGTTACGTGTGAGCGCTGATTGTGTGCGCCATATTCAGAAATCTCTTTAGAGCAAGGGCACAAACTCATCACTGGAACTAAGGCGCGGAGGTTTAACTCAACGTCGATTGCACCAGCCGCATTTTGTTTTGCTTTCGCAGTCCACGTCACTTCGTAATCCATCAAGCTTTCAACACCAGATACGGGTGCAGCCTTTTTTACGAAGTGTGTGTAGGTAAATTGAATGCGACCTTCTGTTGCATTGAGTAGCGGCAACATCTCACGGACCATTCCAACTACAGATGCACTATCAATTGGTTCATTGTGTTTTTGCAAAAGCGCAATGAAGCGGGACATGTGAGTACCCTTCACATGCGCAGGCAAAGCTACATCCATTTCAAAATTACCAACAGCTGGCATCACACCTGTCTGAGTGCGAATACTTAATGGATGACGCAATCCCCGAATACCCACCCGCTCAATTGGTAAAGCACGCTCATCATGCGAGGACTGAATGTCCGGCATGGTTTGCGGTTTGAGAAAGGCGGTGTTGATGTCGTTCATGACTCTATTTTCAGGCAAAAATGAGTTATTTGCCCGCGGCGACAGGATTTGCAGTGGTTTTAACAGGAAAACGCGAGGAAATCGCCTTTGCAATCCCTTCGGAGTCCAGGCCACATTTACTCATCAGCAATTTGTAATCGCCATGCTCCACGAATTCATCTGGAAGACCTAGTTGCAATAGAGGCTTATTGATACCCATGGCGGAAAGCGCTTCTAAGCACGCACTACCAGCACCACCCTGAATCACGCCATCTTCAATCGTTACAAAATAATCATGGTCTTGCGCCAAGGATTTGAGAAGATCCAGATCTAATGGCTTTACAAAACGCATATTGGCAACGGAGGCATCAATTTTCTCAGCCACTTCAAGCGCTGGGTAGAGCAAAGTTCCGAAAGCCAAAATTGCTATGCGCTGGCCTGCAGGTGCATTGGACTTGCGGCGTAACTCACCTTTGCCTAATGGCACTGTACGCAATTCTTTCGAAGGAATCGTTCCCACACCGGCACCACGTGGGTAACGCACTGCGCTTGGGTGGGGCTGATGAAAAGCCGTGGTCAATAAATCACGGCACTCCGCTTCGTCTGCTGGCGTCAATACCAACATATTCGGAATGCAGCGTAAGAATGGAATGTCATATGCACCCGCATGTGTTGCGCCATCTGCGCCAACTAAACCAGCGCGGTCCAATGCAAACAGCACCGGCAAATCCTGAATGGCTACATCATGAATCAGTTGATCGTAAGCACGTTGCAAGAAGGTTGAATAGATTGCGACGACTGGCTTCATACCTTCGCATGCCATACCCGCAGCAAAAGTCACTGCATGTTGTTCGGCAATGCCGACGTCGTAGTAACGCTTCGGGAAATTCTGCTCGAATTCAACGAGACCGGAGCCTTCACGCATTGCTGGTGTGATGCCAATCAATAGTGGATCGGCATGCGCCATATCGCAGAGCCACTCGCCAAATACTTGGGTAAAGGTTTTTTGAGTTGCACCGGTGGACTTCTTCACACCCTCTTCCGGATTGAACTTACTTGGTCCGTGATACAGAACTGGGTCCGCTTCAGCTAACTCATAGCCCTGACCCTTACGCGTCACGACATGCAGGAACTGTGGGCCACGGCCTTCAAGTGCCAAGCGGCGTACGTTTTGCAACATCGGAATGAGCGCATCTAAATCGTGGCCATCAATGGGCCCGAAGTAGTTAAAGCCAAATTCTTGAAAAATCGTAGAGGGTGAGACCATGCCCTTGGCATGATCTTCTAAGCGTTTTGCAAACTCACGTAAAGGGGGAGCAATCGATAAAACGCTATCAATACCTTTTTTGGTTGCAGAGTAAATATTGCCACTCAGCAATCTAGCGAGGTGTCGATTGAGCGCGCCCACTGCTGGCGAGATCGACATATCGTTGTCATTCAGAATGACTACTAATGGCAAGTCGTCATACACACCAGCATTGTTCATGGCTTCAAATGCCATACCACCTGTCATCGCGCTATCACCAATCACTGCAACGGCAACTTGTTTCTCGCCTTTGGTCTGGAAGGCACGCGCCATACCCATCGCCGCAGAAATACTCGTAGAAGAGTGGCCGGTACCAAAAGCATCGTATTCACTTTCAGCGCGACGAGGAAAACCAGACAAGCCATCGAACTGACGCAAGGTATTCATGCGCTCGCGACGACCAGTTAAGATTTTGTGTGGATAACTTTGATGACCCACATCCCACACCACACGATCGGCCGGCGCATCAAACACATAGTGCAGCGCGATTGATAGCTCGACCGTTCCTAAATTAGAGGAAAGGTGTCCCCCTGTTTTAGAAACAGAATCCAAAACAAACTGACGCAACTCATCTGCGAGTGCAGGAAGCTGCTCACGGGGAAGTTTTTTTAAATCTGTAGGGGAGTGAATAGAATTTAAAGTCATCAAATCTTCAGTAATCTTATTTGCCTCTATTAACCACTAACAGAGCCAAATCTTTTAGGGCTTGGGCTTTAGGGCCAAAACTCTCTAAGCTAGCAATTGCTGTTTCTTGCAAATCTTTTGCTGCTTTCTTAGCATAGTCTAAACCCATCAAGGTCACATAGGTTGGCTTGTCATTGGCAGCGTCTTTCCCAGCAGTTTTACCCAGGGTTTGACTATCTGCAGTGGCATCGAGCACATCATCCACAATTTGAAAAGCCAAACCTAAGGCTTGGGCGTAATTTTGTAGATGCTGCATTTGGGTGGAATGGAGTTTGGCAGCAATACCACCCATCTGTACCGAACAAGAAAGCAGGGCTCCTGTTTTCATCGCATGCATTTGCTTTAAGCCTGCGAGATCCAGTTTCTTTCCCACACTGTCCAAGTCGATTGCTTGCCCGCCCGCCATACCGCGCGAACCAGATGCACTAGCTAATGCACTAATCATCGCTAAGCGAATGTCGGCGTCGCACTGTGCGTTTGCCAACACTTCAAATGCGCGAGTCTGCAATGCATCGCCAACCAACATAGCAGTCGCCTCATCATAGGCCTTATGTACTGTAGGTCGACCACGACGCAAATCATCGTCGTCCATACAAGGCAAATCATCATGCACCAAGGAATAGGCGTGGATACATTCGATTGCCACAACAGCAGCATCCAATGCACTTTGATTTGTGTCGTCATTCAAAGCACCAGCGGCATAAACTAATAAAGGACGAATACGTTTGCCACCACCTTGAGCGGCATAACGCATGGCTTGATGCAAGCGCGCAGGGTTGGTATTAGCAGCATCAAGCAAATTGTCTAAAGCCAATTCAGTTCGTTGCCCGTGAGCACGAACCCAATCCTCGAATGAAAGCGTATTGTTCATGAAGGCTTAATTTGCGCGTAACTTAGACTTCAAATACTCGAACTTGCTGCTCAACTTGAGCCAGCATGGCCTGGTAGTGTTTCAGGAGCGCCGCACCACGCTGGTATGCCAAAAGCGTCTCTTCCAGGGAGAATTTGCCAGACTCCATGTCAGAAATCAGCTTTTCCAGCTCCTTTACAGCCTGCTCATAACGCAAGTTAGGGTCGATTTGAACCTCAAGACCGGGTTTCTGACCCTCAGATTTCTTTGCTGGCATTGGCTTATTTCCTTCAAATTTCTTACAGATACAGATATAGCCCTACATATTAAAGCGAGATGGGGGCTAGATGGGTATAATCCCCTCCTTCCTTTCCAATATCGATCCGTCGATGGTTGGATTGGTTATTCCGCTTAGCTTCGGCTGACGTTTTCGGGGTGGGGAGAATGACTAATCTGGCTACCGCGCAGCAGCTTGCGCCGTCCAATTTACAACTGCCGGTTTCGGCTTATTTTGACGTTGAACCCTATCAACGTGAAATTGAACTGCTTTTTAAGCAGGGCCCGGGCTATGTTGGTCACGAACTCATGGTTCCTGAAGTTGGCTCCTACCAAACCTTGACCTCAGAAAATGAAGGTCGCCTCTTGGTTCGCAATCAAGAAGGTATTGAACTCCTATCCAATGTCTGTCGTCATCACCAAACACTCATGCTCAATGGCAAAGGCAAAGCGGACAATATTGTTTGCCCATTACATCGTTGGACCTACGATTTAAATGGTCAACTCATGGGCGCACCCCATTTTGAAGATAAGCCTTGTCTTAATTTAGGTAAATCGCCTTTGCAGAATTGGCAAGGACTCTTGTTTGAAGGTCCACGTGATGTGCGAGCTGATCTTGCCAAACTCGGCGTGGCTGATGATCTCAACTTTGAAGGTTATGTACTGGATCACGTTGAAGTCCATGAATGCAATTACAACTGGAAGACTTTTATTGAGGTCTACCTCGAGGGCTATCACGTTGTTCCATTTCATCCAGGCTTGGGTAAGTTTGTTTCTTGCGAAGACCTGCGTTGGGAATTCGGTGACTGGCACAGCGTACAAACTGTTGGCATTCACAAGAACCTAGAGAAACCCGGATCACCGGTTTATCAAAAGTGGCATGAAGCAGTACTGCGTCACCACGAGGGCAAAACACCGCGACATGGCGCCATCTGGCTGACCTACTATCCGAATGTGATGGTGGAGCGGTAGCCAGGCGTGCTATGCGTCTCCACCCTGCACCCAATGGGTCCGAATAAAACTCGGAACGTGGTTGAGTTCTACTACCCAGAAAAAATCGCCCTCTTTGAGCGTGAGTTTGTGGAGGCAGAGCGTGCAGCCTATATGGAAACCTGCATCGAAGATGATGAAATTGCAGAGCGTATGGATGCCGGTCGCGCCGCCCTGCTAGCCCGCGGTCAAAATGAAGTAGGTCCATACCAAAGCCCGATGGAAGATGGCATGCAACATTTCCATGAATGGTACCGTCGCGCCATGAGTTATGAAGGCGCATAATTTAGCAACACCCATCCCGCTCTCAATAGGAAGCCATCATGACGCCTCTCATCACTGCAAACCAGTTAGAAGAAATCATTAACAGTGGCGAGAATGTATTGCTCTGTGATTGCCGCTTTGATTTAGTTGATCCAGAAGCTGGTCGCAAGTCTTATTTAGAGGGGCATATTCCTGGCGCTCTTTATGTCGACCTAGACCACGATTTGTCTGGCGAAAAGACGGGCAAGAATGGCCGTCACCCGCTACCTAGTCCTGAGGCTTGGGCACAAACTAAATCACGCTTGGGTATTGATTCAAATACCTTGGTAGTTGCTTACGACAATCAAGGTTCCGTATATGCCAGTCGCTTATGGTGGATGCTCAGAGCTACTGGCCATGCAAATGTGAAAGTGTTAGATGGTGGCCTAGATGCCTGGAATGGCCCGATTGGCACGATGCCACGTGAAGCAAAGCCCACAACAACACCGGTACCCGCAATGCCTTATGTTGGCCTAGTAACGGTAGAGGAAGTTGTTCACAATCTCCGAGCCAAAAATAATGTAGTTGTGGACGCTCGTGCAAATGATCGCTTCCATGGTCAAAATGAAACCTTAGACCCTGTTGGCGGGCACATCCCCAATGCGATTAATTATTGCTTCAGAAAAAATCTCTCCAAAAAAAGTTTCAAGGCTCCAGAACAACTTTACAAAGACTTTGTAGGTCTTCTGGGATCAACCAAAGCCTCTGAAGTCATTCATCAATGTGGCTCTGGAGTTACAGCCTGTCATAACCTATTGGCAATGGAGATCGCCGACCTCAAAGGCTCACGTCTGTATGCAGGCAGCTGGAGCGAGTGGTGCGCCGACCCAAGCAGGCCAGTAGCGCTTTAATGCAGTAGCGAGAGCAAGATTACAAACCCAACGCCGCAAGCAATCAAAATCGTTTGACGTAAAGACTCGGCCCAATGTGGGCGGCGATGCATTTGTGGAATGAGATCACTCACTGCAATGTAGATAAAACTACTTGCAGCAATCACAAGCAAGTAAGGCATTGCCGCATTCACTCTCTCTAAAAAGAAATGCGCCAATACCCCGCCCACCACTGCAGATAAACCACAAATCAGGTTGTACATCAATGCACGAGTGCGAGTGAATCCTGCATTGAGTAATACGATGAAATCGCCAATTTCCTGCGGGATCTCATGAGCAATAATCGCAATCGCAGTAAAGATACCGACTTGGTAATCAGCCATAAATGCAGCCGCAATCAAAACACCATCAACAAAATTATGCAGTCCATCGCCTACCAAAATCATCCAACCACTGCGGCCCGCAACTTCCGCATCATGTCCGTGGTGATGGCCATGACCATCCCCTTCGTGGTGATGGCTATGACGTAGTAAAGCGATTTTCTCAAGCAAGAAAAAGCCCAAGAGACCTGCAAGCAAGGTAGCAAATAACAACTGAGCATCTACACCCGGCATCGTAAATGCCTCAGGCAATGAATGTAGCAAGGCAGTAGCCAGCAAAATACCTACCGACACACTGACCATGCTGTGAACCATCTTTGACAGGAAAGACAAAGAAAAGCTTGCTGCAACAAGAACGCTAGCAACTCCTGCTAGCGCTGTTACCAACAAAATGCTTTGTAGTGCTGACATGAAAATTAAGCAACCCCGTTTTGTTTAAACCAGGAAATACACTTTTCCCAGCCATCTTTAGCTGAGCCTTCGCGATATAAAACGCGATAGTCTGCGTGGAAGCCATGGGGTGCTTCTGGATACACCTCAAAACGAGAAGCTTTAGCAGCTCGATTTTTGGGGGCTGCCGCCGCTAGTGCTTGACGCATCTGCTCAACCGTTTCTAAAGAAATGCCAGCATCTGCCCCACCATACAAGCCAAGCACTGGAGCCTTTAGGTCAGCTGCAATATCCACTGGGTGACGAGGATTGCCTTCAGTTTTTTCACCAACTAAACGGCCATACCAAGCTACACCAGCCTTGACCTGAGGTAGCGTAGCTGAGAGCCAAGTAATACGGCCACCCCAGCAAAATCCTGTGACGCCAACTTTTTTCACATCACCACCGTTTTTGCCAGCCCATTGAATGGCTGCCTGCAAATCATTTAAGACTTGAGAATCCGGAGTCTTGGCAACAATATTGCTCATGATCTCGGCAGTAGTTCCATAGGTATTAGGATCGCCTGCACGGATAAAAAATTCTGGGGCAATAGCCATGTAACCCAATTTAGCAAAGCGTCTAGTAACGTCAGCAATGTATTCGTGTACGCCAAAGATTTCGCTAGCGACGATCACAATCGGCAAATTACCTTTGGCTTTTTCTGGACGAGAAACATAAGCTGGCATCTGAAAGCTGCCGACTGGAATCATTTGCTCACCCGCTTTAATGTCCTTGAAATCGGTTTCGATTGCTTGCGCCATTACAGGCTCTGAAGCGGCTACAAAACCAATTCCCATCGTGGTTACTGTAATGGCAGAGGCTTTCATGAAACCTCTTCTGTCGGTAGCAACTACTTTTGAATCCAGATCTTTTTTAGCAGTCATTTTTTGTCTCCTCGCCTGTAATTAATGCGCTTCTTCCCAATTATCGCCAATCCCAATACCAACTACCAAAGGAACCTTTAGATCGGCCACCTTACACATCAAATCAGGCAGCTTTGCCTGCAAGAGCTCCAGCTCATCTAAGGGTACATCAAATACCAATTCATCGTGCACCTGAAGCAACATGCGGGTTTTGAGGCCCTCTTTTTCTAGCCAATTCTCAACTGCCACCATGGCCAATTTAATCAGGTCAGCCGCAGTACCCTGCATAGGGGCATTAATCGCAGCCCGCTCCGCACCCTGGCGACGAGGGCCATTGGAACCCTTAATCTCCGGCAGCCAGAGGCGTCTACCAAAGACTGTCTCGACATAGCCATTCTCCCTAGCTTCCAGGCGAGTGCGCTCCATATACTGAGCGACCCCCGGATAGCGATCAAAGTATTTGGCAATGTAATTCTGAGCTGCCGAGCGTTCAATACCTAAGTTTCCAGCTAGACCAAAGGCGCTCATACCGTAGATCAAGCCAAAATTAATCACCTTGGCATAGCGACGCTGTTCTGAAGTGACGCTTTCCAGCGGCACACCAAAAATCTCAGCGGCTGTAGCTTGGTGCACATCTTTACCAGCAGCGAATGCAGCTAGCAAGTTTTCATCTTCAGCAATGTGCGCCATGATGCGTAATTCAATTTGAGAATAGTCAGCAGAAAGAAGTTTGCAACCTTCAGCTGGAATAAACGCCTCTCGAATTCGTCGACCCTCTTCTGTACGAACAGGAATATTTTGCAAGTTCGGATCGCTTGAAGCCAGGCGCCCTGTCACTGCAGTCGCTTGAGAAAAACTCGTGTGAACGCGGCCGGTTTTAGAATCAGCCATGCGTGGCAGCTTCTCAATATAGGTCGACATTAACTTAGCAAGACTGCGGTAGTCCAAAACACGCGCAGGCAAAGGATAGTCTTCAGCTAACTTTTGTAAAACCTCTTCATCAGTAGATGGTGCGCCCGATGGTGTCTTCTTAATCACAGGAAGCTCTAGTTGTCCAAACAAAATTTCTGCGATCTGCTTGGGGGACTGAATGTTGAATGGCTGTCCAGCAAGCTTATGAATCTCTCCCTCCAAGGCAAGCAAACGCTTGCCTACCTCTTGGCCTTGCTGAGATAGCAGCGCAGAATCAATCCGAATGCCATTGCGTTCCATGATGCCAAGCACACGCATTGCTGGCATCTCAATGTTTTCATAAACATAAAGAAGGCCTGGGCTTGCCTGGATTTGCGGCCATAGCACTTGATGTAAGCGCAAGGTAATGTCAGCATCTTCTGCCGCATAGTCTGTAGCAATCTTCAGATCAACTTGATCAAAGCCAATCTGATGCACACCTTTACCGCATACCTCTTCATACTTAATAGTCCTCATGCCGAGATGACGCTCAGCTAAGTTATCCATGTTGTGCGGCATGTGCGATTCCAATACGTAAGACTCCAGCATGGTGTCAAACGCAATGCCTTGCAAAGTAATGTCATAGTTTGCAAAGATGTAGCTGTCGTACTTGAGGTTTTGCCCTACCTTCAGATGGGTAGCGCTTTCTAGCCAGGATTTCATGCGCGCTAAAACCAATTCGCGGCTCAGTTGAGCCTCTCCATTACGGTGCGCCACCGGGATATAGCAGGCCTCTCCGGGAGTGACGCAAAGCGAGATACCGACTAGCTCAGCAGCTAGCGCATCCAAGCTAGTAGTTTCTGTATCGACAGCTGTTAATTCTGCACCTTCAATTTTTTTAATCCAGCGATTTAGTGCAACTTCATCAACAACACACTCATAGTGCTTGGCAATAGCACCTTGCAGATCCGTTGTTTCTTGCGATAAGGCAGTTGTTGCCTCTGTAGCAGTGGGGCCGAACTTCTTGGTAGCAGCTTTTACATTTTCTTCCGAAGAGTTTTTGATGGGGCTACCGGCTAAATCAAAACCGCCGCTAGCTTCAGGAGCCGCTCCACCCAACTGCTTCTCCACATCACGCAACCAAGTCTTAAATGCGTAGCGTTCAAATAGCTCACGCAGAAGTGGTGCATCTTCTGGTTTTGCATGTAGATCATCTAAGCCAGGAAGGTGAGGAGATAAATCACAATCCGTTTTAACTGTAATGAGTTGACGTGCTTTTGGAAGCCATTCCAAACTATTACGTAAGTTCTCACCAACAACGCCTTTCACTTGATCGGCATTTGCCATCAAGTTGTCTAGGTCGCCAAACTCAGCTAGCCACTTATTTGCTGTTTTAGGGCCCGCCTTCGGAACACCGGGTACGTTGTCAACGGTATCCCCAATGATCGAAAGGTAGTCGACAATGCGCTCCGGAGGTACGCCAAATTTTGCAATCACCCCATCGATGTCTAATTTCTCGTCGGTCATCGTATTAATCAAGGTGACTGAGGAATTCACTAACTGGGCCAAATCTTTGTCGCCAGTAGAAATAATGGTTTCCCAACCAGCTTGAGTAGCCTGGCAAGCTAAGGTACCAATCACATCATCGGCCTCAACCCCAGAAACCATCAGTACCGGCCAGCCCAAAGCCTTCACCATGGCATGGATCGGCTCAATTTGCTTAACCAGATCTTCAGGCATGGGAGAGCGGTGAGCCTTGTACTCAGAGTACATTTCATCTCGGAAAGTCTTGCCTTTAGCGTCAAAAACACAGGCAATATGGTCAGCCTTGAGTTCCGAACGTGCTCGGCGCATCATATTGACCATCCCATAGATTGCCCCCGTTGGATCGCCCACCCCATTTCTGAGGTCTGGCATAGCATGAAAGGCGCGATAGAGGTAGCTAGAACCGTCTACCAACAAGAATCTATGTTTAGTCATACCGCAATCGTACAATCTAGTTGCTAACTGCCTACAGATCAGGTTCAAATCCTCCTGAAAAGAGGTCTAAAAAGGTGAAAAATGATGCAAGCTCTAACTAACTTACTCCACTCTTCTGTGAGTCAACCCCTTGTTCTAACAAGCTTTTTAGTGGCTTTTGCCTCTTTTGGCCTCAATTCAGCACATGCCCAAAACAATTCTCAGGCATTGAGCCCAACAGAGCTTCAACGCATCAATAACCAGCCATTAGCACCAGCCGTCAGCGCATCTGAAGTAACTAATGCACCTGAAGGTCGCAAACCGAGCTTTCAACATAAAGAGGCTACTGGCACTGAAATTACTGAATATAAGGATGCGAATTCACCAACGCAAGTGGACGTAAAAACACGCTACACCACTTATGAAATGGCGCCCCCAGCTACCGTCATGCCTGGCGCACCAAAAGAGACTGATCTCATTAGCGTTCCTAGCATCAGCATTCCTTTTTAATCATTGACACTCTGCGCCTCACCATTCGCATCTTTCATTTTTAGTCATGGCTGTTTTCACACCTGTTGAATTGAGCGATATCTCACATTGGATCGCAAGCGATTTTGATATTGGCCGAGCGGTCGATATTCGTGGCATTCATGGTGGCATTGAGAACTCTAACTTCTTTCTCGACACTGAAAAGAATGGCAAGAAACAGGAATATGTTCTCACTATTTTTGAAAGACTGTCAGCGGAGCAGTTGCCGTATTACTTAGAGTTGATGCGTCACTTGGCCAACAAAGGTATTCCAGTGCCTAAGCCGCTCGAGAATAAACAAGGGCAGATTCTATTTACCCTAAAAGATAAGCCTGCAGCAATTGTGAGTAAGCTGCCAGGGATCTCCAGACTGGTCCCCGAAGCAAGACATTGTGCAAGGGTTGGTGAAAATTTAGCAAAGATGCATTTGGCAAGCACTGACTTTCAACGCACCCAAGAAAATCTTCGCAGCCTTTCTTGGTGGAGAAAAACTGCTCCTCTGGTACTCACCCACTTGAGCGATTCTCAAAAAGAATTACTCACAACCGAACTCGCTACTCAAGAAAAATTCTTTGCCTCTGAGGCATATACTTCGCTGCCGCAAGGGGCAAGCCACTGCGATCTTTTTAGAGATAACGTACTATTCGACCCCCAAGGTTTTGGCGATAGCTCTCAAGATCAGTTAGGCGGTTTCTTCGACTTTTATTTCGCCGGAACAGATAAGTGGTTATTTGATTTAGCGGTGACGGTAAACGATTGGTGTCTTGCCGAAAACAAACAGGATTTAGATCCTGCTTGCTTCACAGCGCTAATGGATGCCTATCAATCTGTTCGACCACTCACCGACAGCGAGAAAGTAAGTTGGCCACTAATGGTGCGCGCTGCGGCTCTGCGTTTTTGGATTTCTCGCTTGTGGGATTTTTACTTGCCGCGTAATGCTCAAATGCTGACCCCACATGACCCTCGTCATTTTGAAAATATTCTCTTAAGTCGCAAAGCAATATGAAACTAAATTCCGTCTCCCCAAAAGAAGGCTATACCTGGATCCGGCAAGGTATTTGGCTTTTTAAACAAAATCCATTGGGATTTTTAACTTTGATTTTTCTGTATGTCTTTGTGGCACAACTAGCAGTTCTCGTGCCGGTGATTGGTGTATTTGCCGTTTTATTACTCACACCGACTTTATCGGCTGGCTTTATGACCGCCTGTCGCCTAGCCATTCAAAAAGAACGTATTCGTCCAACAGTCTATGTGATTGCCCTGCAATCTACCCCCCTGATTCGCAAACGTATTCTTCAGTTAGGTTTGGTGTATGCAGCGCTCATTCTGATGTTGAGCTTTATCTTGGGGATGCTGGTAGATTTTGACGTGCTGATCTCGCTCATAACAAATGAAAAACCCATTACATCTGAAGTGCTCAGCCAGATTTATCTAATCCTCTTTTTGGGCAGTCTGCTCTATATACCAGTTGCGATGCTAATGTGGTTTTCTCCTGTACTTGTTGCTTGGGCTGACATGCCAGTAGCACAGGCGCTCTTTTCTAGTGCGATTGCATGCTGGACAAATCGCGGTGCATTCTTTTTATATATCGCAATTTGGGGCGCGATCCTGGTTGCCATCCCATTAACCATTGGCTCCATTCTGGATGCACTAGATTTCGGTCAAGCCGCATCATTCATCATCGCCCCCATTTCCATGGCGGGACTTACTGTGATGCATTGCTCTTTCTTTGCAACCTGGAAAGCATGCTTTGCTGAAAAAGAATCTGCAACCTTGATTGCGTAATAGCTGGCTTAGTTACTGATTTAGTCTATTGCAGCAAGCTTAGCAATACTGAGCTGTAGCCATTTCACGCCATGGCGCTTGAAGTTCACTTGAGCGTGTGCATCAGCATCATTACCCTCCAAGCCCGTCACCCTTCCCTCGCCAAACTTGGTATGGAAAACATTTTGACCAATCGTAAATGGGTAATTGCCACGAGGTGGTGAGGCCATTCTAGTCACTGAGGTTGAGGCGGAGCCTACGCGTCCAATTTGTCTTGCAGGTCTCTCACGCTCATTACCACTGTCAAAGAAATCATTCGATCCAAACTCGCGTTGACGCGTGTAGCCATCTTGCCAAGTTGATCCTGCACGACCACCATTTCCACTAGTAGTTCCACCCCAGCGAGCATCTTTTACTTTTGGAGTGAGCCACTTCAGCGAATCCGATGGCAGCTCCTCCAAGAAACGAGACGGCATGTTGTAACGCACCTGGCCATGCAGCATACGTGACTGCGTATGGGAGAGATAGAGACGTTCTTTAGCGCGGGTAATCGCGACATACATCAAGCGACGCTCTTCTTCCAAACCATTCTGCTCATTGATACTGTTCTCGTGCGGGAACAGTCCCTCTTCTAAACCTGTAATAAACACGGAGGTGAACTCAAGACCTTTTGCTGAATGCACTGTCATCAACTGAACAGCATCTTGACCTGCCTGAGCCTGATTGTCACCAGCCTCGAGAGAGGCGTGAGAGAGGAAAGCCGCCAAAGGAGATACCTCTACCGTGCCAGGCGCATTCTCACCCGGTAGCGTAGCAGCAGTAGCATCCTGACCATAACCCTCTTCGGCAATAAATGCAGTTACAGCGTTGATGAGTTCTTGTAAGTTTTCTACGCGGTCTTGGCCTTCACGCTCTGAGAGGTAATGCTGAATCAAGCCGCTATGCTGAATCACAAACTCTACGGTCTCCGGCAAGGTGTTATGACGAGTTGCTTCACGCATGTGGTCTACCAAACGCACAAAGCCACCTAAAGCTGCACCTGCCTTGCCATCTAATGTCGATGCTGCTAAGCACAAAGAACAATTTTGCGCACGAGCGGCATCTTGCACAGCTTCAATCGATCTTGCGCCAATACCACGCGTTGGGAAATTCACTACACGCGAGAAAGAGGTGTCATCGTTTGGATTTTCTAAAAGACGGAGATAAGCCAAAGCATGTTTAATTTCAGCGCGCTCGAAGAAGCGCAGTCCACCATACACACGATACGGAATTGCTGCGGAGAATAGAGCATGTTCGATGATGCGTGACTGAGCATTGCTGCGATAAAGCAAGGCAATTTCAGTACGCTTGATACCGCTATTTACTAAAGCCTTAATTTCATCTACGAGCCAAGCCGCTTCGGCATGATCGCTTGGTGCGTCGTAGATACGGGCCGGCTCACCATGACCAGCATCAGTGCGCAGGTTTTTGCCTAGACGATCCGTGTTGTTGGAAATAAGATAGTTGGCTGTATCTAAGATGTGGCCATGCGAGCGGTAGTTTTGCTCGAGCTTGACCATCATTGGGTGATACTGCTTTTCATACAGACGCATATTCTCTACATCTGCACCACGGAAGGCATAAATACTTTGATCATCATCGCCCACTGCAAAAACCGCACTACTTCCCATACCGCTCACATTTACACGGCTAGCGTCGTGACCAGAAAGTAATTTAAGCCAAGCGTATTGCAGTGCATTGGTATCTTGAAACTCATCAATCAAGATATGACGGAAGCGCTCTTGGTAATGCGTCTGAATCGCTTCGTTATGTTTAAGCAATTCATAACTGCGTAATAAGAGTTCAGCGAAGTCGACTACGCCCTCACGTTGACACTGCTCATCGTAGGCTGCGTATAACTGAGCCATCTTGGCCTGAAAGTCATCCCCTACGGATAACTCTTTGGCACGCTGACCACGCTCTTTGGCGTGTGCAATGAAATACTGCAACTGCTTAGGGGGGTATTTCTCATCATCGACCTTTAAGCCCTTCAAAAGACGCTTAATGGCGGAAAGCTGATCTTGGGCGTCCAAAATCTGAAAAGTGGACGGCAAACCCGCCTCTTTGTGATGGGCACGCAGTAAACGGTTGCAAAGACCGTGGAAAGTGCCAATCCACATACCCCGAGTATTAATTGGCAACATGGCGCTTAAGCGCAACATCATCTCCTTAGCGGCCTTATTGGTGAAGGTCACTGCGAGCACACCTATAGGTGATACCTGCCCTGTTTGGATCAACCAAGCTATACGGGTCGTGAGGACGCGGGTCTTTCCACTGCCGGCACCAGCCAAAATCAGGGCTGACTGGGCCTGGCCATTTGGATTGACAGGCGGGAGGGTCACTGCCTCGCGTTGTTCTGGATTAAGGTTTGCGAGCAAGTCTGAGTACATCGCCCCAATTATAATTTGCCTCTTATGCCAAATGCTTCGAATACCCCTAATTCTCCGGCCAGCTCCTTAGACGAGCTAGCCAAATCCTACGAACCCGCCCCAATTGAAGCTTATTGGGGCCCGGAATGGGAATGCCGAGGCATTGCCGACGCCACCTTGGATGAGGGCAAGGAAGATTTCTCGATTCAATTGCCGCCACCGAATGTGACGGGCACCCTACACATGGGTCATGCCTTCAATCAAACCATCATGGATGGCTTGGTACGTCATGCCCGCATGTCTGGCAAAAATACTTTATGGGTTCCAGGCACAGACCACGCTGGTATTGCTACACAAATCGTGGTTGAGCGCCAACTCGATGCGCAGAAAGTTTCTCGCCACGATTTAGGTCGTGAGAAATTCTTAGAAAAAGTGTGGGAGTGGAAAGAAACTTCTGGTAACACCATCATTCGCCAAACTCGTCGCCTAGGCGCCTCGATCGATTGGGGTAAAGAATATTTCACAATGGACAGCAAGATGTCCAAAGTGGTTGTTGAAGTGTTTGTTCGCTTGCATGAGCAAGGCTTAATTTATCGTGGCAAACGTTTAGTGAACTGGGATCCGGTTTTAGGAACAGCAGTTTCAGATTTAGAAGTAGTGAGCGAAGAAGAAGATGGCTCGATGTGGCACATCCGCTATCCATTAGCGGATGGATCCGGACGCCTGACCGTTGCCACCACTCGCCCAGAGACCTTATTAGGCGACGTGGCTGTGATGGTTAATCCAGAAGACGAACGCTACAAACACCTCATTGGCAAGTCAGTACAACTGCCACTATGCAATCGCGAGATCCCGATCATTGCGGATGACTATGTAGATTTAGCTTTTGGTACTGGCGTAGTAAAAGTAACCCCCGCTCACGACTTCAATGACTATGCGGTTGGACAACATCATCAATTACCACTCATTAATATTTTGACACTTGATGCAAAGATTAATGAGAATGCACCAGCGGTGTATCAAGGCCTTGAGCGTTTCGTCGCACGTAAACAAATTGTTGCTGATTTGGATGCGGCCGGTTTATTAGAAAAAGTACAGCCGCATAAATTGATGGTGCCACGTGGCGATCGCACTCAAACCATCATTGAGCCTATGCTCACTGACCAGTGGTTTGTGGCAATGTCTAAGCCAAGTCCAGACAATAAATATCAACAAGGTTCATCCATTGCTGGCGCAGCATTAGATGCAGTAACAAAGGGTGACATTAAGCTCGTCCCTGAAAACTGGATTAATACCTATACCCAGTGGCTAGAGAACATTCAAGACTGGTGCATCTCACGTCAACTCTGGTGGGGCCATCAAATCCCAGCCTGGTATGGCGATGATGGCCAGATCTTTGTCGCTCGCTCTGAAGAAGAAGCCAAAGCCAAAGCTGTTGCTGCAGGCTATACCGGCCAACTCAACCGCGACCCCGATGTCCTAGATACCTGGTTTAGCTCTGCACTTGTACCCTTTAGCTCATTAGGCTGGCCAGAAGAAACACCTGCTCTCAAACATTTCTTACCTTCATCTGTTTTGGTCACTGGTTTTGACATCATCTTCTTCTGGGTAGCCAGAATGGTCATGATGACTTGTCATTTCACCGGCAAGGTCCCATTTAATACCGTCTATGTTCATGGCTTGGTACGTGATGCCGAAGGTCAGAAGATGAGTAAGTCCAAAGGAAACACTTTGGACCCAATCGACCTCATTGACGGCATCAAGATTGAAGATTTGGTTGCTAAGCGCACCACTGGCTTAATGAATCCTAAGCAAGCGGAAAGTATTGGCAAGAAAACAAAGAAAGAATTTCCGGAAGGTATTCCCGCGTTTGGAACGGATGCTTTACGCTTTACATTCGCTTCACTCGCCTCACTTGGTCGCAACATTAACTTTGACCAAAAGCGCTGTGAAGGCTATCGCAACTTCTGCAACAAGCTTTGGAATGCGACTCGCTTTGTGCTCATGAATTGCCCCGGCAATGAACAAGAAAACGGTTTTGCTCCTTGTGATAACCAATGCGGTCCAGAAGGACAATTAGACTTCTCTCCAGCAGATCGCTGGATTGTTTCTTTACTACAAAGAACAGAAGTTGATATTGCTAAGGGCTTCCAGAACTATCGCTTTGACAATATTGCTAGCAGCATTTACCAGTTTGTTTGGGATGAGTATTGCGATTGGTACCTAGAGTTAGCAAAAGTTCAGCTGCAAACTGGTACGCCTGCGCAACAACGCGCGACTCGCCGTACCCTGCTGCGCGTTTTAGAAACTATCTTGCGCATGGCGCATCCACTCATTCCATTTATTACCGAAACCTTATGGCAAACCGTTGGGCCTAAAGTCGGCAAAGAGTTGGCGAAACAAGATAAGCAAACGATTGCGCTACAGCCCTACCCTGTTGCTCAGCTCGATAAGATTGATGAGCAAAGCGAAGCTTGGATAGCCCAGATTAAATCGATTGTGGATGCTTGCCGCAATTTACGTGGTGAGATGCAAGTCTCTCCTGCACTCAAGGTGCCTCTCTGGATTAGTGGGCCGCAAGACTTCCTGAAGAAGGCTAGCCCATACTTAACCGCGCTGGCTAAGTTATCCGAAGTCAAAATCTACGATGACGAGTCTGCTTTGGAGAAAGATGCTCCAGGCGCCCCAATGGCCTTAGTTGGCAATCTCAAGCTATTACTCAAAATTGAAGTAGATGTTGTGGCTGAGAGAATTCGCCTGAGTAAAGAAATTGAGCGCCTAGCAAATGAGATTACTAAAGCACGCAGCAAGCTTGGTAACGAAAGTTTCGTAGCTCGAGCCCCAGAAGAGGTGGTTGCCCAAGAAAAGCAACGTCTTGCCGGATTTGAGCAAAACCATGAGAAGCTTGTTGCACAATTAGATCGACTGAAATAAAGCAGCAATAAAACTGATCGGAATTTCTATGCCATTAAGCACTAAAGCTGTTACTAAAGCCGTCTTCCCTGTTGCGGGCCTTGGCACACGCTTCTTGCCAGCCACCAAAGCCAGCCCGAAAGAGATGCTGAATGTCGTGGATAAACCCCTGATTCAGTATGCGGTTGAAGAAGCGATTGCTGCTGGCATTACTGAAATGATTTTCGTTACTGGCCGCAGTAAGCGCGCCATAGAAGATCACTTTGATAAGGCTTATGAATTAGAAGCCGAACTCGAAGCCAAAAATAAGCAGGCACTCTTAGAGATTGTTCGTAGCGTTAAACCAAGTCATGTGGACTGCGTGTATGTTCGTCAACCTGAAGCACTAGGTTTGGGTCATGCCGTTCTGTGTGCAGAAAAGTTAGTTCGCGATGAACCCTTTGCCATCATTCTTGCGGATGACTTACTGGATGGCCAGCCGCCAGTTCTAAAGCAGATGCTCAAAGTGTTTGATGAGCAAAACGGCTCAGTCTTGGCGGTAGAAAAAATCGATCCCTCCAAAAGTAGCTCCTACGGCATTATTTCGGGAGTAGAAGTATGCAAGGGGATCTATCGTTTAAATGGGATTGTGGAGAAGCCGCAACCTCAGGATGCGCCATCCAACTTGGCGGTGGTGGGTCGCTATGTTCTGTCTTCAGACATCTTTAATCACATTCGTAATCTCACACCCGGTGCTGGTGGTGAAATCCAACTCACCGATGCGATTGCCTCCCTACTTAAAGAAGAGCCAGTCTTCGCTTATGAATACGATGGCGTGCGTTATGACTGCGGTAGCAAGCTAGGCTACCTTAAGGCTTCTGTGGAATTTGCATTACGCCACCCAGAAGTAAGCACTGAGTTTGCGGCGTATTTAAAAGGCCGTTCTTTAACTTAGACTCAAGTTCAATCTTCGACAGATTTAAATTCTGTGGGATCAAAGCAAAAAAGGCAGAAATCACTTTCTGCCTTTTTTATTGGTGCTGAGAGTATCAGCCGTTTAGAGTGCCCTATCTTCTTTTAAGAAAGAAAACCAATACATCGCCCTCGGTAGTGCTGGAAAGTAGTTCATTGCCAGTCTGTTTTGCAAAGGCAGGAAAATCAGTCGCTGCACCCGAGTCGGTAGCCTTGACCTTTAGGATTTGGCCAGATTGCATTGTGGCTAAAGCCTTCTTAGTACGTAAGATCGGCAAAGGGCAATTCATGCCGATGGCATCGACTTCGAGATCAAATTCAATGGAATTGCTCACTTAGAGGCCACCCAATCTTTCACACCAGCTAATGCCGCGCCCAACTTGCTTGGGTCAGTACCGCCAGCCATCGCCATCTCTGGTTTGCCGCCACCCTTGCCACCAACCTGTTGAGCCACAAAGTTCACCAAGTCACCAGCTTTAACTTTGGCAATCGAATCTGCAGTCACGCCAGCAATGAGGCTGACCTTATCACCCTGCACAGAAGCCAAGACAATTGCGGCTGTCTTCAATTTCGCCTTTAAGGCGTCCATGGTTTCGCGAAGTACTTGAGCATCTGCACCATCTAAGCGTGCTGCCAAGACCTTGATGCCGTTGACATCAATTGCTTGTGTGGCCAATTCGTCACCTTGGCTTGCAGCAAGTTTGGAATTTACTTTATCTAACTCACGCTCGGCTTGACGCAGGCTTTCTTGGAGCTGCGTAACACGATTTACTAGATCACCCGGGTGGATTTTCAGAATCGTTGCAGCTGCATTAATTTTGCCTTCCAAGCCTTGCAAGAAGTTCAAGGCGTTTCTGCCAGTGACCGCCTCAACACGGCGAATACCAGCAGCAACACCGCCCTCAGAAATAATCTTCAAACTACCGATGTCCCCAGTACGGCCTACGTGGGTGCCACCGCAGAGCTCTTTAGAACTTCCGATTTCTAGAACGCGAACTTCGTCGCCATACTTCTCGCCAAAGAACATCATCGCGCCAGTCTTTTGAGCGTCATCCAAAGACATTACTTTTCCAGAAGTCGCAGTATTAGCCAAGATCTCCGCATTCACAATATCTTCTATGCGACGAATTTCTTGTGTAGTAATTGGTGCGTTATGAGTAAAGTCAAAACGGGTTTTACTGGCATCCACCAAAGAACCCTTTTGCTGCACATGATCACCCAAGACTTCACGCAATGCTTTATGCAGGATATGCGTTGCACTGTGGTTGCGCATCGTTTCAGTTCTTTTCTCAACATCCACTAAGGCATTGATGACATCACCCACCTTAAGTTCGCCCTCTTGCACTTCACCTTGATGACCAAACACATCAGCCTGAATCTTGAAGGTATCTTCAACTGCGAAACGCACTGCCTCATTACGCAACTCACCCTTATCGCCAACCTGTCCACCAGATTCAGCATAGAAAGGGGTGTTATCTAGAACGATCACCGCGGCATCGCCAGCTTTGACAGACTGTACAGCCGAGCCGTCAACGTAGAGTGCTGTTACTTTAGCGCCCTCATGTTTCAGAGTGTCGTAGCCATGAAACTGCGTTGGTTTGCCGGAGTATTCCAGGCCTTGAGCCACTTTGAACTTGCCAGCTGCTCTTGCTTGATCGCGCTGCTTTTGCATGGCTAACTCAAAGCCTTCCGCATCAACCGTCACATCACGCTCACGGCAAACATCGGCAGTCAAATCCAATGGGAAGCCGAATGTATCGTGCAAACGGAAAGCAGTTTCACCATCAACTGTTTTAGCACCGCCTGCAAGCGCGCCTTCCAAAATCTCCATGCCGTTAGCAATTGTCTGAAAGAAGCGCTCTTCTTCCTGCTTAATCACATCACTGACTTTATCTTTTGCAGCTTGCAGCTCTGGATAAGAAAGGCCCATCTCCTTGACGAGGGCGGGGACAAGTTGATAGAAAAACGGTTTGCGTGCACCCAACTTGTAGCCATGACGAATTGCACGGCGCGTAATACGGCGCAGGACATAGCCGCGCCCAGCATTACCCGGAATCACACCATCCACCACAATAAAACTACATGCACGAATATGGTCGGCAATTACTTTAAGTGAAGGGCTGTCAATATCGCAGTCTCCGCCGCCAGCCGCATCAACCGCTTCTTTAGCAGCCTTGAGCAAATTCACAAAGAGATCAATCTCATAGTTGGAATGCACATGCTGCAATACTGCTGCGATACGTTCCAAGCCCATACCAGTATCGATGCTAGGCTTAGGTAAGGGATGCATGTTGCCCGCTTCGTCGCGGTTGAACTGCATGAACACGTTATTCCAGATCTCAATATAGCGGTCGCCATCCTCATCAGGGCTTCCAGGAGGGCCACCAGCAATATGCGGGCCATGGTCATAGAAGATCTCGGTACAAGGGCCACAGGGACCGGTGTCCCCCATCATCCAGAAATTATCTGAAGCGTAACGCGCTCCCTTGTTATCGCCGATGCGAATAATACGATCAACTGGCACACCAATTTGCTTGTTCCAAATCTCATAAGCTTCATCATCTTCCGCGTAAACGGTCACGAGCAGCTTTTCTTCTGGAAGCTTAAAAACCTCGGTAAGTAATTCCCAGGCAAATTGGATTGCATCCTTCTTAAAATAATCCCCAAAAGAGAAGTTGCCCAGCATTTCAAAGAAGGTGTGGTGACGCGCTGTATACCCAACGTTATCCAGGTCATTATGTTTGCCGCCCGCACGGATACATTTTTGAGCAGTGGTCGCACGGTTATAGGGGCGCTTATCAAAGCCCAAAAAGACGCCCTTAAACTGGTTCATCCCCGCATTCGTAAATAGCAAGGTTGGGTCATCCCCTGGCACTACCGGGCTGGAGGGGACAATTTGATGGCCTTTTTGGGCGAAGTAGTCCAGGTATGCCTGGCGAATTTGGGAGACTTTCATGGGAATAATTATCGCATTGGCACTAGTCGGGGGCAAACCCTAAGCAAAGCCCCCCAATCCTGCCTTACAATCCCCCTACATTAATAAATAAATCGACATTTAAGTCGATATAAGGAGCTCAACTTGAAAATTCGCAATCAACGGAATTTTGGCGCAGGAATCATGTACATGGTGATCGGCCTTTTCTTTGCAGGCATCGCTACCACCTATTCTTTGGGCACTGCAGCCAAGATGGGGCCTGGATACTTCCCACTCGCCCTCGGAATACTCATGTTTTTACTGGGTTTACTTGTACTCGTTATCTCATTGAGAGCTAGTGCACCCTTAGATCAAATCCCTCGATTCAACTGGCGAGTGATCGGCATTATTATTGGATCAATTTGTCTTTTTGGCATTTTGTTGCCAACTATGGGAGTTTTGGTGGCGATTTTCGCCCTGGTTTTTACATCCTCCACAGCCAGCAAGGAATTTAGCTGGAAAGCGGCAACCCTGAATTCCATTGTGTTGATGGTGTTTACTTATCTGGTGTTTATCGTTGGCCTCAAGCTCACGTTCCCAGTTTTACCGTTCTTTTTCGAATAATTACCGGGAACCAGAAAAATGGAATTATTTAATAATCTCGCTCTCGGCTTTGATACCGCGTTCACCCTTCAAAATTTGATGTATTGCTTTATTGGCTGCCTATTGGGCACGCTAATTGGCGTACTCCCTGGCCTAGGCCCTGTAGCTACTATTGCCATGTTGCTCCCAGCAACATACGCACTGCCCCCAATTGCAGCCTTGATCATGTTGGCTGGTATCTATTACGGCTCGCAGTACGGCGGGTCTACTACTGCGATTTTGCTCAATATCCCAGGGGAAACGTCCTCGGTGGTCACGGCAATTGATGGCTACCAAATGGCCAAAAATGGGCGTGGTGGTGTTGCTTTATTTACTGCCGGCATGGGTTCATTCTTTGCTGGTTGCGTAGCTACTTTAGTTTTGGCCGCTTTTGCCGCCCCTCTCTCCGAATTAGCCTTTAAGTTTGGTCCGGCTGAATACTTCTCTCTAATGGTTTTGGGATTAATTGGTGCAGTTGTGTTGGCTTCAGGATCCTTGATCAAAGCGATTGGCATGATCATCCTTGGCCTCTTGATGGGCTTAATCGGCACGGATGTGAACTCTGGAGTTGCTCGTTACTCCTTTGACATTCCACAATTAAGCGATGGCATTGGATTTGTCAGTGTGGCTATGGGCGTATTTGGCTTCGCTGAAATCATGGGGAACCTTGAAAAGACTGATGATGATGAAGGCTTTTTGAATAAAGTGACCTCCATGATCCCATCCAAGCAAGACTTGAAGCGCATGATCCCATCCATCCTACGCGGAACCACTATTGGATCCCTTTTAGGAATTTTGCCAGGCGGTGGTGCAGCTCTAGCTGCCTTTGGTGCGTACTCGGTTGAGAAGAAATCCTCAAAATACACCCACGAATTCGGTAAGGGTGCTATTGAGGGTGTAGCTGGTCCAGAAGCAGCCAATAATGCTGCAGCTCAAACCTCTTTCATTCCATTGCTCACTTTGGGTATTCCACCAAATGCAGTGATGGCTCTGATGGTTGGAGCGATGACTATTCATAACATTCAACCTGGTCCACAAGTGATGACTAGCAACCCAGCCCTGTTCTGGGGTCTGATTGCTTCCATGTGGATTGGTAACGTCATGTTGATTCTCTTGAACTTGCCTCTCATTGGTATCTGGGTAAAGCTCTTGAAGATCCCTTACCGCTTAATGTATCCAGCCATTCTGGTCTTCTGCTGTATCGGCGTTTACACCGTCAACAACTCCGTATTTGACGTTTATGTGACGGCTGGTTTCGGCATAATTGGTTACCTCTTCTTCAAACTCGGCTGCGAATCCGCTCCGTTGCTCCTCGGTTTCGTACTCGGACCAATGATGGAAGAGAACTTCCGTCGCGCCTTGTTGTTGTCACGTGGCGATTTCTCAACCTTCTTTACACGCCCACTATCTCTAGGCTTGCTCATCGCAGCAGCTCTCTTGGTGGTGATCGTAGCCCTCCCATCGGTTAAGAAAACCCGTGAAGAGGCTTTTGTAGAGGAATAATTCTCGAAAGCTTCCCAGAAACGAGCCCGCAGTAGTTTGCGGGCTTTTTTCTTTATTGGCAGGTCTTTTCTCTACAATGGGCGCATGTCCCAAGATAGCAAACCCCCTAAATCGACTACCAGCACTGTTGCTGAGCCTTCTAACTTTTTGCGCCAGATCATTGACCATGACTTGGCGAGTGGTGTCTACCAGAACCGAAGCGATCGCAATGGTCAAACTATCCCCTCCATCATCACGCGTTTTCCGCCAGAACCCAATGGCTACCTTCATATTGGTCACGCCAAAAGTATTTGCCTAAACTTTGGTTTAGCCGCTGATTACAACAATCAAGCAGGTGGCGCCCGTTGCAATATGCGCCTGGACGACACCAATCCAGTCAAAGAAGATGTTGAATACGCCGATAGTATTTTGGATGCAGTCAAATGGCTTGGTTTTGATTGGGGCACACACCTCTATTACGCAAGCGATTACTTTGACCAGCTCTATGAGTTTGCGGAAATTCTGATTCAGAATGGCAAAGCATATGTCGATAGTCAAAGCGCGGATGATATTCATACCAATCGCGGCAACTTTGGCCAAGCTGGAAAAAATAGCCCATACCGCGATCGCACGCCCGATGAGAACCTGGCTTTATTCCGCGAGATGCGTGATGGCAAACATAAAGACGGCGAACATGTTCTACGTCTAAAAATTGATATGGCGCATCCTAATATTGTGATGCGTGATCCTGTGGTCTATCGTATTCGTCATACCGATCACCACCGGACTGGCAGTAAGTGGTGTATCTACCCTTTATATGACTTCACCCACTGCATTTCGGATGCATTGGAAAATGTCTCACACTCCATCTGCACTTTGGAGTTTGAAAATAATCGCCCGCTCTACGATTGGATTGTGGCCTCACTAGCAGAGTTGGGGATCTTCAAAAATCCAGTGCCGCATCAGTATGAATTCGCCCGCCTCAACTTAACTTACACCATCACCAGCAAACGTAAGCTACTGCAATTGGTCGAAGAAAAACATGTTGATGGCTGGGATGATCCACGGATGCCAACTATCGTTGGTATTCGTCGCAGAGGCTATACACCGGAGAGTATTCGCTTGTTCTGCGAGCGCATCGGGGTTTCTAAGGCGGATAGCTGGATCGACATGAGCACGCTGGATCAAGCCTTGCGTGACGATCTTGAAGCCAAGGCGCCACGTGCCACAGCAGTTCTGAAGCCACTCAAACTCGTCATTGAAAATTTTGATGCCTCTGCAAGTGAACCTTGCTCAGCACCGCGCCATCCTCAGCACCCTGAATGGGGCAATCGTAAGTTTCATTTCACAAAAGAATTGTGGATTGAAGAGGACGACTTCATGAAAGAACCCATCAAGGGATTCTTCAGACTCTACCCACCAATCGGTGATCAGCCCGGTGGACGTGTCCGCTTGCGTCATGGCTTTGTCATTGAATGCACTGGCTTTGAAGTAGACGCTAATGGCAACGTGATACAAGTCAATGCAACCCACTTTCCAGATAGCAAGAGCGGCACTCCCGGCTCAAACAATTACAAGGTCAAAGGCAACATTCATTGGGTCAGCGCAGCTGAAGCTGTGCCTGCGCAAGTACGTCTTTATGACCACCTGTTTAATGACCCACATCCCGATAGTGGCGATAAAAACTTCCTGGATGCGATTAACCCAAGCTCAAAGCAAACGATTACTGCCTACTTAGAGCCCTGCATGAAAGAGGCTAAAGCAGACGATCGCTTCCAGTTTGAACGCCACGGCTACTTTGTTGCAGACCAAAGCGATTCCAAGCCGGGTCACCCTGTATTTAACCGTACGGTCGGACTTAAGGATTCTTGGAAATAGTTTTCAGAAACTCTGCGACGCTGGGATAGCGTAGCGGGGTTTTTAATTCTGCCAGTCGTGTATTCGTTACGCGCCGAGACTCCCGCATAAAAGACCACAGCATGGGAGATACGATCTTCTCCAACTGTTCAGCAGGCATTCTTGGTGGCCGATCCAAGCCAAAGGCATCAGCTACCTCATCAAAGTAATCGCCCATCTTAGTTTCACCGCCGTCACAGGCATTAATGACACGCTGTGGTTTACCGTGATAAACGGCAGCACAAACGAGTCTTGCTAAGTCATCACTCTGAATATGGTTTGAGTAGGCATCTTCATTTGCGATCAAGGCAGGTGTCCCCACTTGAATGCGCTCAACCGGCAATCGGTCAGCAGCATAAATTCCCGGCACACGCAAAATCGTCAGGGTTACACCGTGAGCTGGAGCCCAAAGGCGGAGGCAATTTTCTGCGTCCACTCTTCGCTTAGCCCTCTCACTTTGAGGGTTGACGGGGTCACCTCACTCACTTTGCTACCTGCGTGATCTCCATAAACACCGGTAGTGCTCACATAAATCAAGCGCCCAACAGTATCAGAGCCTTGGGATAAAATTCGGAGAAGGTTGCGAGTTCGGCAATCACGATGACCTGTATTTTGGGGTGGTGCCAGGTGGATCACGGTTTGCGCTAATCCACTTAAACGCCACAAGCTATCGGGCTTATCCAGATCCCCCAAAATCGGAATCGCGCCAACCGCTCTCAACTCCTGAAAACGGGTTTTCTGGGAAGTTAAGCCATATACCCGATGACTTCGGGCAAGCTGTTTGGCAACACGAAGGCCAATGTCGCCGCAGCCGACGATCAGGATTCGAGGTTTACCAAAAGATTACATAGGTCACATCGTAACGATTTATTGAAAGGAATGAGAGTGTCTTACCAAGTCACGCTCAAGGCGAGCGGCAAACAATTTACCGTCCAGAAGGATGAAACCCTACTTGAGGCAGCGCTACAACAGGGCATCCCCTTCCCTATGGCTGTAAAAACGGTGCTTGCGGGTCCTGTAAGGGCAAGGTTTTAGAAGATCAGGTAGAGCACGGTCAACATAGTGCTGCTGCTTTAAGCCCCACTGATGAAGCCGCTGGGGGAACCTTGTTTTGCTGCGCCCATCCCAAGTCAGATCTACTCATTGAAGCGCGCGAAGTTCAGGGTGCCGGCGATATCGCCATCAGAAAGGTACCTTGTCGTGTGAATGCGATTACCAAACCAAGTGCTGATGTGGCGATTCTGAAACTGCAATTGCCAGCTGCCGAGCGCTTCCAATTTCTGGCGGGTCAGTATTTAGAATTCCTCCTCAAAGATGGACAGCGCCGCGCCTACTCCATTGCCAATGCGCCCGATCAAGATGATCCTCTCGAGTTACATATTCGCCACTTGCCAGGCGGGCTCTTTACCGACTTCGTTTTTGGTGCAAAAGATCCCGCATTAAAAGAAAAGGATATCCTGCGCTTTGAGGGCCCATTGGGTAGCTTCTTCCTCAGAGAGGACTCCAAGAAGCCCATCATTTTTGTTGCGGCAGGCACTGGCTTTGCACCCATCAAATCCATTGTTGAGCAAATGCAGCTCAAAAAGATCCAGCGCCCGATTCATTTGTACTGGGGTGGACGGCGCCCCAGCGACCTCTATTTGAATGAGCTCTGTCAGTCATGGACAAGAGACATTCCTAATTTCAAGTACATCCCCGTCGTTTCCGATGCACTTCCAGAAGATCGATGGACTGGGCGCGCAGGCTTTGTGCATCAAGCTGTGATCGCTGACCATTCTGACCTCAGCCCTTACCAGGTCTATGCCTGCGGCGCCCCCGTCATGGTCAACGCAGCCCGCCAGGACTTTTCTTCTCAGTGCAGACTACCTGTGAGGAGGAATTCTTTGCAGACTCCTTTACCAGTGCAGCTGATCTTGCAACAAGCTAACCTGCTAAGCGTGATAATAGAAACCTCATTTGATCTCACTTCGCACACGATATGAATAAGCCAGCCCAATCCGTAGATGCCCACTCAGTGATGTTTATTACTCCACGACCAGAAGTGATGATGGTTGAGGGCAAAGGTTCATGGCTCACCGATAACAATGGCAAGCGCTACTTAGACTTCTTGCAAGGCTGGGCTGTGAACTGCCTAGGCCATAGCAACCCAGGAATGATTGAAGCGCTCAATGCTCAGGCAAAGAAACTGATTAACCCGAGTCCAGCGTTCTATAACGAACCAATGATTCGCTTATCCAATCTTCTGACAGAGAACAGCTGCTTCAACAAAGTATTTTTTGCCAATAGTGGCGCTGAAGCAAACGAAGGTGCTATCAAACTGGCTCGTAAATGGGGTCGGTTGAATAAATCAGGCGCCTTTGAAATCATTACCTTTGATCACAGCTTTCATGGTCGAACCTTAGCGACCATGAGTGCATCTGGTAAGCCGGGTTGGGACACCATGTTTGCCCCACAAGTTCCCGGCTTTCCAAAAGCAGACTTGAATGACTTGGACTCTGTCAAAAAACTAGTCACCGACAAAACGGTTGCAGTCATGCTCGAGCCAGTTCAAGGCGAAGGTGGCGTAATCCCAACTACCAAAGAATTTATGCAAAGCCTGCGTAAATTCACTAAAGAAAACAATATTCTGTTGATCGTGGATGAAGTACAAGCCGGCTGTGGGCGCACTGGAAAACTCTTCGCCTATCAACATTACGGCATCGAACCAGACATCATGACCTTAGGTAAAGGTATTGGTGGTGGCGTTCCCCTAGCCGCGCTGATGGCAACTGATGCAGTTGCTTGCTTCGTTCCAGGCGATCAAGGCGGCACCTATAACGGCAACCCACTCATGACCGCAGTAGGCATTAGTGTGATCGAGCAGCTATTAGCTCCAGGATTCTTGGATGCGGTCCGCGCGAAGGGTGAATTACTTAGCAAAGAGCTGCTCTCTATCTCTGCAGAATTTAATCTGAATGGTGAACGTGGTGAAGGCTTATTACGCGCCCTGATGCTGAGCAGTGATATTGGCGGTAAGTTGGTTGAACTTGCTCGCGATAGAGGTCCAGAAGGCTTGTTGATCAACTCACCAAGGCCCAATCTCCTTCGCTTTATGCCTGCACTCAATGTATCCGATGATGAAATCCGTCAGATGTGCAATATCTTGAGAGAGCTACTAAAGCAAGTTGCCTAAAAGCATCTAGACAGAATGCAATAAAGGAGCCTTAGGCTCCTTTATTGTTTATGGCTAGCCAACTAAATTTTTTGGTAGCGAGAAAGCAATGTCTTCTACTACGCCCTCGAGATTACGAATACTGCGTGGGCCAAATTCTTGAATCTTTTCCACAATTGAGAGTGCTAGACTCTCTGGCGCTGACGCACCTGCAGTAAGACCAACACGTTTCTTGCCTGCAAACCATTCAGCTTGAAGTTGTTCTGGTGCATCAACCATGTAAGCCGGTACGCCGAGTTTTTCAGCTAATTCACGCAAGCGATTCGAGTTCGAGCTTACCTTGCTTCCCACCACAATAACTACCTCAACCTGAGGCGCCATAAATTTCACAGCATCTTGGCGGTTCTGAGTGGCATAACAAATATCTTGTTTACGCGGCTGAACAATATTCGGAAATTTTTGAGTCAAGGCGTCAACGATTTCTTTCGTCTCATCTACGGAGAGTGTGGTTTGCGTTACAAAAGCAATTTTTTCATTCTCAGTAAAAGGCAGATTCGCGACATCCGCCACTTTTTCAATCAGATGAATGCCCTTGTCTACCTGCCCCATCGTGCCTTCAACTTCGGGGTGTCCTGTGTGACCAATCATCAGGACTGTAAAACCATCCTTACACATCTTGATAACCTCAAGATGCACCTTGGTAACCAATGGGCAGGTAGCGTCATATACCTGCAGTCCGCGCGCCTCGGCATCTTGGCGCACCTCTTGAGAAACACCATGGGCACTAAACACCACGATGCCGCCTTTAGGAACTTCATGCAATTCATCGACAAACACAGCACCTTTTTCACGCAGTCCGTTAACGACATAGGCGTTGTGAACAATTTCATGACGTACATATATTGGTGCGCCAAAACGAGTCAACGCTTCATTAACAATATTGATGGCACGATCCACGCCCGCGCAAAAGCCGCGAGGTTGCGCCATCAAAATTTCTGCTTGGACTTGATTACTCATCAGTTACAGAATCGCAACGATTTCAGCCTCGAAGGTAACAGGCCTTCCAGCAAGTGGATGATTGAAATCAAACCACGCACCCTCTTCATTGATGGATTGCAGTACACCAGCATATTGAGCGCCGCCAGGCGCATTAAATTCAATCACGTCGCCAGGATTAAATTCCACATCATCATCGCGGCCTTCTTTGAGCGCCCCCAAAGAAACCCACTGAATTAATTCTTCCTTACGCTCGCTAAAGCTTTCTTCAGGCGGCAGCAAGGCACTTCTCTTTTCACCTACAGCCAACCCGATCAACACCTTTTCAAAACAAGGCGCAAATTGTCCAGAACCCATCAACACCGTCGCAGAGCGATCAATAAAAGTATTGATGTAATCATCCCCGCTGGGCAAAGTCAGCCGATAGTTGAGGGTCAAGAAGGAATTGGGCAAAACCGTAAGCTTAGTCATAAGGTAATTGTATCTAGGCCCGACGCGAGCGTGCACTCGCCGATTACAGATTGGCCAAAAATGGAGCAGCCACGTGAAAAGCTGCGCACCTTTGGTGCAGCAGCCCTAAGTGATGCTGAATTACTTGCGATCTTTCTGCGTGTTGGCGTCAAAGGCAAAACCGCTGTGGCCCTGGCTGAAGATCTTCTCCACCATTTTGGCAATTTGCCACGCCTCCTATCCTGCGCTCCCAGATTCATGGCATGGGTATTTCCAAATGGTCTCAAATTCAGGCAGCGTACGAGCTCGTCAAGCGCAGCCTTGAGGAATCCCTTTCTCAGGAGTCAGTCTTCTCATCACCAAGCTATGTGAAAGAGTTCTTGCAAGCCCGATTTGGGCGTCTACCGCATGAAGTCTTCCTTTGTCTATACTTTTGACTCCCGCCTGCACCTCATTGAGTGTCAGGAGCTCTTTAGGGGCTCCTTGACCCACACGGCTGTATACCCCCGAGAAAAATCCTCAAGGAAGCCCTTGCCAGGAACGCTAGCGCCCTTATCGTGGCCCATAACCACCCTAGCGGCAACCCACTACCCAGCCTTGCCGACCAGGAAATTAACCAAGACGCTGTCTAAAGCCTTGCAGTTGGTGGATATTTCGCTCCTAGATCACTGCATAGTTAGTGATAGCGGATTTTTCTCATTTTCGGATTCAGGCCTTATGAAAAATGACTTTAATCATAAGTAATCACTAACTTTTTGGCTATTTTTGACCCATATTAGCGGCTAAACTGCTAAATCCTTAAAACTAAAGCGAATTAGGGCTAGATCAAAGTACTCGGAGACTGATACAATCTTCTTTTTTCGCAATTAATGGAGTTATGTCATGGCAAAAGTTTGCCAAGTCACTGGGAAGAAGCCGATGGTTGGCAACAATGTATCCCATGCAAACAATAAAACGAAGCGTCGCTTTTTGCCGAATTTGCAAAACCGTCGTTTCTGGGTTGAATCTGAAAACCGTTGGATTAGCTTGCGCTTAACCAATGCTGGTTTGCGCGTTATCGACAAGAACGGCATTGATGCTGTGTTGCCTGATCTCCGTGCACGTGGCGAAATTTAAGGAGCGCACAAATGGCTAAAGGCGGCAGAGAAAAAATCAAATTAGAGTCATCAGCTGGTACTGGTCACTTCTACACTACTTCAAAAAACAAGCGTACAAAGCCTGAGAAAATGGAGATCATGAAATTCGATCCAACCATTCGCAAGCACGTTGCTTACAAAGAAACAAAGCTCAAGTAATTTATCGATTCGATATTGATTTGCAGCAATAAAAAACCCGCTAGATCAGCGGGTTTTTTATTGTCTTGATTTTCACCAAGGTCAAAGTCATGCCATCACTTAAGCGTAACGACGTAATCTCAAAGAGAAGTCACGCAGACTAGATAAACCACTCTCCTCGGCACGCTGACACCATGCATGCAACTGAGAAACCAGCTGATCGCCTGTGGCGTTAGAGCGACTCCAGATGGCTTGTAAATCACGACGCATCTCAATCATCTTGCGAAGCTGCGCATTACTTGCCATCAACTCTTCTAGTTTGATTTTTTCTTCTGCAGTCAAACGGGATTCATCTTTACCTAACCAGGTACGCGCATCCTTCAAATGGGCAGCCAACACTTGCATGTGCTGAACTTCATTGCTGAAGAAAGTGCTCAGAGTCTTACTGTAACGGGCCATGATTTCATAACGATTTGCAATGATGGCTTCGAGCGTCCCTTGATCAGCGGGGCGTAAGTCACTGAGTACCGGCTTAGGAGATGTCTTCTTCACTTTGGCCAAGCCCACTGCACTCATCATCTGAATGTACATCCAACCGATATCAAACTCATACCACTTGCTAGAGAGCTTAGCGCTCGTGGCAAATGTGTGATGGTTGTTATGCAACTCTTCGCCGCCAATCAAAATACCCCAAGGGAAAATATTTCTGGAGGCATCTTCACAGTCGTAGTTGCGATAGCCCCAGTAGTGACCAATACCATTAATAATTCCGGCAGCAGTAATTGGAATCCACAGCATCTGCACTGCCCACACAGTTAAGCCAATAGCACCAAACAAGAACACATCGATGATCAACATCAAGGCAACACCTTGCCAAGAAAACTTGGAATAGACATTGTGCTCGAACCAATCATCTGGCGTGCCATGACCAAACTTATCTAGGGTCTCTTGATTGTGAGATTCTTTTTTATATAACTCCGCACCGCGAGAAAGCACAGTGTTGATACCGAGAACTTGTGGGCTATGTGGATCATCAACAGTCTCGCACTTGGCATGGTGTTTGCGATGAATAGCTGCCCATTCTTTAGTCACCATCCCGGTAGTTAGCCACAGCCAAAACCGGAAGAAGTGGGACATGATTGGATGCAGATCCAAAGCACGATGCGCTTGGCAACGATGCAAGAAAATCGTTACAGCGGCAATCGTAATGTGTGTTGCCACCAAGGTGAAAACCAGGATCTGCCACCATGACCAATCCAAATAGCCATTAGCAAGCCAACTGAGAAATACATCAAAACCTGAAACTGAATTCAAAAGGGTTTCCTTAATAGGAGGTGTAAACCCTTATTTTAGTTCTTTAGCGACTTTCTTGGTTTTGATCTTGATCTCTTTTTCTTCGCCTTTTACGTCACCCTGATCAATCTTCTCAATAGGAGCGGAAGCCTTCTTTTGGAAAACAGCCCCAAAGAAGCCATCGGTGCCGTGAATATGGGGCCAAAGCTGCCACCAAGGGTTGTCGGGGCTGCATCCCATAGGAATTTTATCCTTTGGAAACAATGGCTTAAGAACCTCGGCTGCTGGAACAACCTCAAAATTGGGGTGCTTTGCCAAGAAATCTTCAGCAATTTGCTGGTTTTCTTGAGGTAATAAGCTGCATGTGGCGTAAACCAAGCGGCCTCCTGGCTTGAGTAAGCGACTTGCAGAAGCCAATATATTCATTTGCTTTTGATTGAGCTCCAGAACCCCTTCTGGGGTCTGACGCCATTTCAGATCCGGATTGCGGCGCAAAGTACCCATACCACTGCAGGGTGCATCAACTAAAACGCGGTCAATCTTGCCGGCCAAGCGCTTGATCTTGGTGTCATTCTCGCTATCAATCCAAACGGGATGGACATTAGAAAGTCCACTACGAGCCTGACGTGGCTTCAAATTAGCCAAGCGACGCTCTGATGTGTCCAGTGCATACAAACGGCCTGTGGAGCGCATGATGGCTCCAATCGCCAAAGTCTTGCCGCCAGCACCCGCGCAAAAGTCCACCACCATCTCACCACGCTTAGGAGCAAGTAAATAAGCCAAGAGCTGACTGCCTTCATCTTGAACCTCAAACATCCCTGCTTTAAAGCCAACAGTATTTTGCAAAGCGGGCTTACCCATAATGCGCACACCATCAGGAGCATACGGAGTTGGGATTGCTTGATAGCGACCGCCAAGGGCATTCATCTCAGCAAGCAATTGCTCACGAGTTGTCTTCATGGTGTTTGCACGCAAATCCAAAAGAGCGGGATGCATGAGTGATTTAGCTAACTCTTCGCGAGATTCTTCACCAGGATATTTTCCAAAAGCATCCCATAACCATTCCGGCAAATTATTGCGAACCAAGGCATTCAGTGCTGATGGATCGACTGTCGCAAAACGCTGCAACCACTCGTACTCGCCCGTCTTGAGTACGTGAGCTAAGTCGGCAATCGCACTCTCAGCACGATTAGCGGAACCTAGGCCACCCTCAGACAGAGCGGACAGCAAACCCAATAGGGCTAAACGTCTAGCCTGGGAACCTTCACCGCTAGAGGCAAACTGAGAGAACTCATTTTTACGACGTAAGATGGCAAAAGCACTTTCAGCAATCAAAGCGCGATCGCGATTACCTAGCTGTGGTTCAGAGCGGAAATACCGACTCACTACACGATCAGCTGGTTGCTCAAAATTAAGTAGTTCTGGCAGGAAGCGTTCTAAATGAATCGCATGTTGTGGCAATGCTTTTGCATTGGAAAAGTTTTTTTGACCTTCGGGCGCAATGATATTTCCGCTCGCATTACGACGCTCTGGGCGACGCAATGGATCCTTAGATTTAGCGGCATAACTCTTTTGTGGGCCTAAGCGTGATCCAGATCTGGATCCAGACTTTGAGCCAGTACCGGCTCCGCGGGATGAACGTTCTTTACTCATAATTTTATTAATTGCGACTCCGGTGGTTGAACCTGAACTTGATTACCTTCTATTCGCAATCGTCCATCTAGGAACCATTTTACGGCCCGCGGGTAAATCTGATGCTCAGCAGCTAAAACCCGTGCCGCCAAACTATCTGCATCATCGTTTGGGAGCACGGGGACTGAGGCCTGGCAGATGATAGGGCCTTCATCGACACCCTCGGTAACAAAGTGCACGCTGGCACCATGTTCGGCTACGCCAGCCTCCAAAGCCCGCTCGTGGGTATGCAAACCCGGGAAGGCTGGTAGTAAGGCTGGGTGAATATTGATGAGTCGACCCTCAAAATGGCGGATAAAGTCCGGGGTCAGAATGCGCATAAAACCCGCAAGAACCACTAAATCCGCCCCCAATTCATCGATTTTCGCAATCAGGGCGGCATCAAAGGACTCGCGCGTAGCATGCCCTTTGTGCTCAATAGCAAAGGCAGGAATGCCCTGAGAGCGAGCAAAATCAAGGCCCTTAGCCGCAGAGTGATTAGCGATCACCCCTGCAAACGTGACGGGCCACTGCTCTTTTTGAGCTGTTTTGACGATAGCCTCGAAATTGGATCCGCGGCCTGAGATTAAGATAACGATAGATGGCATGCCCACAATATAATTGATGGTTACCCCGAAAGCGACCCTGAAAGCGATTTAGTGAACGTATTCCGTGGCCCCACCCAGTTTTCTGCAGGACCGGCTTGTGCCTTAACCATCGGTAATTTCGATGGCGTGCATAGGGGTCATCGCGCCCTGCTCAAACAACTGAAGGATGGCGCCCAAGAGCGTGGCTTGGTTAGCTGTGTGATGACTTTCGAACCACATCCGAAAGAATTCTTTTCCCCAGAGCAAGCGCCCCCTCGCATTTTAAATTTACGCGATAAGCTTGCCGCCTTTGCTGACATCGGCATCGATCGTGTAGTGGTAGAACATTTCAATACAGCTTTTGCTCGACTTACTCCAGAAGAGTTCGTTTCTGAGATCATCATCAAACAACTCAACGCCAAATGGATTTTGATTGGGGATGATTTTTGTTATGGCGCAAAACGCGCAGGGAACTTTGCAAGTCTCAAAGCTGCTGGTGAAAAATATGGTTTTGAAGTTTCTAGCATTCACACCGTCCTTGAGAATGGTGAGCGCATTTCTAGCTCAGCATTACGAAATGCTTTGGCTAATGGAGAGATGGATCAAGCCAGCAAACTATTAGGTCGCCCTTATGGCATTTCTGGTCATGTCATTCATGGACAAAAGCTAGGGCGCACTTTAGGCTTCCCCACACTCAATCTCGCTGTTGCCAACCACCTCCATCACCGTAAACCTGCCTGCTCTGGCATCTTTACTGCACAAGTAGTAGACCTTGGAGACAAGCCACTTCCTGCTGTAGCCAGCCTCGGGGTAAGGCCAACAGTCGAAGACGAAGGTCGCGTTCTCTTAGAGACACACATCTTTGATTACAACGCAGATGTTTACGGAAAAATTATTACCGTTGAACTCTTAGAAAAAATCCGTGACGAGGCCAAGTACTCTGACCTCGACACCCTTACCAAGGCGATTGCATCTGATGCAGCGCATGCCAGAAATTATTTCCAGAAAAAAGCTTATGTCTGAAAAAGAAAACTCTTATCCTGTTAATCTTCTAGAGACCTCATTCCCAATGCGGGGAGACCTACCAAAGCGTGAGCCTCAATGGGTTGCTCAATGGCAGAAAAATAAACTCTACGAAAAGATTCGTGCAGCACATGCCAATCAACCAAAATTTATTTTGCATGATGGTCCCCCATATGCAAACGGCGATATTCATATTGGTCATGCAGTAAATAAGATCCTCAAGGATATGATCGTGAAGTCCCGCTGGTTGATGGGCTTCGACTCTGCATACGTACCAGGCTGGGATTGCCACGGCATGCCGATTGAGATTCAGATTGAAAAAGAATTTGGCAAAAATTTACCTACTGCTGAAGTTCAATCAAAAGCCCGTGCCTACGCTAAGGTGCAGGTAGATAAGCAGAAAGAAGGTTTTGAGCGTTTGGGCGTGTTGGGCGACTGGAATAACCCTTACCTCACTATGAATTACCGCAATGAGGCCGATGAAATTCGTGCGCTCGGGAAAATCTGGGAAAAGGGTTATGTCTTCCGTGGCCTCAAGCCAGTGAACTGGTGCTTTGATTGCGGCTCTGCGCTAGCTGAAGCTGAAGTGGAATACCAAGATAAGACCGATCCAACGGTCGACGTTGGTTTTGCTTTTGATGATGCGCAGCGTCCACAATTAGCAAAAGCATTTGGCCTACCTGAGATTCCAGCCAAGCCCGGAATGATTGTGATTTGGACCACAACACCTTGGACTATTCCATCTAATCAGGCCTTGAATGTTCACCCAGAGCTCACTTACGCCTTAGTTGATACGGGTGACAAATTGCTCATCTTGGCAAAAGACCGAGTAGAGACTTGCCTCGAAGATTTTGGCCTTGAAGGTAAAGTCATTGCTACTTGTTTAGGCAGTCAATTAGCCAACATCTCATTCTGGCATCCGCTCGCTCCATTGCATGAGGGATACAAGCGCCTCTCACCAATCTACCCAGCTGAATACGTCACGCTCGACACTGGTACTGGTGTTGTGCACTCTGCACCAGCCTATGGTGAGGAAGACTTTAAGTCTTGCAAAGCAAATAAGTTAGCCGATAAAGATATCTTGAACCCAGTCATGGGTAATGGCGTCTACGCCTCTTGGTTGCCACTCTTTGCCAACGAATACATTTGGAAAGCCAACCCCAAGATTGTCGAAGCTATGCGTGAGGCAGGTAGCCTCTTGCGCGATAAGACTTATACCCACTCCTACATGCACTGCTGGCGTCACAAGTCGCCGATTATTTATCGTGCAACCTCACAGTGGTTTGCAAGCATGGATAAGAAACCATCTGATGGCAAAGCAAGTCTGCGCGAGGCAGCATTAACTGGCATTGAAAATACTGAGTTCTTCCCAGCCTGGGGTAAGCAGCGCCTAAAGAGCATGATTGCCAACCGTCCAGATTGGGCCTTGTCACGTCAACGTCAATGGGGTGTACCCATGGCCTTCTTTGTTCATAAGGAAAGCGGTGAACCACATCCTCGTACAGTGGAATTGCTCGAAGAGATTGCAAAACGAGTTGAAAAAGAAGGTATTGAAGCTTGGCAAAAACTTGAGGTGGCTGAACTGCTTGGTGAAGAAGCATCTCAATATGAGAAGAATCGCGACACCTTGGATGTGTGGTTTGATTCCGGTACTACGCACTGGCATGTTATTCGCGGCTCACACCGTGATGAGCTCTATCGTCCTGAGGCTGAGAATACAGATGGTCGATTAGCTGACTTGTATCTTGAGGGTTCAGACCAACATCGTGGTTGGCTCCACTCATCTCTGCTTACTGGCGCAATGCTCGATGGCAAGCCGCCATACAAAGCACTCCTAACGCATGGCTTTACCGTCGATGGTCAAGGCCACAAGATGAGCAAGTCTGTGGGTAATGTCATTGCACCTCAGCAGGTTGCCGACAAGCTGGGTGCAGAGATTATTCGTTTGTGGGTAGCGTCTACCGATTATTCCGGTGAGATGACCATTTCCGATGAGATTCTGAAGCGCGTGGCGGAAAGCTATCGTCGTATTCGCAATACTTTGCGTTTCTTGCTAGCCAACCTCTCCGACTTTGATCCATCAAAGCACAGCATGCCTGCAAGCGAATGGCTTGAGATTGATCGCTATGCTGTTGCTCTCGCCAATCAATTACAAAATGAAGTGCAAGCTCACTATAAGGCTTATGAGTTCCAGCCTGCTGTAGCGCGCATGCTCACCTTCTGCTCGGAAGATTTAGGTGGCTTTTACTTAGATATTCTGAAAGACCGCCTCTATACCAGCGCCCCAGACTCTAAAGAGCGTCGTGCCGCACAAAATGCACTGTTTCACATCACTCGCAATCTTTTAAAGTGGTTGGCTCCATTCCTATCCTTTACCGCAGAGGAAGCCTGGACATCACCCCCCCATGCGGCCAATGAAAAACTCAGTGAATCCATCTTCATGGAAGAGTTCGGCACCTTCCCAGAAATTGTCCAAGCCACTGAACTTCTAGCCAAATGGAATCGTGTACGAGAAATTCGTTCCGAGGTAACCAAGGCAATTGAGATTGAGCGTGAAGCTGGCAATGTAGGCTCATCTTTGCAAGCTGAACTCACCATTAAAGTGGGTGATGTCGATTTTGCAATTTTGCATTCTCTTGAAGATGACTTGCGCTTTGTCACCATTACCTCTAGTGCCAACATTGAATTGAGTAATGGCGGTCTAGAAGTCCTTGTGCGAGGCAGTCAATATAAGAAATGTGGTCGTTGCTGGCATCACACCGCCGATGTTGGCGCTAATGCTGAACATCCAGAGTTATGCGACCGCTGCATCAGCAATCTTTTTGGGGATGGTGAAGCACGTTTGTTTGCATAAACAATCAGCATTCATACCACTACATCGTGAGCGCAAACCTATCATTTCTTCGTTATCTAGCGATTGCAATCATTACGCTATTGCTAGACCAACTAAGTAAATGGTCTGCCTTAAGCAATCTTCAATTAGGTGTACCTGAGCCCGTCCTGCCACTTATGAACTGGTTGCTGTTATTTAACCCAGGAGCCGCGTTTTCTTTTTTAGCGCAGAGCTCGGGATGGCAGCGCTGGTTCTTCACACTCCTGGGCTTAGCAGCTTCGGCTTATATCCTTTGGCTGCTACGCAAGAGTCTGGCCGACAAAATGCTCTGCTGGGCTCTCAGTCTCATTCTGGGAGGCGCGCTAGGGAACGTCTTGGATCGAATCATGTATGGCACTGTAGTCGACTTTATAGATTTACATTACGCCAATTGGCATTGGCCTGCCTTCAATATTGCCGATAGCGCCATTTGTATTGGTGCTGGCCTCATTATTTGGAGCGAGCTTCGCAAGTCATTTGGCAAAACGCCTCAATCCCATTAAGCTGGCCCCATGCAATCACTTTTAAATAAGAAAATCGTTCTCGGCATTTCTGGTGGCATTGCGGCCTATAAGTCGGCTGAGCTAGCACGTCAGTTAATACAAGAAGGTGCCAGCGTTCAAGTGGTGATGACCCAAGCTGCTCAACAATTTGTGACACCAGTCACCATGCAAGCGCTCACAGGCAATCCGGTTTACACCAGCCAATGGGATAGCAGCATTGCCAATAATATGGCTCACATTGAACTATCTAGAGCTGCAGATGCAATTTTGATTGCGCCGGCAAGTGCAGATCTGATGGCTAAACTATCTCTTGGCCTGGGTGATGACTTACTCACCACACTTTGCCTGGCGAGAGATTGCCCCTTATTGCTTGCTCCTGCCATGAACAAACAAATGTGGGAGCATGCCGCAACCCAAAGAAGTGCTGAACGACTGATTAAAGACAATGTCAAATTACTTGGCCCTGCAAGTGGCTTTCAGGCGTGCGGCGAAGTTGGCTTTGGTCGCATGCTTGAACCCGCAGAAATTACCGAACAATTAATTGCCTTCTTCCAGAAGAAACCGTTGGTAGACAAGAGAGTTTTAATTACTGCCGGGCCTACCTTTGAAGCAATTGATCCCGTTCGCGGCATTACCAATCGCAGCTCTGGCAAGATGGGGTTTGCAATCGCTCGCGCCGCTGTAGAGGCTGGTGCAGAAGTTCACCTGATAGCCGGCCCTTGCGAGTTAGATACACCACTGGCTGCAACTGGAAAAATTACGCGCACTAATGTAGTTAGCGCCAAAGAAATGCACGCAGCCACCATGCAATCTGCAGACTGCGATATTTTCCTTGCGGTTTCTGCCGTTGCTGATTGGGGTATTGCAAAACCTGCCAAAGAGAAGATAAAGCGCCAAGGTAAGCAGGCTCCAAGCCTTGAATTTATTGCTAATCCAGACATTCTGGCGGATATTGCAAAGACAGTAAAAACGAAAGGTGGTAAGCCTCACCCTTTCTGCGTTGGCTTTGCTGCAGAATCCACAGATCTTCTGAAGCATGCACAAGAAAAACTGCAGCGCAAAGGTATTCCGATGATTGTGGGCAATATTGGCCCAGATACTTTTGGTAGCGATCTCAATGAATTACTCATTGTTGAAAAAAACACTAGCAAGAAAATTGCTAAAGCTGACAAGCTTCAGCTAGCACGTCAACTCATTGCGCTAGTTGCTAAGAAAATTTAATTCTCCAAACCAATACCCTGCTTTAGGAAATTGTATGCAAGAACTTCACGTCAAAATTCTCGATGAACGTATGCGAGACCAGTTGCCAAGCTATGGCACACCAGGTAGCGCCGGCTTGGATCTGCGCGCTTGCATTGATGAAGCCATTGAAATCGCTCCAGGACAAATAGTTCTCATCCCGACAGGTTTAGCGATTTATGTAGAAGATCCACGCTATGCAGCGTTCATCCTCCCGCGCTCCGGTTTGGGCCATAAACATGGCATCGTACTGGGCAATCTCGTGGGACTGATTGATTCAGACTACCAAGGCCAACTGATGGTGAGCACTTGGAATCGCGGATCTACAGCATTCAAACTCGAACCTATGGAGCGCCTAGCTCAGTTGGTAGTGATGCCAGTGCAACAAGTTCAACTCAAAGTAGTTGAAGAGTTCACTGAGAGTAGTCGCGGCGCAGGTGGTTTTGGAAGCACAGGAAGAGCTTAGTTACCTACTCAATATGGGATGTATTCGCGCATCACGAGTGTCAATGATTGTTTTGAATCCAGATATGGGATCAATAGTTTCGGTATAGCTAGCGCCTAAGTTTGAGATTACAGCAAACTGCTGAGGTATATCAAATGCGAGCGCTTCCGCTTTTTTCCGCAATTCATCCTTCTGCTCACGAAGCTTAATGCAGCTGGGTGCAGCTGCAGAATATTTGCTGGTGCATTTAATTGCTAAGGCATCTTCATACATACTAACCTGATCAAATGATCTTGCTGCCTCAAAGGTCATGCACTCTGTTGCCTCCCAGGATGGGCCAGCACTAAAACCAAACAAGACTGCAGAGCCCCCAATAGATGTGGACCCCATACAGGGAGCAGTGGGATGATTTGCCGGAGAAAATGCTGTAGCTACCGGAATCTTAGGGGCTTCATAGGAAGTTGAAATGGTGGTGTTTCCTGAAATATTTCCCTGTGAGCTGGAGGCGCCTGTAGAGCTGTTTCCTACCGATCCACCGAGCGATGTTGAGCTTGATGATCCAGTAGTAAGGTCTCCAACACTTGAACTCGACGGGCCGGCTATGACGTCACCGACAGTGGAAACAGAATTACTGAGAGGGCTACTGGTAATAGCACCACCTGTAGTAGTCGCTGATGTGTCGATATTAATTTGAGCATGGGGCATGCTACATACAAGCGCAATTAAACTTGCCGTTGCAAGTTTTTTAAACATATAAAAATTTTCTGAGAAGAATGAGGCCTACTCTAATTCGCTAGAGAGGACGACTGTTACGTGAGGTTGAGAAGCCCAAGGCTGTAACAGTTATAAGCCTTCGGATACCTTAAAGATACTCTCTAAGCGCAACAATAGATATAACTCATTGGCAAAGCCTATCTCAGCGCTTGAATGAGAGTTTATTTACAGGGTGAAGACTGATATTCAGCGGGGTGCCGCCACATTAAATACAAAAACCACCCGAAGGTGGCTTTTGAGTAACTTAGAGTTAAGGATAAAGTAAGTTAAATTTCTTCAACTGGCGCTACATCCGCCTTAGGTCGCTTACCCGGAATCACGGGGGCATCAAACTGAAGTTGGACTTTGCCATCAGCATCAATGTCAACGTCCACATGACCGCCCTGCGCTAGCTTGCCGAATAACAATTCATCGGCCAGCGCTTTACGAACCGTATCTTGAATGATGCGCTGCATTGGCCTTGCACCCATAAGTGGGTCAAAACCATGCTTAGCCAGATGTGCACGCAATGCTGGACTAAATGTTGCATCCACTTTCTTCTCATGCAATTGCTCTTCTAACTGCATTAAGAACTTATCCACAACACGCATGATGATAGTTTCATCAAGCGCCTTGAAGGAAACAATCGCATCTAGACGGTTACGGAACTCTGGTGTGAAGAACTTCTTGATATCCGCCATCTCATCACCAGACTCACGAGCATTGGTAAAGCCAATGGTGGACTTCTGCATCGCTTCTGCACCAGCATTAGTGGTCATGATGATGATGACATTACGGAAGTCGGTCTTACGGCCGTTGTTATCCGTGAGGGTGCCATGATCCATTACCTGCAAAAGGATATTGAAAATATCTGGGTGAGCTTTTTCAATTTCATCGAGCAAGAGTACGCAATGTGGCTTTTTATTTACGGCTTCAGTCAGCAAGCCGCCTTGATCAAAGCCAACATATCCTGGAGGAGCACCAATCAAGCGGCTGACAGCGTGACGCTCCATATACTCCGACATATCAAAACGCAAAAGCTCAATCCCGAGAATATAGGCAAGCTGTTTAGCAACTTCAGTCTTACCAACACCAGTTGGACCAGAGAACAAGAATGAGCCAATCGGTCTATCAATCTTGCCAAGGCCCGCGCGGGTCATCTTAATAGCGCTGGCCAATGCCTCAATTGCAGGGTCCTGACCAAACACCACACTCTTGATATCGCGATCCAGTGTTTGCAACTTGCTACGATCATCTACCGTCACAGACTGTGGCGGTATGCGAGCAATCTTCGCAACAATCTCTTCAATCTCTGGGCGACCAATCGTTTTCTTCTGCTTAGACTTTGGCAAAATGCGCTGTGCTGCACCTGCTTCATCAATTACATCAATCGCCTTATCAGGCAAATGGCGATCATTGATATAGCGTGAAGACAGTTCGGCCGCAGCCACCAAAGCGGCAGAGGCGTATTTAACACCGTGATGCTCTTCAAAACGAGACTTGAGGCCACGCAAGATTTGCACAGTCTGATCGACGGTTGGCTCCACCACATCTACCTTCTGGAATCGACGTGATAGCGCCGCATCTTTTTCAAAAATGCCACGATATTCAGTAAAGGTAGTTGCGCCGATACACTTCAGTTGGCCGTTTGATAAAGCAGGCTTTAGTAAATTGCTGGCATCTAATGTACCGCCTGAGGCCGCACCAGCACCAATCAGAGTATGAATCTCATCAATAAATAAAACACCATGCGGGCTGTCTTTTAAAGACTTGAGAACACTCTTCAAGCGTTGCTCAAAATCACCGCGGTATTTAGTACCCGCTAAGAGCGCGCCCATGTCCAATGAATAGACTGTGGCATCAGCCAAGATTTCAGGCACATCGCCCTTCACAATTCTCCAGGCAAGGCCTTCAGCAATCGCGGTCTTACCCACGCCAGCCTCACCTACTAAGAGTGGATTATTTTTACGACGACGGCAAAGCACCTGAATCACGCGCTCAACTTCGCTCTCACGACCAATGAGTGGATCAATCTTGCCCTGTTTAGCCATGACATTCAGGTTCTGAGTGTATTGCTCCAATGGACTCTCTTTACCACCAGAGGTCGCGTCTTCTGTCTCCTGAGCTGATTCAGCATGCTTCACTTGCTCAGTTTGATCCTTGCGTACGCCGTGGCTAATAAAGTTCACGACATCCAAGCGAGTCACGCCTTGTTGCTGCAAGAAGTAGACCGCATGCGAATCTTTTTCACCAAAGATTGCAACCAGTACGTTTGCACCAGTCACTTCTTTTTTGCCGCTTGATGTGGATTGCACATGCATGATGGCGCGCTGAATCACCCGCTGAAAACCTAATGTTGGCTGCGTATCAACTTCATCGTTACCAGGGACAACCGGTGTGTTGTCATTAATAAAGTTTTTAAGTTGCGCACACAGCTCAGCAATATTGACAGCGCAGGCTTTTAAAACCTCGACTGCCGTAGCGTTATCTAACAAAGCGGCAAGCAAATGCTCGACCGTAATAAATTCATGTCTTGAAGCTCGCGCATCAACAAATGCCATGTGCAAACTGACTTCTAGTTCCTGGGCAATCATGCTTCCTCCATAGTGCACTGTAGTGGGTGACCCGCTTCGCGGGAGAGCTCGATAACTTGATGCACTTTTGTTGCTGCAACATCGCGCGTGAATACACCGCAAATGCCTTTACCAACTAAATGAACCTGCAACATGATCCGTGTAGCTGTCTCATGATCTTTATTAAAATACTCCTGAATGACCATCACCACAAATTCCATTGGCGTGTAATCGTCATTCAATAGCAAAACTTTATACATCGAAGGCGCCTTTAATTTCTCGGCCTGCTTTTCGAGAAGAATGGTGTCTTCAATGTGAGGGTTGTTTGGATTGCCAACCGTGGGATTTTTCGTTGTACGACTCATGAGAAACATTCTAAACACAGATGTAAAAATTTGGATTTGAGGGCTTTGTTGCAAAAAACCATCAAGAAAGGCCTCCTAACCCCATATTGGGGCATTTTTCGATAAAAAAAGGGGGCTTTATCAGTAACTATCTTTACCCAACCCCTTGACACCCCACCATAAAGGGCAAACAATCAGGGGGTAGGCTTTATTTGAAGTCCTATTTAGGCGTGTTGTAGAGCGAGACTGATTAAAAAGTATTCACCCTCATCACGGTTGTTTTAAGTTTATGTAATGGAGTTCGCATGGCGACCGGAATTGTTAAGTGGTTCAATGATGCAAAAGGTTTTGGCTTTATCAAACCTGATGATGGTGAAGAAGAGTTGTTTGCGCATTTCAGCGCAATCACAATGCCTGGGTTCAAAACCCTCAAGGAAAACCAAAAGGTAACGTTTGACATTACCCAAGGTCCTAAAGGCAAACAAGCTACTAATATCCAAGCAGCTTAATCTGCTTTAGATCATTATTAAAAACCCAGGACTTGTTCCTGGGTTTTTTTTCGCCTGAATTTTCTTACCCCGCTTGTACCCTGACTTAGAATTACCCTCGCAACAACGGATCACTCAGAACACCATACTCCAATCCAAAATCAAAAAAATTCTTACCTTACTAGTCACAGCGTCTAGTATCTTTTCTGCTGCTGCGTTCGCGCAAGTTAATACTGGCCTGCCAAACGTTGAGTTGAAGGTCGGCATCTATCGTATTCAGGCAGAGCTGGCAGATACCTCTAAAGCACGTGAAATCGGACTCATGAATCGTACGAGCATGCCTACCAACTCAGGCATGCTGTTTATCTTTGAGCAAAAAGCAGGGCATTGCTTCTGGATGAGCAACACCAAGATCCCGCTATCCATTGCCTTCATTGCTGATGACGGCAAGATTGTGAATATCGAAGAGATGCAAGCACAGACAACTAATAATCACTGCTCTCAAGCTCTAATTCGCTATGCTTTGGAGATGAATAAGCGGTGGTTCTCTGAAAGAGTGATCGTGCCGGGTACCGTTATTCAAGGGCTACCCAAGAAATAAGGGGCTACTTACAGCTGTAAAACAAAAACGCAGACCTCGGTCTGCGTTTTTGTTTTGGATATAAGAGGAATACTCCCCTTGCTTACTTGTTTACTTATTCAAAGTGGCAAACATAATGCACTGGTGACTCGGCACGGATAATGAAATAACCACCCTTTTCCACTTCCCAGCATTGTCCGGCCTTGAATTCGACTTCAGGAGCGCCGTTGATGCTGACAAATGCAGTTCCATCGACTACCTCCATGACTTCTTTAGTGCTCAGGTCAAAACGTAAAGTGCTTGGTAACACTACGCCGACAGACTTACGAACGCCATTAGGCAAAGTCACAGTATGAGATACACACTTACCACCAAAAAATACATTGGCTTTCTTGCCTACAGAAACTTGATCAAATTGCATCTTTATTCTTTCTAATCTGAATTTACTAGTTAGTTATTTATCGGAATTATTTAGCACGCTTACGTCTTGCCGTTTCAGCAATTCGCATACGCAAAGCATTGAGCTTGATGAATCCACCAGCATCGGCTTGGTTGTATGCACCACCGTCATCATCAAAGGTGGCGATAGTTTGATCAAACAGGGTGTTCGCTGAATCACGTGAGATCACAGAGACAGATCCCTTATACAGCTTCAAACGCACAACGCCATTAACCATCTGCTGCGTATGATCGATCAATGTTTGCAGAGCCAGACGCTCTGGCGCCCACCATAAACCGTTGTAGATCAAACTGGCGTAACGTGGCATCAAATCATCTTTGAGGTGAGCTACTTCACGATCCAAAGTAATGCTCTCAATACCGCGGTGTGCTTTCAGCAAAATAGTGCCACCAGGCGTTTCATAGCAGCCGCGGCTCTTCATACCGACAAAGCGATTCTCAACCAGGTCAAGTCGGCCAATGCCATGCATGCCACCGATGCGATTGAGCTCAGCCAACAACTCATGCGGCTTATATGCCTTGCCATTGATTGCTACTGGATCACCAGCACGGAATTCAATTTCAATAATTTCTGGGGTATCTGGAGCCTTCTCAGGAGAGACCGTCCAGCGCCACATGGATTCTTCTGCTTCAGCATTTGGGTTCTCGAGATGGCGACCTTCATAACTGATATGCAATAAGTTGGCATCCATGGAGTATGGGGAACCGCCTTGCTTGTGCTTCATCTCAACTGGAATGCCATGCTTTTCTGCATAAGCCATCAATTTTTCACGAGAGAGGAGATCCCACTCACGCCACGGAGCAATGACTTTGATTCCTGGCTCAAGTGCGTAGTAACCCAACTCAAAACGAACTTGGTCATTACCTTTTCCAGTAGCACCATGCGATACAGAATCAGCGCCAGTTTGGCGAGCAATTTCAATTTGACGCTTAGCGATTAATGGGCGCGCGATGGAAGTACCTAAAAGATACTCGCCTTCGTAAATCGTATTGGCGCGAAACATTGGGAATACAAAGTCACGAACAAACTCTTCACGCAAGTCATCGATAAAAATATTTTCTGGCTTGATACCAAACTGCAGCGCTTTGGCACGTGCTGGCTCAAGCTCTTCACCTTGACCTAAATCAGCCGTGAAAGTAACAATCTCGCATTGATAAGTATCTTGAAGCCATTTCAAGATCACGCTAGTGTCAAGACCACCGGAATACGCTAAAACTACTTTTTTAATATCAGACATGATTTCTTTTCAATTAAAAATAAACTAATAACCAACCAAAACAAGTTGCTTCAAAAAAGTTAATCCGAACGGCCGCAGAGCAAATACTCCATCAACGCCTTTTGAACATGCAGACGATTTTCAGCTTCTTCCCAAACAATACTTTGAGGACCATCGATCACTTCCGCAGAAACCTCTTCACCACGATGGGCTGGCAGGCAATGCATGAACAAGGCATCTGGCTTAGCCAAAGACATTAATTCTTCATCTACCATCCAGCCCTTAAAGGCGCTCATGCGTGAGGTGTTCTCATCCTCATAACCCATGCTGGTCCATACATCGGTAGTCACTAAGTCAGCATCCTTGCAGGCATCTTTTGGATCAGCGCAAACAGTAAGGTGTTGCTTCGCTTTAGCAGTCAACCTAGACTCATCAAGCTGATAGCCGCCTGGCGCAGAGAAGCGAATTTGGAAATCTAAACACTCGGCTGCCTGTATCCAGGTATAGGTCATATTATTGGCATCACCTACCCAAGCTACAGTTTTGCCTTGGATTGGGCCGCGAGCCTCAACGAAAGTAAAGATATCGGCTAATACTTGGCAAGGGTGGTATTCATTAGTAAGGCCATTGATCACTGGCACGCGAGAATTCGCAGCAAAGCGCTCAATAATTTCCTGGCCGAAAGTGCGGATCATGATGATGTCAGTCATCCTAGAAATGACCTGCGCAGCGTCCTCTACAGGCTCGCCACGACCCAACTGGGTATCTCTAGTGTTCAGGTATACCGCATGCCCGCCAAGCTGGTGTATGCCAGCCTCAAAAGAAAGACGAGTACGAGTCGAATGCTTCTCAAAGATCATCGCTAGAGTGCGATCGTGCAGGGGATGCCAAGTCTCGTAACTTTTAAACTTGGTCTTGAGCCAAGCAGAACGTTTGAGGAGATAGTCATACTCTTCGCGTGTCAGGTCAGCAAACTGCAAGTAATGCTTAACCTGGCCAGGCACTTGAGGCTTTGCCAAAGATGTCATTGTTGAGCTTTCTACTAGAGTTTTAGCTTGCATTTTTTGTTTGGGGTGCCGAGCTGCACGAAAATAGTTCCTAAAGTCATCTTAAGGCCTTCGCAGACTGTTAAGCTAGGGGGCTGAGTAACACTGATTCCTTACAACGATTTCTACGCCAACTTGAACCACAAAAAGCTTTTTATTCAAGGCATTACAACTTCTGGCAAACCTTTTCGTCCCAGCGACTGGGCCGAACGTCTTTGCGGAGTGATGGCCACTTTTCGCCCACTAGGCGATGCTGGTGACCCCCGCTTCACTTACTCACCTTATGTCAGGCCAGTGGTTATTGCAAAAGTGAAATGCGTTGTTATTGATACCAGACTCAGAGACCTTGATCCGAGAGCGCTCGACTTTGTCATGAACTTTGCCAAAGACAACAGCCTACCAATCGAAGAGGCCTGTGAATTCGAACCGAATTCACAATCCAAGTCCTAAAAACAAAAACCCGCTCTGATAAGGAGCGGGCTTAGACCTCAATCACTCTAGAGTCTGCCTAAAACTATAAAAGTCTTACGCTGCCATTGCCTTAATTGCTGCAGACAAACGTGACTTCTGACGTGATGCAGTATTTTTGTGAGCAATCCTTTTATCAGCAATCTTGTCGATTGTTGATTGAGTTGCTGCGAACACTTTAGCTGCAGCAGCCTTGTCGCCAGTTTCAATTGCTTTACGAACTGCCTTGATGGAAGTGCGAAGCTTTGAACGCAAACTGGAGTTGTGCTCATTCTGTTTTACTGCCTGCCGTGCGCGTTTACGCGCTTGTGCGGTATTGGCCATCTTTAAACCTTGCTATATGAAAATTACAAAATACGGTTAACTAAAATTCTGTGTGGGTTCGCCAAATTTGTAAACTGACTCACCAAAACTCAAGATTTTACATTAAAGAAGGACTAAAAAAGCCCAGTCGCTTGATAAATAGGGGAAAATTAGCCCATGAATCTGCTTTCTGCTGCCGCCAAGGTTAGCTCCCTCACCATGCTCTCTAGGATCACTGGACTCCTCCGGGAGACCCTGATTGCCCGTAGTTTTGGGGCTTCAGAGTGGACGGATGCCTTTAATGTGGCTTTTAGACTGCCTAATTTGCTACGCCGACTCTTTGCCGAAGGGGCCTTTTCTCAGGCATTTGTACCCATTTTGGGGGAAATTTCGAGTAAGGGTGACGTAAAACAGTCCCAAATCCTCGTAAATGCCGTTGCCACGCTCTTATTCTGGGCTTTGTTGCTCACGGTACTCCTGGGGGTGATCGGTGCCCCCCTGTTGATTTTGGCGATTGCTACGGGCTTTGAGGGAGGTCCAGCATACGAGGCAAGCGTAGTCATGACCCGAATCATGTTCCCTTACATTGGCCTTATTTCCATGGTTTCCCTATCAGCCGGGATTCTCAATACTTTTGGCCGCTTCGCTATTCCAGCATTTACCCCAGTTTTACTCAATTTAGCCCTGATCGGCAGCGCCATCTTCTTGGCACCCCATCTGGATCAACCGATTTATGCCTTGAGCATTGGCGTCCTTGTGGGTGGCTTCTTGCAGCTTGCGATTCAAGTTCCAGCGCTATCCCGCCTCGGCTTATTGCCTAGAGTGAGTCTCTTGCCCGGAGCCATCAAAGCAGCCATTCAAAATCCAGATGCAAAGCGCGTCATGAAACTCATGGGTCCTGCGGTATTTGCAGTCTCCGTTGCCCAGATTTCCCTGATCATCAATACCAATATTGCCTCTCGCTTACAAACCGGTAGTGTGTCCTGGCTCTCTTATGCGGATCGTCTGATGGAGTTTCCGACGGCCCTCTTAGGCGTAGCGCTAGGAACTGTCTTACTGCCAAGTCTGAGTAAGGCAAATGCAAAAAACGATTTAGTACATGCTGGCGAACTTCTCATTTGGGGATTGCAGCTCACCTTTTTGCTAGCGGCCCCTTGCGCAATTGCTCTCTTTATTTTTGGTGAGCCGCTAGCAGCGGTGCTATATCACTACGGCAAGTTCAATGCCATGGATGTCCTCATGACACAGCGTGCACTGGCAGCTTATGGCGTTGGACTCATTGGTCTCATTTTGGTGAAGATCCTGGCTCCCGGCTTTTATTCACGACAAGACATCCGCACACCAGTGAAAATTGGTTTGTTGGTCTTGGCAGCAACCCAATTGGCTAATTTAGCTTTTGTTCCCTGGCTAGGCCATGCCGGCCTTGCCCTTTCCGTGGGTGCTGGCGCCTGCCTAAATGCAACGCTACTGTGGGTTGGCCTACATCGTCGCGGTGCTCTACCTAGCGCTGCATGGTTAAAGTACTTAGGGCAGCTCTTACTTGCCTTAATACCTTTTGCATTTCTTTTGTATTACGCAGCCACTGCACACGATTGGATCGCACTGCAATCTAGCCCCTGGATCCGCATTGGATTAGTAGCTGCCTGGCTAGCTGCTGCAGCAGTAGTTTATTTTGCAGCCCTCTGGCTTGTTGGCATTCGCTGGCAAAAATTCCTGCGTCATGCAAAATAGCTTTTATGTCAACACAACAACTTGACTATTTCACATCCCTCGTAGCTGAGGACGAGCACCTCCCTTTAACGGAGGCAACGGTAGCAGTTGCGCAACATGCTTATCCTGATCTCGATGTTCAAGGCGTTCTCGATCAGATCGATCAATGGGGAAATAAGCTGAAGCAACGCATTACCTCTGATACACCACCGATTCAGCGCCTGCAATTGCTCAAGCATTTCTTTTACAACGAATTGGGATTTGGCCCAAATCCGAATGATTTTTACGCGCCCGAGAATTCTTATCTTCATCAAATCATTAAGAATCGTCGTGGCATTCCAATCTCCTTAGCAATCTTGATGATGGAGCTTGGTCAGCAAATTGGTTTGAATATTCGTGGGGTATCTTTCCCCAATCACTTCATGATGCGCATCTCCTTACAACAAGGTGAAATCATCATGGATCCATTGAATGGCGAGTCCCTCTCCAAGAATCAATTGCAGGAAATGCTCGACCCTTACCTCGATGCCAAAGGCTATCGTGGTGAACTCAGTCTGCCACTCAATATTTTCTTGCGCGCCTCTAGCTCTCGAGAAATTCTCTCCCGCCTTATGAGAAATCTCAAAATGATTTACTCCGAAGACGAGCGTTGGGAGCGTCTTCTGGGCATTCAAGAGCGCCTTGTCATTTTGTTACCAGAGTCAAGTGAAGAGATTCGAGATCGCGGCTTGATCTTCGCGCAACTAGAGTACGTTCGTCCTGCGATAGCCGACCTTCATCGCTACTTAAGCGAAATGCCTGGCGCAGAAGATGCAGCAGACATTCGTGAGCATATTGCTACCCTAGAGAGCCAAACAAAACTGCATTAAGCAGTAGGCTCGTCAATCTCAATAGAGATTGCAGCGTTTCATTCCTATAATGTCTTATGCAAACTGAACCTCACATTCAGCCTACGCATTCACCTCTTCAGCCACCCATACTCTGTATTGTTGGCCCCACAGGCGCAGGCAAAACCCATCTCGCCATGGCTTTGGCAGAGCATGCCAAGCTCATAGGTAGAACGGTTGAAATCATCAGCATGGACTCTGCCCTGGTTTATCGCGGATTAGATATTGGAAGCGCCAAACCAAGCAAAGCAGAGCAGGCTGCGGTTCAACACCACCTGATTGATATCTTAGAGCCCACTGAATCCTATTCAGCAGCGCGCTTTGCAAATGATGCCAAGCGACTATGCGTAGAAATTCGTGATCGTGGGAATATTCCTATTGTGGTGGGCGGCACGATGCTGTATTGGCGGGCCTGGGCCTATGGCCTCTCTTCTTTACCGCCTGCAGATCCTGAAATCCGCGCCCGCCTCGATGAGCAAGGCAAATTGATTGGCTGGCCTGCGATGCATGCCGAACTCGCCAAAGTAGACCCCATCACTGCGGCGCGTTTGCAACCCAATGATTCTCAACGGGTACAGCGTGCTTTAGAAGTTTTTGAAATCGCCGGCAAACCAATGTCAGAACTACTAGCGGATGCTCCAAGCGAAGATGGCAGAGAAGGTTCAACTATTCCGGAGTGGATTGACCTCATTTCGCTAGAACCCAGCGATCGCTCGCGCTTACATCAGAACCTAGAAAAAAGATTTGATGAAATGCTCATTGGAGGATTGTTAGAAGAGGTTCAGCTACTTAGAAAAAATCCAAACCTGCATGGTGACTTACCTGCGATTCGCTCTGTTGGCTATCGACAAGTCTGGGAGTTCTTATCCGGAGAAGTGGATCTAGCTGAAATGCGCTACAAAGCACTGGCAGCTACTAGGCAACTTGGTAAGCGACAGTTAACGTGGTTGCGTGCAATTGCTGGAAGAAAAACTTTCGACCCCTTCAACTCGCATGAGTTAAATGCAGCACTTGATTGCTGCAAGCAAAGCCTCAGCAAATAGGCTTTAGGAGTATTAAATAACGATAGTTTGTGGCGCGCCAGTTGGACGTTCTACAACTTCACCAACGGTCCAAGCATGCAAACCTTCAGCCTTAAGTGATTGAATTGCAGCATCTGCTTGATCGGCAGGCACAATGACCACCATACCAATACCGCAGTTAAATACGCGCACCATTTCTGCATCAGCCACGCCACCCTTCATCTGCAACCAGCGGAAGAGTTCTGGCATTTGCCAGCTATCGCGATGTAATACAGCTTGCGTATTTTCTGGGAGCACACGCGGCACGTTATCCACTAAACCGCCACCAGTAATATGAGCTATACCCTTTACATCGATCTCATTGATCAACTTCAACAGCTGCTTCACGTAAATTTGTGTAGGGGCCATCACCACATCGCCCAATGAACGGCCACCCAAATCATCAGTTGGTTTTGCGCCAGCACGCTCAATAATTTTACGAACTAATGAATAACCATTGGAATGGGCACCACTCGAAGCAATTGCCAAAACCACATCTCCCGGGGCAATCGTTGCACCAGTAATGATTTTAGATTTTTCAACAGCGCCAACAGCAAAGCCGGCTAAGTCGTATTCACCTGGAGGATACATACCCGGCATCTCAGCAGTTTCACCACCAATCAATGCGCATCCTGACAATTCACAGCCCTTAGCGATGCCACCAACGACAGTAGCCGCAGTGTCGACAGTGAGCTTTCCGCATGCGAAGTAGTCTAGAAAAAAGAGAGGTTCAGCACCCTGAACCAAAATGTCATTCACACTCATTGCCACCAAATCCTGGCCGATCGTGTCATGACGATTCCACTCAAAGGCTAATCTGAGCTTTGTGCCAACGCCGTCAGTACCAGATACCAATACTGGCTCTTTGTAGCGTTTTGGCACCTCAAACAGGGCACCAAAGCCACCAATACCCGCCAATACGCCTTCGCGCATGGTTTTCTTAGCCAAAGGCTTAATGCGGTCTACCAAATCGTCTCCAGCATCGATATCGACACCAGCGTCACGGTAGGAAAGGCCTTTTGAGGAAGAATTGGTAGTTGAGTTCATGGCAGAGATAGAAAATTAGTAAAAAACGCTACTTGGTCGGTAGAATCATTGAATTCTAGAGGATTCGAGCACGATGGCTGAAATTTTTACCCCTTTTCTAACCGCATTTATTCTGGCTTATGCCTTGCGCCCAGTTTGCTTGTGGCTTGAGGGGCATAAGCTACCCCGCGCAGCTGCAGCAGCGATTGCCATGATTCTGGGCCTGGGAGTGGTTTTTTTGATTTTGAGCCTATTTATTACGCTCCTCAAAACCGAAATCCCTCTAATCAAGGCGCAATTTCCAGAATGGATTCAAAACACGCAAGCCTGGCTTGAGCCAAAACTGAGTGAATTTAATGTCCATGTGGATTGGAGCACTCTTAAATCCAGCGCCACCGAGAAAATTACGACGCATCTCAATGACAATTCTGATGCGCTGATGACATCCACACTAGAGACGGTATTGATGTCTGGTAGCTCAGTAATTACCGGATTCGTCAATGCAGTGCTGACATTATTTGTGATGTTTTATCTACTGATCGACTGGGATCATTTTTTTCAGTTACTGAAAAAAATTGTGCCCCTGAGAGCACAAGATACCGTACACCATTTAATCAAGCATGCTGATGGCTTACTCTCCCAGTATCTCAGGGGGATGCTCATGGTGATTTCCATCATGTCTGTTTTTTATAGCACTGGATTAAGCATCATTGGAATTAAAGGCGCTGTGGCCTTAGGCGTATTCACTGCACTCATGATTGTGATTCCTTATATTGGCATTACCGTGGGGTTCACCTTGGCCATCCTCGCAGCCCTTCTGCAATTTGGACCGGAGGGTGCAATCATTGGCGTGCTGGTGCTATACGGGCTGGGTCAATTCATTGAAGGCTTCTTCCTCACGCCACGCCTAGTGGGCGAGCGTATTGGCCTTCATCCAGTTGCCGTGCTATTTGCATTGCTACTGTTTGGAAACTTATTTGGCTTTTTTGGCGTGCTCTTAGCATTACCAATCAGCGCAGTCGGTTTAGTGCTTTTGCAATATGGCTGGTCACGCTATACCCAAAGCCCTTGGTATCAAAAGTAAATTTCTGCAGCAATGAATAAGCCTTCACTACCAAAGCAGTTTGCGCTCGACATTGGTCATACGCCCAAACCCAGTTTAAGTAATTTTTTAGCTGGAGAAAATGGGGCGCTGCACTCTGCTTTAGTAGCCCTAGTCAAATCCTGGGAATCACACACTCCAAGATTAGTCAGCGAGAATCCCCTGAATCAACGCTGGATCTATTGGTGGGGATCAGAAGGCTCTGGTCGCACCCACCTACTCGATGCAATTGGCAACGCAGCCCAACAATTGGATTTAGAACACTTCCCCCTCACTCCCAATGAGCCCATTTCCTGGGTACGCCTCGAGGAAGGCTTGCCCGCCCTCTGCGCAAGCGATAAACCCTCTGTAATCACTGTGGATGACGTGGATAGACTGGATGAGCGCTTGGTGGCCTCTTTATTTCGCATTCTGAATGCGATTCAGGGTAGCAAAGCAGTTCATATTTTCATGGCTGGCAATGCCGCCCCGGGCGCTTTAAAGCTCAGAGAAGACCTTCGCACCCGCCTGGGATGGGGTTTGATCTTTCAAACCCACCTTTTGTGCGATGATGAGAAAATAGAAGCTTTACAACAAGCGGCGCAAGCGCGCGGCTTAGTTTTATCCCCAGATGTATTACCTTGGTTATTAAATCGCTTTTATCGCGATATGCCTAACCTCATGGCCCTAATTGATGCTTTGGATGCCTACTCACTAGAAACAAAACGTGCTGTCACATTGCCCCTCGTACGAGAGCTGTTGCAGCCCAAATAAATTAATTCATATTCAATTCGTGACCCAATTAGCCCTTTTCGACCTAGATCACACATTACTCCCCTGCGATAGCGATTATGAATGGGGCCAGTTCTTGGCACGCATAGGCGTAGTTGATAGCAAATACTATGCACAGCAAAACGAACGCTTCTATCAAGATTACAAGGATGGAAAGCTCAACATCCAAGAATTCCTTCGGTTTACATTAAAACCGCTCTCGGAACATTCTCGTGCGCAACTCAAAGAATGGCATGACGCCTTTATGCATGAAGTAATTACCGGTCAACTTCGGCAAGAGGCGATTGATCTAGTGAAGCGTCACCAAGATGCTGGCGATCTTTGCTGCGTTGTCACTGCAACCAATAGCTTTGTGACTAGACCCATTGTTGAAAGTTTTGGCATAGAACATCTTGTGGCCACTGAACCTGCCACCGTGGATGACAACCCCCTCGCCGATTTCACTGGTGAAGTCAAAGGCGCTCCAAGTTTCCGGGAGGGCAAAATTCAACGGGTACATGATTGGCTTGCCACTCAAAATCACGCATTGGGTCAGTTGCCACAAAGTTATTTTTATTCGGACTCAATGAATGATTTACCTCTCCTGGAAAAAGTCAGCAATTCTGTTGCCACCAATCCAGATACCCGACTGCGTGAAGAAGCTACAAAACGCAACTGGCCCATACTTGAACTGTTTGCATGATTACCAAATTTATTAAACGTATTTTGCGTCGTGACCCTATGGTCAGACACACTGCCGTACATACCTCTGGCGCCCCCAAACGAATTCCTAAAAAATCTCACCGCATTGACCCGGCTTTACTCTCCAAAAATGCAGTGAAAGTAACCCAGACATTGCAACAAGCTGGCTATGAAGCTTTTATTGTCGGTGGCGCAGTGAGAGATTTGGCGCTAGGCATTGGGCCTAAAGATTTTGATGTGGCAACTAATGCTACGCCCGAACAAGTGCAAAAACTGTTTCGTAAAGCACGTCTCATTGGTCGCCGCTTCCAGATTGTGCACGTCACTTTCTTTGGCAAAGGTCAACCTGAAATCATTGAAGCATCTACCTTCAGGGCCTTGCTGGAGAACGCTGGCGAGCACGTAGCCGAAAATGGTCGCATCCTGCGTGATAACGTCTGGGGCAGCCAACATGAAGATGCTGCACGTAGAGATTTCAGTATTAATGCGATGTACTACGATCCCTCTACCGAGACCGTGCTTGACTATCACGGTGGTATGGCTGACATGCAGAAGAAAACATTACGCATGATTGGCGATCCCGCCAAGCGCTATCGCGAAGATCCCATCCGCATGCTGCGTGCGATTCGATTTGCAGCTAAAACAGGCTTTACTTTGGATGCGGCGACAAGTGTGCCTATCGCTAAATTGGGCAAGCTGATTCATGATGTTCCATCAGCCCGCCTCTTCGACGAAATCCTCAAGCTACTGATGTCCGGTTATTCATGGGCTGCGATTCAAGGTTTAAAAGATGTCGGACTACATCACAGACTACTTCCTTTACTCGATCACATCTTAGATAAGAGCGCGGGTTCTAAAGAGGCAAATGATTTTGTTCGCATTGCACTCGCCAATACCGATCAACGCATTCAATCTGGCAAAAGTGTTTCGGCAGGCTTCTTATTTGCCACCTTGCTCTGGCCAGACCTTCTCAGCAATTGGAAAAAGAATATTGCCAAAGGGATTTCCAATATTCCCGCATTGCATGATGCAATGGATGAGGCCATTGCCAGCCAAAGTAGCGGCATGGTGATCCAGCGTCGCTTCGAAAGTGACATGCGAGAAATCTGGTCTATGCAACCCCGCTTTGAAAAGCGTGTTGGACGCTACCCTTATCGCCTCATTGAGTCCCCACGATTTAGAGCGGGTTATGACTTTATGTTGTTGCGCTGCGCCACTGGCGAGAAAAACCCATCCTTAGGCCAATGGTGGACTGACTTCATTGCCGCCGACCCCGCAGGGCAGGAAGCCTTGATGGCCAGCGTCAAAAATGAGGCTGGCAATAGTGCCTCCCCTGCAAAACGACGCCGCCGTAGAAAACCTAAAGCAGCTACCCCAGCAGAAGCTTCAACAGACTAAGCAGACTTGAGAAAAATTCAGTAAAGTAGGTCCGATAGTTTCATGTAGTTTTCTCTTGTTTGGAATGAGCATGGCTCGAGCTTTTATTGGATTTGGCGGCAATATCGGTGACACACGTCAGCTCATTACTGACGCGATTGTGTGCCTCGCGCAGCGTTGTGAACTCCAAATTCTTGCCAAAAGCTGCTTCTACCAAAGCGCGCCCTTTCAAGCTGTTGGGGGCGACTACATCAATGCAGTCATTGAAATCGAAACGCAACTAAGCCCCTACGGCTTATTGCATGTCTGCCAAGCAGTTGAACAAGAATTTGGTCGTGAGCGCCCTTACACCAACGCACCTCGCACAATTGATCTGGATATCCTGGCATTTGAGGGTGTATCCCAAACAGATACAGAACTCACCATTCCCCACCCCAGAACCATTGAGCGCTCTTTTGTTCTCCTGCCTTTACTGGAAATTGCCCCGAATTTCTTTTTGCCCAACTGGGGTGAACTCAAGGCCTATCTACCCAATGTAGCAGATCAGCGCATCGAAAAACTCCCTTGCCGCAACTGTAATTGCGGTGAAAAAGACGTTTATAGCCAATCTGTGCATTAATTCATTAAACTCACGCCATGGGTTACTTACAAGGCGAAAAGCCAATCACAATCTCTAAACTCCTCTCCATGCATGCTGAGGGTGAAAAAATTTCGATGCTGACAGCATACGACTCCACAATGTCGGCCTTATTAAATCGCTGCGGGGTGGAAACTATCCTCATTGGGGATTCCTTGGGTAATGTCATTCAAGGTCACTCAAGTACTACGCCAGTAACTGTTGAACAAGTGGCATATCACACCGAATGTGTAGCCCGCGCCAACTCTCACGCCTTCATCATTGCCGATCTTCCTTTTGCTAGTTATGGTGATCCGGTTCAAGCCTTGGACTCAGCTGCAGAACTCATGCGTGCTGGTGCAGATATGGTCAAGCTTGAAGGTGGTGCTTGGCAAATCGACATCATTCAATATCTAGTAGAGCGCAGCGTCCCTGTTTGCGCTCACCTGGGACTTCTACCTCAATCCGTACATCTTTTGGGTGGCTACAAGGTTCAAGGTAAATCAAAGGATGCTGCAAGCTTAATGTTGGAACAAGCGATTGCTTGTGAGCAAGCTGGTGCCCAGATGATTGTGCTCGAGACTATCCCCTCTTCATTGGGCAAACTTATTACTGAATCGCTTTCTATTCCTACCATTGGAATTGGTGCAGGAGCAGATTGCTCCGGTCAAGTGCTGGTATTGCAAGATATGTTGGGCATCAGCCCTGGAAAACCGCCAAAGTTTGTAAAAAACTTTTTGGATGGTCACACCTCAATTGAAGCTGCAGTCAAAGCCTATGTTCGAGAAGTGAAATCCGAAAAATTCCCCGGACCCGAACACGGCTTTGCTGGATAAGCTTTACTAGCTAGCTAAAAAAACTCTTCACGCCATCAAACCAACCCTTTTGATGCGGGTTATGTTTGTCGCCACCAGATTTGAGGCTGTCATCAAACTTTTGCAGTAATTTTTTCTGCTCATCCGTCAGCTTCACCGGCGTCTCTACAGCAATGTGAACGAAAAGATCGCCCACCATCGTAGAACGTAGTCCTTTAATTCCTTTATTACGCAAACGGAATGTTTTTCCAGTCTGCGTTCCCTCAGGAATCGGAAACTCGACGCGCCCTGAAAGCGTTGGCACCTCAATATCACCACCAATTGTCGCAGTAGCAAAAGAGATTGGCATTTGCACATGCAGATCGCTACCATCGCGCTCAAATACCTTGTGGGTCTTCACCCTCACTTCAACATAGAGATCGCCGGATGGCCCGCCATTTACGCCTGGCTCACCGTTACCAACTGAGCGCACGCGCATACCATCATCAATGCCCGCAGGGATTTTGATTTCAAGTGTTTTTTGTTCTTTGTGTTTACCGCTGCCATGGCAAATCTTGCATGGTTTCGGAATGTACTCACCGGTGCCGCGGCACTTAGGGCAAGTTTGTTGCATTGAGAAGAAGCCTTGCTGGACACGAACTTGGCCATGACCATCGCAAGTAGTGCATCTCTCAGCTTTACTACCAGGCTCCGCGCCAGTGCTGTGACATGGTTTGCAGTCACTCCAACTTGGCACTCGAATTTGCGTGGTGTAACCCTCTGCGGCTTGCTCGAGAGTGATCTCCATGTTGTAACGCAAATCGGCACCCTTATAAACCTGGGGTCCCGACTGACGTCCACCACCCTGGCCAAAGATATCACCGAAGATATCGCCAAAAGCATCAGCAAAACCACCGCCAGCAAAGCCACCGCCGCCAAAACCACTAGACCGGTCAACGCCTGCATGACCGTATTGATCATAAGCAGCACGTTTGTTGGGATCGGTTAAGGTTTCGTACGCCTCTTTAACTTCTTTAAATTGCGCTTCTGCTGTTTTGCTATCGGGGTTGCGATCAGGGTGATGCTTCATCGCCATTTTCCGATAAGCCTTTTTTAGCTCCTCATCGCTGGCACCTTTCGCAACACCAAGCACTTCGTAATAATCGCGTTTACTTTTAGACACAAAATTCCTCTCAACAACCTGAATGACACAAGTCGGCACGAGGCCGACTTGTTATTGAAGTACTTCTAAACTACGTTAAATAGCTCTCAATTAAGGGATTATTTCTTGTCATCCACTTCTTTGAAATCTGCATCTACTACGTCAGCATCTGGAGCGGCCGCTTGTGCACCGCCAGGAGCTGCGCCAGGTGCAGCGCCACCAGCTTTAGCTTGTTCAGCAGCCATGGCTTTTTCGCCCAACTTCTGACTTGCTTTACCCAAGGCTTCGGTCTTGGCTTCAATAGCAGCTTTATCGCTACCCTTGATTGCTTCGTCCAACTCTTTCAAAGCAGCTTCGATAGCTTCTTTCTCGGAGGCCTCTAAAGCAGAACCATGCTCTTCCAAAGCTTTCTTGGTTGAGTGAGCCAAAGCATCAGCAGTGTTGCGCGCTGTTACTAATTCCAATGTTTTTTTATCTTCATCGGCATTCGCTTCAGCATCTTTCACCATGCGTTGAATTTCTTCTTCAGTCAAACCAGAGTTTGACTTAATGGTGATCTTGTTCTCTTTGCCAGTCGTTTTGTCTTTTGCAGTGACATGCAAAATACCGTTGGCATCAATATCAAAAGTCACTTCAATTTGCGGCATACCGCGTTGCGCTGGAGCAATGCCTTCCAAATTAAACTCACCGAGCAATTTGTTGGCAGCAGCCATCTCACGCTCACCCTGGAAGCACTTAATTGTTACCGCAGGTTGGTTGTCTTCCGCTGTGGAGTAAACCTGTGAATGCTTAGTAGGGATAGTGGTGTTCTTCGGAATCATCTTGGTCATCACGCCACCCAAGGTTTCGATACCCAATGACAATGGGGTTACGTCCAAGAGCAATACGTCCTTACGATCACCAGACAATACTGAGCCCTGAATCGCAGCACCAACAGCAACTGCTTCGTCTGGGTTCACATCTTTGCGCGGCTCTTTACCGAAAATCTCTTTTACCTTGTCCTGAACTGCTGGCATACGGGTTTGACCGCCAACCAAAATCACGTCATCGATGTCGGCCACATTTACGCCAGCGTCTTTAATTGCAGTCAAGCAAGGACCAGTCGTACGGTTGATCAACTCTTCTACTAAAGACTCCAACTTAGCGCGAGTGAGCTTCAAGTTCAAATGCTTAGGACCGCCTGCATCAGCAGTCACGTATGGCAAGTTGATTTCAGTTTGCTGTGCAGATGACAATTCGATCTTGGCTTTTTCAGCAGCGTCTTTCAAACGTTGCAATGCCAATACGTCTTTACTCAAATCGACGCCTTGCTCTTTCTTGAACTCGGCAATGATCCAATCAATGATGCGTTGGTCAAAGTCTTCGCCACCCAAGAAGGTATCGCCGTTAGTAGAGAGCACTTCGAACTGCTTCTCGCCATCTACGTTAGCAATTTCAATGATGGACACGTCAAATGTACCGCCACCTAAGTCATACACGGCAATCTTGCGATCTACTTTGTCTTGCTTATCCAAACCGAATGCCAATGCAGCAGCAGTTGGCTCATTGATGATGCGCTTGACATCCAAGCCAGCGATACGGCCAGCATCTTTAGTAGCTTGACGTTGGCTGTCGTTGAAGTAAGCAGGAACAGTAATCACTGCCTCAGTTACTTCTTCGCCGAGATAGTCTTCGGCCGTCTTTTTCATTTTGCGCAGAATTTCTGCTGATACTTGTTGTGGCGCCATTTTTTTATCGCGCGCTTCAACCCAAGCATCACCATTATCTGCTTGAACAATTTTGTAAGGCATCAAACCGATGTCTTTTTGCACTTCGGCATCAGTAAACTTACGACCCATCAAACGCTTCACCGCGTAGATGGTGTTTTTAGGATTAGTAACTGACTGGCGTTTTGCAGGTGCGCCAACCAATACTTCGCCGTCTTCAACGTAAGCAATGATGGATGGGGTTGTGCGGGCGCCTTCGGCGTTCTCGACAACTTTGGGTGCATTGTTTTCTACAACGGAAACACACGAGTTTGTGGTTCCTAAGTCAATTCCGATAATCTTTCCCATAATGACTCCAAAAATTAAGTTATGTGTAATTTCGTAATACTGCGAATAAATCGATATCCAATAAATGGGGTCGAAAAGAGAGAATTCAAGGGCTAAAAATGCAAAAAAGGCAGAAATCTGCCTTTTTATCCTGCTTTTTTGCCAAAAACCCTCTAATTAGAGGCCCAAATTGACTTATTTGGGTGCGCTCACGGTTACTAGAGCTGGGCGCAGAATGCGATCGGCAATCGAATACCCCCTCTGGAGCACTGAAACCACGGTATTGGCCTCTTGATCAGATGGTACCGAAGCTATCGCCTGGTGGTGATGCGGATCGAACTTGTCACCTACAGCGGGATTAATTTCCGTCATACGACCTTTTTCAAAGGCGGAAAGTAGCTGTTTTAGGGTAATTTCCAAGCCCTCTTTAAAAGCTTTGGCATCCACTGCCTCTGCATTCAACGCGGCATACAGACTATCGGTAACCGGCACGAGATGCTCAGCAAAACTTTCAATTGCAAACTTATGGGCCTTAGAGACACCTTCAGCAGCTCGACGACGAATATTCTCGCCTTCAGCCTTGGCGCGAAGATAGTTGTCTTGCATCTCAGTGAGCTTTTGGTTTAATTCGGCAATCTCTTGCTCTGGAGTTTTGACTTCATCAGATACAGGCGCTGCATCAGCGCCACCCTCTGCTTGAGCAAGCGGCTCAATATTTTCTTGCTCGGGGGATGGATTTTGATTTTCTTGGATCATGGGTACAAATTCACTTTTCTATCAGAATGGCTACTTCTCAATGATATGGGGCTGATTCAGGTAATTTCAAGAGTGATGGAGTTTAAGCAATTTTTGCTTTAGCAAGCCCTGCCAAACGATCACGCTCCTGCAACACTGCATCAGACTCAACGCCTAGAGTCCAGCCAGATAAATGCTGCTGGGCAATCTCGTACATCGCATCAATCCATTTTGGATTGCTATTGAGGCACGGAATATAGCGGTAATCTTTACCGCCATGCTCCAGGAAGATCTCGCGTGCTTCCATGGCAATCTCCTCCAATGTTTCCAAGCAATCCGCCGGAAAGCCTGGGCAAAAAATATCGACCCGCTTGCAACCTTGTTTACCCAACTCCTCAATCATTGGAGCTGTGTAAGGCTTGAGCCATTCGGCTTTACCAAAGCGCGATTGGAAAGTCACTAGATATTGCCCAGGCTCTAGACCCAAAGATTCGCCAAGTAAGCGACCAGTTTTTAAACACTCGCAATGATAGGGATCGCCCTTCATTAAATTGCGCTTGGGCAAGCCATGAAAAGACATTACAAGACGATCACCAGCAGCAAAATCTGGGCGACCATCTTTATCCCATGCAGTTAATACTTGGTCGCACAGCGCGTTAATGTAAACAGGATTATCGTGATAGTGCTTTATCAAGCGCAGCTCAGGTTGGTTGCGCCAAGTTCCGAGTACACGAAACACTTCATCAAAACTGGAAGCAGTCGTTGTCGCTGAGTACTGTGGATACAGCGGCAACAACAAGAGGCGCTCCATACCTTGTGCCTGCAAAGCTTCCAAGGCTTGCTGTGTAGAAGGCTCACCATAGCGCATGGCTAAATCTACCAGCACCACTTCCCCGTGATCAGCGAATTTCTCGCCCAACTCTTTGGCCTGTAGGCGAGAGTAATGCATCAATGGGGAGCCTAATTTTGGCAACCAAATGGAGGCGTATTTCTTTGCAGATGCGCCGCTACGAATCGGCAAAATAATGCCATTCAAAATGCACCACCAAATGATGCGAGGAATCTCTACAACACGGGGGTCAGATAAAAATTCTTTGAGATAAGCCCTCACCGCTTTAGCGGTTGGCGCGGAAGGAGTGCCCAAGTTCAGCAATAGCACTGCTGTCTTGGTAGGGCGTAAGTGGGGATTTTGATTCAAGGAAGATCCGTCTTAATTAAAAAGAGCAAAAAATAATTATTAAAGGTTTGTTGGGGAACTCAATGCACCAGACAACAGCCTAAAGGTGATATCAACGATCGGAATCACCCGATCGTATGCCATACGGGTAGGGCCAATCACACCAAGCGTTCCAACAACCTGTCCATCCACACTGTAAGGCGCACTAATGACTGCCAAATCTTCATAAGGTAGCAAATCACTCTCGCCCCCAATAAAGATCTGAATACCATCAGCATAACTGGATACGTCTAGTAACTGCAGGAGTACCGACTTTTGCTCCAGCATATCGAACATCTTGCGCAACTTGTCTAAATTGGTGCTGAGGTCACCGACATTGAGTAAACGACGCTCACCCGATAGCAGCATGTCTCCTTGCCCCATGCCATAGTCACTCACACCACTGTGCAGCGCCAAGGCCATCAAGCCAGAGATATCGCTTCGCAGGTTATCCAGATCGGAAGCCAAATGTGCACGCACCTCAGCAAAACTTTTTCCCGCGAACTGCGTATTAATGTAATTATCCGCCTCTACCAACTGGCTTGGGGTGTAGTCCTGTGTAGTAGGCAGTATGCGGCTTTGAACATCGCCTTCAGGGATCACCATGATGAGTAAGATCTTGCCTTCGCCCAGCCGTAAGAACTCAATGTGCTTGAATACTTGGGCCCGCTTCGGCGTCATCACCACCCCAGCAAAATGGGTCAAATTAGGCAGAATTTGGGCGGCGGAGTTCATTACCCTTTGCGGGGAATCTGGCAAAAGGCCTTTTTCCATCTCACGGGTGGCGATTTCTTCTAGGGGGCGAACGGTCACCATCGTGTCTACAAAGAGGCGATAACCTCTTGGGGTGGGTATGCGACCAGCCGAGGTATGGGGGCTAGTCACTAAGCCCATGTCCTCTAAATTCGCCATCACATTGCGAATCGTGGCCGCAGAAAGATCCAATCCCGAGAATCGAGATAGGGTGCGTGAGCCAATAGGCTGCCCCTCTTCGATATAGCGCTCGATGAGGGTTTTCAGTAAGGCGCGTGAACGATCATCCATAGTGGAAGGGATTTTATGCGTATGGTTTAATCGTTATATGTTAGGCCCATCCCCAAATTCCAGCAAAAAGGCGTTTAGCCGGGTTGCACTCGTCGGCAAATATCAGGCCGACGGTATGCAAGAGCGCCTTAAAGACCTAGCCAGCCTTCTGGCCGAGCAAGGTTGCGAGGTGTTTGTTGAAAGCGCTACCGCAAGCCATTTGGGGCTAACTGCCTACCCAGTCAAAAAAGTCGAGGAGTTTTCAGGCGCCATCGATCTAGCAGTTGTTTTAGGTGGTGATGGCACGATGCTTGGGATTGGCCGTCAGCTGGCAGGCAGCAAAGTCCCTCTGGTTGGCATCAATATGGGTCGCTTGGGTTACATGACCGATATCCCAATTCAAAACGTTCAAACAGTCTTGCCGCAAATTATTGCTGGTGAATATGAAGCTGACACGAGAACCCTGCTCGATGCCGTTGTCATGCGCAATGGCAAGCAGATTAATCAAGCTCTCGCATTAAATGATGTTGTTGTGAATCGTTCCGGCATTTCTGGAATGGTCGAACTTGCAGTCCGGGTCAATGGCTCGTTTATGTACAACCAACGCTCTGATGGCTTGATTGTATCGACCCCGACCGGCTCAACCGCTTATGCACTCTCTGCTGGCGGACCTATTTTGCATCCGCGCGTTGCTGGAATTCTGTTAGCCCCAATTGCCCCGCACTCTTTATCTAATCGCCCTATCGTATTGCCACAAGATATTGTGGTGAGCATTGAGGTGGTTGATGGCAGAGAGGTAATTGTGAACTTTGATATGCAATCGCAAACGGACTTGCAAACAGGCGACACCATTGAAGTTAGTCAGTCTCAAAAAACGATCACCCTACTTCACCCTCGCAGTCATAGTGATTACAAAACCTTGCGAGAAAAATTACATTGGAATGGGTATCCATCGACATTCTGATGTCGAAATTTTCGGTACGCTAAGGCATGCTTCAAACACTATCGCTTCGCGACTTTGTCATTGTTGACCAGCTAGAGCTAGATCTTTCCTCAGGCTTCACTGTCCTCACTGGTGAAACCGGTGCTGGTAAATCAATCCTCTTAGATGCACTCAGCCTGGTATTGGGTGAGCGTGCGGATAGCAGTCAGATACGTGTGGGCTGCAACCGAGCGGAAATCAGCGCCCTCTTTCGAATTGATCTCCAGCAAATTCAGCACTTTAATGAATGGCTTGATGAGCAAGGCTTTCCGATTGATGATGAAGGACAAACCCTACTACTCAAAAGAACTGTAGAGAGCAATGGCCGCAGCCGCGCGTTCGTTAATAGCAGCGTAGCAACCTTGGCACAACTTCGTGAGGCTGGCGATCAGCTGGTGGATATTCATGGGCAACATGCACATCAATTGCTACTTAAAGGCGGTGCGCAACGCGAGCTGCTAGATCGCCACGCAAATCACATGGATCTGATTGCCGAGGTCTCTCAATTATTTAAAACCCTCAATGAATCACGTCGCAAGCTAGAGCAAGCTGAAAATGCTGGGCAAGATATTGAACGTGAGCGTGAGCGTCTGGAATGGCAGCTAGAAGAACTGAGTGAACTCTCTCCGCAAGAAGGGGAATGGGCAGCCATCCAAGGTGAGCATGCTCGCCTAGCAAACGGGGCAAAAATTATCAGTGGCTGCCAAGAAGCAATTGATGTTCTCAGCGATGCTGATAACTCGGTAGAGTCCATCCTCTCTAAAGCTAGCGCCAATATGAGTGCATTAGCAGAACATGATTCTGCATTGAGTGCTATTAGTGAAGCGTTGGAGTCCGCACAAATTCAGATTGATGAAGCAGTACATAGCCTTAATCGCTACTTACAAAAACTGGACTTAGATCCTGCCCGCCTTAGTGAAGTTGAGGAGCGTATGCAAACTCTCCATGGTGCCGCAAGAAAATACCGCACTGAAGCAGATGACTTGCCAAAACTACTTTTGGATACTACCGAGCGTTTAGAGGCATTAACGGCCTTACAAAATATTGAGGCATTACGAGAAAAAGTAAAGCAGGAAGAACTTGCCTACCTGAAACAAGCAAAGCAACTCACACAAAAGCGTAACAAAGCCGCGCTGGATTTAGGCAAGCAGGTTACCGCTGCTATGCAAGACCTATCGATGGCAGGCGGGCAACTGGAAATTGCCTTGCAGCCCTTAAACGAAGGTAGTGCTCATGGTCTTGAGCAAATTGAGTTTTTGGTTGCGGGCCATGCTGGCAGCACCCCACGCTCACTAGCAAAAGTAGCTTCCGGCGGAGAATTGGCTCGCATCAGCCTAGCTATTAGCGTCATCACTAGTAAAGCGTCATTTACCCCAACTCTGATATTTGATGAGGTCGATGCTGGCATTGGCGGCGCTGTTGCAGAGACGGTTGGTAAGTTATTGCGTCAACTAGGCGAATCGCATCAAATTCTCTGCGTGACCCATTTGCCACAAGTAGCTGCACAAGGAAATCACCATCTGAAAGTCAGTAAATCCCAGGAGGGTGATACAACTCTTTCCCAGGTCATGCCACTGGGTAGATCTGAGCGAGCAGAGGAAGTGGCTCGTATGCTGGGCGGAGCAACCATTACCGATACTACACGCCGACATGCGAGAGAACTACTAGAGCAACATTAAGTTTTTAAGCGTTCGATGGCGCAAGAAATATTTCTTGCCATAAAGCTAACACCACTTCTCTTGCTTTAACCAGTTGAGGCTCAAGCTCTAAATCTACCCGTGTCTTTTCAGCGCCATCCAAACGCAAACGATGTTGACGCGCTCGTAGCAGGCGATAAGCATCTCCGACCTCTTGAGCTATGGAAGCTTGAATTAAACCCGTCTCTCCGGCAATTCTGAGCAAGGCGATATTACCTAGGTTACCGATCAGTTGTGGGTGGGTATTTGAAAATGCCAAGACTAAAAATTGCACAATAAACTCAATATCGACCATGCCACCGGCGTCGTGTTTTAAATCAAAATCGGGGGTCGGATTTGGATGTCCAGCATGGACCTTGCGACGCATTTCTAAAATCTCATGGCGGAGCTGATCAACATCACGCTTTTGGCTTAAGACCTCAAAACGCACATCATCAAAGAATGCTCCAACCCCTTTACTTCCCGCAGAGAACCTTGCGCGCGTTAGGGCTTGATGCTCCCAAACCCATGCAGCATTATCACCTTCACGTAGTTGGTATTTTTTAAACGCCTCGGCATTGGTTACTAAAAATCCTGCAGAGCCATTTGGACGAAGACGTGTATCGATTTCAAACAGGCTACCGGCCGATGTGTAAGCCGTTAGCCAATTGATCATACGCTTGGCTAGTAAGGCATAAATTTCTTGAGCAGCAAAATCCGCTTCTTCAGCTTGATATAAAAAAACCAAGTCCAAATCGGAGGCATATCCCAATTCTTTACCGCCCAACTTTCCGTAGGAGATCACCGCAAAGGGTGCGGTCGCATCAAGAGGTAACCCAAACTTCTTAGCAACGCTAGGCCATACACGCTCAAAAGTAGTCTGCAATATTAAGTCGGCTAAAGCAGATAAATGATCGCTAACCTTCTCGACTGAAAGCTCATGATCAACACCAATTCCCAAATCAGCCAACAAGGTGATGAATGTTTCGGTATGGTGGGTAATGCGCAAAATATCCATGGCCTGCTCTGAGCCATCGCCATCAGCCATCACGTCATCCAGACGCATTTCTAATGTGGCTTTTACTTCCCGCCAATACTCCTCAGGATGTTCAATGAGGGCCTTTTCAGTACGTGAGTTCAGCAGATAATCCAGGAGGTGGGGATGCCTAGTTAAATACTCCGCACCCCACTGAGAGGCCTTGAGCAAAGCCAATACATTAGATAGCGCCTGCGGATACTCGGAAAGAATCGACAGATATGCACTGCGCCGAGCAACCGCCTCCAATAAATCAAAAAAGCGAACCAAGGTCTGGTCCGCACTAATTCCTGTAGGCTGATCCGCCTGCAAACTATCTGCAGCCATACGAATCAGATTATTAAAAATAATTCTGCTTTTCTCTGGCAACTGTCTTTGCTTGGAGCTATCAGCCCAAGACAGCCAGCGAGCTGCAGACTCTGGGAATAGCTTGCCGTCCGGCTCCCATCCAGCCGGCAAGGAGGTATTGTCTAGACGCGCAGCATCATCAAGTACAAATGCTTTTTCAAAATAGTGCACTACTGCCGCTTGATGTTTATCGAGCTCTGACATGAAGGCATCTCGCTCTTGAATTTGATTGAGGCCAATCATGCCTGCTGCTAAGCGAGTACGAGCGCTCTCATCCTCAGGTAAATAGTGTGTCTGCTGATCCTCCCATACCTGAATACGGTGCTCTAAGCGGCGCAAGTATTTATAAGCCGCCTTCAGATCTTCCACTTCACTAGCAGGCAGAATTTCTTTTTGCTTCAGCAAGTCCAAAACTTCTAGCGTGGGACGAATGCGAAAACGGGGATCCGTGCCTCCGCGCATTAACTGAAACATTTGCGCCAAGAATTCAATCTCACGAATGCCGCCACGGCCCAACTTGATATCCCTGGATCGACCATGATGATTAGAGGAACGCTTCTCAGCTTCATGCTGTATCTGCGCATGCAATTCACGGATGGATGCAATCACACCATAATCTAAGTGTCGGCGATAGACAAAAGGACGAATGAGTTGATCGAGCTCCCGCTCACAATGGGCAAAAGCGGGTGATTCCGGTAAAGGCGCAATCAACCTTCCCTTAATCCAAGCATAGCGCTCCCACTCCCTGCCTTGCACCAAGAGGTACTCCTCGAGCATATCGAGACTACAGACTAAGGGGCCAGAATCTCCATTGGGTCTCAGGCGCATATCCACCCGAAATACAAAACCATTTGCATCATGCTCTGCTAATAGCTTTATCAAACGCTTGCCCATTCGAGTAAACCACTCGTGATAAGAGAGGCTCTTGGGGCCACCTTGCGTATCCCCTTCATGCTCATACAAAAAGATCAGGTCGATATCAGAAGAAAGATTGAGCTCTAAGCCGCCCAACTTACCCATACCCACCACCATCAAAGGCATCTCTGAATCAGTGACCTTGCTCCACGGTAAACCAAAGCGACGCTGTAGGTCTTCGCGAATATAGGCAATCGAAAGTGCTACCACCTCCTCAGCAAAGTGACTGAGTGCATGCGTCACCTCACCAAGACTGGCCACACCATTGAGATCTCGGAAGGCAATCCAGAGCATGAGGCGTTGCCTCGCCAACCTCAGATCAGCCATAAATTGAGCCTCATCCTGGTTCGGAACCGCTAAAGCATCCTGACAAGGGGTTAATAAATCCCCAATCCCGGCAACATCTACTTTGCAAGAGCCCTGTACACGAAGCCACTCTACCCATTCAGGGCGAGAATGGAGCCAACGTTGAGCGTAGCTGGAGTGCTGCTTTAGAAATTCAATTTGGGCAGGAAAGCTGGTCATTTCTCTATGTTAATCCGACTCTAAGTTGAAACTGCAGAAGCTTGGCGAGCAAGCAAGGGCTGACGGATAATAGAGCCTATGCTTCGAAATATCATCCGGACTCGCCTGCAAAGCGTGCTTCAAAAACGCCCACCAGGTTCTGACGGTCGTTGGCGTAAGCGTGCACTCATTCTTGCTGGTATCACCGTGGCTTTTTTTGTACTTGGCCATCTTGGGGTGCACTTCATTCTCTGGCCTCAGATCGAAAAATCTAAGCCTACCTTAGAGCATTTGATGAGTACGCGCTTAGGCGCCAATATCACGATGGATGACGTACAAGTATCTTGGACCGGAATTCGTCCGAGTTTTGCAATTCAGGGCTTGCGATTTAATAGTACAAAAACATCGACCCCACCCCTATTCATTCGAAACATCAAGGGGCAGCTTAGCTGGCTATCTTTTTATCACTTAGTCCCGTATTTTCATGAGATCACATTTGATCAAGTTGAACTTTACGCACAACGAGATGCAAAAGGTGCGATCTCGATTGCTGGAATTCCCATTCACAGCAAAGAGAATGATTTTTCTGCCGAAAATTGGTTGTTCGCCCAAAACGACATAAAAATTAACAACGCCAAAATTTTTTGGGAAGACCAGCAAAGTCGAAAGTTAAAGACTTCAATAAATGTTCAAAGCATCCATCTAACAAATGGTATTCGCAGACATGAGGGTCAATTAATTGCCCAGACACCTTGGAGTCCAAGCACGATTCGCCTGCAAGCTGACTTTGTACATCATCTTGGCGGACAAGAAGGTGATTGGCGAGATTGGATCGGCAGTTTTTCATGGGAGCTTGATGAGCTCAACCTCAACCAAATTTCCAAAGATCTTAGCCTTCCACTTTCCGACCTCGGTGGCCACATCAACTCCAAGGGGAGTATCAAACTCGATAGTGGGAAAGCCGATGATGGGCAAATCTTTTTGGTGGCCGACAATCTCCGAGTCCAGTTAAATAAAGGCGAAGATCCCCTTGAGTTCGGCAGACTGGAAACCAATCTAGCGCAGGGAACAGACGGCGGCCTAAATTCCATCACAACAAAAACTTTGGCATGGCGCACTATAGATAGCCCTAGCAATGCCCCTCTTGAAAAATTAAGTCCGATTACTTTCCGCTGGCGCACTCCAAAAGATGGTGGCGAGATCACAGAGTTCGGTTTTTCCTCACCCAAAATACAAGTAGAAGATATTGCACTCTTCGCACTCAATCTTCCTCTGCCTAAAAAAATACACCAGTGGATCAAGATTTCTGAGGCAGATGGCGAGCTGCAGAACTTGGATATCAATTGGTCTGAAAAAAAATCTGCTTTTTCCACTTTACCCGTTCCGGGAAATTGGTTTTCTGCCAATAGGCTTGATTACACCATCAACGCAAAACTCAACGAGATTAGCTTTACCGGAGTAAACAAATCGATGCCATCAGCCTCGAATTTGTCCGGCAGCTTAGTCGGTGATCAAAAGCAGGGTAGCTTCACACTAGACTCATCAAATCTTGAACTGGAGATGAATGATTTTTTATCTGATCCAGAGATTCAATTAGACCGTGCAAAAGGCGCTATTAGTTGGTCCAAGCAAAAAGGTGGTTGGCTCATTAATGCCAAGAAAATGCAGTTGAGTAACTCCGAAATCACCACTAATTTTGATCTCAGCTACCTTATTGGGGCGCCTAAGCAACCTGATCAAATGACGTTGGATATGGAATTCGTTAAGGCCAAATTAGCGACAGCGCATCGCTATCTGCCCGTTGGAATGGATAAGGATAGTCGCATCTATCTCAGTAAAGCTTTTGAGGCTGGAGAGATTCAGAATGGTTCTCTCCACATCAAGGGAGATCCTGATCAAGTGCCCTTCCCCACAGGAACGACTGGCGAGCTTACCCTTCATTTACCTTTTTCAAAGGCTATCTTTAAGCCGGCACTCCTGTTACCAAGAAGCCAAGGGGTTTGGCAAGCCTTCAACAATGTCAGTGGCAACATTGACATGAAGCAAGCAATTTTGAATATTGATATCGATAAAGCCAACTACAAAAAAGTGGTGCTTACGAATGTCAAATCAAAAATCCCCAATCTCAGTGCCAAAAATTTGACTTTACTCCTTGGCGGCTCTGTTGAGGGTGATGGCTCTGAAATCTTGGACTATCTATTTGCGTCTCCAGTAGGAGTGCGGCAAGCCAACCTAGCCAAGAACTTCACATTAAAGGGTCCAATTAGTCTGGGTCTTGATTTAAAAATTCCACTCTCTGGAAGTGATGATGTTAATTTCGATGCAAAAATTAACCTCACCGGAAATCAAGCTCAATGGGGGCAGACCCCCCCCCTGCAGAACCTAAAGGGTAAGGTACGCATTACCGAAGTCAATCCTGAGTTTGAAAATGTCACTGCAAACTTTTTAGGCGGAGCCTTGAAAATTGCAAGTGCGCCATCCGCAGCAGGAAATACTAGCTTCACTATTGGGGGTGACATCAATGCAAGCTTCATTAGAGAATACATTTTAGGAAATTTAAAATCTCCAGCGCATCCAGCGCTACTAACTGCAATAAGCGGATCAGCCAAATATGAAGGCTTGATTAACTTTAATAAAGCAGGAAGCCAAACCAATCTGAAATTTGACTTACGCAATTGGGCAAGCACTGCTCCCGCACCTGCCAAGAAATTAGCAGGGACCCCCATGCTGGGTGAACTCAGCTTAAGAACTCACTCAGTTGGTAAAGATAGTTCAGTATGCGCAGATTGGTCTGGAAAATTAGGGGACCAATATTTTGTCCAAGGAAATCTCAATTTCGCGAATGAAATCAAAAACGCTATAGGAGTAGGGTCCCCAGCACCATTGCTACAGGAAGGCACTTCGCTTCAGTTAGTCAGCAATGAACTCGATCTTGATCAATGGGTAGAGTTTTTGGGGAAAGGAAAGTCAGCTAATAAAGCGAGTTGGGCTAAACAGTCTGACGCCCCTGAGGAAGATGTCCAAATATCCGCTCAAGTAAAAAAATTAATTGCTCTAGATCGCGAATGGACGGATGTCGGCATGCAGTCCCAGAAAAGAAACATGGTCTGGCAACTGAGATTAAATGCGCCTCAAATTGCTGGCCAAGTGCAATGGCACCCTAGCAGCAACAATCATCCGAGCGGCTTGATTTCTGGAAAACTCACGCGCCTGAAAGTACCAGATCAGCGCATAGCTCCGGACTTACTCAATAAGGAAGATGGCCCACAAAAACCATCTCCACTGAAGACCCCCGTCAACCCCAATGCGATTCCCAGTTTAGATTTAGCAATTGATGACTTGAGCTGGACCAAGGCAAAACTGGGTACAGTAAAAATTAAATCCAGAACTAGTCAGGACCTCATGAAGGTCGAGTCTATTCAGATTAATAATCCCCAAGGCAACTCCATCATCAAAGGTCAATGGAGCGCCAAAACTCCAAACGTCGCGGAACAGAGTTCTTTCACTGCGAATGTGAACATCGAAGATGCCGGACAAATTATTTCTCATTGGAGCAACTCTAAATCGATAGAAGGTGGTGAAGGAAAGCTCACTGCTTCACTCTCCTGGTCAGGATCACCCTTTTCACCAGCCTACGATTCATTGGCTGGCGATGTCAGCATCAATCTGGCAAATGGTCGCTTGCTCGAAGTCAATTCCGATGGTGCGAAATTACTGGATGTCCTGAGCCTACAAAGCTTGTTTAAGTTTGCCACTTTGGACTTAAAAGGCAGTCTGGGCAACTTGGTCGCCAAGGGTACGCCATTCAACTCAATTAATAGCAATTTTGAGGTCGCACAAGGAATTGCACAAACTAAGCAATTCACGATGATTCTGGATCAGGCGCGTGTTGCAATGACAGGCCAAATTAACGTGCCCAAAGAGACCCAAGATTTACGCATCACCATCTTCCCAACAATTGATGCCACAGCGGGCTCATTGGCGGCATTTGCGATTAATCCCATCATTGGACTGGGGGCGGTCATAGGTCAATACCTCATTACCAATCAAATTAATCGCAATATGCAAACGGATTATTTAATTCAGGGTTCTTGGGATAATCCAGAAGTGATCCCGCTCGATCAGAAGGGTCAACCGCTTGATGCAAAAACACTAGAAACGATTCGCACGAAAAATCTTCTGAAAGAGCAAAGCAAACCTAGTTCGCCAAACTCTGCGCCCGCAAGCCCGCCCGTAAATCAAGGTATCTCCACCCAAACTCCAGGCTAAACAGATGAACTCACTAAGAAATACTTCTGAACTCAGTATGGCCTCGATACAAATGGTATCGACCCCTAACCTCAGTGAGAACCTTGAGGTTGCCGCAAGCTTGATTAAAGCTGCTGCAGATTGCGGCTCTCAGCTGGCTGTACTGCCAGAATATTTTTGCTTAATGGGCTTGAAAGATACGGATAAGGTAAAGGCACGAGAAGCTACCGGATCAGGTCCAATTCAAGAGCGCCTTGCAGCTATGGCCCAGGAAAATAATATTTATCTCGTCGCCGGAACCATTCCTCTTGAGGCGAAAGAATCCAACAAAGTTCTCAACACCTCACTAGTATTTGATCCTCTGGGTCAGCCAATCGCTCGCTACGACAAAATCCATTTGTTTGGCTTTCAAACTGAAACTGAGCGTTACGAAGAATCGGAAACGATTGCGGCAGGCAGCCAACCAGGTCAATTTGCAATCAGGATCAATGAAGTCGACTGGCGCTTTGGCTTAAGCATTTGCTATGACCTACGCTTTCCAGAGTTATACCGCGCCCTTGGGCAAGTCGATTGCCATATCATTCCAGCCGCATTTACCTACACAACCGGCAAGGATCATTGGGAGATCCTCCTGCGTGCACGTGCTATTGAAAACCAATGCTATGTACTAGCTTCTGCTCAAGGTGGTTTACACCTCAATCAACGTCGAACCTGGGGTGAGAGCATGCTCATTGACCCTTGGGGTGAGGTCCTAAGCAATCTCCCTGAAGGGGAGGGTTTTATTCAGGGCAAACTGAGCAAAGATAAATTAAAAAAGGTACGCTCTAAGCTACCGGCACTAAAACACCGCAAGCTTTAATACAGAAAGTTCAGCTAAATCAAGATGAGAGCACCCGAAGCATTATTTCCAAGCGATTGGACCAAGCCCAAGAAGCAGGCCGACCTTCTTAAGTTAGCGAAATCGATTCTGTTGGAACCCACTGGCCTCTCCGAGCAGGATTTGCACCACACCTTTGGCAATATGTTTACGCACCAACTCGACGATGCTGACCTTTACTTCCAGCACACCCGTAGTGAGAGCTGGAGCCTTGAAGAAGGCATTATCAAACTTGGTAGCTTCAGCATTGATCAAGGTGTTGGGGTGCGTGCAATTTATGGAGATAAAACCGCTTTTGCATACTCCGATGAAATTAATCTAGACGCTCTTAATAAAGCAGCCAAATCCACTCGTGTGATTGGGCCCCAAGGTGGCACTCGCGCTGTTGCAAGCAAAATATTTACGCCCGTATCCAATGAACTCTACTCAGACTTAAATCCCCTAGACTCACTCGCGCCGCAAGAAAAAATTGCGCTACTTGAAGGGATTGAGCGTCGCGCAAAAGCGCGAGACCCACGCATCATTCAGGTCATGGCCAGTCTGGCTGGTGAGTTTGATGTGGTGCTCGTGGTTCGGGCAGATGGCTTGTTAGCTGCTGACATACGTCCGCTAGTACGAGTATCAGTGCACGTGATTGCAGAGCAAAATGGTCGCCGCGAGTCTGGATCTTCGGGTGGCGGTGCTCGTCATGATTATCACTACTTCAATACAGAGCTCATTAATCAATATGTTGATGAAGCTGTGGATGGCGCCCTGATTAATTTAGACTCTCGCCCCGCTCCAGCTGGCCCAATGACAGTAGTCATGGGGCCAGGATGGCCTGGAGTCTTATTGCACGAAGCGGCAGGTCACGGCCTAGAAGGCGACTTTAATCGCAAAGGCTCTTCTGCATTTGCTGGCTGCATTGGGCAGCGCGTTGCCGCTAAAGGTGTCACCGTAGTAGACGATGGAACACTTTCTGGTCGTCGCGGCTCACTCAATATTGATGATGAAGGTACGCCCACCCAGTGCACCACTCTGATTGAAGACGGCATTTTGAAGGGTTACATTCAGGACAGCCTGAATGCCCGACTCATGAATATGCCCCTCACCGGCAACGGACGACGGGAGAGCTTTGCCTCTTTACCGATGCCTCGGATGACCAATACCTACATGATGGCTGGCAAAGATGATCCTCAGGAGATCGTAGCCAGCATTAAACGTGGTCTTTACGCAGTGAACTTCGGGGGTGGCCAAGTCGACATTACAAGCGGAAAGTTTGTCTTTTCAGCTTCCGAGGCCTATTGGGTAGAAAACGGCAAAATTCAATACCCCGTTAAAGGCGCCACCATCATCGGTAGCGGCCCCGAATCCCTAAAACAGGTCTCTATGATCGGAAATGACCTGAAATTAGACGGTGGTATCGGGGTTTGTGGCAAAGAAGGTCAGAGCGTCCCTGTAGGGGTTGGACAGCCAACTTTACGTATCGACAGCCTGACTGTCGGAGGAACTGCTTAATACAGCTTAAAATAGCCGTATGAGCCAACAAAACACTAATCCCGCAAACTGGTACGCTGCCGTCGACAAAACGTCAGACACAGATGATCAACGCATTCACAACATTACTGTTCTGCCACCGCCAGAGCATTTGATTCGCTTTTTCCCAATCTCGGGAACGCCGACCGAGGCATTGATTAGCAAAACGCGTAAAAAGATTCGCGACATCATTCATGGAAAAGATGATCGCTTGTTAGTCATTATTGGGCCTTGCTCGATTCACGATCCTCGCGCTGCTGTTGAGTACTGCCAACGACTACTTGCTGAGCGCGATCGTTTTGCAGGCGAACTTGAAATTGTGATGCGCGTCTATTTTGAAAAGCCACGCACAACAGTGGGTTGGAAAGGTTTAATTAATGATCCGTTCTTAGACGAGAGCTATCGCATTGAAGAAGGTTTGCGCATTGCCCGTCAAGTCTTGATGGAAATTAATCGTCTTGGCATGCCTGCAGGTAGCGAATTCTTGGATGTTATTTCTCCACAATATATTGCCGACCTCATTTCTTGGGGCGCCATCGGAGCACGTACAACTGAGAGCCAAGTTCACCGTGAACTAGCATCAGGTCTTTCTGCACCAATCGGATTTAAGAATGGTACTGACGGCAATATCAAAATCGCCACCGATGCGATTCAGGCAGCTAGCCGCCCACACCACTTCTTATCAGTACATAAGAACGGTCAGGTTTCTATTGTGGAAACTAAGGGCAATAAAGACTGCCACGTTATTTTGCGCGGCGGTAAAGAGTCAAACTATGAAGCGCAGTATGTTCAAGCAGCCTGCTCCGAGCTAGCAGCAGCAAAGCTTCCAGCCAGTTTGATGGTTGACTTGTCGCATGCGAACTCCAGTAAAAAACATGAGCGTCAAATTGTAGTGGCAGAAAATATTGCCGAGCAAATTGAATCTGGTTCAAATCAAATTTTTGGAGTGATGATTGAGAGCCACCTGAATGATGGTGCGCAAAAATTCACGCCTGGAAAAGATGATCCAAATAAGTTGGAATATGGCAAGAGTATTACTGATGCCTGCATTAACTGGGAAGATTCAGTCAATGTATTGCAACGCCTAGCATTAACCGTAAAGAATCGCAGAAAAGCGAAGAAATAAGATGTAAGAAAATAAAGCAAAGATGCTTTATTAATTCAAAAAGAGACTATTTATTTAGTCTCTTTTTTTGTGCTTCCAGAGAACATCTTGGCCGCCCGCCGCACGATTGAGAACACGCGCTAATACAAATAACAAATCGGATAAGCGATTGACGTATTGACGAGGAGCATCGTACAGAGGCTCTTCCCAACCCAAACGCACAATCGAACGCTCGGCACGCCTGCAAACTGTTCGACATACATGAGCCTGAGCGGCGGCACGTGTCCCACCTGGGAGAATGAATTCAGTTAAGGGGGGCAAAGTTGCATTGTATTTTTCTAGCCAAACATCCAGCTGGGCCACATGCTCTGGTTTGAGCAAGGTGTAATTAGGAATGCAAAGCTCGCCACCCAGGTCAAATAAATCATGCTGCACTTGCAAAAATAAAGCTTTTAACTCCTCAGCAAGACCCTCAGGGATCGATTCAGTCATCAAAACACCGATTTCGGAGTTCAATTCATCTACATCGCCCATGGCGCAGATGCGCAAATGATCCTTTTCTACTCGGCTACCATCGCCAAGCCCGGTCATGCCAGCATCACCAGTTCTAGTGGCTATTTTTGAAAGTCGATTTCCCATGAACTAATTATAGGTAAATGGCTAAAATGATTCTTATGAATATGGTGACCCCACCCCCCGAGCTCGCGGCCATTGCCGCCCTTCAATCCAAATTGGTATCGGCCTTGCGCCCCATTCTCCCAGAGCATGCTTTGCTTTGGGAGCCTGAGGACACAATTCCCTATGAATGTGATGGTCTAGCGGCCTATCGACGCATGCCCCTAGCAGTAGCATTACCGGAGACAGAGGAGCAGGTTGCCCAGATCCTAAGGACCTGCTTTGAATTGCAGGTGCCTATCGTTCCGCGTGGATCTGGCACTGGCTTATCCGGTGGCGCCATGCCCATTTCCCAAGGCTTAGTGCTCTCGCTAGCCAAACTCAAAAAGATCATTAGCATTGATCCCTTCACCAGAACTGCGGTTGTGCAGCCTGGTGTTCGCAATTTAGCCGTCTCGGAAGCAGTTGCTCATCTTGGTCTCTATTACGCTCCAGACCCCTCCTCACAGATTGCCTGCTCCATTGGTGGCAATGTGAATGAAAACTCTGGTGGTGTTCACTGCCTCAAATACGGACTGACGCTTCACAACGTACTCAAAGTTCGCGGCATTTTGATGAACGGTGAAATCGTAGAATTTGGCAGCCTTGCACCAGACTCTCCAGGACTCGATTTATTGGCAATTGTGATGGGTAGCGAAGGCATGCTTGCAGTAGTGACTGAAGTCACAGTCAAACTCATTGCTAAGCCAAAATTGGCTCGCGTCATCATGGCCAGTTTTGACGATATTGAAAAAGGTGCAGATGCAGTTGCAGCCATCATCGCTGCCGGCATCATTCCTGCCGGCTTAGAAATGATGGATAAAGCCACTACTCGTGCAGTAGAGGAATTTGTTCATGCGGGGTACGACCTTGATGCTGAGACCATTCTCCTGTGTGAGTCCGATGGCACGCCTGAAGAGGTTGCAGAAGAAATTGAACGCATGACCAAGGTGCTTGAACTAGCAGGTGCTAGCGGTATTCAGATTTCTCAAAATGAAGCGGAGCGCTTGAAGTTTTGGAGTGGCCGCAAAAATGCCTTCCCCGCAGCTGGACGCTTAGCGCCTGATTACTACTGCATGGATGGAACAATCCCCCGCAGAAATATTGGCACTCTACTCAGACGCATTCAGGTTATGGAAAAGAAATATGGCCTTGCTTGCTTGAGTGTATTTCATGCGGGCGATGGCAATATGCATCCACTCATTTTATTTAACGGTGCCGATCAAGATGAGTGGCATCGTGCGGAAGAGTTTGGTACTGAAATTTTAGAAGCCTGTGTCGAGCTCGATGGCACGATTACTGGTGAGCATGGCGTTGGAATTGAAAAGATTAATTCCATGTGCGTTCAATTTGGTGAAGGTGAACGTGAATCTTTCTGGGGAGTTAAGGCCGCATTTGACCCTGAACGATTATTAAATCCTGATAAGGCTATCCCCACATTAAATCGCTGCGCTGAATATGGTCGTATGCGTATTAGTGGTGGAAACTTGCCGCATCCTGAGTTGGAGCGCTTCTAATGTCCACATCCAACAATATGGCTATTGATTTATTTCGCGAGCAAATTCTGGCAGCGGCCAAAAACAAAACACCCCTATCAATTGAAGGTGGTGGCACAAAGTCTTGGTATGGCAATACCAATTCCTATGCCAAGTTAGATACTCGCCCCTACTCTGGCATCTTGGAATACCAGTCTGAAGAATTAGTGATTACAGCTTGTGCTGGCACGCCATTAAAGGAAATTGAAGCAGCTCTGGCTGAGAAAAACCAAGTGCTGGCTTTTGAGCCACCCCATTTTGGTGATAGCGCAACTTTTGGTGGCGCCATAGCTGCAGGCTTGGCAGGGCCTGGCCGTATTAGCGCTGGCAATTTACGTGACTTTGTTCTTGGTGCACGCGTCATGGATGGTGAAGGCCAGGACTTATCTTTTGGCGGCAAGGTGATGAAAAACGTGGCGGGATATGACGTCTCACGTTTATTGCCCGGATCCATGGGAACCTTGTCACCATTACTCGAGGCCTCTGTAAAAGTGCTACCAAAGCCAGCAGCAACAGCCACCTTACGCTGCCAGCTCAGCCAAGAAAAAACTTTGCACCTCTTAAATGAATGGGCTGGGCAACCCTTACCACTCTCAGCTAGTTGCTGGATTGGAAGCCCAGCAGGTGGCGATGGTGAACTGACTATTCGTCTCGCTGGTGCTGCTGCCGCTGTTCAGGCTGCGATTCCGCTGATGAATGCAGCTATCGATGCTGTTGAAGTGGATCCGGTAATTGCACAAAATTTTTGGAGTGATCTACGTGAGCAGCGCTTAACTGCTTTTACAAACCTAGATAGTGCCGACACACTCTATCGCTTAGCCCTACCAGCCGCATGTGGTCCACTAGCAATTGAAAACGCCGTTGGCGATATTGCTTTGGAGTGGCATGGACAGCAACGCTGGGTTAAAGCGCCTGGCGATGATGCTACTTTTGCATCCATCAAAGCATTAGCTAATACTAATGGTGGACATGCAACACGCTTTAAGCAAGGAAGTAGTGTTGACCCAAGCAAGCAACGCTCTACCCTTCTGAGTGAGCAAGCGCACTCAACTGCTTTAGAGGCAGTACAAGCACGCCTAAGAGCCGCCTTTGATCCAGCAGGCGTATTTGCTACTTCACGCCTTCCTTAAGTCTTTATATGCAAACTCAACTAGCTCCCCAATTCGCCAATACTCCTGAAGGCATAGAGGCCGCCAGGATTCTTGGAAAGTGCGTGCACTGCGGCTTCTGCACTGCTACTTGCCCTACCTATCAAATTCTGGGCGATGAACTCGATGGCCCACGTGGTCGCATCTACCTCATCAAGCAAATGGCTGAAGGGCAAGCGCCGACTGAAAAAACACGTATGCATTTAGATCGCTGCTTAACTTGCCGCAATTGCGAAAGCACTTGCCCAAGCGGCGTGCAATACGGCAACTTAGTGGATATTGGTCGCAAGTGGGCAGAAGAAAATACTCCTGAGCGTCCTCTTGGCCAGCGCCTAACCCGCTGGGCTTTAAAAGAAGGTTTAACCAGTCCTACATTATTTAATTCAGCGATGGCAATTGGTCGCTTAGTCCGTCCACTGATGCCGGCCGGTATCCAACGCAAGATTCCGGAAGCTAAAAATAAAGCACTCAATACAAATACAGATCCCCATGCAAGGCCACAGGCTAGCCACTCTCGCAAGATGCTATTGCTTGAGGGTTGCGTCCAACCAGGCATGCTTCCCAATATTAATTCGGCTACTGCGCGTGTTTTAGATGCACTCAAGATCCAGCTCATTAGCGCGCCTAACGCCACATGTTGTGGCGCATTGCGTTACCACTTAAACGATCAAGCTGGTGGCCTTGATAACGCCAAACAAAATATTGATGCTTGGTGGCCACAAGTTGAACAAGGTGTTGAAGCCATCGTCATGACTGCATCTGGTTGTGGCGTAATGGTTAAAGACTATGGTCATTTATTTGCAAATGATCCGCAATATGCAAGCAAAGCAAAGAAGATCTCTGATCTCACTAAAGATATTTCAGAAATCTTGCCGGCGCTTGAGAGTGAGTTGATTTCTCTAGTAGGTAGCAATCCTAAGCCTGGCGTAGTGTATCACCCACCCTGCACACTTCAACATGGTCAACAAATTCGCGGGAAGGTAGAAGGTCTGCTAGCTAGCATTGGTATTGGCGTGCGCTTATGTACCGATAGCCACCTCTGCTGTGGTTCTGCAGGCACCTACTCTGTAACCCAGCCAGAACTCTCAGAGCAGTTACGCAATAACAAGCTGACCCACCTCAATGCCGCTTGCGAAGAGTCTGGTGCGAAAGTTATTGTGTCCGGAAATATTGGTTGCATCACCCATCTTCAGCAAGATGACACCCCAGTGCTGCATTGGATCGAGATTGTTGATCAACTGATCAGTCAACAAGGCCAGACTAGATAATGAGTCAAGTAACTACCAGCCTGATGTTGGTAAGGCGAAGGCTAGAGCTGGCAGCGCTAGCAGCAAAACGTGAGCCGGAAGATATTCAACTGCTTGCGGTGAGTAAAACCTTTCCAGCAATAGCCGTTGAAGAGGCCATGCATGCCGGCCAAACTGCCTTTGGTGAGAACTATGTTCAAGAAGGTGTTGAGAAAATTCAACAACTTGCGAAGTTGCGTCCTTGGCTAGAGTGGCATTTCATTGGTCCACTTCAGAGCAATAAAACGCGTGATGTCGCAGAATATTTTGATTGGGTACACAGCATTGACCGCCTCAAAATTGCAGAGCGTCTTTCCGCTCAACGCGGAGAATTTCCTGATCTGGGTGAACTGCAAGTCTGCGTTCAAGTTAATGTAAGCGAAGAAGAGTCCAAAAGTGGGATAGCGCTTGAGGAAGTCGAAACGGTTTGTGATGCCGTTGCCAAACTTCCCAACCTGGTACTTCGTGGACTGATGGCTATCCCCGCGCCCAGCGATGATGTGAGCCAACAGCGCCGAGCCTTTGCTGCCGTTAGAGAGTGTTTTGTCGGACTTAAGGCAAAACACAGCAATGATCTTGGATATGACTTTTTCGATACCCTCTCTATGGGAATGTCGGATGACATGGAGGCTGCAATCGCTGAAGGCAGCACCATGTTACGTATAGGAAGCGCTATTTTTGGGAAGCGCGATAAGATAAAAGCATGAGCACACAACAAACAAACCAAAATGCCCACATCACCTTTATTGGCGGTGGCAATATGGGTCGCGCATTAATTAGCGGATCACTCACCAACGGTTTTGAAGCCAAACAACTTTCTGTAGTGGAGGCCAATGCGAGCACAGGCCTGCAATTGCATCAAGATTTTGGCGTGCAGATCATTGGCACTTTGGATCAAATTGCTTTTGACTTCTCCAAAAACAATGTTGTAGTTATGGCGATTAAGCCTCAGGACTTCAATGTAGTAGCAAAGTCTTTAAGCGCAAAACTAAAACATGCAACAGCGCCAGGTCCGTTGATCCTCAGCATTGCTGCTGGCATCCGCCTCAAAGATATGAGTCGCTGGCTTGATCACGCACGTTGCGTTCGCGCCATGCCAAATACTCCCGCTCTTATTGGTAAAGGTATTACAGGTCTATTTGCAGATGCTGGCGTCAGCGCATCTGATCGCGCCCTAGCAGAAACGATTTGCAATGCAGTTGGCCAGGCAGTCTGGGTCAATGAAGAAAAACTTATGGATGCTGTTACTGCGGTTTCCGGAAGTGGACCTGCCTATGTTTTTGCTTTCTTGGAAGCCATGCAATCTAGCGGTGAAAAGCTTGGGCTTGATGCAGCCACTGCTCGTAAATTAGCTTATGCCACTTTAGAAGGCGCCACACAGCTTGCCCATAACTCCGATGAGCATGCAGGGGTTCTGCGCGAACGGGTCACTTCTAGGGGCGGTACAACTGCTGCAGCACTCGACACACTCAAGCAACTCGATTGGCATGGTGCACTTGAAAAAGCGATTGATGCTGCAAGTCAACGTGGCAAAGCCATGGGCGATGAACTAGGTAAGACCTAAAAGGATTCCAAGAAATAGGACCCCCCCCAGCCAGTTGTTGTGGCGAAATGCCTTGAAGCAATCCTCACGCTTGCGGGCCGATACCAGTTTCAGGTGATAGATGGCGCAAGTTAAAGCCAGACTCCAACCTACCCAAAAGTAATTATTGAGATTTGCCAGCTGGGCAACCCAAACTTGACTCAGAAATAGCACGCCGTAACTCAGCGCAATTGCGAGTACGTCAAAGCGACCAAAAGTAATGGCTGAAGTGCGCAAGCCCAAACGCAAATCATCATCACGATCAACCATGGCGTAAGCAGTGTCATAAGCAATGGCCCAGAAGATATTGCCGACAAACAGAATCCAAGCCTCAAGAGGAATAAAGCCAAGAACTGCGGCATAGGCCATCGGAATGCCAAAACCAAAGGCAATGCCAAGAACGGCTTGAGGAATCGCAAAGAAACGCTTCGTAAAGGGATAGAGAATCGCAATCGCCAAGGCAAAAAAAGAGAGTTCTTTAGTAAGCGCATTCAAAGGTTGAATAAGTAGGAAAGCTATCAACGCCAGAGTCCCTGCCACCATCAACGCTTCTTTTCCAGAAATCTTGCCGCTGGTAATCGGTCGATCCTTAGTTCTCAAGACATAACGATCAAAATCTTGATCCGCATAGTCATTAATGGCACAACCGGCACTACGCATTAAAAATGTACCCAAGCTAAAAATGATGAGCAGATGGAATTCAGGAAATCCGCCACTCGCCAACCAAAGCGCCCACAAAGTTGGCCACAATAGTAGTAGCGTGCCGATCGGCTTATCTAGACGGATTAAATAGGCGTAAGCAACAATGCGATTGCGCATTAGATCAATCATCTTTCTTTTTAACAATCATGCTCATGATCGCATTATCAAGCTTTTAGAAATTCGGTACGAGAGCCAAGCCAACGCTCTAAATGTCTTTCTACCAACTCCCCATGCTCTGCTAGCAAACGCTCTGCGGCCATCTGGGCCAACTCAATTAACCAGGCATCCCGCTGAAGATCGACAAACCGCAGCATCGCATCACCAGATTGCTTGGCGCCCAATAACTCGCCAGGACCGCGTAGCGATAAATCACGCTCTGCAATGACAAAGCCATCCGAAGTCTCTCGTAAGGTTTGTAAGCGCTCTTTTGCGGCTAAAGATAGAGGCTCTGCATACATCAAAATACAAACAGAATCTGCCGAACCCCGTCCTACACGCCCACGTAACTGATGAATTTGCGCATAACCAAAGCGCTCTGCATGCTCTATCACCATGAGAGCTGCATTGGGCACATCCACACCCACTTCAATCACGGTGGTTGCCACTAAAAGCTGGATTTCATTAGCTTTGAAGGCTGCCATCACCGCAGCTTTTTCTTCACTCTTCAAGCGGCCATGCACTAAACCCACTTTGAAATTTGGCAAAGCTTGTGTGAGCTGCTCAAAACTTTCAACCGCAGTTTGCAATTGCAATACCTCTGACTCTTCAATCAAAGGACAAACCCAATAGGTTTGCAGTCCCTTGGCAAGCCAATCATGCAGGCCACTAATCACTTCATCTCTACGTGCCGCCTTCACCACCTTAGTCGCAATCGGTTTTCTGCCAGGAGGTAATTCATCAATCACAGAAACATCTAAGTCAGCGTAATAGGTCATCGCCAAAGTCCGTGGAATCGGAGTGGCCGACATCATTAATTGATGGCAATAGAACAGCTCCGAGCCAACGTGTTGCTGAATCTCTAGACGCTGCCTCACACCAAAACGATGTTGCTCATCAATCACCGCTAAACCCAACTTAGCGAAGCTCACCTTATCTTGAATAAGGGCATGTGTGCCGATAATGAGTTGGGCCTCGCCACTCTCAATCATTTCTTGGGCAAGTCTTTTCTCTTTAACCTTCAAGCTGCTAGAGAGCCAAGCAATCTTGACGCCTAGGGGTTCAAACCACTCCTGCATTTTGAGGTAGTGTTGCTCCGCCAAAATTTCTGTAGGCGCCATGATGGCAGCTTGATAACCATGATCCATCGCACGTGCAGCAGCTAATGCGGCAATCACCGTTTTTCCACTACCCACATCGCCTTGCAATAGGCGATTCATTGGAAAGGTATTGGATAAATCAGCTCCAATCTCTGCCCAGACTCGGGCTTGAGCACCAGTCAACTTAAAGGGCAAAACTTTAAGTAAGCCATCTTCAATGCTGGTAGTTTTTTTGCTTACCTTACTTGCTGACTGACCCTTTCCAAAACTAGGGGCACGCCTTTCTCTACGAATGGCATGCGCCCGCATTAAAGAAATCTGCTGGGCAAGCAATTCCTCGAACTGCACTCTACGCCATGCAGGGTGTGTGCGCTCCAGCAGAGATTGGGTATTAGCATCGGCAGGTGGCTGATGCAAATAGGCAATCGCATCTTGCAGCGGTGGCCAATCATTGCTTGGCAATATTTCTGCCATGAGTTTGGTGGGCAAAAATTCTGCCAGACTTTCTTTCAGGCTAGCATCCCGTAGGGCTTGTAAGACCGCCTTACGAATAATCGTTTGCGAGACACCTGCACTTGCGGGATAGACCGGGGTCAAACTTGCTGGCAATGGCGCATCTGGCGTTACAGCCCGAACTATAGGGTGAACCATTTCAGGACCTTGATAGCCCTCTCGGACCTCACCTCGAACTCGGACATGGGCGCCAACTGCCATTTGCTTTTGCTGGCTTGGATAGAAATTCAGGAAACGGAGCTGTAGCGAAGCGGTGTCATCTTCAATCGTGACCAAAAGCTGCCTTCTAGGGCGGAACATCACCTGATTTCGAATCACGACGCCTTGAGTCTGAATTGAATGAAAACGTCCTAAGCCCAAAGCCTCCTCGATAGCGAAAAGCTCAGTCTCGTCCTCATAACGGGATGGCAGGTGCAAAGCAAGTGCCATAGGGCTGTTTAAACCCATCTTTTCGAGTGCAGTTGGCGGTCGCTTAGTCGTCATCGTTAAAATCCAATACCTGATGGTAATGCTATGCAACTTTCCGACTTTAATTACGACCTCCCGCCCGAACTAATTGCCCAGCATCCCCTGGCCAATAGAGCGGATAGTCGCCTCTTAGAACTGAATATAGAGGGGGGTAATGTCGCCCAATTGATCGATCGGAAATTCCCAGACATTCTTAACCTTATCAAACCTGGGGATTTAGTCGTATTTAATGACACCAAGGTGATTCCTGCGCGCCTACATGGTAAAAAAGAGACTGGTGGCAATGTGGAGCTCCTCATTGAACGCATCAGTGGCGATCAACAAGCCTGGGTACAAATTAGAGCTTCCAAAGTTCCCAAGACCGGGAGCATTGTCCATGTCTACAACAAAGCGGGTGAAACCTTCCCAGTGGAAATGCTTGGCTGTGATGGCCGCTTCTACGAAGTGCGCTTTTCCGATAATGTCTTTGATTTACTTGATCGCTTCGGTGAATTACCGCTGCCACCGTACATAGAGCATCAGCCAAATCAGGAAGATGCCAATCGCTATCAAACTGTGGTTGCCAAAAACCCTGGTGCTGTAGCAGCCCCTACAGCAGGATTGCACTTTGATGAAGCTATTTTGAAGAAGCTAAATGAGCTTGGAGTTAATCAAGCTACCGTCACCCTCCATGTGGGCGCAGGCACCTTCACACCGGTTCGCGAAGAAGACCTGAGCAAACACAAAATGCACTATGAGTGGTTTTCGGTTCCAGTAGAAACTATTGAAGCAATTAAAACCACTCACAAAACAGGTGACCGAGTCATTGCTGTCGGGACGACGAGTCTACGCGCCTTAGAGAGTCAGGCTAAAAACCAACAAGCCAGTGGCGAAACCAATTTATTTATTACCCCCGGCTATATCTTCAAGACTGTAGATTGTTTGCTTACAAACTTTCATCTACCAAAATCGACCTTACTGATGTTGGTGAGCGCATTTGCTGGTGTAGACAATATCCGCCATGCCTATCAACACGCCATCCAAAATGAATATCGCTTTTTTAGCTACGGCGATGCGATGTTCTTAAGCCGTCCCAACCAAACAAGCACATGACAAAACCCGTTCACTTTAATATTCTCGCGCGTGACTCTGCGAGCCCTGCGCGTCTTGGCCAACTTGACCTTCCTCATGGCAGCGTTCAAACGCCGATCTTTATGCCAGTCGGAACATATGGAACGGTGAAGGCCATGACACCTCGGGATTTGAATGAAGCCAAGGCGCAAATTATTTTAGGTAACACCTTTCATCTGTGGCTACGACCTGGTTTGGATGTGATTAAGAAGCATGGTGGCTTACACCGCTTCATGGGCTGGGATAAGCCCATCCTCACTGACTCAGGCGGCTTTCAGGTCTTTAGCTTGGGAGCGCTGAGAAAAATTTCTGAAGAGGGTGTGACCTTCGCCTCCCCGATTAATGGTGATAAGTTATTCATGTCTCCAGAAGTGTCGATGGAAATTCAGGCGGTACTCAATAGTGACATTGCTATGCAATTTGATGAGTGCACGCCTTACGAAGTCAAAGGACAAGCAACCTCAGAAAAAACTGCGCGCGCTTCACTAGAGATGTCCCTGCGTTGGGGTGATCGCTCCTTAAAACGCTTTCGCGAGCTCGAAACAGGCAATGACCTCTTTGGCATTGTTCAAGGTGGCATGTTCGAGAATTTACGAGAATTCTCCTTGGATGCTGTCAGCCAACAAGGTTTTGATGGCATTGCCATTGGAGGCCTGTCCGTTGGAGAACCGAAACCCGAGTTTGAGCGCATTCTGAATTTCACAGCCCCCAAGCTGCCAGAGCATATGCCTCATTACTTGATGGGGGTTGGGACACCAGAAGACCTCATGCTCGGCGTCAGCCTAGGCATCGATATGTTTGACTGCGTGATGCCAACTCGCAATGCTCGAAATGGCTGGCTTTTTACCCGCTTTGGCGACCTAAAGCTCCGTAATTCAGGCTACAAGGACGATGACCGCCCTGTCGACCCTACCTGCGCCTGCTACACCTGTAAAAACTTCACCAGATCCTATCTAAACCATCTACAAAAGGCGAATGAAATCCTTGGGTCACAGCTTAATACGATTCACAATCTCTCCTACTACCTCCAGCTCATGGAAGAGGTGAGGGACTCCCTTGCCAAGGATCGATTTAGTGCCTATCGCGAGGAATTCCATCGAAATCGTCAGCGTGGCGTAGAGCCTGGACAGGATTAATAGCCCTAGAGCATCAATGGGCACCCCCCTATTGACCTGAAATCAGCCCTCTAAGCCCCATACAGTTTAGAATTGCGGGTTTACGGCTTTGCTTTAAAAGCCTAAAACTGAAGCAGTTTCCAATTAGTAACTGATGGAGGTTTTGTATGTGGATTAGTAACGCTTTTGCCCAGGCTCCAGCCGCGGGTGCAGATTCTGGTGGCTTGATGAGCTTCCTTCCCCTGATTTTGATGTTTGTAGTTTTGTACTTCATCATGATTCGCCCACAAATGAAGCGTCAAAAGGAAACTAAAGCAATGCTTGAGTCTCTTTCTGTTGGCGATGAAGTAGTGACTGTTGGCGGCATCATCGGCAAAGTGACCGCATTGAAAGACCAAGTAGTGACTGTTGAAATTTCTGCTGGCACTGAAGTGCAAATGCAAAAAAGCGCCATTACAACAGTATTGCCAAAAGGCTCAATGAAGTCTGCTTAATAAGCTTGTTTAAAAGTATCTCGATATGAATCGCTATCCCCTCTGGAAATACATAGTCATCCTATTCGCCCTGCTGATTGGAGGACTATATTCATTACCCAATTTCTACGGGGAGGCTCCAGCGGTTCAAGTCTCGTCCGCCAAACCAACCACTAAGGTTGATTTGGCGACACAGTCTCGAGTCGAAAAGATTCTGACTGATCACAACATTAGCAATACTGGCATCTTCTTTGAATCCACAGGCAATGTAGGTTCAATCAAAATTCGCTTCAACAATACCGATACTCAATTGCGTGTGCGTGACTTGCTGCAACAGAAATTGAATATTGATCAAAATGATCCTAATTTCACAGTTGCATTAAATCTACTCTCCAATACGCCAAGCTGGCTCAATGCACTCAATGCATTACCGATGCCTCTCGGCCTTGACTTGCGTGGCGGTGTTTACTTCTTGCTGCAAGTAGATATGAAGGGCGCAGTTCAAAAGAAGGTCACTTCTTTAGCAACCGATATTCGTAGTCAGTTGCGTGACAAATCGATTCGTCAACAAGGGATTGAGCGCGGCCAGGACAGTATTACTTTAACTTTTGGCAACACTGAAGATGCTGAAAAAGCACGTTCAGTGTTGATGGCTAGTCAGCCTGATCTGATCTGGCAAATTAAGCCTACTGGGCTATCACCTAAACTCGTAGGCGAATTTAAGCCAACTGCCTTGAAAGAAATCCAAGACAACGCAGTGAAGCAAAATATCGTGACACTCAATAAGCGTGTGAATGAGTTAGCTGTTAAAGAGCCAGTCATTCAACAGCAAGGTGCAGAGCGCATTGTTGTTCAACTGCCAGGCGTACAAGATACTGCTCGCGCCAAAGACATCATTGGTCGCACAGCAACACTGGAGTCCAGATTAGCTGACCCCATCGTCTCAACTATTGCGATTGGTGAAACCCCGCCCCCAGGAATGGATGTTTTCCGCTTTGGTGAAAACCGCCAAGGCGTATTCAAAAAATCTGTGATCTTTAGTGGCGATCGCATTACAGATGCAAGCGCAGGCTTCGACCAAAACCAACGTCCTGCAGTGAACATTTCTTTAGATGCTGCTGGTGGTCGCGTAATGCAAGAAGTGACCCGTGAAAACATTGGCAAGCCAATGGGCATGATCTTGTTTGAAAAAGGCAAAGGTGAGGTTCTCACAATCGCCACCATTCAAAGCGAGTTTGGCTCCAAGTTTCAGATCACCGGTCAACCAACTACTGAGAGTGCGAATGATTTGGCACTCTTGTTGCGTGCGGGTTCCTTAGCAGCCCCAATGGAAATCATTGAAGAGCGGACGATTGGACCAAGTCTCGGCGCTGAAAATATTGAGAAAGGCTTTAAATCTCTCATCATTGGTTTTACAGCAATCGCTATTTTCATGATTGCCTACTACCTCTTGTTTGGCACTTTCTCAGTTGTGGCACTAGCAGTGAACTTACTGCTCTTAATCTCCGTTTTATCCATGCTGCAAGCCACCTTAACCTTGCCAGGTATTGCTGCGATGGCATTGGCACTGGGTATGGCGATTGACTCCAACGTGTTAATTAACGAGCGTATTCGTGAGGAGCTACGTAATGGCGCTGCACCGCAAACAGCTATTGCTATTGGCTTTGATAAAGCTTGGGCAACTATCTTGGATTCAAATATCACTACCTTAATTGCTGGTCTTGCATTGCTAACATTTGGCTCCGGTCCAATTAAAGGCTTCGCGGTAGTGCATTGCCTTGGTATTTTGACTTCCATGTTTTCAGCGGTCTTTTTCTCACGCGGCCTGGTTAATCTCTGGTACGACAGAGGTAAAAAAATTCAAAAACTCGCTATCGGCCAAGTTTGGCGTCCTCAGGAGAAATAAGTCATGGAATTTTTCCGGATCAAAAAAGATATTCCCTTTATGCGCCATGCATTGGCGCTCAATGCGGTCTCTCTCATCACCTTCTTAGCCGCCGTTTTCTTCCTCTGGCATAACGGACTTCATCTATCAATTGAATTCACTGGCGGTACGGTAATGGAAGTTACTTACCCACAAACCGCCCCATTAGATTCAATTAGATCGAATGTGGAAAAGTTAGGTTATTCCGATACCCAGATTCAGAACTTTGGTAGCTCACGTGATGTGATGATTCGCCTACCACTCCAAAAAGATGCTGAAGGAAAAATGATTTCCTCTGCAGATCAAAGTGCGGCTGTGATGCAAGCACTTGAGCCGGCAACAACTGGAGCAAAGCTACAGCGCGTGGAGTTCGTAGGCCCCCAAGTAGGTCGTGAACTAGCAATTGATGGATTAATAGCCTTGTTGTTTGTAGTGATTGGCATCGTGGTTTATCTCTCTTTCCGCTTTGAGTGGAAATTTGCTGTTGCCGGCATCATTGCAAACTTACATGACATCGTCATTATTTTGGGATTCTTTGCTTTCTTCCAATGGGAATTCTCACTCTCCGTTTTGGCCGCAGTTCTGGCTGTGCTGGGTTACTCAGTCAATGAGTCAGTGGTGATCTTTGACCGTATTCGCGAAAACTTCCGCAAGTACCGCAAGATGAATACCCGCGAAATCATTGATAACGCAATTACCAGCACCATTAGCCGCACCGTGATTACTCACGGTAGTACCGAGATGATGGTTGTGGCGATGCTGATTTTTGGTGGCCCTACCCTCTTTTACTTTGCCTTAGCACTAACCATTGGTATTTTGTTTGGTATTTACTCTTCTGTATTCGTCGCAGCGGCTTTAGCAATGTGGCTTGGCGTTACCCGCGAAGATTTGGTGAAGGGCGATCGCAAGCCTGATGATGCAGCCCGCAATGATGATCCAAACTTTGGAGCTCAGGTCTGAGCTCTATCTGTGCGATTAGTTTAGTGTGAAATTCTGATGCTCGAGGGCGGCTAATATTTTCTTAGTCGCACCTTGATGCTCAATCGAGTAAGCAGTCGCAGCGCTCGACATCCTTGCCAGTTCGGCAGTATTCAAAAGCAATTCTTTTAAAGCTTCCATGAGAGCCACTGGCTCACTCAAGATAAGCTCACCCTGAATACGCTTTGCAGCGCCCATCTTGATAGCATCCAAAGCAGCCTGCTGAAAGTTGTAGGTGTGCTCACCGAGTAATACCGGACAACCAGCAGCACATGCTTCAATTAGATTCTGACCGCCAAACGGAAGAAGGCTGCCACCCATCACCACCAAATCAGCAGCACTGTAATACATGGGCATTTCGCCCATGGAGTCACCCAGAATCACATCCACATCAGCACCACCCTTTGGCGCTTCAATCCATTCTGAGCGGGGACGAAATTTCAATTCAGCATCCTGAATTTGATTTGCCACTTCCGAGAAACGCTCGGGGTGACGGGGCACCAAGCAAAGTAATGGGGCCACATCAAAAGCATTGCTGAGGAGCAAATCCCTCCACGCTTGCAAAATAATTGCCTCCTCACCATCACGAGTACTAGCAGCACAAACCATCAGACGCTGATTTGAGTGCAACTCTTGTTTCCAAGATTTGCCCTGTTGGACCAGGCTTGAATCTAGCGGTACATCAAATTTGAGGTTGCCAACAATCTCCACATTTTTTACGCCAAGGCTACGGTAGCGGTCAGCATCGAATTGAGTTTGGGCCAAGATGCCTGCAAACGCTTGAAACAAAGATCTTCCAGCCTTACCAAATCGGTTTACACGACGCGCACTGCGCTCAGATAAGCGTGCGTTCACCAAAAATAATGGCAGGCTGATTTCTGCGCAATAGAAGACTACGGTTGGCCAAGCTTCAGTTTCCATAAACAGCCCGAACTTTGGCTTAAATGTACGAATGAAATTAGCAACTGACCAGCAAAGGTCATAAGGCAAATAGACTTGACGTAGTTGACCAGCAGCAATCGCTTTAGCAAATAAGGCGGCACCAGTGCGACGGCCATTAAGCGTCATATGGGTCAGCAGAACTGTTTCGCCACGCTCTAGATAAGCCTCCACTAAAGGTTGGGCAGCCCTGGTTTCACCAACTGATACCGCATGAATCCATACCGATCCCTGAGTGATATTTTTGTCGTAAGAAAAGCCTAGACGCTCAGAGAAATGATTTAAATAGTCAGATGAGTGGCGCGTGCGCCAGGCAAGGCGAATGAATGCAAAGGGCAATAAGAGATGCCAAAGCAGTTGATAAACAGCAAACCAGATCTTGGGGCGGGCACCGTATTGCAAATCCTGCGGTGCACGCCCAAGGTTTGGGGTCAAACTCACTTTTTCAGATGTTCGGTCAACTCGACCGCCTTGCCCAAATAGGAAGATGGTGTCATCTCGAGCAACAAGGTTTTTGCATCATCAGGAATTTGTAATCCACGAATGAAAGTTTGCAAATCAGCCTGATTAATTCCTTTGCCACGAGTGAGCTCTTTGAGTTGCTCATACGGATTCTCAATGCCATAACGACGCATGACAGTTTGCACTGGCTCTGCTAACACTTCCCAGCACTCATCTAAGTCCGCAGCGATCGCCGCATGGTTTACTTCCAATTTACCAAGGCCACGCAAGGCGCTGTCATAAGCTAAAACGCTGTGGCCAAAAGCTGGGCCGAGGTTGCGCAATACAGTTGAATCAGTAAGGTCACGCTGCCAACGAGAAATTGGTAACTTCTCAGCCAGGTGACGCAATAAAGCATTGGCTACACCCAAGTTGCCTTCGGAGTTTTCAAAGTCAATTGGGTTCACTTTATGCGGCATGGTTGAAGATCCAATCTCACCTGCTTTAGTGCGTTGCTTAAAGTAACCGATCGAAATGTAGGCCCAGAAATCACGGTCCATATCCAACAAGATTGTGTTGGCGCGAGCAATCGCATCAAACAGTTCAGCCATGCCATCGTGCGGCTCAATCTGAATTGTGTACGGATTAAATGTGAGACCTAAACGCTTTTCGACTACGTTTTTGGAAAAATTTTCCCAATCAAAATTTGGATAAGCAGATAAGTGGGCATTGTAATTACCAACCGCGCCATTCATCTTTCCTAAAAGCGGCACTGCGGCAATCGTTGCAATCGCTCGCTCTAGACGTTTCGCAATATTGGCCAACTCTTTACCCAAGGTGCTTGGGGAAGCTGGCTGACCATGCGTACGTGACAACAAAGGAACCTTGGCATTCTCAATTGCCAAATCCGTTAATACGGAAAGAACTTTTCTGAGTTGTGGCAATAACACTTCGTCACGCGCCCCACGCAACATCAAACCATGTGAAGTATTGTTAATGTCTTCGGAAGTGCAAGCGAAGTGAATAAATTCACTGGCTTTTAATAGGTCTGGTCGACCAGCCACTTTTTCTTTTAAGAAATACTCAACCGCTTTTACATCATGGTTGGTCACTGCCTCAATGTCCTTAATGCGCTGCGCATCGGCATCAGAGAAGTTTTCAGGCAAAGACAATAAAAATGCCTCATCTGCTGCACTAATTTTTGGCACATCAGGAAGACCTGCCGAGGCCAATGCCAATAGCCAATGAATCTCAACAAACACGCGCTGGCGCATAAATGCGGCCTCGGATAACCAAGGCCTTAAGGCATCCAGTTTGCCGGCATAGCGACCATCTAAAGGGGAAAGTGCATTAAGGGTAGAAATCGGCTGACTCACGAATATTGCCTTTACATTGAATATGTCAATAAACCCTGATTTTAATCGTTCTTAGGGGCAACCCGATTTGGCTGAGATAGCTATACTTGGCAATATGAAACTCATCGGATCCCTCACTAGCCCCTACGTACGCAAGGTACGCATTGTTCTCATGGAAAAAAGGTTGACGTAGACCTGGAACTGGAAAATGTCTGGGCTGCAGATACCAAAATTGCCATCAATAACCCCCTGGGCAAGATTCCTTGCTTGATTTTGGATGATGGCGAGGCTATTTATGACTCTCGAGTCATTGCGGAGTATGCCGACACCCTGAGCCCAGTAGGAAAGCTGATTCCGGCAGGTAGCCGCGAACGTGCCACAGTCAAAACCTGGGAGGCTTTGGCTGATGGGATTGAGGATGCTGGCATTTTGGCTCGTTTAGAGCATACGTTTCATACGCCTGAGCAGCAAAGTGATGCCTGGCTTGAGCGCCAAATGGGCAAAATCAATGCTGCTTTAGCCCAAATGTCCCGTGAATTAGGCGAAAACGCCTGGTGTCATGGCAACCAGATGACTTTGGCTGATATTGCAGTGGGGTGCGCACTGGGCTATATAGTATTCCGCTTCTCAAATGTCGCTTGGCAAGCTCAATACCCCAATTTAGACGCTCTGTATCAAAAGTTGATGCAAAGACCTTCCTTTGCAGAAACAGCGCCTCCAGAGGCCTAAATTCAGGAATTACTTCTAAAGTATTTGAGGGTACTTAGGCGGAAATAATTCCACCGCCTAAGCAAATGTCGCCGTCATACAAAACAGCAGACTGGCCAGGCGTCACTGCCCACTGAGCCTCTGGAAAAGTTAATTGGAAACTGAGGGGCCCTTCAACTCCTGCGACTAGCGAGCATGCAGAGTCAGCTTGGCGATAGCGGGTTTTTGCAGAATACTGGCCAGGCGTTGGAGCTGCGCCCGCAACCCAACTCGCATCAATTGCAGAAAGCTGATTGGCTAGAAGCCATGGGTGCTCGTGCCCTTGTGCCACATATAGAGTGTTATTCACTACGTCTTTGCGGGCGGCATACCAAGCATCCCCATTGCCATCTTGACTGCCGCCCAAGCCAATACCTTTACGCTGACCTAGAGTGAAAAAGGCAAGCCCCATATGCTCTCCCACCGTTTTGCCTTCAGGGGTTTTAATGGGTCCAGGTGTACGAGGCAAGTAGCGGTTTAAGAACTCACGGAAGGGGCGTTCGCCAATAAAGCAAATCCCAGTGGAATCTTTTTTGCGCGCATTGTGTAAACCAATTTGCTCGGCGATCTTGCGGACCTCTGTCTTTGGAATTTCCCCAAGCGGGAAAAGAACGTTTGCTAATTGAGCTTGGGTTAAGCGGTGCAAGAAATAGCTTTGATCCTTACTGGCATCGAGTGCCTTCAATAGTTGCACTCGACCACCTTCATGTCGAACCCGCGCATAGTGGCCGGTAGCAATCGCATCTGCACCCAAGCTCATTGCATGGTCTAAAAAGGCTTTGAACTTAATTTCTGCATTGCACAATATATCAGGGTTGGGCGTTCGCCCTGCAGCGTATTCACGCAAAAACTCGGCAAATACGCGCTCTCGGTACTCGGCAGCAAAATTGACCGCCTCAACATCAATTCCGATGAGGTCTGCCACTGACACCACATCCAGCCAATCCTGGCGAGCGGAGCAATACTCATCATTGTCATCGTCTTCCCAGTTTTTCATGAAAAGGCCAATCACTTCATGGCCTTGCTGCTTCAGCATCCAGGCCGCAATAGACGAATCTACCCCTCCAGACATGCCTACAACGACTTTGGATGGCTTTGAGGCTGGTATTGCGGAAGAATTGAGCGGGATCATCAAAAAATGCGAGAATTCAATATAAGCTGAAAACCCCATTGTAGAAGCCTTAACTCAAGTTAGCCTGAAGAGCTTAAATGAGCCGGCACAAAACATAAGGGTATGCATATGTATGTGTATTCGCGTATATATACCTAAAATAGATTATTTGAATCATTAGCATTTGGAGACATGCCATGCGCATAGGAGTACCGCTGGAAATCAGACCTGGGGAAACTCGGGTTGCCGCCACACCGGAAACCGTTAAGAAGCTAATTAGCCAAGGTCATACGGTTGTTATTCAAAAGGATGCAGGTGTTACAGCCAGCCAGCCAGATTCTGCCTATGAAGCCGTTGGCGCAACAATTGGTAGCGCTTCTGACGCCTTTGGTGCAGAGATCGTTCTCAAAGTACGTGCGCCCGAAGCCGCCGAGCTTAAACAAATTAAATATGGCAGCGTGCTTCTTGGCATGCTTGACCCATTTGATAACGACAATATTGCAGCCATGGCTGCGCAAGGTGTGACCGCATTCTCATTAGAGGCTGCTCCACGAACCACACGCGCCCAAAGTATGGACGTTCTGTCTTCACAAGCGAACATCGCAGGCTACAAAGCCGTCATGGTCGCAGCCAATGAGTATCAGCGTTTTATGCCAATGCTGATGACTGCAGCGGGTACTGTAAAAGCAGCTCGTGTGCTGATCTTGGGAGCTGGTGTTGCCGGCCTTCAAGCGATTGCAACTGCAAAGCGTTTAGGCGCCGTTATCGAAGCATCCGATGTACGCCCTGCCGCCAAAGAACAAATTGAATCTCTCGGCGCTAAGTTTGTTGACGTTCCTTATGAAACTGATGAGGAACGTGAGATCGCTCAAGGTGTTGGCGGCTATGCTCGCCCAATGCCAGAAGCCTGGATGAAGCGTCAAGCAGCTCTCGTTGCTGAACGCGCTCAACAAGCTGACATTGTGATTACCACTGCTTTGATTCCTGGTCGTAAGCCACCTGTCTTATTGCACAGCGATACCGTTGCCAATATGAAACCAGGCTCTATCGTGATCGACTTAGCAGCTGATCGTGGCGACAACGGCTCAGGCAACTGTCCTTTGACAGAGGCTGACAAGATCGTTGAAAAAAATGGTGTGAAGATTATTGGTTACACCAATCTCGCAAGTATGGTGGCTGCAGATGCTTCTGCTTTATATGCCCGTAACTTACTCGACTTCATGAAACTGATCGTTGATGCTGAGGCGAAGTTAGTAATCCCAACGGATGACGACATTGTTACTGCCTGCCTCATGTGCCGTGATGGCCAAGCCATCCGTAAAAACTAATAAAAATCATTCAAAGGAAACATCATGGATCTCGCTGCTTTTCAAAGCATCCTCACAATCCAAAACATCACCGTGTTTGTGTTGGCCATTTTTGTTGGTTACCACGTAGTTTGGAATGTCACTCCCGCACTACATACGCCACTCATGGCGGTTACTAATGCTATTTCTGGAATCATTATTGTTGGCGCCTTACTTCAAACCGAAGTGATTGGTGGCGATGAGATCACGCTCACCAGCATCATTGGTGCGGTGGCAGTCTTCTTAGCGTCAATCAATATTTTTGGTGGCTTTATGGTCACCCGTCGCATGCTGGAGATGTTCAAGAAAAAAGCCCCTAAGGCTGATGCGGCTGGAACTAAATAAAACTAGAACAAGATCTTATAGAGACCACAATAATGTCAAACATAACCGCGATTTCCTATCTCATTTCATCGGTGCTGTTCATCCTCGCTTTGCGTGGATTGTCTTCACCAACTACTTCACGCCAAGGCAATACCTTCGGCATGGTCGGCATGCTACTGGCCGTCATCACCACCTTCATGATTCCTGACTTTAAGCCAGTCTTCTCATTGATTATTGCCGCAATTGTTGGTGGCGCCATCATTGGAACGATTGCTGCTAAGCGCGTGCAGATGACGAAGATGCCTGAGCTCGTCGCGCTCATGCACTCCTTTGTTGGTTTGTCAGCAGTATTGATTGCTATTGCAGCGGTATACAACCCTGCTCATGATCACACTGGCGCACAAAAGATCGAACTCTTCATTGGCGCATTTATTGGTGCGATTACCTTCACAGCTTCCGTTATTGCTTTCGGCAAATTATCAGGAAAAGTGAGCGGTAAACCAGTGACTTTTGCCGGTCAACATTTACTCAATTTGATTCTTGCTATCGGCATGGTTTCTGGTGGCGTTATGTATTTCATGACAGGCAGCCACGAAGCATTCTTGGTAATGTGTGCCATTGCCTTGGTATTGGGCGTGACATTGATCATCCCAATCGGTGGTGCTGATATGCCGGTGGTGGTATCGATGCTAAACAGCTACTCTGGTTGGGCAGCTGCAGGTATTGGATTCACATTGAACAACCCAGTTTTGATTATTGCCGGCGCTTGCGTGGGATCTTCTGGTGCAATTCTGTCTTACATCATGTGTAAGGCCATGAATCGCTCTATCTTGGCGGTATTACTTGGCGGCTTTGGCGCTGAAGCTTCTGCTGGTGGCGCTGATGATGGCGGTCCAAAGAACTACAAAACTGGCTCCCCAGAAGATGCGGCCTTCCTTATGGAAAATGCCGACACTGTGGTGATTGTTCCTGGTTACGGCTTAGCAGTTGCCCGCGCTCAACATGCTCTCAAAGAATTGACAGAGAAGTTAACTCATCATGGCGTGACCGTGAAATATGCGATTCACCCAGTGGCCGGTCGTATGCCTGGTCATATGAACGTACTCTTAGCCGAAGCTGAAGTTCCATACGATCAAGTATTTGAGATGGAAGACATCAATAGCGACTTTGGTCAAGCTGATGTGGTTTTGGTACTTGGTGCAAACGACGTTGTTAACCCAGCCGCCCGCACACCAGGTAGCCCAATCTTCGGCATGCCAATACTAGAAGCATTCAAAGCTAAAACGATCATCGTGAACAAGCGCTCCATGGCTGCAGGTTATGCAGGTCTTGATAATGAACTCTTCTACATGGACAAAACCATGATGGTCTTCGGTGATGCGAAGAAAGTTGTGGAAGATATGGTGAAGTCTGTCAGCTAAGTATCTAGCTGTATTCATCTAAGTGAAATTTAGATGGGCAGCAAGTTAAACGGTGGATAAGTCAAAAACTTACCCACCGTTTTTTATTCCTACCTATTCATTATTCAAATGAAACTACTTAAATTTATCGCGCTCATTTTCATATCTATAGCATCTCAATATGTTCAGGCCGATACAGAACGAAAACATTACTATACTGATATTCTGGGCGTAGAAGCTAATGTCTTAATCAAAACTACAAAGTCATGGAACGGTGCCGTACTTCCCTCATATGGCGAAGGTCAAGCTGAAATTACTATTATTCGATATAGATTTGCTCCGGGCGCATCCATACCAATGCATATGGCATATGCATCCCGTTATTAATGCTGGAGTTTTGCTCGAGGGTGAACTCAACATCTTTACAAAAACTGGTGAAAAAATAACCCTCAAAGCGGGTGAGCCATTGGTAGAACTTTTTAAAGAATGGCACTACGGCTCAAACCCAAGGACTGAGCCAGTTGACTTAATTGTTGTCTATGCAGGAACGGTCGGAACCCCCTTAACAATTCGGGAGAAGTGAGCTTAGAAATCAATCCTATTCCATAATAAAAAACGCCTGGTCTTTTGAACCAGGCGTTTTAGTTTCTACAGCTTGATAGCTGAGGAAATTACGGCTATTACATCATGCCGCCCATTCCACCCATGCCGCTCATATCAGGCATACCGCCACCAGCGGAATCATCCTTTGGTGCTTCGCAGATTGCGCAATCAGTAGTCAACAATAAGGCTGCAACAGAAGCCGCATTAACCAATGCAGTTTTTGTTACCTTAGTTGGGTCAATCACACCTTGAGCTACGAGGTCGCCGTATTCACCTGTTGCTGCGTTGTAACCGTTGTTGCCTTTGCTAGCCAACACTGCATTAACAACTACGCTAGCTTCGTCGCCTGCGTTAGAAACGATGATACGAATTGGCTCTTCCATTGCGCGCAATACGATATTGATACCAGCATCTTGGTCAGCGTTGTCGCCTTTCAAGCCCTTGATACCTTGCATCGCACGTAACAATGCTACGCCACCGCCAGCAACAATACCTTCTTCAACCGCTGCACGAGTTGCGTGCAATGCATCATCAACGCGGCCTTTCTTTTCTTTCATTTCAACTTCAGTAGCAGCACCAACACGAATCACTGCAACACCGCCTGCCAATTTAGCAACGCGCTCTTGCAATTTCTCTTTGTCGTAGTCACTAGTTGCTTCATCGATCTGAACACGGATATTCTTCACGCGCGCTTCGATTGCTTTAGCATCGCCAGCACCGTCAATGATGATGGTGTTTTCTTTGCCCACTTCGATACGCTTCGCTTGACCCAAGTGCTCAAGAGTTGTTTTCTCGAGTGTGAGGCCGATTTCTTCAGTGATCACTGTACCGCCAGTCAAAATCGCAACGTCTTCCAACATGGCTTTACGACGATCACCAAAGCCAGGAGCCTTAACAGTACAAGTCTTGATGATGCCGCGGATATTGTTCACAACCAAAGTTGCTAAGGCTTCGCCTTCAACATCTTCTGCAATGATCAACAATGGACGACTAGACTTCGCTACTTGCTCGAGTACTGGGAGCAAATCACGGATGTTGCTTACCTTCTTGTCAAACAAGAGAACGTATGGAGTTTCCAATACGGCAACTTGCTTTTCAGGTTGGTTAATGAAGTATGGAGAGAGGTAGCCGCGGTCAAACTGCATACCTTCAACTACTTCCAACTCATCTTCCAATGACTTGCCATCTTCAACAGTGATAACACCTTCTTTACCTACTTTTTCCATTGCTTCAGCAATACGCTGACCAATGCTGTGATCGCTGTTAGCTGAGATTGAGCCAACTTGAGCGATTTCCTTAGTAGTTGTGCAAGGCTTGCTGATCTTCTTGAGTTCTTCGATTGCAGCTGCAACCGCTTTATCAATACCGCGCTTCAAGTCCATTGGGTTGTGACCTGAAACTACGTATTTCATACCTTCGCGAACGATAGACTGAGCCAATACAGTAGCGGTAGTTGTACCGTCACCAGCGATGTCATTGGTTTTGGAAGCAACTTCCTTCACCATCTGAGCACCCATGTTCTGGAGCTTGTCTTTGAGTTCGATTTCTTTTGCTACGGATACACCATCTTTAGTGATGGTTGGGCCGCCAAATGAACGCTCGATAACCACGTTGCGACCTTTTGGTCCCAAAGTTGTTTTTACTGCGTTCGCAAGAACGTTTACGCCTTCTACCATCTTGGTACGGGCGTTATCTCCAAATACGACGTCTTTTGCTGCCATGATTGAGTTCCTTTCTTAGGTACCGATTACTTCTGTACAACAGCCATGATGTCTTCTTCGCGCATTACGAGAAGCTCGTCGCTGCCGACCTTAACTGTTTGACCTGCATATTTGCCAAATAACACGCGATCGCCAACTTTGACGTCTGGTGCATTCAACTTACCGCTGTCATCACGCTTGCCTGGGCCAACTGCCAATACTTCGCCTTGATCCGGCTTTTCAGCAGCAGCATCCGGAATAATGATTCCAGAGGCAGTTTTTGATTCTTGATCTAAACGTTTAATGATTACGCGATCATGTAAAGGACGCAGATTCATTCCTTCTCCTATGTTAGTAAGTGTTAACTAATTAAAAAACCAATATAAATCAATGTGTTGCAGTCTCTTAACACGAAGGCAACAAGCTTTTCAGCTAAATAAGCCTATTTTAGCCCTCGCGTGTAGGGAGTGCTGATTATATAGGTCTGATCCCAGGGATTTCAAGGGCAAATTCACCTTAAATTTCAAAAGGGATTCCTGCGCTTTCTATAATGGAGGCAGGCAAGTAGGTAGATTCCTACATATAAATAAGCCTTAAGCCCTTACCGCTCCAATCTGACCTGCCTAGACTGGCTATTCAATGATTGGAGAATGCTGATGAGCCCGAAATCCCGGCTGTACACGCTTGTAAAGGCCTGGAAGAACAAACCCTTCCAAGAAGTGCGCGACGCCTGTGGCCAGCCCTGGCTAGGTCTTAGTGGCGAAGCGCTCGAAGAACACCAATCCTGGTCCCAACGACAAGCGATTAGCAACGAACCTATCTTTAATAGCCAAGGAAGCAAGCTGACGAGCTCATTATTTAGACCATTACTGGCAGCCACCGACACACAGCTCCTCAAATTATTCATGGAGGGCTTGGATACGATTACCTATTGGTACCGAAGCGGTCGCTTCATTCCAGGCATCTTGCCTCTGCCGGCTCAACACTTAGCTTCAGCCGGGTTCATTGATGCTTTAAGCGACCTCATCCTGAACTCACGACTCCCGGTTGGTCTTATCAGTTTGGGTATTAATAAGCTCAATGATGTTGACTCCATGCATTCCTGTATGGAGGGCCTATTGAGAATGCGCCGCCTCGGCGTTTTGATTCATCTTCTAGATTTTTCTGGAAGTAGCTCTCAAATCCGGTGGATTGAAGAAATGGAACCCGAAGGCATACATATCGATATAGGGCAATTCCGTGCAGAAGGATTGCCAAATGCAATGATTTCTCTTCACCAGAAATTCCACACCCAAATCTATGCCGGCAACATCACCCTGGTAAAGGATTTAGAAAATGTCATGGCAATGGGAGCGCACCACTGCTATGGCGGACTGATGATGCCACCGGTAAGTCGACATCAAATGTTACACACGAGCGATAGCCGTATCGCTAAGGCCATTTTTTCGCTGCACCCTCATAAAAACCTAAACGGAGACAAGTAATGAGAAAACGCGTGATGTTGGTAGATGACCATCCAGCAATGCTGATGGCATTAAAAAGTATGTTGCAGGATCAATTGCTTTTTGAGATAGCAGGACAAGCGCAGCATGGAGAAGAGTGTCTTCGCTCAATCAAAGAAGTCAATCCCAATATGGTGATCTTAGATTTGGATATGCCCAAGACTGATGGCTTTGATGTCATTCGCCGGGTTGGTTTGATGTACCCAGACGTTCGCATTCTGGTTTTATCTAGCTTAGATGAAGCGGTCTACGGGGGTAGAGTGCGCTCTCTAGGAGCCCATGGTTTTGTGAATAAGACTGCTGATGCTGATGTCATTTTGGCGGCATGTGTTGCTATCTCACAGGGGTACACCTTCTTCACGCACGGGAAGAATGGTAACACCTCTTTAAGTGACAACGATAAGTTAGCGCTAATATCCGATCGCGAGCTACAAGTCATGAAGTATCTCGGCAAAGGCAATACCAATCAGCAGATATCAGACTTACTGCACATTAGCAATAAGACCGTGGCAACCTATAAGACTAGAGTCTTTGACAAGCTGGGCATTAACAATATTGCCGATTTGATCTTGTTCTGCCGTATGAACAACATCATCGAAAACTAAAGACGGTATGCATCGATTCATTTTGAAAAAAGTATTCATACTCTGCTCTGTTTATGTGGGCCTGACATATGCTGGCCCATTTAACGCTGCAGAGCAATCATGGATCGATGCCCACCCAGTTGTGAGATTTAGCATTCACGAAAAATATGCCCCCTACCTTAACCAAGCAAATCAGCAAGAAAATGCAGCTCCATTTAAAGCCCTAATATCAAAAATTGAAGAATGCACTCGCCAGCAATATGTAGCGGTATGGAGAAAATCGGATCACGAAGGTTTAAAACAACTTAGCAAAGGCGATGTGGATTTCATCATCGATCCACCCAGCATTAATGATCATGTTCTGCAATTTGGCTCCTTATCTGAAGCCATCTTTTGGGGGCATGACGCTGTTGTTACCAAGAACTCAAGCAAGCTAGATTCTCCGAGTCTAAAAATTGCCTACTTTGATCGAGGCCTTGAGAATACGCCCTCCATCTTTAATGACTATGCCAAAGATAAAGAGACTCAGTCACCCGATGACTTGATGCAATCCCTGATCAAAAGTGATATCGAGGCATTGGTGATGCCAATCCGCTTAGCGCGTCGATTGATACAAGAAACCCATAATTCAGATCTAAAAATTGATGGGCTATACAGTCGAGATCCATTTGCCTATCGCTGGTTAATCTCAGATCAAGATGCTCCCCTGCATGATGTATTGAGCCACTTTTTAAATGACCTAGATCCCATTGCCTCACGCCAGCTCTTTGCCTTAGGTGATGAGCCCAAGCCAAAATCAAACCTACTACCCTGGCTGAGCGCTATCCTGGTATTCATTGTTGGTGGGGTGATGCTCTATCAGCTCCAAAAAAAGTATTTTCATCAGAAAAAACTGCTCTTGAGTTGTTGCACTCCAAGGAATTGGCTGAAAAGGCCAATGCAGCCAAATCCGCTTTTCTCGCAACCATGAGTCACGAAATTCGCACCCCCATGAACGCCATTCTAGGCGTGCAAGAGCTACTACTCAGTAATGCGCAATTTCCTAAAAAAGATAAATCACTATTAAAGAGTGCTCAAGCTTCAGCTGAATCGCTTTTAGGAATGCTCAATCAAGTATTGGATCTTTCAAAGATTGAAGCTGGCAAACTCACCCTCAATCTAGAGCCATGCAACCCACATCAATTGATTATGGATATTCATGCGGCGTTTTCCACTGTGGCTCAGAAACAAAATCTACTACTGCATACCTCGATTGACCCCAGAATCGCCGAAGTACTGATGATAGATTCCTTGCGTCTACGACAAGTTCTGCAAAACTTACTCAGTAATGCCATTAAGTTCACCAATGAGGGCGAGGTGTACTTTTCTACGACCGTGCTCGCAGATGATCATGCTGGCCAATTGCTCGAGTTCAGAGTGATAGACACCGGGGTGGGCATGGGCAGCGAGCAAATTAAACTGGCTCCGCAAGCTTTTGAGCAATTACCGGCTACGCAGGAGTCTTACCAATCAGAACAAGATAGGGGTACAGGACTTGGACTTACCATCACCAACCATCTGGTGGGCTCCATGAATAGTCACCTCTATTTTGAAAGCGCTCCGGGATTTGGAAGCAATGTTCACTTTTCGGTGGCCCTTCCTAGAATGAGTATTGCCGCTCCCCAGCCCACTAGCTTCGATTCATTGGAAACGTCATCCAAAAACTTGATCTCAAAAAGGGTGGGGCGGAAAAACTGCCCCATTCAAGCCTTAGTAGTGGAAGATCATCCTGCCAGTCGACAAATTTTGTCACTGCAATTAGAAGTATTGGGAATACACACTAGTGTTTGTGAGAATGCTGCCGCTGCACTCATGTTGTTGAAAGACCATCATTTTGATCTCATGCTCACAGATCAGTCTATGCCCGGCATGCAAGGCTCTGAATTGGCTAAACAAATCCGATCTCTGGGTAATAGTAACTTAGTCATCATTGGCGTCACGGCTGATATTTACGCTTTAGACTCACGCCATCAATTTTTATCCTCTGGCATGAATGGTGTTCTTATCAAACCATTGAGTTTGAGTGCTCTTGAAAATGAACTCATGCGCTATTTTGAATCTAAACTAGATCCCATCAGCAGTCATGAGCTCTATTCATTTGACGCCTTCTCCAATATCATTAAAGATGATCCTCACCAAATCATCGTGATTCTGGAAGAAATTAAAAAGGTACATCTAGAGGCTTTGGGTCAGCTTAAATTCAATAGCACTCAATCCCCCATTAACGAGGCGCAGTTTCGAAGCCTGGTTCATAAAGTCAAAGGCGGGGCACAACTGCTACAGGCCACTGAATTTATCCACACCTGTGAATCACTTGAAATTGACGGACTGCTTTCAGATCGCATAAAGCGATTCATCGCCCTTCTCGAAGAACAAAACCGAACTATCGAGACTTATAAGAAAAGATATCGGCATTAATTTGCGGCTGTTGTAACTCGCTGAGTATCAAGGTTTATCCTATGGGGAATGCGTACCCAGATTTCTTCAACCTCAGCCCTAGCTCAAGCGGCCTCCTTTTGGCTGGTCTAGCCATTCTGGTCTTGATCCCTCAGGCGCACTCTGCCGACTTAGTCTCGCAAGAGACTGCTCTCAAATACATCCTCAAGGCTGTAGCAGCTAGCCTGGAGAAAAGTCAGATTCCTAAAGATGCGATCAGCATATCCGTAATGGAAATCGATCAAACACGGCCAGGAAAAGTGACAGCAAAAACAGAATTGGACTGGCGCTCTCAAGAGGCAATGAACCCTGCGTCCACCATGAAGCTCATCACCACCCTCGCCGGATTGGATGTATTAGGCCCGCAATACAGTTGGCGCACAAACATCTATACGGATGGACTGATTCGCAAAGGAACTCTTAAAGGTAATCTCTATTTGCAAGGCACAGGCGATCCTAAGCTAATACCTGAAGAATTCGCCAAAATGATGAAGGCCATACAAAATTTAGGTATCCAGAAAATTGATGGCAACTTATTCTTTGATAGAAGTGCCTATGTTCCCAGCGTAATGGAGCACAACACGATCGATGGCGAATCTTTGCGCGCCTATAACGTCCCACCAGATCCCCTACTGTACGCATTTAGAACCCTCTCGTTTCAACTAGGTAAATCACGCACTGCAGACTTTATTGATATTAGCTATACACCGCCACTTTCCCAACTCAAAGTGATTAACCAAATGCAATTGGTTAATCAATCATGCGATGGCTGGAAAAGTAATCTTCGTTTTAACTTAGAACCTGAGGGTGATGGCACAAGCACTAACCAAGCTCTCACTGCGCAGTTTGCAGGTAACTTTCCCGATGCCTGCAAGGGGGTGAATTACAACGTTGTGGCTCTAAATGCTAATACCTTTCTTACCCAGGGCTTTGCTGCATCCTGGGAGCTGGCCGGCGGCACTTGGGCCCAAGCACCCACTGGAAAGTCTGGCGCCGTTCCCTTAGCGGCACGACTGCTGCTACAGTTTGTAGGTATCCCTTTAGCTGATGATGTACAAGATATCAATAAGTTTTCCAACAATGTGATGGCAAGGCAATTGATGTTGACCTTAGCGTTAGAGAAGATGGGTAAACCAGCGACTACTGAAAATGGTGAGCTTGTGATTCAGAGTTGGCTAAAGGGATTGGATCTTCAGTTTCCAGAACTCGTGATTGAAAATGGCTCCGGCCTATCTCGTAATGAGGCAGTATCAGCCGAGCATTTGACTCAACTATTGGTTGCAGCCCGCAACTTGTCGGTAGCAGATACTTTTTATAACAGCCTACCCATTGCAGGGACAGATGGCACTATGCGCCATCGCCTCATGGGGCATTTACGGAAATTTCTGCATTTAAAGAAAAAACCTGAGGCCCGAATTAAAACAGGATCACTGGCTGATGTACGGGCAATATCAGGCTATGTGATGAGTAAGTCTGGGAAGATGTATGCGGTAAGCTCATTCATCAACCATCCCAATGCTGGGAAAGGTTTAGAGGCGCACGATCAACTATTGGCGTGGCTACTGGATGATGGTCCAGAGCCAAAACAAGCGCGCTGAAGTCGGTCTCTGACCCCATCCCACTCCTCGCCTGCTGGTGGCTCCGGAAACAAAATCAGATCCCAGCCCTGCTGATCTAAATCTCGCAGGAACCGATATAAGCGACTCGCAAATGCAGCGCTATCACTAGGCACGAGTACTTCCTCAAAATGTGCTGATGGGTGTCCATCAACGCCTAATGAAGATTCTGAATCCCATACCGCAACCGCTACGCGCGATTTAATATCCGGGAACTCGCTGAGCGCATCCAAGACTCTGCCAGGGGCATACATTCTGAGAGGGGTTGTCGGGGCGTAATGGGCGCGAAGGCTACCAGAGACCCTTGGTACATCTCCACCCTGCTTCACCGAATCATCTTCACCAGGCAAATAGACTTTAATACCCGTCTTGGCAAGAATTTCTCCTGGAGTAATGAGGCCTGGGCGCAATAAGACTGGATGATCGCCAGAAGACAAATCAATAATGGTCGATTCAATACCGACTTCGCAGTCACCGCCATCCAAAATCATGAGTTCCAACATGCCTTCAAACTCGCTACGCACATCAGCTGCACTAGTGGGTGAAACTTTTCCAAAACGATTAGCCGAAGGAGCAACCACCCCGCCCTTAAACTTACGCAGCAATTCTTGTGCAATCGGGTGCGCAGGCGCTCGAATCGCCACGGTATCTTGACCGCCGGTAAGCTCGTTTAAAACGCTTTTATCCTTTTTAAAGACCAAGGTCAGCGGGCCTGGCCAAAATGCATTGATGAGTTTTAATGCATCTTCTGATAAGTCTCTTACCCAGGGCGCTAGAACCGGTACCCAATCAACCTGAACCTGGTCAAACTTATCAGGGGCTGCCAAGTGGACAATGAGCGAGTGATTAGAAGGTCTGCCTTTAGCCGTAAAAATCCGTTTGATGGCATCGGGGTTTTTCGCATCCGCCCCCAAGCCATAAACAGTCTCAGTCGGAAAGGCAACTAAGCCACCATCTCGTAATGTTTGTACTGCTTCATTAATTATTGCAGATGATTGCAGTGAGCTACTATCGCTAGACATTTCTAGGGCTCGATCCCTAATTCAAGCGCAACAGCTGCGCAATTTTGGCGCGCTTGATTCAGCGACTCACCTAAACAATTGATGTGACCCATCTTGCGACCCATACGCGGATCGGATTTTCCATAGAGATGCAACTTGGCATCTGGATGCGAAAGCACCTGATCCCAAGCAGGCTCTCTTGTTTTATCTTCACTACCTTCGCACCAAAGATCTCCCAAGAGATTAAGCATAGAGACTGGTGCTAGCAAACGGGTATCACCCAAAGGGAGACGAGCCATGCTTCTCACTTGCTGCTCAAACTGACTGCTGACACAGGCATCCATAGTGTAGTGGCCTGAATTATGTGGACGAGGTGCAATTTCATTGGCGATGATGTCACCGCTCTTGAGAACAAAGAACTCGACACATAAAACACCTACATAATCAATCTTACGAATGAGTGCTTTTGCAGCTTCAATAATTTTTTTCTCTTGAGCAGGCTTCAGCGATGGTGCTGGCACAGTGGAGGTGTGCAAGATGCCATCACGGTGGATGTTTTGAGAAACTGGATATGCAACCACTGCATCATCATATCCACGCACCACCAAAGCGGATACCTCAAAATCTAAATCCATACGCTTTTCAAGAACATACGGCACCTTACCCAATTCAGCCCAAGCAGCAACTAGATTGGCAGAGTCGTAAACAGTAATTTGACCCTTGCCGTCGTAACCCATGCGCGCGGTTTTCAGAATGCCGGGGAATAAATCCGCAGGCACATACTCAATATCTGCATCATGCTCGACTACGCAATAAGGAGCGGGTCCAATATTGGTTTCCGCTTTCCAGGTTGCTAAGAATTTTTTTTCAGCAACACGGTTTTGAGCCAAAGATACGCAACTACTGCGAGGCGCCACAAAGACGCCTAAAGACTCCAACTCATCTAGAGCTTGGGCGGGAACATTTTCAAATTCGGTACTAACAGATTTACATAGTGCCGCCATCTCTTTTAGGGCTGCAGAGTCAGTGTAATCAGCTTGAATGAATTTTTCTGCAATAGAACCTGCAGGGCTATCCAATCCAGGATCCAGCACGCAGACCTTGTACCCCATAGCTTGAGCAGCCTGGGTAAACATCCGCCCCAATTGACCGCCACCTAAAATTCCTAAATGCGAGCCCGGCAAAATGGGCTCCAAACGATCTGCCATCTTTTAATATCCCGGCAAATTCATGGCGCGCGCAGTATCGGACTGCTTCGCACGGAACTCTTCTAACTGCTTTGCTAAAGCAGGATCATTGACCGCCAAATTGGCAATCACATGCAAAGCGGCATTTGCAGCCCCAGCCTCACCAATCGCAAATGTTGCCACTGGAATGCCCTTAGGCATTTGAACGATAGAGTACAGGGAGTCTTCACCACGTAAATATTTGTTGGCAACCGGAACGCCGTAGATTGGAACGATTGTTTTAGACGCCAACATGCCTGGCAAATGCGCAGCACCACCAGCTCCAGCAATAATTGCCTTTAGTCCATTTTTAGAAGCATTTTCTGCATACGCAAACATATCGTCAGGCATGCGATGAGCAGAAACCACTTTAGCTTCATGAGCAATACCAAATTGTTCCAGCATATGAGCGGCATGCTGCATGGTGTCCCAATCTGAATTGGATCCCATTACTATTCCAACTACTGGCTTTTTGCTCATTGACCTCTCCAAATGCCCTGATCTATACCGTTAATCTATCTAAGGCCTTATTATCCCAGCCTTTTTAGGGCTCCTAGGAAATTAGCCCTTAGTTAAGCGAGCGAGGGCTTCGCGGTATTTTTCTGCTGTTTTATCAATCACATCAGCCGGCAAAGCAGGCGCAGGGGCCGTTTTTGGCCAAGGATTGCCGTCGACCATGGCCGTTTCTAGCCAGTCCCGAACGAATTGCTTGTCATAGGAAGGTGGATTTGCGCCCACATAGTAGGTTTCAGCAGGCCAAAAGCGGGAAGAGTCGGCAGTAAGGATTTCATCCATCAAGACTAGCTGACCAGCATCATCCAAACCAAACTCAAACTTGGTATCAGCAATGATGATTCCACGAGTCGCAGCAAATTCAGAAGCTTCTTTGTATAAACGAATGCTGACCTCACGAATCTGATTGGCCAACTTCTCACCAATCATCTCAATCACCTTGTCAAAGAAGATGTTTTCATCATGCTCACCCACTTCTGCTTTAGCGGCAGGAGTAAAAATAGGCTCTGGCAACTTCTGCGCATTTTCCAAACCTTCTGGCAATGGAATACCGCAGACCTTGCCAGTTTCTTTGTAGTCTTTCCAACCGCTACCAGCTAGGTAGCCACGCACTACCGCTTCAACCAAAATTGGCTTGAGTCGTTTAGCCACTACCGCACGACCTTTAACTTGATCCACTTCATCAGCAGGCACAACGCTCTCAGGATCAATACCTGTGAGGTGGTTCGGAATTACCTTGGCTAACTTGTCAAACCAAAAGTTGGCCATTTGGTTGAGCACAATACCCTTCTCAGGAATCGGCTGACCCATGACTACGTCAAAGGCAGACAAGCGATCGGTAGTGACCATGAGTAGCTTGTCATCACCTAGCGCGTATACATCACGCACTTTTCCTTTGGAGAGCAAAGGTAGAGACTTAATGGAGGTGGCGTACAAAGCTGGCATATTTATCTCACTTCACGATCTGGACTAATTTGCCACTCTTGTAAAGCTCTGCCATTTTTTCCAGGGGAATTGGCTTAATTTTGGATGCTTGACCTGCACTGCCGAAAGCATTGAAGCGTGCAATACAAACCTTCTTGGCGGCTTCACGTGCGGGCTTTAAATAATCACGTGGATCAAACTTGCTTGGGTTCTCGAACATGTAGCGACGAATAGCGCCAGTCATCGCCAAACGAATATCGGTATCAATATTAATTTTGCGAACACCGTTCTTGATACCCTCTTGAATTTCTTCAACAGGCACGCCATAAGTCTCTTTCATATCCCCACCAAACTCACGAATCTCAGCGAGTAATTCCTGTGGAACGCTCGATGAACCATGCATCACTAAATGTGTATTCGGAATACGTGTATGAATTTCTTTAATGCGCTCGATAGCTAAGATGTCGCCAGTAGGCTTCTTCGTAAATTTATAGGCACCATGACTAGTGCCAATCGCAATGGCTAAGGCATCGCACTGCGTAGCCTTTACAAAATCTGCCGCTTGCTCAACGTCCGTCAACAACTGCTCGCGTGTCATCTTGCCATCAGCACCATGACCATCTTCTTTGTCGCCCTGCATTGTCTCCAATGAACCCAGAACGCCCAATTCCGCTTCAACCGTAACTCCAATGGAGTGAGAGAACTTCACCACCTCTCTAGAAACATCGACGTTGTATTCATAGCTGGCAACCGTCTTGCCATCAGCCTCTAGCGAGCCATCCATCATCACGCTAGTAAAGCCACTCTTAATCGCAGCCATACAAACCGCAGGACTTTGGCCATGATCTTGATGCATCACAACTGGAATATGCGGGTAAGCCTCAACCGCAGCAGAAATCAAATGGCGTAAGAATGATTCACCAGCATATTTACGAGCACCAGCAGAAGCTTGCATGATGACTGGAGAATCAGCCTCATTAGCCGCCTCCATAATTGCCGTAACCTGCTCTAAATTATTCACGTTAAATGCTGGTAAGCCATAGCCATTTTCAGCAGCGTGCTCCAAGAGTTGTCGCAAAGAAACTAAAGCCATGTTGATCTCTTAATTAAAAATGTTAGTAATAAATAATTTGAATAAATGTTTTAAACGGTGAATTACTTCACCTGAATAATCTTGAGTGAGTTCGTGCCGCCAGGCTCGCCCATAGGCTCACCTGAAGTCAATACCACTACATCGCCCTTCTTCACTGCCCCTAACTTCTTCAGACAATCTTCTACCTCTTGCAGAGCGGTATCACGTTGCTTGGTGTAATCCAGGCCAATAGGGAATACATTGCGGTAAGTACTCAAGGCGCGCTGAGTTGCAATCTTTGAAGTTAAGGCAAAGATAGGTAAATGAATATTGTGACGACTCATCCAAACCGCAGTGGATCCTGAGTCTGTCAAAGCGGCAATTGCATTGGCATTGAGATGATGCGCCGTAAAGAGCGCGCCCAAAGCAATTGTTTGATCAATGCGTGAGAAGGTTTGGTCCAAGAAATCGGTATCTAGCTTTACACGGTCTGACTTTTCAGCCTCAACGCAAATCTCAGCCATCGCTTTAATCGTTTGCACGGGATACATGCCAGCAGCAGATTCTGCGGACAACATCACTGCATCCGTGCCGTCCAATACCGCATTAGCTACGTCACTCACTTCAGCACGTGTAGGCACTGGAGCATTAATCATGGACTCCATCATTTGTGTAGCGGTAATTGTGAATTTGTCAGCCTCAAGTGCCAGCTTAATCATGCGCTTTTGCAAAGCAGGGACAGCAGCGTTACCCACTTCAATCGCCAAGTCGCCACGCGCAACCATGATCCCGTCACTCTCCGCGATGATGCTATTTAATGCATCAAACTGAATCGCCTCTGCACGCTCTACTTTTGCAATCGTGCGCACCTTGCCAACACCATACTTTGCGCTAGCGGCATCTGCCAACTTGCGGGCATAAGCCATATCTGCGCCATCTTTAGGAAAGCTGATTGCCAGAAAATCTACGCCCATTGCGATCGCCGCATCTAAATCGGCGATATCTTTTTCTGTCAGAGCTGGTGCAGTCAGACCGCCACCAGCACGATTAATGCCTTTGTTATTCGAGAGTGGGCCACCTTGCTTGACGAGGGTAAAGATTTCTCCACCTTTAACACTCTCAACGCGAAGTACAACTAAGCCATCGTTTAACAAGAGGCGATCGCCCGGTTTGACATCTTGCGGCAACTCTTTGTAATCTAAACCAACGCGCTCTTGATTACCTAGCTCACATGCGACATCCAGAATAAATTGCGCGCCTTCTTTTAAAAGAATTTTGGTATCAACAAATTTACCCACGCGAATTTTTGGCCCCTGAAGGTCGGCCACGATGCCAACTTCCTTGCCTACTTCCGCAGAAATGCTTCGTACCAAATCATGACGCGCCTTATGGTCAGCAACAGTGCCATGAGAAAAGTTCATTCTCACGACATCCACACCCGCTCGAATCATCTCACGCAATACTTCTGGCTTTTCTGATGCAGGCCCTAATGTGGCAATGATCTTTGTTGCTCTCAACATAGTTAGTCTTTCGCTCTTTCAGCCAGTACTGCAAAGGCTGGCAAGGTTTTGCCTTCCAAAAATTCCAAGAAGGCGCCGCCGCCAGTAGAGATGTAATCCACTTGATTTTCAATACCGTATTTCGCAATTGCAGCCAATGTGTCACCGCCACCAGCAATTGAAAATGCTGGTGAATGGGCGATTGCTGCAGCCAACATCTTGGTGCCACCGCCAAACTGGTCAATCTCAAAAACACCTAATGGGCCGTTCCAAACGATCGTGCCAGCATGCGCCAACATGATGGATAAACGCGCAGCAGTTTTAGGGCCAATATCCAAAATCATGTCATCTTCTGCAACTTGATCAGCAGGGACACGGTTTGCGCGCGCCAATGGAGAGAGTTCGTTTGCAACCACGACATCCTCAGGGATAGGAACGTGCGCACCGCGCTTTTCCATAATCTCCATAATCTCTCGTGCTTCATCAACCAAATCTGGTTCCGCCAATGACTTGCCAATTGGCAGACCTTTGGCCAACATAAAGGTATTTGCAATGCCGCCACCTACAATCAACTCATCCACCTTGTCAGCCAAAGCTTTCAGAATGGTCAGTTTTGAAGATACTTTAGAACCAGCCACAATCGCCACCAATGGACGTTTCGGGCTTGCCAGGGCACGACTTAAGGCGTCTAGTTCTGCAGCCATTAAGGGGCCAGCACAAGCAACCGGCGCAAACTTAGCTACGCCATGAGTAGTTGCTTCGGCACGATGTGCAGTACCAAATGCGTCATTGACATAGACATCGCACAAAGCGGCAATCTTCTTAGCCAGCTCATCGTTATTCTTTTTCTCGCCTACATTGAGGCGACAGTTCTCAAGCAATACTAATTCACCTGGATTGACTTCAAAACCACCATCAACCCAATCGCTAATTAATGGAACTTTACGATTTAAGAGGGTGGCAATTCGATCGGCTACCGGAGCCAAACTATCCTCGGGCTTGAATTCGCCCTCAGTTGGGCGCCCTAAATGTGAGGTGACCATGACCGCCGCACCAGCATCTAAGCACATTTGCACCGCTGGCATAGAGGCTCTAATCCGGGTGTCTTCTGTGATGTTGCCCACATCATCCTGGGGCACATTGAGATCGGCGCGGATTAGTACCCGCTTCCCCTTCAGCAGACCTGCTGCAGCGAGATCACTGAGACGTTTTACTTTAAAGAGAGTTTCCGGCATGAGAATGGGCAAAATTAGTGATTTTAGGGGAATGCTCCATTCTAAATCGTCTGGGCTTTCTACCCCAAAGGAATTGGGCTGCCCCGCCACGCTCCCTGCTCTACAATAAAGGCTGAGACGTATTCCAGGCCTAGGGGCTCCCTAGCAGCGTGGCACCCAGTTTTACCGAATTGAATCACCCTATTTATTACATATTTAAAAGGTAGAGAAAATGTCGATGTCCGACCGCGATGGCTTTATTTGGTCCGATGGGAAGCTCATTCCCTGGCGTGAGGCCAATATTCATGTGCTAACCCACAGTCTCCACTACGGAATGGGTGTATTTGAAGGCATTCGTGCCTACAAAAACCCCCAGGGCACCGCCATTTTCCGCCTTCCAGAGCACGTTAAGCGCCTATTCAATGGAACCAAGATTTTCCAAATGACTATGCCTTGGACCCCTGAGCAGATCACCAGCGGCATTATTGAGGTCGTTAATAGCAATAAGCTGGAATCTTGCTATATCCGCCCAATTATCTTTATTGGCTCCCAAAAGCTCGGCATCTCTCCAAAAGGCAACAGCATCCATACCGCGATCGCCGCCTGGGAATCGGGTGCTTATTTGGGTGAAGATGGCATTAACAAGGGTATTCGCGTTAAAACCTCCTCATTTACACGTCACTTTGTGAACTCCTCACTAGTACGTGCCAAAGCCTCTGGTTACTACATCAACTCCATTTTGGCCAACCAGGAAGTAACTGCTAATGGCTATGATGAGGCCCTGCTACTGGATACAGAAGGCTATGTATCTGAAGGTTCTGGTGAAAACGTTTTTATGGTGAGTGACGGGATCGTTTACACCCCAGATCTAGCTTCTTGCTTAGACGGTATTACTCGTGACTCCATTATTGAGATCGTCAAAGATCTCGGCCTTAAATTGCGTGAGAAACGCATCACCCGTGATGAGATCTACTCTGCTGATGAGGCCTTCTTTACTGGTACCGCTGCAGAAGTAACTCCAATTCGTGAATTAGATGACCGCACTATTGGTGACGGTAAGCGCGGGCCGATTACCGAGAAAATTCAGAAGACCTACTTTGACGCGGTCTACGGTAAAAGCGATAAGTACAAGTCTTGGTTAACTTACGTCAAGTAATAGGAAATCAGAGAATGAGTGAAGCTCAAGTTGTGATGGTGAATGGCAATACTGATTTGCCTTTACATTGCCCAACCAATAAAACCCCTAGCTGGAATTCACATCCACGTGTATTTCTGGATGTTGCTAAAACGGGTGAGGCAAAGTGTCCTTATTGCGGCACTGAGTACAAACTCATTCCTGGCACCGAACCCCACGGGCACTAAGCCCATCAGCACCCCGCTCCGGGGTACTGTGTCGGGATACCTCATATGAATCGTATTCTGATCATCGCCCCCAACTGGATTGGTGATGCCGTAATGTCCCAGTCTCTGCTGGCGAATCTCAAAGCAATTTACCCGCAGTCGCAGATTGATGTTTTAGCTAGCCCTTGGGTTGCGCCCATCTATAGCGTCTGCGCTGAAGTTCATCAAGTCATTAAAGCGCGCCTAGAGCATAAGCAATTGCAGTGGGGTCTACGCAAGCAGCTGGCAAGACAGCTGGAATTAAATCAATACGATGCCTGCTTTGTTCTTCCCAATAGCCTGAAGTCTGCCTTAATTCCCTGGCTCGCTAATATTCCGCTACGGATTGCTTATCGCGGAGAGATGCGTTTTGGACTCATCAATTTTGCTTTAGATAATCCCAGCAAGACCAATCGCCCTCCGATGGCAAATCATTACCTTGCACTGAGCAATGTAATACAGCCATCACAAGAGATTGATGTCAATCGATCAGCAGACCCCAAACTCAACATCTCACCCGCAGCCAAACAATCTGTCAGCACTAAGTTGCAAACAGCGGGAATGAATGAAAAATCAATCTATGTGTTTTGTCCAGGCGCTGAGTACGGTGTCACTAAACGTTGGCCCACCGATCACTTCGCCACTCTCGCAGAGCAATTAATTGCCCATGAGTCGAATGCGCACGTCATTCTCTTGGGCAGCAAGAGTGATCACGAATTGGGTAAGGAAATTATTTCCCGAGTGACCAATACTTCTCAGATTCAGAACTGGTGTGGCGAGACTTCACTGGATGAGGCAATTGCACTCATTGGTATGAGTAAGGCACTGGTCAGCAACGACTCTGGCTTAATGCATATCGGCGCAGCATTAAAAGTTCCGCAAGTTGCGATCTTTGGCTCAAGCGATCCACACCATACGCCACCGCTATCCGATAAGGCAAAAGTCATTTGGCTTAACTTGCCATGTAGCCCCTGCCATAAGAGAGAGTGCCCACTAGGGCATCTCAAATGCTTAAAAGATATTCTACCCACGACTGTATTGGGCGCTATTCAATCATTCCACTAATTTTGCCGCGATACACATCACCAGAAAGTAAGCCATGACTAAACTTGCCAGACTTTTTCATAATGCCGATGAAATAGTGGATGCCTGGCGTGATGCCCTAAAGCATCGTGACGTCAAAGGTGCCTTGGCAATCTGGCTAGATGACGACTCAATTACTTGCGTGCTCCCAGAAGGACAACGCTTAAGTGGGCATGCAGAAATTCGGGAGAGTTTAGAGCGTCTGTTGGCAAAGCAAGCTCTCTTTTTAGAACCGATTGCCTGTATTAGCCATTCTGTTTTAGGTGCTGCAGTCTACGACACCACTGAAGCCGTGCATCTGCGCGCTGATCAAATTGAAGCTGAGTTCTTCCTCAATATCGCTTTGGTCTTACTACAGGATAGTCAGGGCTGGCGCATTGCTCACCTACATGCAAGCCATTCAACTGAAGATACTTTTGATGCCCCATCTACTCCACACGGGCTGCACTAATTAGTGATGGCTCAAAGATTGCCGCTTCATGGATGAGCAAGTACTCCGGTCTCTCATTAAGTGGCCTAATGTTCCTCACTGCTTTGGATGGCTAGCTTTGGATCGTCGCGGTCAATGGCGTATGCGTGATGAATTCGCCCAAGCCAATCAATTGGCTGGAAGTGTCATTCAGCACGTAGCCCTCAATGAGTTTATCTGCAGAAATTATGCACATGATGAATTAGGTCGATACTTTTTTCAGAATGGGCCACAACGGGTTTTCATCACACTGGATGCTACGCCATGGATTGCCAGAATCATTCCCACTGAAAGTGGTCCTCAGTTAATAACCCAGTGCACTACAGAAATAAAACCGCAGAGTGCTCTGAGTGATGAAAAAGGCAACATCTACATCACTGGATTGATTTCTCAAACAAGCTCAGATCAAATTGATGGCACCGCGTTCGCCAAAATCGGTTGCGCTATTGCATGATCATGATTTGGAGCTCTTTTCAGAACAATCTCGAGTTCAAGAAGATGCTTGTAGCTTCAGAGGCTCTTGGCAGTGGAATAGCAGAAATTTACCGATCGAGCCCATTCATTCGGCAGAACTGAGCGAGCGCTTTCACTTCATTAAAGCGCCTAGTAATTAATTAGCTAGGCATATTTTTGCCCTGCTCCTTCAGCTCTTCTTGGCACTCCTTCTGCATTTCGCGCAGACGTGCATCAATACTAGAAGCCTGATAAAAGTCAGAGCCACCAGAAGATCTAGCAATCTTGAGTTGCTCAATGGCGGATGGCCAAGCACCCTCTAGCGCATACTTTTCCCCAAGAGCGTAATGACGCATCGGCACATTCTTTGCCTGATCATAGGCATTCGATAGCATGGTCCACCACACTACCTCATTGGGCTGCAACCTAGTGCGTGCCTTTAACCAGGCAATGGCATCGTTAGCGCGACCCAATTTCAGGTAAGCATTCATCATCGCTGCGCCAGCAGCATAGGATTGTGGGAAGGCCTTTAAAGTCGCTTGAGCAATTTGTAGGGCCTCATCACCCTTACCCCTAGCTAATGCTAATTCGGAGACGGTAATGTCTAAAGATAGGCTCTGTCGAATTATGGGAGATCCAGGCGCACTTGCGCTATTGGCTAGATTGCGTGCTTGTTGCAAATAGCCCGCAGCCTGCTCAAACTTACCCTGCTTTTGAGCAACAAGCGCTAGCCCATAAAAACCTTCCATCTGCTTTCCTGGAGAAGACTGCTTACTCAAGCTATCAAAGGTATTTTTTAAGTCATACATTTGACTAGAACTTCCAGACTGCTCCATACGAGCACGTGCCTTAATGAAATAAAACTCCACCGCAGTAGGCACATTTCGGCTTGCGACATTACGAGCACGATCTTGCATATCCGCAATACGATCAGTGGTTAATGGGTGAGTGCGTACATAGAATGGAACACCGCTATCCATAATGCCCGTAGCTTTTTGCAATCTTTGGAAGAATCCTGGCGCACCATTCACGTCGTAACCGCTTGCTGTCAGAATCTGAAAGCCAATACGATCAGCCTCGCGCTCAGCATCTCTCGAGTAGGAGAGTTGATTATTCACTGCTACCGCCTGACCACCCTGCATCAAACCAGAAGCAGCGCCTGGATTACGTGAGGCGGCTAAGGCGCCCAACAAAATACCTGCAAGGGCAATCATCGTGTTGGTGGTCTGCTTGTCCATCTGACGCGCTAGATGGCGCTGTAAAACGTGACCAGTCTCGTGCCCCATTACTGAGGCTACTTCTGAATCTGTTTCAGCACTCACCAACAAGCCCGTATGAAAACCAATAAATCCACCAGGCAATGCAAACGCGTTAATACTGCTGTCTTTAACAGCGAATACCTCAAAGTTATAGGCGCCACTGCCCTGCTCATTGGCCCCACCCAATTGCAAACGTTTTGCAGCTTGCAATAAGCGTCGCTCCATTTGATTTAAATAATCATAGATGGGCAAGTCATTGGAATAATCTGGATCCGGACGAATCTGGCGCATGATCATCTCGCCATACTTTTTCTCATCCATACGACTTAAGCTATCGCCACCCGGATCACCCATATCTGGGAGCACAAAGCTTGGTTGAGTTAGGGGTGTATTGCGTGAGAGTAGATTTGAAGAGCGGGCATCGGGCGACTGAACTGCTCTACCTAGGTTCTGCAAAGCTGCAGACTCACCCTGAACCGAGACATCCCCCGTTATCGGGGAGGGCACAGGACCAGCGGCATAAACAAAGCCAGCGCTTGGCCAAGCCAAGCTCAGAATGAGCTGAGCAGCCAAAATTCGCTTAACTAGCGATGATTTTTGCGATGTCCTTATGACTTCCATCCCTATATGGTAAAACTTATCCCATGAACAAACTAACTCATTTTGATGCCTCCGGCCAAGCCCATATGGTTAATGTGGGGAACAAACCCAATACCCACCGAATCGCCCTTGCTGGCGGCAAAATTTCGATGTTACCCAGCACCTTCAAAATGGTAGAGGAAGGAACGCATAAAAAGGGTGACGTTCTCGGTATCGCCAGAATTGCAGGTATTCAGGCATCTAAAAAGACATCCGATCTGATTCCCCTTTGCCACCCCTTGGCTTTGACTCATGTCAGTCTGGAATTTCTCCTAAACCTAGAAACCAGCAGCATTGGCTGCCAAGTGAGAGCTGAAACCACTGGGCCCACAGGCGTTGAAATGGAAGCCCTCACCGCAGTCCAAGTCGCTCTTCTCACCATCTACGATATGTGCAAAGCAGTAGACCGAGGTATGGTGATGGGTGATGTGAAGCTACTCGAGAAGAGTGGTGGTAAGTCTGGCGAATGGAAAATTGCCGAATAATTTTGGAGGATATATGGCTGGAAAACTCAGTAAAAACAGTATTGCAATCCTTGCCAGCTTGGGTGTTGGCATCACCATGACTATTTTGTACTTCAACGAAAACATCAGCTTGTTTTTCGCTATTGTGTTTGCCTTGGTATTCAGCACAATCTCGAATTACGTCATCCTCGGCAGGGAAGCCTTTAAAGACAAATATGGAATGAATAGGAAGAAGAAATAAAAAATGCCCGTCAGGGCATTGATTTAACTCTTCTTTCTACCCCAAGGCTCCATATGGACATGGCGGCGAATAATAAAATCGAAAATAATCTTCATCCATAAGGTTGAGCCAGCAATTGCTGACCAAGTTTCGTAAGGCAAACCTAAAACGACTACGCCAAAAATAGCGTAAGTCATGATTAAGCCCCCAAGCAAATTGAGAGCGCCAACGATAAGGGCAAATTTTTGAGGATTCTTAGGTGACTTGCCACCCTTCAGTGCTACCTCTGAGTAGTCTTTCTTGACCAGCACCCTCCAGGCGCGGCGATACCAGTAAAACGCAATAGGGAACATGGCCAGAAATAAAATCCATGTCAGGGCTGTACTGATATCAAAAACCATTGAATACCTCTTTAATTAAGTCGATTCATTTTAGACTAATAAAAAAGGCCCTCTTGCGGGGGCCTTTTTTATTAGTCGGCACTAGCGAACTAGCACCGACAATGACATGCACTCTAATTAGTGTGCGCCATCTACTGCTTTTGAACCACGTGGAATACGTACAGCTTCAACCATTGCCTGGATGTGTGCTGGTGGCTCTGCAGTGAATTTATCAACTAAGAACGCTACGATAAAGTTCACGCCGGCACCAACTGCACCGAAGGCTTCTGGAGTAATGCCAAAGAAGCTATTCGCACCACCAATGAGACCAAGATACTCGGTACCCTTGATGAAGAAGATACCTTTGTGCGCGAACACATAGAACAAAGTAATGCCAAGACCAGCAAGCATACCGGCAATAGCGCCTTCTTTATTCATCTTCTTAGAGAAGATACCCATCATGATTGCAGGGAACAAGGGGCTAGCAGCAATACCGAACGCTAACGCCACAGTACCCGCCGCGAAGCCTGGTGGATTAAGGCCTAAATAACCTGCCACGACGATGGATACCGCCATTGCAACCTTACCAGTCATCAACTCACCCTTCTCACTAATCTCTGGCATAAATACGTTCTTCACTAAGTCATGAGAAATCGCAGCAGAAATCGCCATCAACAAACCAGCCGCTGTAGAAAGCGCCGCAGCCAAACCACCCGCTGCAACCAGACCGATAACCCAGTTTGGCAACATCGCAATTTCAGGGTTAGCCAACACGATGATGTCAGCATTCACAGTCAACTCGTTGCCTTTCCAACCAGCAGCAGCTTTGTCAGCAGCAGCTTGATTTTTGGTTTTGTCGTTGTAGTACTGAACACGACCGTCACCATTTTTATCTTGCCACTTCAACAAGCCAGTCTTTTCCCAACGAGCCATCCATTCTGGACGAGCGTCAGCTTTGATGCTTGATTCAACAGCATATAAATCACCACCAGTTGCAACAGCTGTATTTACTGTAGCAATCAAGTTGTACTTAGTCATTGCTGCAACAGCAGGGGCAGTAGTGTACAAGGCGACAATAAAGATCAATGCCCAACCAGCAGATGAACGTGCATCAGCAACTGTTTTCACAGTAAAGAAGCGCATGATCACGTGTGGCAAACCAGCAGTAGCAATCATCAATGAGAGTGTGTACACAAACATATTGAGCTTGCTACCGGCAGTTGTGGTTGTGTACTGACCAAATCCAAGCTCAGTTACAACAGTATCAAGGTGTGCCAATAAAGATACGTCTTGGCCAACCAAGTTAGAACCCAAACCAAACTGTGGAATTGCAACACCAGTCAATGCTAAAGAGATGTAAACAGCTGGAATGATGTAAGCAACGATCAATACGCAATACTGAGCTACTTGGGTATAAGTAATACCTTTCATACCACCGAACACAGCGTACGCAAACACGATACCCATACCGATATAAATACCAGTTTCCTTAGAAACTTCAAGGAAGCGGGCAAATGCGATACCCACACCAGTCATCTGACCAATAATGTAAGTTAAAGAAGCTACGAGCAAGCACAAAACCGCCACTGTAGATGCCGTCTTGGAGTAGAAGCGATCGCCAATGAACTGCGGTACTGTGAACTTACCGAACTTACGCAGGTATGGAGCAAGCAATAATGCCAAGAGAACGTAGCCGCCAGTCCAACCCATCAGGAAGAGACCGCCGCCGTAGCCCATATTGGAAATCAAGCCGGCCATCGAAATGAAAGAAGCAGCAGACATCCAGTCAGCAGCTGTCGCCATACCGTTCATAACAGGGTTAACGTCGCCACCGGCAACGTAGAACTCGCTAGCCCAGCACGGGCCCATATCGCAATGCCGATGTAGAGCGAGAAGCTCAGACCAACAGCGATATATATAGTTGTTTGTAAATCCATGAATATCTCCTGTTAATCTTCGTGAACGTCAAACTGACGGTCAATCTTGTCCATACTGCCCTTGTACCACCAAATTAAGGCGATAAAGATCACTAAGGAACCTTGTTGAGCAAACCAGAATCCAAGTGGATATCCACCAAGATAAAACGCATTCATTTGTTCAACAAATAAAATGCCGGCGCCGAAAGAAACTAGGAACCAAACAATCAGGATCTTAGTCAATAAGCTCAGGGTTGCTTTCCAGTAGCCGTGAGCGTCATGAGAATGTTGCATATTCCCTCCAGAGAATCGCTTTAGTTATAACCATAATTCCAGGTTTCCCCAGAGTCCTATCCGATCAATAACCGCAAAACACGCAGCTATTTATCATTAACCGCTAATATCCTGGGTATTGGCAAAAGAAATAACTAGTATTAACCCTAAAAATTGCTAGGTATTAACCCCTGATTTCCTTATAAGAAACAAGCACTTAATTGAGTCAAACCCCAGCCCTTCAGGGATTGCGCGGGGTTTACTAGTGACGAGGCAATTTGCGCAGACGCTTCTCGAGTTGCTCAATGTCTTCAATTGAGCTGGCATGCTGTCGTAATAGTGGCCAAATCTGCATCATGATTTCTGCAGTAGCAAAGGTATCGGCTGCAGCCTGATGACGCACTGCACACTCAATTCCTAAAAACTGCATCCAGTCATCCATATATTTAGCCTTTACTTCAGGATGGCACTTCGCCACCAATGGCTCAATGTCAATCCAGGCATTCTTTAGCTTTCGCCCCAAGAATTGCTTAAAAGTTTTTTGAATCATCGCCTCATCAAATACCGCATGAAATGCAAACAATGGAGAGCTGCCAATCCATTCCTCAAACTTGAGTAGTGCCGTGGCTGGATCGATGCCCGCCTTTTGAGCCTGCACCCCAATGCCATGCAGCAAAATATTTTCTTTATCGGATGTTTTGCTGGCTTGCTGCTTAAGCACAATCTCAAAGCTATCAGCCAGGTCAATTTTTAGAGTTTGGGTTGCTGGATCCAAATGAATGCAGATTGCAGCAATCTCTATCAAGCTGGCTTTACGGGTATTTAAGCCGGTTGTTTCTACGTCCAGCACAACCCAACGGCAAGGATCCATGGGTGCCGCGCCCCACAAACCCTTAATCCAATCAATATTCATCTTTATTGACCAAATGCGCGCTCGAGGCGCTGCTGAAAGTTTCGTGTGACGCTCAGGGATTCTTTCAAAATACGTCGATCAATATTGTTTAAGCTATTGAGCTCAATGGCATTTGGATTGCCATCGATTTCATGACCATCAATCTGAATCGATAAACGCAGCATCTGTAGATATTCAAATGCCGTTACCCAGGACATGTACTCTGCCTCAGGAACTTTTAAAGCCTGGCCTACTGCTATGAGACGCTCTCTGGTATTGGTTTCCGGTATGGCGTTCGCCAAAGCATAAATTCGTGCAGCATCTACCAAGATAGCGGTGCCATGTTTTTTCAAATCAATGCGCTGCTTGCCATCGAGCTTAATCGTATCTAAACCACCGTGCCAAGTAATAGGCACCTTCATGCGCAATGAATTGTCTGCCAATTGCTTCAGGAAACGCAGATTGCGAGGAGCATGAGTCAGGATAATTTCTTTCATCTTGAGAAGTAAGTCGGGATTGCCGGCAACCCTTCTAAAGTCAAAGTAAATACTGGCGTTCAATAAATTCTCACCAGAACCTTCGTCAATCCAGTGGGCAAACTTACGATTCCACTCGGCCTCACTTAAGCAGATCTTCGGATTGCTTGCCATCACATTACCTTTACATAATGGATATCCGCAGACATCTAAAGCCTTATTCACATCCAGAGCAAAGGCAAGATACTTGTCCCGCACAGCATCGCTTGCTTCTCCTGCAAATACCGGGGCGTTATCTTGATCAGTGGCAATGGTTTGCTCAGAGCGGCCCTCAGAACCCAAGGCAATCCAAGCAAAGCTCTTCATATCAATGTGGTGCTGGTGCGCATACAACTCAATCAACCTGTCACACACTAGATCATTCAAATCGCTAATTAATCTGGTCAGTTGCTTAGCTTGAACCCCTTGACCAATCAGGTTCTTAGCAAAACGTCGAATATCTTTTGCGCATAGGGCTACGCTCGCTAAATCTGGTGCTGAGCGAATTGCCATGCTGATATGCTTTAGCGAGAGCCTCTGCATCGCAAACAAGTCTCTCTCCGAGAGAATGTTGACCACCTCACTGCCGTCCATCACCGGGATATGTCCAATCCCCAGCTGCAAAAACATCAATGCAGCATCCTGAGCGCTATCGCGGATGGTTAGTGATTTCACCCCTTTAGTTCACCTCTTTAATAGGTAGGTGCACATCTATCTGAGGAATCGTCACTCTTCCTAGTATGTCATAACGCGTCAAGATACCCTGCAGACCTTCTTCTGAGTCACCCACCAATATCGAACCAACCCTGCGCTCATGCATTAATGTCAGCGCCTCTTTGATACTGGTATTGGGGGTGACACACAATGGTTTTTACGAGGCAAGTCTCCCAAAGGGGTTTCTAAAGACTGCTCTGAGAAAATTTGTGATGTATAGGTTCTCTGCAATACCTGCCAAGAACGCTCTAAGAATTTCATAATGCTTTGACTTAAAAAGTCAGCAAACTGTGGCGACATTTCTGCCAAGCGCCGCATCACATCAGTTGTAATACTTAAACAGAAACAATCGCCAATAGCGGCATATGTTGCGGCTGGAGATCGCCCTGCCATTGCAGTGCTGACTGGAAAAAGTTCCCCCGCTTCAAACTCATGTGCCTCACCCGCTTCATTGGAGAGACCACGACGAGAGACAACGCCGCCCTTACGAATAAAAAACAATCTATTGACCGGTGGACTCTGCGGAGACAGAAATACCTCTTCTGGCGCAAAGTACTCTTCCTGCGAATTTTCAATGAAGAAATCTACATGCTCTGGCTTCATTTCAGAAAACGGCAGAACCTGCATCATCTGCTGGGTCAGATTCACAATCAAACTGCGGGATGGGCTGGTTTTCTTCAAGGCATCCTCTGTTCTTCGCTTTACTTTAACTGTTCAATTTATCGCGTCATTAGGCTACTGTCTATATGATTTGACCCCCTTATTTGATTACGATCAAATAAGGGGGTCATTCTCTTGCCTAAACCCCAGCACTTTGCCCCTAAGAATCAAAGAGAGGCTTACTTAGCGAGTCGGCACTCTGAAGGTAGTAATTGTGGGGATAAGTTGCTATCCGGGCTTCTACAAGACCATCCTCCAGACCATGATGATGATTCAGGCCTTGATAAATCCATTGCACTCGGGATGATCGCATCGGGCTCATTTGTTGGAATGAGGTACAAAGTGTTTTTACCTGCAGGCGCCACATTGGCTTGATAGCCAATAACAACGGTCCCAGAAGGGTCAATTTCAATGAACTTCACATTGCGCGTTGGCGCAAAAGTAAAGGCGCCCTGCGTCGCCTCATCCATTGCTACAGCACCTTGACTAGAAAATACCTCCGTGACGGCAAGCTTAGCAGTAGAGGCGAGATTCAAGTCCTCCACAACTCGACTTCGGGCTATGTAATCTTGATATTTAGGAACAGCTACAGCAACCAAGATGCCAATGATGGCTACAACCACCATCACCTCAATTAAGGTGAAACCGGATTCTTGTTGCTGATCTTGCGTAGACATTTTTATAAGCTCCTGAGGTTAAATACCTCATCATCCAGTCTATACCCAACAAGCTCAAGACGTCCAAATGTAAGAAAAGCCGGCTTTAAAGGCCGGCTCTTTCTGATTAACGCGAAAGAAAATTAGTGAGCCTCTTTGGCTGCATTCTTTTTCTTAAAATAGCTGCCAACTAAAATCACTATCCCAATGCCAACCACTTCAAAAGCTAGCTTTGCATCACCTAGTGCAGCTTGAATGCTATCTTTGATAGCAGGGTCATCAACTAACATGCCGCCAGCCAAGAAACCCAAAAGTCCTGCGCCAAGAGTAATGATGATTGGGAAACGCTCCATTACTTTGAGCAACATTGCGCTACCAAAAATAATTAACGGAATAGACATTGCTAAACCAATGATCAGGAGCAAGAGGCGAGTTTCTTCAGGTCCCTTTTGGGCTGCTGCTGCAACCGCCAAAACGTTATCCAAGCTCATTACCAAATCAGCAATTAAGATTGTGCGGATAGCTGCCCAGATACTAGTCTTTGCTTCCATATGCTCTTCGCCACCACTATCAGACAAAAGCTGAATACCGATGTAGAGCAACAGCAAGCCACCAACGATTTTTAAGTACGGTAAGGTTAATAAAGCAACTGCGGTGATCGTGAGCACCACACGCAAAATGATGGCTGCAAAGCTACCCCAAAAAATAGCTTTCTTTTGTTGGGCAGGCGGCAAATTGCGAGATGCTAAAGCAATCAAAACAGCGTTATCACCAGATAACAAAATATTGGCAACGATGATTGAGAGTAATGCTGCCCAAAAAGCGGCATCTGAAAATGCTGAAAAATCCATAATGTCTCCGTACTTTTATATTTTAGTTTTAACTACAAGGTGCTACAAGAAACATGCCGACGAATCGGCATGTTTATTTGATTACAACATGGCTTTGAGTAAAGCCGCCATTTCTGATGGATTTCTTGTTACTTTAAAGCCACATTCTTCCATAACCGCAAGCTTAGCATCGGCCGTATCTGCACCACCAGAAATCAATGCGCCAGCGTGGCCCATACGTTTTCCAGGAGGCGCTGTTACACCAGCAATAAAGCCAACTACCGGCTTTTTCATGTTTTCTTTGCACCAGCGAGCTGCTTCAGCCTCATCTGGACCACCAATTTCACCAATCATGATGACTGCATCGGTTTCAGGATCTTCGTTAAACATTCTCATCACATCAATGTGCTTGAGACCGTTAATAGGGTCGCCACCAACACCAACTGCTGTGGACTGACCTAGACCAATCGCTGTCAATTGACCAACTGCCTCATAAGTCAAAGTACCAGAACGGCTAACTACGCCAATGCGACCCTTCTTATGAATATGGCCAGGCATGATGCCGATTTTGATTTCGTCTGGAGTGATGATTCCAGGGCAATTTGGTCCAAGCAACAAAGTCTTCTTGCCGCCTGCAGCTTCTTTTGCATGCATCTTGTTACGCACTTCCAGCATATCCTTGACCGGAATGCCTTCAGTAATACAGATAACAAAATCGAGGTCAGCTTCTACAGCTTCCCAAATTGCAGCAGCAGCGCCAGGAGGCGGAACATAAATTACGGAAGTAGTAGCGCCAGTTTGCTGGACAGCTTCTTTTACAGTTCCGTAAATTGGAATGTTAAAAATAGACTCGCCCGCTTTTTTAGGATTTACACCCGCTACAAAACAGTTTTTTCCGTTTGCGTATTCCTGGCACTTCTCAGTGTGGAACTGGCCAGTCTTACCAGTAATACCTTGAGTAATCACTCGTGTATTTTTATTTACCAAAATAGACATATTGAAGTTCCTTGATTATTTGTTTTTCGCAACAGCAGCAACTACCTTAGTAGCAGCTTCCGCCATTGAATCGGCGCTAATGATTGGCAAACCAGAGTCTGCAAGAATCTTCTTGCCCAACTCCTCATTGGTACCCTTCATGCGAACAACCAAAGGTACAGTCAAGTTCACCGCTTTACATGCTGTCACTACGCCATCGGCGATCACGTCGCAACGCATAATGCCACCGAAAATATTCACCAAAATAGCTTCAACACTCTTGTTTTTGAGCATGGTCTTGAATGCTTCAGTAACCTTCTCTGCTGTAGCACCACCGCCAACGTCCAAGAAGTTTGCTGGCTCACCGCCAAACAATTTAATGGTGTCCATCGTAGCCATTGCCAAGCCAGCACCATTCACTAAGCAACCGATGTTGCCGTCGAGTGAAATGTAAGCCAAGTCAAATTTAGAAGCCTCAATCTCAGCTGCGTCCTCTTCATCGATATCGCGGTAAGCCACGATCTCTGGATGACGATACAAAGCATTGGGATCAAAATTAAATTTAGCATCAAGAGCTTTGATCTTGCCGTTGCCTTCCAGAATTAATGGGTTGATCTCAACCAATGAAGCATCAGTTTCCCAATAGGTCTTGTACAAATTCTTGAATACATCACGCGCCATTGGAATAGAAGTGTCAGGAACGCCAATGCCCTTAGCAATGATGTCGCAATCAGCATCTGTCAAACCAATCAATGGATCAACAAATACTTTGATAATTTTTTCTGGGTGAGATTCAGCAACCTCTTCAATGTCCATGCCGCCTTCGCTGGACGCCATGATCACATTCTTTTGTGTGCCACGGTCAGTAACGATGCTGAAGTAATACTCTTTTTTAATATCAGCGCCATCTTCAATTAAGAGGCGATTTACTTTTTGACCTTCTGGGCCAGTTTGGTGAGTCTTCAACTGCATACCCAAAATTTCAGAAGCGTACTTTTTCACTTCGTCCATGCTGCGAGCTAATTTCACGCCACCACCTTTACCGCGACCACCTGCATGAATCTGTGCCTTTACAACCCATACTGGGCCGCCGAGCTTTTCGGCAGCTTTAATAGCCTCATCAACGCTGAATGCAGGAATGCCATTTGGGACAGGCACATTAAATTGGCGCAAAAGTTCTTTGCCTTGGTACTCGTGAATTTTCATAATTACTCCGAAACGGTGTCTTTTTTAGCAAGCGATAAGAATGTATAAAATCAGCCGCCTGCTTTTTAGTCTTTTTTCTCTATCCAACCAAAAAAATGGCGAGCGTTTTACCCGACTTTGTAAGTCTATCATGCTGCAATGCATCAACTTGGGGTTTTTGGCTCCGTAATTGCCCTAGTCAGGGCGTCCTGCGACTACCTTGGAGACCGCATCAGAGCTGAAGCCCTTAGAGGCCAGAAATCGATATTGGCGAGCCCGCTCTTTTTGTTCAATTGCCAATGCACCAAACTTGCGCAACCACAACTCATGGGCACGCTGGTATTCAGTTTCCTTGAGATTCTTGAGCAAATCAATGGTCTTTGCGCTATCTACCCCGGCCTGAGCAAGTTCATCCTGTATTTTTCGAGTACCAAAGCGCTCGCTACGGCGTCGGACCAGAGCCTCTGCAAAGCGTTGGTCAGACAACCAACCGCGAGCCTCAAAATCATCCAGAACAGCTTCAATTTGTGTGCTCAAGGGAATTACTGGGTCAAGCACCTCAGCATCACCCTCGGAAGACTGGAACTTCAACATCCTCGCTGCAGATTCTTCGAGCTTTGCAGCCAGTCCTTTGCGGCTGTACTCTCGCATAGACAAAAGGCGCAAAGCCCGAGCTTTAAGACTCGGGCTTTGTTTTTTACTCTTCTTAACAGTGCTACCTAATTCTGACATTGAAGAATTACACTTCCTCTTCTTCACTCAAAACGTCGCTCACTACTGCTGTGCCAGCCTTGACACCCAATTTCGCACGAATCTTCGATTCGATATCTTGTGCAATGGCTGGGTTCTCTTTTAAGAACTCGCGCACATTATCTTTTCCTTGACCAATCCGATCACCGTTGTAGCTATACCAAGAGCCTGATTTTTCTACGATATCGGCTTCAACACCCATATCAATAATTTCACCTTCTCTAGAGATACCGGCGCCGTACATGATGTCAAAAATGGCTTCGCGGAATGGAGGTGAGACCTTATTCTTTACCACCTTCACACGAGTCTCATTACCGACCACTTCATCACCCTTCTTAATACTGCCGATACGGCGAATGTCTAAGCGCATAGAAGCGTAAAACTTCAGCGCATTACCGCCAGTAGTGGTTTCAGGGGAACCAAACATCACGCCAATCTTCATTCGAATTTGGTTAATGAAAATGACTGTGGTGTTCGTACGTTTAATTGCGCCAGTTAATTTGCGCAATGCTTGACTCATCAAACGCGCCTGCAGACCCGGTAATGAATCACCCATGTCACCTTCAATTTCAGCTCTTGGTACCAAGGCTGCTACTGAGTCGATCACGATTAAATCGATTGAACCTGAACGCACCAATGCATCCGCAATTTCCAATGCTTGCTCGCCAGTATCGGGCTGAGAAATCAATAGATTATTAACGTCTACGCCCAAGCGTGAAGCATATTGAACATCCAAAGCATGCTCAGCATCGATGAACGCGCATGTGCCGCCAATCTTTTGCATTTCTGCAATTGCATGCAATGTGAGTGTTGTTTTGCCTGATGATTCAGGACCGTATATTTCAATGACGCGACCGCGCGCTAAACCACCAACACCCAGAGCAATATCTAAACCTAATGACCCACTAGAAACCACTTGAATATCTTGATGAATCTCTGCATCACCCAATCTCATGATTGAGCCTTTGCCAAATTGCTTTTCAATTTGCGCCAAAGCAGCCGTTAATGCCTTTTGCTTATCTCCACTCATGCCGTCAAACTCTGATGAGGCTGATTTCTTCTTATTATCCAAGGCCATTTTTTAATTCCTTTTTGCTATGTATTGGGCTTTTTCCCGAAGTTTCTGTACTGCTTAACAACTTAGAAGTTACTGTATATAAAAACAGTAGTATTTGCAAGAAACTTTTTTGGCTCTAAGGCTGATTTTTATCTAGGACCACTCTTACGCGATCCCAATACATGAACAGTGGCATTGCCGCACCCCAAACGATTGCCAAAAGTATGAGTCCGCCCACTTGCCCCTGTGGCCCCCATGCTCCAGCACCCATTCTGATGTCAGCTTCATAAGACATCGGGCCTGCAATTGCACCTAATACTGCTGCCAGAATAGGCCTTCCACGCAGCTAGGACAGCGATCCATTGATTGTGCTGGCAACCAAGGCCAGAGCGTCCACATCCAAATGGGTGATAAATATCTGCTTGGCCAAGCATCTTCAAAGATTAAAAATCCAGATAAAGATATAAGTGAGTCAGCACTTACTCCATATACAGATGCCTTGAATAATAGACTCATCTCCAAAGATGGCTGATTGGAGCGGGCAATATGGATAGCCAGATAGAGTAAGGTAATGACAACAGGCCAAAAACACCTGATGATTTGCAGCGCCAATGACACAAGCAAACCAACCCAACTGGAAAAGCACAAAGTTCCAAAATTTAGTCATCGCTTACGCCCAAGCAGTCACACCCAAGAAAAAGGCCACTGCCGCTGGGCAATGGCCTAAAGATATGGTGGCGAATCAGGGATTTGAACCCCGGACCTGCGGATTATGATTCCGTTGCTCTAACCAGCTGAGCTAATTCGCCGAAGCTGTGATTTTAGCTTATTTGAATAAGTCGATCAATTTATTTACTACGGTGAGAGAGCTTGTTAAAGACCTCTTTGACGAAAATCCAAAGAGCTGGCGAGCCCGGAATGACAATCATTGCCAGCGCCACTAGTGAGAAATTGCTTTTCACCCAGGGGTGATCGCCAATTAAGAACCCAAGGCTAGACAGGCTGCAGACCCAAAGAATGCCACCAACAACGTTATAGAAAATAAAGACGGAATAGCGCATATGCGCCACCCCAGCTACAAAGGGGGCGAAAGTACGAATAAATGGCATAAAACGCCCGAGAACAATGGTAATTGGGCCATATTTCTCATAAAAGGCATCCGCCTTATCAAATGCATTCCGATTAAACCAACGTGAGTTTTCCCAAGAAAAAACTCGGTTACCAATTTTTCTACCGATGGAGTAATTCAGAGCATCGCCCGTTACTGCAGCTGTAGTGAGAAGGGCCATCAATGCAAATAAATCTAAGCCCCCTACCGCTGCAATTGCACCTGCAACAAACAGCAAAGAGTCGCCGGGCAAAAAGGGCATCACTACTAAACCAGTTTCGACAAAAATAATGACGAATAGCAGGGCATAAATCCAAACACCCCACTGGTTAGCAACTAATGCCAGATTTTTATCTAGATGTAGAAATAGATCGATGAGGTATGAAAAGTCCAAAAGGGCTCCAGGGTTTTAATAGGTGAGCTGATGTTAGGTCTGAGCTAGGATGCTACTTGATTTGAAAAGTGCTGATGGCTTCATCTCGGTTGTAACGAACAAAAACCTCAACCTTCTTTGCCAAAAAGAGTTTTTTGAGCACCTCATCCTTATTCTCAAAGGTAATTGCGGTTTGCTCAGGGTAACGTGAGAAAGGATCGCTCATCACTTCAATAGGCTGATCATCGATCTTTATTAAACGAATTGTGCGCTTATAAAGGCGGTCGGGTCTAATGAAAATGAGGCGCTTAATATATTTATCGAGCACTAGCTTTTGCCCCTGCTCATTGGTTTTAAAGTAGTACACGAGCTCATCTTTGCCGTTGACGGTGAAGTCGCGCTCTTCCTCCCATTTTGCTAGGGCGGACTGACTCAGACAAATACTCAGAATCACCCCTACTACGATCCTATACAGTTGCATTATTTGCTTTCTTGATGTGATCGTTCAATCTTATCAGTGAATCTCTATGCGACTACTATCTATCTCCTGCGGCAAAGCAACTTCCTTATTTGGAGTAAATCATCCCAACTACTCAAGCGTAGCTTCCGCGATTAATAAAAAGCCAGTTAGCACGCTAAGCCAAGCAGTTCCAGTGGAAATCAAATCCTTGGGCGTTGTGGGTGACGAACAGGCTGATTTATCAGTACATGGCGGCCTTGAAAAAGCGATATATGTTTATCCAATCGAGCACTATGCATTTTGGAATGAACTGCTCAGCAGAGAAACCAAGCAAATAGTTAATCTCCCGATTGGCTCCATGGGTGAGAACTTCACGATCGAAGGACTTCTTGAGGATGAAGTATTTGTGGGGGATAAGTTGTCCATTGGCGAACTTGAATTTACTGTCGCTAAACTGAGAGAGCCATGTTTTAAGTTCAACGCAAAGATGAAATATAAAGGCGCGGCCAAGGCAATGCTGCAGCCCGGAAAAAGTGGCTGGTACTTACGGGTTAACAAACCAGGAATACTTGCAGCAGGCGCCAAGATTGATCTCACACCTGGACAAAGAATCACCTCAATAGCCAGTCAAAACAAAGCCCTCTTTCAGCACGGGAACCAAAAAGATCTTTGGGATTAATGTTGGCAATAAAAAACCCGACCATAGAATGATCGAGTTTTTGACAGAGCAAAAAATTAACTAATCGTTCGCATAAATATCAACATCTTTTGTCTCGCGAATAAATAAAGTACCAATCACCAATGTAATCGCAGCAATAATGATCGGATACCAAAGACCATAGTAAATGTTTCCGTTTTGAGCCACCAGGGCAAATGATATTGTTGGTAGTAAACCCCCAAACCAGCCGTTACCAATATGGTAGGGCAAGGACATTGATGTATAGCGAATGCGTGTTGGGAACATCTCAACCAACATTGCTGCAATAGGGCCATACACCATGGTCACCAAAATGACTAAATAAGCCAACAACAAGAGCACTGGCACATAACTGATTTCTTCAGGATTGGCTTTCGCTGGATAGCCCGCATAATTTAGAGCATTACGGATAGCATTTTTAAGCTCTGCGTCTCTCGACTGACTCTCTACTAAAGTCATTCCCCTTGCTGAATACGCCTGAATTTCAGTTTCACCAATTTTGATAATGGCAGCACTTCCCACTGCACCAGGAATTGTTTTGTAGCTGGCAGAGTTAGATGCCATAACCTGCTTAGCAATGTCACATGAACTCACAAACTTAGCCGTGCCAGTTGGATTGAGCTGGAAACTACACTCACTCAAATCAATAGTAATTGTTGCTGGTGCAGCAACCATCGCTTTTTCTAAGGCAGGATTTGCGAAGTGGGTTAATGCATTAAAGACAGAAACTGGTGTGCCCGGGATATAGGTCACTACAGCGAGCAATAGGCCACCCATGATGATGACCTTGCGCCCAATCATGTCCGACAAGGTTCCAAAAATAACAAAGAATGGTGTACCAATGATTAAAGCGGCAGTGATTAATAGATTAGCTGTTGTGGAGTCTACTTTGAGTACCTGAGTAAGGTAGAACAAAGCATAAAACTGGCCTGTGTACCACACCACTGCTTGACCAGCCACCAAGCCAAATAAGGCCAAGAGAACAATCTTTAAATTCTTCCAGCGGGCAAACGACTCGGTCAGCGGCGCTTTAGATAGCTTGCCCTCCTCTTTCATTTTTTTGAAAGCGGGCGATTCATTCATGGACAAACGAATCCAAATCGATATGCCAAGCAATGCAATGGATACGACAAATGGAATACGCCATCCCCAAACCTCAAAATCAGAACCCGTTAGCTCACGAGCACCCAAGATCACTAGTAGGGATAAAAACAAACCCAAAGTAGCCGTCGTCTGAATCCAAGATGTATATGCACCGCGACGACCATGAGGTGCATGCTCGGCAACATAAGTGGCAGCACCACCATATTCACCACCTAAAGCCAAGCCCTGCAGCATCCGCAATGCGATGAGGATGACTGGGGCAGCGACACCAATCGAGTCGTAATTTGGCAAGATGCCAACAACAAATGTTGAGACACCCATCAATAAAATGGTGACTAGGAAGGTGTACTTACGACCAATCAGATCTCCTAGTCGTCCAAATACCAAAGCACCAAAAGGCCGCACGATAAAACCAGCAGCAAAAGCCAACAAGGCAAAAATAAAAGCAGAACCCTGGTCTAGCCCTGAGAAAAACCGTTTGGCGATAATGGCGGCCAATGAGCCATATAAATAAAAGTCATACCATTCGAAAACGGTGCCCAAGGACGAAGCAAAAATAACTTTACGTTCCTCAGCAGTCATGGGGGTGACCTTAGTTGATTGTGACATCTCCAACATTCCTAATAATTTTTTTCAGGGGCAGATTATCCCTTGGAAATTTACTTTCAAATATCAGAATTAGGGTAATTCCTCATCAAAGTAAAAAAAATTTGATGCAAAAAGAGGAGGCGTTGCCTCCTCTTTTTTCTAACCAACTCTTCTACCAACCAATTGCTTTAGGCAACCAAAGTGAAATTTGTGGGTAGTAGAAAACTAGGAACAATGCTACGCCCTGCATAAACAAGAACGGCAAGACACCAATGTACAAGTCCCGAATCTTTACTTCGGGCGGGGCAACTCCTTTGAGATAAAAGAGTGCCCAACCAAATGGCGGGGTTAAGAATGATGATTGCAAACAAACCGTAATCGTCATCGCAATCCAAACGGGATCTGCACCTTGCGCCAAAAGAACAGGTAGGAATAAAGGAACGGCAATGTAACTAATTTCAATCCACTCAATAAAAAATCCGAGTACAAAAATTAGCAAGAGCATGAACCAAATATCGCTATTAATTCCGCCAGGTATTACCTTGAACATCCCAGAGATGAGCTCCTCACCATTAAGCCCCCTAAAGGACAAAGCAAAGACTTGTGCGCAAATTAAAATAAACATCATTAAGGCGCTAATCTTGGTAGTATCTATTGCGACTTGCTTCAAAATGTCCCACTTGAAGCGACCAGAAAAAAAGTCACCAAAATTGAGCCAACAGCACCCATCGCTGCAGCTTCAGTTGGTGCAGCAACACCGCCAACGATAGAACCTAATACAGCAACTACCAACATAATTGGTGGAACCACGACTTTCCAAAAACGCACCCATAGCTCTTTACCCGAAACACGACTGCGTTCTTCCTTGGGAATAGGTGGCATCAAATCAGGTTTGAGCCAGCCTAAGATCAAAATGAAGGCTATATAAACCACCACCAAAATGAGCCCAGGGCCCACTGCAGCGGCAAACAAAGTACCAACCGACAGCTGCATGATGTCAGAGAGCAAAATTAAAATGAGACTAGGTGGAATAATTTGACCCAAAGTACCAGAGGCGCAAATTGCACCGCAGGCAATACTCTTGTTATAGCCACGTCGTATTAAGGTTGGCGCGGGGTCAACAGACCCAAGGTGATGACGGTAGCACCAACAATCCCGGTGGTAGCACCCATCAAAGCTCCGAACAAAATAATTCCGACCGCCATGCCGCCCTTGACACCACCAGCAATGTGCCCAATCACGTCTAGCAAATCATCCGCTAGCCGGGATTTTTCCAGCATGATCCCCATAAAGATAAACAAGGGAATTGCAAGCCATTGATAACCCGCCACAATGCCAAACACTCTCGCTGGCAATAAGTTAAACAAGGATGTTCCGAATCCTAAAAATCCAAATACGAATCCCACTGTCGCCAAAGTAATAGCAACTGGAACACCAATCATCAATAAAATGAAAAAACCAATCAGCATCAGAATGGCCATCACATGCATATCAAACATGCTGACCTCCTTTGGTGCTATAACCATTCAGAATCACGCGGCACAACTCGCCGACACCCTGCAAGGCAAGTAAAGTAAATCCAATTGGGATCAAGCCCTTCACAATCCAGCGATAAGGAATGCCCCCTGGATCAGGAGACATTCCTCCGATGGAAAAAGACTGGACAACATATGATGAGGATAGGTAAATAAATAGTAGCGCTACGATGATAGTCAGTACCGCTGAAATAATATCGACACGATATTTAGTCTTAGGCGAGTAATTGGCGTAGAACAAATCTACCCGAACATTATCACCACGCAATAAGGCATAGCTCATACCGAATAAGATTAATGCTGCTAATAGATGCCACTCAAGCTCTTGTGCCCACACTGAACCAATACTCATGGAGTATCGTAAAAAAACGTTGACTGTAATTAATCCCACAATGGCCAAGGCCACGTAAGACGTGGCCTTGCCAGTGAAATCAATTAAGCCTTCGATACGCAATGCGATTTTTAGTAAAAAAGGGTGCACTGATATTCCTAACTTAAATGATTAGAACGAAAATCAACCGCGAATTTTGCTATGGTATGTAGCCTCGCTATAAGAGGCCCAAGAGTCATAGTTCCGCTTAAAGGCAAAATAAGAATCATGTACTTTCTTAGTCATAGGATCAGCGGCAGCAGACTCGTCCAATATCTTCTTAGTTTCAGCGCGCATCGCAGCCACCACTGAATCTGGTAATTGCAGAGCGGTAACGCCTTGCTTCTCAACCAAATCTTTCATTGCTTCAGCATTGTTACGCTGACACCATGCTTCACCGATTACATTGCATGCAGCCGATGCGTTTTGAACTACCGCTTGCAGATCTTTAGGTAACTTTTCCCAAGCAGCTTTATTGATTAAGAGCTCAGAGGTAGTTGCTGGCTCATGCCAACCAGTGGTGTAGTAGAACTTGGCTGCCTTTTGCAATCCAAGACGACGGTCTTGATATGGGCCAACGAATTCAGCTGCATCAATCACGCCACGCTCAAGCGCCGGGAAATCTCACCGCCTGACAATACCTTCACATCAACACCCAACTTGGCATAGACCTTACCAGCAAGTCCTGGGATACGCATTTTTAAACCTTTGAGATCTGCGACGCTATTAATTTTCTTCTTAAACCAACCAGTCATTTGCACGCCGGTATTGCCGCAAGGCATTGCAATCATTCCAAATGGTGCATAGGTTTCATTCCAGAGATCAATACCGCCACCGTCATATAGCCAACCATTCATACCCTGGAAATTTAGGCCAAATGGCACAGCAGTAAAGTACTGAGCTGCAAATGTTTTACCAGTCCAGAAATAACTGTTGGCACGATTCATTTCAACTGTGCCAGAACGTACCGCATCAAAACCCTCGAATGCCGGGATCAACTCGCCCGCTCCAAATACTTGAATCTTTAAACGGCCATTAGACATCTCGCCGATGCGTTTAGCCAAGTCAGTTGCGCTACCAGGTCCATCCATGTAAAACGGTGAGCCTTTTGGATAGGCGCCGGTCATCTTCCAATTAAATGTTTGTGATGATTGGGCCTGAACAATTGCTGGAGCGCCCAAGGCAATCCCCGCAACACCAGCTCCAATACCCGTACTCAAAAATTTCCGACGATTTGTAGTCATTAAGCTCTCCTTTAATTGATCTCGTGTTGGAAGCAAACATCACCTTGCCCCTCGATAACAATTTATTCAAACTTGAGTTCAATCGTCAGTAGAAATACTTACTTGTGGGCATAAAAACACCTGTCTGGTGCAGGCGCATCTTTTTGGGGCAATAAATCGATTAAATTCAAAAGCGTGAAAAAATGAATTACTAAAATTTGTTGTATCTAATAAAACTAAAAAAGGGACTAATAACCATGCAACAAAAATGGGGTATTCGTGGAATGGCGGTAGCGCCACACTCACTGGCATCTGAATCAGCTTTGAAGGTTCTTCGTGATGGTGGCAATGCATTAGAAGCAATGATTGCTGCAGCAGCAACTATTGCAGTGGTTTATCCCCACATGAATTCGATTGGTGAAGACTCATTCTGAGTTGTTCATTCACCCGGAAAAGCAATGGGGGGCATTGACGCTTGCGGAGCCGCAGCAGGATTGGCCACTAAAAACTGGTACGCAGAGCGCGGCATTACTAAAGCGATTCCATTCAGAGGCGCTGTTGCAGCCAACACTGTTGCAGGCACTATTTCTGGTTGGGGTGCTGCTCAGAAACTTTCCCAACAAGGTCTTTGCGGTAAGCTTCCACTCTCACGACTCTTAGCTGACGCCATCTACTATGCGGAAGCTGGCGTGCCAGTCACTTATAGTCAATCAAGCTTAACTGCCAAGAAGCGAGCGGAGCTTATTGATATTCCAGGTTTTGCAAATACCTTTTTAGTAAACGGCCAAGCACCTGCAGTCGGCAGCATCTTCAAACAAGATCGCCTCGCTAAGACCTTGCGCCAAATTGCCCGCAAAGGCACTGAGGATTATTACCGCGGAGACTTAGCAGAGCTATTAGCCAAAGAACTGACGGAATTAGGCAGCCCATTGAGACTAAGCGACCTTCATCGTCACCACGCAAAATTAATTGATCCACTGGAGTTAAAACACAGCCTGGGAAATGTCTACAACATGACCCCACCAACCCAAGGTGTCGTATCGTTGATGATCCTGGGAATATTAGATCAACTTAATCTCAAGCGCTTCAAAGTAGATAGCGCTGAGTATGTCCACCATTGCGTAGAGGCAACTAAACAAGCCTTTAAGGTAAGAGATCAATATGTCACCGATCCGGCATACATGACTAAACACGCACAGTCTTTCTTGGCGCCAGCATTCTTAAAAAAACTGGCTAAAAATATTGATCCCGAAAGAGCATTACCTTGGGGTCAAGGTAAGGGTCCTACTGACACAATTTGGATGGGCGTAGTCGATGGTGAGGGCAACTGCGTTTCCTTCATTCAGAGTATTTATCATGAATTTGGTGCAGGAATTGTGCTGCCGAAATCCGGCGTCAATTGGCAAAATCGCGGCTGCAGTTTTTCATTAGACCCCAAAACACTCAATCACCTAGAGCCTTATCGCAAACCATTTCATACATTAAATCCAGCAATGGCTTTATTTAAAGATGGGCGTTCTATGGTTTATGGAACGATGGGAGGCGATGGACAACCCCAAACACAATGTGCAGTATTTACGCGCACAGCCACCTATGGACTAGACCCTCAAGATGCAATTAGCCGTCCTCGCTGGCTATTGGGAAGAACCTGGGGGCAAACAAGTGATAGCTTAAAACTCGAATCACGTTTTAACCCCTGGGTCGCTAAAGAGCTCCATGCCCTTGGGCATGAAATTGAAATGCTAGATGCCTTTGATGAAACCGTAAGCCATGCGGGCTGCATTATTCGAGAGCCCTCCGGAACCTTGCGCGGCGGCTGGGACCCTCGTAGCGATAGCGCAGTTAGCGCATTTTAGTAATGAATAATTTGGGTACGCGTAGATCCCAATGAATGGCAGCTACGCGTAATCCGAATATAGCCAGCATGCAAACTACCGAAGCTTCTAGCGTGTATTGCGGCAAGTAATTCAGCGCTAATACATAGAGGGTGCATCCAATAGTCACAGGAATCGCATATAGCTCATGGGACATCAGCAAGGTTTTTCTACCTGCCAAGACATCTCGTAACAGACCACCCCCAATAGCAGTAACCACACCCAAGATGACAGGTGCTACCGGTAATCCGAACCCTAGATTCCAGACTTTATCCGCCCCTTGAATCCCAAACAAAGCGGCGCCTAGACCATCTATATAAAGCATCGTCCGATAGATCTGCGGTTGAGTAAAAAACGATTCCGCTACAAACGTCAACACACAAGCACCAAAAGCAACCCAGATATAAATTTGCGAAATTGACCAAAAAGCTGGGACGTCCAAAATCATGTCGCGAATCGTACCGCCGCCAATTGCAGTAATGACGCCCAAAACCAGGACGCCAAATAAATCAACACCACGATCAGAGATTGCTAAAACCCCTGTAACAGCAAAGGCAACTGTGGCGATCATGCCAATCCAGAAATTAATTTGATCCATGACCTTGAGTCTAAAGCACTCGGGTGTGACGAGCAATGAAGTCCTGAATATACTGAGACTTACGATCACAGGAAATTCTTATGAAAACCCAACTTTATAGTTTTTGGCGTAGCTCAGCAGCTTTTAGGGTGCGCATTGCCCTCAATTTAAAAGGGGTGGATCATCAAATCATTCCGATTCATCTTCTCAAGAATGGTGGCGAACAGACTAGTGCGCAATACACAGATAAAAATCCTACTCGCTTAGTGCCTCTTTTGATTGCAGGTGATCATGCTATTCATCAATCACTAGCCATCATTGAGTATCTTGAAGAAACGCACCCCAACCCGCCACTACTCCCCAAGAGTGCAATCGATCGGGCGTGGGTGCGCGCTTTAGCAATGGATATAGCCGTCGATGTTCATCCGATTGGTAATTTGCGAGTGCTACGCTACTTAATGAAAAACTTGGGTGTTAGTGCAGAGAACAAAGATGTCTGGAGTCAGCATTGGATGATGCTGGGTTTAGGGAGCCTAGAGAAACAATTAGCTAAAGACGCTAGGGTAGGTCGCTTTGCTTATGGAGATGCGCCAGGTCTTGTCGATATTTGTTTAGTGCCACAAATATTTAATGCGCTCAGTGCCAAGTTGGACATGAAAATCTACCCGACACTCATGAAGATATTTAATGAATGCATGACCTTGCCTGCTTTCATTGATGCGGCCTGGGAAAAACAAATTGATGCGGAGGGATTAAACCCCTCTATTCCACCAAAGGAATAGTGAGAGCGTCAGTAGTGATCCAACGGTAGTTACAAGCACTACTCGAGAAATGACTCTGCCATCTGCCATGTAGTACTGAGCCAGCATGTATGGTCCTGTGCCAGTTGGCATTGCTGCCAGTATTACCGCCGCATTAACCCATAGCGTAGGTAATTCCAGAAGAGGGTCAGCAATTAACCAGGCAATGATTGGCTGAATAATCAGCTTGCCGAAGCTAATACCCCACACCTTGCTCGAAGCATTTTCATCTTTACGAATCAGAAATAATCCGATTGATACCAACGCGCAAGGTGTTGCTGCTGCAGCCAAAAATGAAATCACTTGTGCCAATGGGTCGTAAATCACCCAACCAGAAGCAGACCATGCTAGACCTAATACGGGTGACACTAAGAGCGGATTTGAGGCCAAGGATTTCAGCACACTCCAAACTATTTCATGGGACTTTTTATGCGACAACATGTCGATCTCAATCAGAATCGTCGCCAATGCAAACAGAATAAACACTAGGAAAGTAGCAATAATCGCGGGTGCCAGACCATCTTGACCAAGCGCTAGTAGGCATAACGGAATACCCATGTAGCCAGTATTCGAATAAGAGGCACTCAAACCAGCAAAGCTTGCAGCTGCTAAATCACGCCCTTGATACCAATAAAAGATGAGGACGAGAGAAAAAACAATTAAGGCGCTAATTAAAAAAGCAGCAATAAACCCGGGGCGCCAGAGTGTCTCCCAACCACTATTGGCTGCGAAGTTAAAGAGTTGAGCGGGTAGCGCAAGCCAGATAACAAATCGATTGAGTTCAATAGATGCATTCGCGCCTAACTTACCACTTTTGCCACTTAAAGTAGCCTAATAAGATGAGTGCAAATACGGGTAAGAGAACGTTAAAGACGTAGATCACGGGATAAGTCTTAATTACGCAATCTTGCGTAGTGTTGATTGATAACGAAGAGCATTCTGAACATAACGTCCAGCAATGTCGTTAATACCAGTAATCTGTTCAGGACTGAGCAATTTAACAACTTTCGCCGGCGCGCCCAAAATCATGGAGCCATCCGGAAACTCTTTTCCCTCAGTGATTAAAGCGCCTGCACCTACAAGACAGTTTTTACCAATTTTGGCGCCATTCAAAATAACCGCACCAATACCAATCAAACTACCGTCACCAATCTGACAACCGTGCAGCATCACTTTGTGACCAACAGTAACGCGTTTGCCAATGACCAAGGGATAGCCTGGGTCAGTATGCAAGACAGAAGCATCTTGCACATTACTGCCCTCACCAATCTGAATATGGTCGTTGTCCCCGCGTACTACTACCTGAGGCCAAACGCTCGCATTTTTTTGGAGCTCTACCATGCCGATTACTTCAGCGCTCTCGGCAACCCAAGCCCCCTCAGCTAACTGGGGAGCATTTCCGCCTAGTTCAAATATAGCCATGACCCATTATAGGTAATGGCTATATTTATGAAAGCCTACCAGTTAGGTTCGCGGTCTGGCGTTGAAGAAATACGATGAATACTCAAATCAACACCGTCATACTCTTCTTCATGCGACATACGGATGCCCAGGAATGCTTTCAAGAGACCGTAAACCACGATACCCCCCACCAAAGCAATCCCTATTCCGATGAAGCTACCAATGAACTGCCCCTTGAAGCTAACGCCACCCATGCCGCCGAGAGCCTTGCTTCCAAAAATACTTGCTGCTAAACCGCCCCACAAACCACATAAGCCGTGTAATGGCCAAATGCCCAATACATCGTCAATCTTCCAGCGGTTTTGCACTAAGGTGAACATATAGACAAACAGGCCGCCGGCAATTAAGCCCACGATTAATGCACCCAATGGATGCATTAAGTCTGATCCAGCGCAGACAGCCACCAAACCAGCCAAAGGGCCGTTGTAAGTAAAGCCAGGATCATTACGACCAATCACCCATGCCGCCAAAGTCCCACCAACCATTGCCATCAAAGAGTTCATGGCGACTAAGCCGCTGACCTTATCAATGGTCTGCGCACTCATCACATTAAAGCCAAACCAACCCACTGCCAAAATCCAAGCACCCAAAGCCAAGAAAGGAATGCTTGATGGTGGGTGTGCGGCAATGTGGCCTTCTTTGGTGTAGCGGCCACGACGAGCACCCAACAAAATAACCGCTGGCAATGCAATCCACCCTCCTACTGCATGGACCACGATCGAGCCCGCAAAGTCATGGAACTCTTCGCCAGTCAGCCCCTTAATCCAGGCCTGAATACCGTAGTGCTGATTCCATGCAATACTCTCAAAGAAGGGATAGACAAAGCCCACCAAGACAAAGGTTGCAATTAATTGGGGATTAAATTTCGCACGCTCCGCAATGCCGCCAGAAATAATGGCTGGAATTGCAGCAGCAAAGGTCAATAAGAAAAAGAATTTGACTAGCTCATAGCCATTTTTCTCGGCCAATAATTCCGCCCCTGAGAAAAAGTTCACGCCATAAGCAATGCTGTAGCCAATAAAGAAATAAGCGATTGTCGAAACAGCAAAGTCGACCAAGATTTTGACTAAAGCATTGACTTGGTTCTTTTTGCGAACCGTGCCCAACTCTAAAAAAGCAAACCCTGCATGCATGGCCAAAACCATAATGACGCCGAGCAATATAAATAGGACATCACTGCCTGATTTCAAGACTTCCATTGAAGTACCCCCCTGATATTTTGTGCATCATTATGGGGAATATATAGGGCAAATTTTTCTGGTATTGCACTCATTTAGTGCAATTTATGGGCGTCAATATGGTTTATGATCGAAATACATACACTCGAGGGAGAACCCATGAAAAAAGTTTTATCAATTTTGGCTATTTTGGCCGCTTTTTCTGGCTTGGCACAAGCACAGGAAAAAATTCCCGTTCTGAGCACTCAAGAGCTGGCAAAGGTCTGCAAATTACCAGCTAGCCCAGAATCCCGTAGCTTTTGTATTGGTTACACCACTGCTATTTATGACACTTACTTAGCCACACGTCACCCACAACGCGCCAAGCCTTACATTTGCGTTAAGCAACCAGCTCCGGCTCGTGATGAAGTTATTGGTGAGTTTGTAAAATTTGCTGATGCTAATCAACAGACTGCGGGCAAACCGGCAGCTGGCGTTTTCTTGGGCTTCTTAGCAGCACGCTTTCCTTGCGCCAGAAAATAATCCAAGCCACTCAGCATATTTAATCTATAGACATAAGGAACAGTTGATATGAAAAAAATTATCGCTATTACTGCTGCAACCCTAGCAATCGTAGGTTGCTCCAACATGAGCAAGACAGAACAACGCACCTTATCTGGCGCTGGTATCGGCGCAGCTGCAGGCGCAGTTGGTACAGCTATTTTTCACGGCAATCCAATCTGGGGTGCAGTTGGTGGCGCAGCAGTTGGTGCAGCATCTGGCTATGTATACGATGCCCACAAAAAAGAGCAAGCATCTGAATACAACTCTGGTTACAACGCTGGCAAAAATAATCAACCAGCTAAAGCACCGAACTAATCTGCCATTACTTGTATCAGTAGTGCTGTAGATTTAAAGTAGTCAACAAAAAACCCGACTTGTTATTTGCAAGTCGGGTTTTTCTTTTAATGCCTCAGTTGCAGTCTTAACTTAAAAGCAATTGATTAATCCGCTTTACATAAGCAGCAGGATCACTTAACTGACCACCTTCTGCCAAGAGCGCTTGATCAAAAAGTACCTCAGTCCACTCATCAAACTGTTTGTCATCTGACTTGAGTTTCAATAGCAGTGGATGCTCAGGATTGACTTCCAAAATCGGCTTCATATCTGGCGCTTGTTGGCCTGCAGCCTTGAGCATCCGCAATAAATTACCAGATAGCTCATTCTCATCAGAAACTAAACATGCTGGAGAGTCAGTCAGGCGGAAGGTGACGCGCGCATCCTTCACCTTGTCTTCCAAGGCAGCTTTCATGCGATCGAGCAGATCCTTGAAATTCTTTTCAGTTTCTTCGTGCTCTTTCTTTTCTTTCTCATCACTAAGATCGCCAAGATCAAGTCCACCCTTGGCAACTGAAGTCATGTGCTTGCCATCAAACTCCGTAAAGAAAGAAAGCATCCATTCATCCACGCGATCGGACAACAGAAGCACTTCAACACCCTTCTTGCGGAAGATTTCTAGATGCGGACTATTTTTTGCAGCATTAAATGAATCGCCAGTGACGTAATAAATTTTGTCCTGGCCTTCTTTTATTCTAGAGATGTAGTCCGCCAAAGAAACTGTCTGCTCAGATGAGTCAGAGTGCGTACTTGCAAAACGCAAGAGCTTCAAAATGCGCTCTTGGTTCGCTTGATCTTCACCAACACCCTCTTTCAGAACCTGCCCAAACTGCGCCCAGAAGGTGTGGTACTTTTCTTTCTTGGTCTCATCATCGCTATTAGCCAGCTCTTCCAGCATGCTCAGCACACGCTTAGTAGAGCTCTCCCGAATAACCTTAACATCCCGTGACTCTTGCAGAATTTCACGAGACACATTCAGTGGCAAATCCGTTGAGTCAATCACGCCAGTGACAAAACGTAGATACATGGGCATTAATTGCTCTGCATCATCCATGATGAATACTCGCTTTACGTACAACTTGATCCCACCACGTTTATTACGATCCCATAAATCAAATGGTGCACGCGTTGGAACATACAGCAGTTGTGTAAATTCGCTGCGACCCTCTACTCGGTTTAATGAATAGCAAAGTGAGTTTTCATAATCATGGGGTAGATGCTTGTAGAACTCGTTGTATTGCTCTTCGGTAATCTCTGATTTGGAGCGCGCCCATAAGGCGCTGGACTGATTAATACTCTCAAGCTCATCTTTAATTACCTGCTCTTTTTTATCGGCATCCCACTCTTCTTTATTCATCTGAATAGGTAGCGAGATGTGATCGGAATATTTGCGAATAATTGACTTCAACTTATGCGTAGAAAGGAAGTCATCTTCACCTTCGCGCAAATGCATAGTGATAGAAGTTCCGCGCTGTGGGCGATCGATGCTTTCTACAGTGAATTCACCTGAGCCATCAGACTCCCAACGCACACCGTCAGCTGCTGGCAAACCAGCTCGACGAGTTTCCACAGTAATACGATCAGCAACGATAAAGGCTGAATAAAAACCAACGCCAAACTGACCAATCAAAGCTGCATCTTTTTGCTGATCACCAGAGAGTTTTGAGAAAAACTCTTTAGTTCCGGACCGAGCGATAGTTCCTAAATTGGCAATCACCTCATCTCGACTCATGCCAATGCCATTATCAGAAGTGGTGACGGTTCTAGCAGCCTTATCAAAACTGACCTTGATCTTTAAATCAGGGTCATCACCATACCAATCTGGATGCTCGATCCCCTCAAAGCGGAGCTTGTCTGAAGCATCAGACGCATTAGAAATTAACTCACGAAGAAAAATTTCCTTGTTGGAGTACAAGGAATGAATCATCAACTGCAATAATTGCTTTACTTCGGCCTGAAAGCCCAAAGTCTCTTTACTAGCAACAGTCATGTAGCTACCCCCTTAATGAATACCAATCAACTAGATTGACCCTGGATGGGGTCAAAATCCAGCATTTCAAGGCTCAAAAATGAGGGAGGGCTAGCCTGAATGGGGTTTTGGGTGCTTTTCTGCCACGGTAAGTCCCGCCTTTTTCCAAGCGCTAAATCCGCCCTCTAAGTGGCAAACACGGGGAACCCCCATTTTTTGAAGGGTTTCGGTGGCCAAGGAAGATCTCCAGGCTGAGGCGCAATAAAGCACTAAACGCTTACCCTCACCAAAAATCGGCTTGAAATAGGGGCTTTTAGGGTCCACCCAAAACTCCAGCATGCCCCGAGGAGCATGAAAAGCGCCAGGAATCATGCCTTCGCGCTCCAACTCCCGAATATCTCGAATATCAATAAAAACCGTGTTTTCATCATCAAGCAGGGTTTTGGCCTGATCCAAGGGCACCGTTTCAATCTGAGCCAATGCGTTGGCAATTAAATCCTCATACCCCAGAATTAAACTCATATTTACCCCTATATAGATAGTGATTAATGGCAGTCAAACAAAATAGAATTAGTTAAAACTACAGTCTGAAAATATCTTCCCATGAACTTTACCCCTACAGAACTCGGTGCCAGTATTATTTTCGCGATAGCGGTACTGCACACCTTTAGCACCTCCTATTTTGAAACTCTAGCCAAAAAGTCTCGCCTGCATTCTGGCTTATGGCATCTACTTGGCGAAGTAGAGATTGTTTTTGGTTTCTGGGCAGCAGTGCTGCTAATTTACATTGGCTTTGCAACTGGTCTTGATAGCGCCAGAGAATACGCAAGTAAGCGTAATTTCACAGAGCCGCTTTTTGTATTTGCCATCATGGTGGCTGCGGGTAGCAAACCGATTCTCACTTTTGCAACCCACCTTCTCTATAGTCTAGGAAAATTTTTACATGTCGCCTTGCGAACACGCGAAGCGCCAATGCTGTATTTCCTCACCTTATCCCTTACTCCGTTACTTGGTTCATTTATTACCGAACCAGCAGCAATGACGCTTGCGGCATTCTTATTGCGCGATCTAGTTTACAAACATAAATGCTCTACCCCATTGCTGTTTGGCACACTAGGAGCATTATTCGTAAACATCTCAATTGGCGGGACACTCACCAATTTTGCTGCGCCACCAGTACTGATGGTCGCATCTACTTGGGGCTGGTCAACCGCTTTTATGTTTACCCATTTTGGTTACGAAGCTGCAGTTGCAATCTTTATCAACTCTTTCATCGTAACTCTACTTTTCCGAAGTCAACTTGTCGAACCAGAAGAGAAAAAGATTCCAGAAAAAATTCCGCTCACCGTTACTTCAGTTCATTTGCTGTTTTTAGCGGGCATTGTTTACTTTGCACATGATCCAGTTATTTTCATGTGGCTCTTATTGTTCTTTATTGGCTACACCACTGCGTATCCAAAACATCAAAGCCCATTGATTTTGCGTGAGGCCTTATTGGTTGGGTTCTTCCTCGCTGGCTTGGTAGTCTTAGGTGCCCTGCAAGGTTGGTGGTTGCAACCACTCCTGGAGAAGATGAGTCCAACAGCAGTCTTCTACGGAGCAACCGCGCTTACTGCAATTACAGACAACGCGGCATTGACGTACTTGGGATCCCTAGTCACAGGCACCTCGGATGAATTCAAATTAGCTTTGGTAGGTGGCGCGGTGGCTGGTGGTGGCTTAACTATCATCGCCAACGCACCGAATCCAGCAGGCCTAGCTATCTTACGTAGCCACTTCTCGAACGGTGCTGTATCAGCACTGTATCTGTTCCTAGGCGCATTGCCTCCAACGATTGTTGCTATTTTGGCTCTGCGCTTGCTGTAATTTGTTTTTTGTAAAATTTGAGCTTGGCCCCCAGTTATAAACCTGAGAACGGCATATGAAAAAGCTCTATATCAAAACCTTCGGCTGTCAGATGAACGAGTACGACTCGGGCAAGATGGCCGACCTCTTGCATGCCGATGAGGGCATGGTCATGACTGACACTCCTGAAGATGCGGATGTCGTTCTACTGAACACCTGCTCTATTCGTGAAAAAGCGGAGGATAAAGTATTTTCCGACTTAGGTCGCTTACGTGAACTCAAAAAAACCAAACCTGATTTATTAATTGGTGTTGGGGGTTGCGTCGCCAGCCAGGAAGGTCAACAAATTATTAGCAGGGCACCTTATGTTGATGTCGTCTTTGGTCCGCAAACATTACATCGCCTATCTGATCTCATTGCTCAACGTCGCGAAACCGGTAGATCTCAGGTGGATATTTCTTTTCCGGAAATTGAGAAGTTTGACCGCCTACCTGCCTCGCGCCAAACTCGTGGCTCTGCTTACGCCTCCATCATGGAAGGTTGCTCAAAGTATTGCAGCTATTGCGTAGTTCCTTACACTCGCGGTGAAGAAGTATCACGCCCATTTGATGATGTATTAACTGAAGTGGCAGGCCTAGCTGCGCAAGGCGTTAAAGAAATTGTGCTGCTCGGTCAAAACGTCAATGCCTATTTGGGAAAAATGGGTGGTACAGAAGAAATCGCAGACTTTGCACTCCTGACTGAATATGTTGCAGAAATTCCAGGTGTCGAAAGAATTCGCTTCACCACCAGTCATCCCAAAGAATTTACTCAGCGCTTAATTGATGTCTATGCCAAAGTTCCCAAGTTGGTGAGTCATTTACATCTTCCAGTACAGCACGCATCCGACTCGGTTTTATCCGCCATGAAACGTGGCTATACCGCCCTGGAATACAAAAGCATTATTCGTAAGATGCGTGCTGTGAGGCCCGACTTGACACTCTCTAGCGACTTCATTGTGGGCTTTCCAGGCGAGACCGATGAGGATTTTGTAAAACTCTTGAAGATGGTTGAAGAGCTCAATTTTGATAATAGCTTTTGCTTTATTTTCAATGCGCGCCCCGGGACACCCGCTGCCAATTTGAGTGACGACACTCCTTATGAGGTCAAACTTAAGCGACTACAAACACTGCTTGCCCTAGTGGAGTCACAAGCAAATCAAATTAGTAAAAACATGTTGGGCAATACTGAGCGAGTACTCGTTGAAGGGTTGGCAAAAGATGGTGTAAACCTACAAGGTCGTGCTGCTAATAATCGCGTGATTCACTTTGCTGCACCAAATGAAGATATTGAATCACTCATAGGTGAAATGGTAGACATACGCATTACTGAAGTACTCAATTACACTCTCCGAGGTGAGCTTATTAGTGAACTCACTTCAACCCTTACCCATTAAGATGGTAAGCAAGCAAGCGCCTTCCTCTAAATTGGACATTGATATTCAATTTGCTAGTGCTGCCATTGAAGATAAAGTGCTTGCAATTGCCTCTTTAGCAGCAATTAAAAAATGGGTGAAAGCAGCCACCCGCCTCAATGGCCTCATCACCTTGCGTTTTGTCAATGCTGCTGAGGGTAAAAAGTTAAATTTTGCTTTTCGGAACAAAGATTACGCAACCAACGTACTCACCTTTCCATATGAGCTAACTAAAAAGACATTGGCTGCTGATATTATTTTTTGCCTTCCCATAGTTCAAAAAGAGGCAAGGGAGCAAGCTAAGACTGCTAAGGCTCACTTAGCCCATCTCATCATTCATGGTTGCTTGCATGCCCAAAGTCTTGACCATGAGAGCAATGCTGAAGCAAGTAAAATGGAAAACAAAGAAATTGCCATTCTCAAATCACTGGGTTTCGCGAACCCCTACGCACCCATTTAAAGCATTCTTAACACCCCCTTCACTGAATTTACATATTTCTACGATATTCTTGCTATATGCCTGACCCCAATAAATTCCTTTTAGAACGCTTGGCGGATTTTTTAACGCCACAGCCAACCAGCCCAGCAGAACGTCGCCAAGAGCTTATTGAGACCCTCAGAGAAGCACAGTCCGAGGGCTTAATTGATGCAGATGCTCTCTCTATGATTGAGGGCGTATTTCAGGTGGGCCAGCTATGTGCTCGCGATATTTTGATTCCTAGAGCCCAGATTGATTGGATTGATATCAATCAATCTCTACCCGAAATTATCCAGAGCGTGATTACTGCTGCTCACTCACGCTTTCCTGTATTTGAAGGTAACCGCGACAATGTCATTGGCACCTTGCTAGCAAAAGACTTATTGCGTCACTCCTCTGAAAAAGATTTTCAGGTACGCGATTGGCTCCGCCCTGCAGTTTTCATTCCAGAATCTAAACGTTTGAGTGTTTTGCTACGTGACTTCAAAGACAATCGAAACCACTTAGCTATCGTTGTAGATGAATACAGCGGCGTAGCTGGAGTGATCACGATTGAAGATGTGCTTGAGCAAATTGTTGGCGATATTGAAGATGAGCATGATATTGACGAAGAAGCAGATAACTTGATCTCTTTAGATAATGGCGATATTCGAGTTAAAGGCATTACAGAGCTAGAACAATTTAATGAGGCTCTAGGCACACAATTCCACGATGAAGACATTGAGACTATTGCTGGCTTAGTCATTCAACATCTTGGTCGTGTACCGAAGATGGGTGAACTGATTGAGATCGACGGAATTGAATTTGAGGTTCAGCGCGCTGACCCAAGACAGATACACATTCTGCTCGCACGACAACTTCCTAAACAGCTTCCCTGAGAATTACTTTGATTGATCAGCAATCAACCAGGTTTGATAATGGCGTCAATCTATTGCTGCTATTTTTTTTGGGTGGGTTGCTAGCTGCTGCTGCTGAGCTCACTTATGGTGGCTGGATACAAATCCCCATTCTCAGTTTGATTTGGTGGCGGATGAGTCTGCAAGCAAGGCCATCCATTAAAAATCAATTTATCTCTGGAATGTCCTTTGGTTTAAGCTACTTTGTTCTGGGCTTATGGTGGATCTACATTAGCCTGCATGATGTCGGCGGTATGCATGCTGCCGCCTCTGGTTTAGCTGTGTTCTTACTAGCAGCAGGAATGGCCTTATTTTTCTCCTGCGCTTCCCTCATCCTCTGTTTACCTAAACGTAAGTACTTAACGGGCTTAGTACTAGCAGCATCTTGGGTGCTCGTTGAATACCTACGTAGCGTAGTCTTAACTGGCTTTCCTTGGATGGGGCTTGCTGAGGCACAATTCAACGGCCCCTTCGCGCCAGTTGCGCCATTCTTGGGTGGCCTGGCTTGCACATTTTTAGTGGTGTGGGTCTCTTGGGAAATCAGTCAGTTAAAGAAAAATATGTTCTTTAGCAGTGCTTGCATTATTTCTACGATCGCACTTGCACAACTCGCGAGCTTGTGGACCTTCACAAGCCCAATTGGCGAACCGCTCAGCGTTCGTTTAATTCAAGGTAATTTTGAGCAAAGCCTCAAGTTCAACCCCAAGTCCATTGAAGACCAGTTTAGTTTTTATACCAATGCCATCGAAAGCCAAGCAGCTGATCTCATCATTACTCCAGAGACCGCATATCCTTGGCCACAAAGTAATCTACCTACAGGATTATTAGGATCGCCCCAACAGTTTTCTACCAATACCTCCAGCAACGTTTTGCTTGGCTTGATTGGAGAGACTGGTGACTCTACTGGTGTGAAATACACCAACCGGGCCCTTGGACTATCTCCTAATGCCCCAATGTACCAATATGACAAATCCCACTTGGTACCCTTTGGTGAATTTATTCCGCCCGGCTTTCGATGGTTTGTGAATGCTTTCCATGTTCCTATGAGCGACTTTGCACGCGGCACATTAGATCAAGCCCCCTTCAGCATCATTCGCTCTGGGAAAGAATCAGTTCATGCGGCCATCACGATTTGCTATGAGGATGTCTTTGGTGGGGAGCTAGCGTCCCGAATTCATCACAGCAGTAAACCCGTTAACTTGTTGATCAATATGACTAATCTGGCCTGGTTTGGGGATTCTCAAGCGCCAGCACAGCAATTAAGACTATCCCAGTTACGCTCCCTAGAGACTGGCCTCCCAGCGCTGCGAGCCACAAATACCGGCATTACGGCAGCCCTTGGTCCAGATGGGAAAGTGCTATCTCATCTTAGCGAATTTACCCAAGGCGTGCTCAGCCTGAAGATTCAAGCCTACTCTGGCAAAACCCCTTATATCATTTGGGGAAATGCCCCCATTTTGAGTCTTTCTTGCCTCTTGCTTATCCTGGGTCTGATTCGCCATAAACGAAACTAATCGCGATTTCATAGTTCAGCTGTTTAGCCATGTAAAATCAAAGACTTAGCCAGGTAAATCATGCTTACTTTTCAGCAAATCATTCTCAAACTCCAAGATTACTGGGACCAACAAGGTTGCGCCCTATTGCAACCTATTGACCTTGAGGTCGGTGCCGGTACATCTCATACAGCCACTTTCTTGAGGGCCATTGGCCCTGAGCCATGGAAAGCGGCTTACATCCAACCTTCACGTAGACCAAAAGATGGTCGCTACGGAGAAAATCCAAACCGTTTGCAGCACTACTACCAGTACCAGGTAGTGCTGAAACCTGCACCAGAAAATATTCTTGAGCTCTACTTGGGCTCGCTTGCCGCTCTAGGTCTTGATCTTCAAAAAAACGATGTCCGCTTTGTTGAGGACGATTGGGAAAACCCAACCTTGGGTGCCTGGGGTCTAGGCTGGGAAGTGTGGCTTAACGGCATGGAAGTAACTCAGTTCACCTATTTCCAGCAAGTGGGCGGCATTGATTGCAAGCCTGTTTTAGGCGAAATCACTTACGGTATCGAGCGTTTGGCGATGTACATCCAAAATTGCTCCAACGTATATGACCTCGTTTGGGCCGACGGCATCTCTTATGGTGATGTATATCACCAGAATGAAGTAGAGCAATCTTGCTACAACTTTGAACACTCCAATACTGACCTCTTGTTTGCAAACTTCACCAATTATGAGAGTGAAGCCAAACGCTTGATGGAAGTGCCATTAGCTTTACCCGCTTATGAAATGGTGCTCAAGGCTGGACACACTTTTAACTTACTAGATGCACGCGGTGCTATTTCAGTGACTGAGCGTGCCGCTTATATCGGACGCATCCGCAATCTATCTCGTGCAGTAGCGCAAGCTTACTTTGAGTCTCGTGAGAAGTTGGGTTTCCCGATGTGCCAACGTCAATCCAAAGCCTAATCAGCTCAATCTAATTATGAGTACACCGAATTCCCTCTCTCAATCAGACAACCTTCTGATTGAAGTATTTACCGAAGAGCTTCCACCAAAATCCTTACGCCGCCTAGGTGACTCCTTCAGTGAGGGCATTTATTCCACACTGAAGTCCGCTGGCCTCTTGAGTGAAAATTCCGTTGCGACTGGCTACGCAACACCGCATCGCCTTGCTGTTCAGATTACTCATGTCTTGAGTCAAGCGCCAGACTATCCGGTACGCGAAAAATTACTGCCGACTAGCATTGTTTTTGATGCGGAAGGCAAGCCTACTGCGCCACTTCAAAAGAAATTAGCCTCTTTGGGTTACGCTGATATTGATCTCTCCACTCTAGAAAAATCAGGTGAAGGAAAAAATGAAGCACTGTATCTCAATGTCGTTGCTAAAGGCGCAGCATTAGAGCAGACTGCCCAACAAGCACTTGAGCAAACACTCAGCAAATTGCCTATCGCCAAAATGATGCACTATCAAGTGCTACAGAAAAATGGTGAGCTGGCAGACGTTGAGTTTGCTCGTCCTGCACACCGCATCATTGCCCTGCATGGCAAACAAGTCCTTAATATCAGTGCACTAGGAATTGATGCAGCCAATCAAACTGAAGGTCATCGCTTTTTAGCTCCAGGCCTTATTACGATCGCCTCCGCAGATCAGTATGAATCCGATCTCAGCACTACAGCCAAAGTATTACCAAGCTTTGATAAGCGTCGTCAATTTATCGAATCTGCATTATTAAAAGCTGCTGGCACTGATTTAGTGTTAATGCCAGATAGCCTATTGGATGAAGTAACAGCTTTGGTTGAATGGCCAGCAATTTATGAATGTCATTTTGATCAAGAGTTCTTAGAAGTCCCTCAAGAGTGCTTGATTCTGACAATGCAGACTAATCAAAAATACTTTGCATTGACTGACAAGCAAGGCAAGTTACGCAATCGCTTCCTCATTGTTTCTAATATCGAGACTGATAAGCCAGAAGCGATTATTTCTGGTAACGAACGTGTGGTGCGCCCGCGTCTATCCGATGCGCGTTTTTTCTTCCAACAAGATCAAAAGCGCCCGTTAGCATCCCGTGTAGCTGATCTTGGAAAAGTGGTTTATCACAATCAACTTGGCAATCAATTGGATCGCACTAAGCGTGTTCAAGGAATTGCAGTAGGCATTGCCAAAGCCTTATCGGCTAATGAGGCGCTAGCCAGTCGCGCCGCTGAAATTGCTAAAACTGATTTGCTAACTGATATGGTTGGTGAGTTCCCAGAGCTCCAGGGCATCATGGGCCGCTACTATGCAACGCATGATGGCGAAAATGCCGAAGTCGCATCCGCTTGCAGCGAACACTACATGCCCCGCTTTGCTGGTGATGCATTGCCACAAACTCAAATCGGCACCATCCTCGCTATTGCGGACAAGCTAGAAACATTGGTTGGCATTTGGGGTGTTGGTCTTGCGCCGACAGGTGACAAGGACCCATATGCCCTGCGTCGTCACGCTTTAGGTGTTTGCCGTCTTTTGCTAGAGAAGAACCTGAGCCTGAGCCTGCCTGATTTAATTGAACTGGCTCGCAAACAATTTCCACAAAACGACGTGCAAGAAAAAGCTAAAGCAGAAGATATTTACGCTTTCATCATTGATCGTCTGCGCGCTTACTTACGCGACCAAGCAGTTGCAGGCAAACCATTCACGACCGAAGAGATTGATGCTGTATTAAGTCAGTCACCCGCTCAACTCAATGATTTAATCGATCGCTTAGCTGCATTGCGTGAATTTAACGCCTTGGCGGAAGCTGCTCAATTAGCCGCCGCCAATAAACGCATCAGCAATATCCTCAAAAAGAATGTAGGCGCTATCCCGGCGGCTTGCTCAAGCAAGCTCTTACAGGTTCCTGCTGAAATCGCTCTCCATCAGGCGCTTGAGAAACTCACCCCAACATTGAGCGCCGCCTATGAGCAGCGTCAGTTCGTAGATCTATTGAAGGCACTCGTAGCTCTCAGCGTCCCAATTGATCAATTCTTTGCCGATGTGATGGTGATGGATCCAAATCCAGAGCTGCGCGATAACCGCCTGGCCCTCCTGCAACAACTTCACCAGAAAATGAATCTCATTGCCGATCTCGGCAAATTAGCATGAGCATCAGCTCTTCTAAGCTCATCATTCTGGATCGCGATGGTGTGATCAATGAAGATCGAGATGATTATGTGAAGTCGAGTGATGAGTGGGTTCCTTTGCCTGGTAGTCTTGAGGCAATTGCACTACTCAATCAAGCCGGCTACCAAATTGCTGTAGCGACGAATCAGTCTGGCTTAGCAAGGGGTTATTTCAACATCAATGATCTCCATGCCATGCATGGCAAGATGGACAAACTCCTCAAACCCTTGGGTGGCCATATCGACAGTATTTTCTTTTGTCCACATACCGACGCCAATGCATGCGATTGTCGCAAGCCTTTGCCAGGAATGATGAAAGAAATTGCACTTCGGTATAAAAAAAATCAGAGTGCCACACCTTTATTAGGGGTGCCGATTGTTGGTGATTCCTTGCGCGACCTTCAAGCAGGCATTGCTTTGGGCGCTAGCCCGCATTTAGTCTTAACTGGCAAAGGCAGTAAAACTTTGGAAAAGGGTGGCCTCCCCGAGGGAACACAGATTCATGCAGATTTGATGGCATTTGCGACCACATTCCTACAAGATAGGGTTTAATAGAAATATGATTTTTATTCGCTCAGCCCTATTTACGCTTTTCTTGCTGATATTCACGCCGATCTGGTCGGTACTCTGCATTCTCGTTTTTCCTTTCCTAAATCCTGAGAATCGCTATCGCTTTATCGGTCTCTGGAATAAGGTGGTGATCTGGATCTTGCAACCCCTCTGTGGCATTCGTTACGAGATTCGTGGCATGGAAAACATGATGGCGGTTTTGGATAAACCGGTTGTTGTATTGAGTAAGCATCAATCTGCCTACGAAACCATTTTTTATATTGCCAAGCTTCCTAAACAAGTTTGCTTCGTTTTCAAAAGAGAGTTACTTTGGATTCCTTTCTTTGGCTGGGCTTTGGCCTTGCTCAAGATGATTCACATCAATCGCAATAGCAAAGAAACTGCAGCACTCTCCGTTGTCGGACAAGGAAAAAAACGTTTGAGTGAAGGTAAATGGATTTTGTTATTTCCAGAAGGTACTAGAACACCTACTGGATCACACAAACCCTATAGTAAGGGTGGCGCAAGGCTTGCCAGCGCTACTGAAGCCTTAGTAATTCCAATTGCCCACAACGCGGGTCATTGCTGGCCTAAGAACAGCCTTCTAAAGCAGCCTGGAATAATCATCTTCTCAATCGGCCCCGCCATTACTTCTGCCGGAAAAACCGGTGGTCAACTGCATCAAGAAGTGGAAAAGTGGATTGAAGCTGAAATGCGGGTGATTAATCCCGCCGCCTACAAGTAATACTGAGTGGTTAATGGGCTAAAGTTTTGGCCCACTCAATATAGCGCTCCACCGGAATATCCTGGGCACGCGCTTTTAACTCCGATTCAGATAAAGAGAGTCGATCCGCAAAAGCCGATAGGTTGGTGCGTAGCATTTTTCTTCTCTGAGAAAACGCTGCGGCCACGACCTTTTCCAAGGCATGCCACTGCGTATCACTTAAGTTGAAATCCCGTCGCGGAATCATGCGCACAACCGCTGAATTGACTTTAGGTTGTGGGTCGAAAGCTTCTGGCGGGACTTCTAAAACTTGCTCCATATCGTAGCGAGCTTGCAGCATGACAGATGGCCGGCTGAATTCAGAGCCGCCAGCCTTGGAGACCATCCGCTCGACGACTTCAGCTTGCAGCATAAATACCTGCTCATCAATTGCATGGGCAGCAGAAACGAGATGAAACAGTAGTGGGGAAGAGATGTTGTAAGGCAGGTTACCAACCACCTTACATAAGCCACTATTAGCCGGTCGTGCGTTTGCCCATTCGAGGAAATTAAACTTAACTGCATCACCCTCGATGACATTCAGACCCTGAAGATTCTCTTGATTCCAATAGGCCACTAAATCTCGATCGATTTCTAAAAGATCTAAGTGATCTAGATTATTTAATAAGGGTCTTGTGAGTGCACCAAGGCCGGGGCCGATCTCAATCACGTGCATATTTTCACTGGGATTGATTGCAGCAATAATGGAATAAATTACCCCAGAATCCTGCAGAAAATTTTGGCCAAATCGTTTACGAGCGCGATGCGTCATGTTTTTAAATTCTTTACATTGATAGCCAATTGGTAGGCCAAGCGTAGTGCCTCTAACATACTGCCTGAGTCAGCTAAACCTTTACCAGCAAGATCTAACGCTGTGCCGTGATCTACCGAAGTACGAATAATTGGCAAACCTAAAGTGACATTCACTCCACCACCAAAGCTCACAAACTTAAATGGCACCAAACCCTGATCGTGATACATCGCAATGAATGCATCCACGCTATCCAAGGCTTTAGCATCAAACATCGTATCACCAGGACAAGGCCTACTCACCTGAATACCTAACTCTTTAGCAGCTCTGATAGCAGGTTCAATCACATCAATTTCTTCACGACCGAGGTAGCCTGATTCACCTGCAGGAGGATTAAGTCCTGCCACCCGAATCACCGGCTTAGCAATTCCAAGTCTTGCCTTCAAATCCCGATCAACGATTTGAATCGTTTCCAAAATATGCTGTTGATTTAGCGCTTCAGAAACTTCTCTCAAGGGTAGATGAGTTGTAGCTAAGGCCACCCGAAGGTCACGACTTTGATGCAACCCTAAAAATCCTTCTGGCAATGTTGCGCACAACATCATGACAACATGCTCTTGATGGCAAAGCTGAGCTAGATATTCAGTATGTCCAGTAAATAAGTCATCACTTGAAACATTGCCTTCGTTGATAACGCTCTTTTGTATCGGCGCAGTTACCATCGCATCAAAACGGCCTTCAAGACATCCCTTAACAGCGGTATCCATGATACTCAGGACATACTGAGCGTTTTTAGGATTAAGCTGACCCGCTATTGCTGGGGCAGCTAAGGCGATTGATTCCACCTGCAAGTGACTCGATAACTCTTGAGGAATCTTAGTCGCCGGAATCAAACTGGGGTCAGCAAGCAAGGTAATCGTACTTGCGGGCTGCTCTTGCAAGAATGCTAAAGCAGCTGCAAGAGAAACCTCTGGACCAACCCCTGCAGGCTCTCCAGAACTAATGACTAAATTAACGAGGACTGGCTGCTGGATCATCTGCATTAATGATCTTCACCGTAGCGGTGTCGCGTAATTCACGTAACCAATCTTGATAAGCCTGTTCGAACTTACGCTCACGGATTGCTGCACGGGCAAATTGACGCTGCTTCTCCAGAGTTAATTGCGCTTCACGACGCTCGAGTACCTGAATCAAATGCCAACCAAACTCGGTCTTCACTGGGTTACTGACTTCACCAATTTGCAAGCGATTCATTGCTTGATCAAATTCTGGAACCAAATCACCGGGACCCATCCAACCCAGATTGCCACCATTCGCAGCAGATCCATCTTCAGAATACTTTTTAGCCAGTTCGCCAAAATCAGCAGTCTTTGCACGAACTTGATCGCGATAACCAGCCAATCGTCTTTCAGCGTCTTGATCCGTTAAGCCTGCGCGACTACGCAACAAGATATGACGAGACAAAGTCTGTGTCACCATGATGTTTTGTGGGGTAGTGGCACTTTCTTGAGGAGCAGCTTGCTGCGGCTCAGGAGCGCCAGCAACTAAGGCACGTCGATCAAGAACCTTGAGTACGTGATAGCCAGCGGGGCTCTTTACCACTGCATTAGCAAGTTGCCCACTACCCGTATTTCTCACAGCTTCATAAAATAATTGTGGCAAGCGATCTGGTGTACGGTAACCCAACTCTTGAAACTTAATTTTTGGATTGTCTTTTGCAGCCATTGCACCAAGCTGCAAAAAATCGACATCACCACGCGCTTCACGCAATAAAGATTCCGCCTGCTTCTTTGCTGCAGCCTGAGCACCAGCACCTGCACTTGCATCCACTGGAATAAAAATTTGAGCTACGTCGATTTCTTCTGGCTCACCTTTAGCAGCTGGAGTAGAACGCGTCGCCCTACCTGCGCCAGCTACTTCACGATTACGATCAATAATGAAATTATCCACCTCTGCATCAGAAATCTTGATCTTGCCTTCTACCTCGCGCTCACGATAGCGACTAATAATCACATCATCACGCAACATTTGACGATAGCGATCATAGGTACTGCCAGTAGCGGCAATTTTTACCTTCAACTCTGCAATGGTTAATTTATTCTTAGCCGCAATATCGCCAATAATCTTGTCGAGCTCTTTATTGCTTACCGCAACACCTTCTTGCTCGGCATTTTGGAACTGAATCTTTTCAACAATGAGACGTTCAAGCACCGTCTTGCGTAAAGTAGCAGCATCGGGAAGTTTACTTCCCTGCTTTTGTAAAGCTGCGATACGATCATCAATCTCTTTACGTGTGACGTAGCCAGTATTTACAACCGCTGCAACACCATCAATATTACGAATTTTGCTATCAGTCGCAGTCTTTGAGCCATCTTGTGCAAACGCGAGCTGAGACATAAAAGCAGTAGAGGCCAAAATCATGGCCGCAAGGACTTGGTTAAATCGATTACTACACATCATTGATAGTTCTCATATATTGAAGGTGGTATAGGCTTAGAAGTAGGCATATATCCAGGAACATTTAGCTTCATGATATCAACTGGATTGCTACCAGCGCTACCAACTCCCCTAAATTCTATTTGGAATAAAACCTGGGTAGTGGTTATTTGCGAGGTATTCAGCATTTGAGAATAGGCGCCACGTAGAGTCCAGCAATCCTTCATCCACTCAAGGGCTAGCAAGGTATTTAAGGTTTTGGTCGTTAGGGCGTCATAACCCCATCCGCCTAATACTGAAACCTCCCGAGTAAGAGGCCATTGACCAGAGATGTTGTACTGATCAGTAGTGGTCTGAGCTAGCGTGCCCGGCGTATTATTTTGTATTGATGGTTGAATGGGAGGTGACCATACGTTTCTATAACCAAAGTTCAAATTTCTACCCGGGGTTGGGCGCCAGCTTCCACCAACTGTTGTCTGAACAAATTTATTTAACTGGGTGTTGTACTGCCCAAACATAGCTGCACTAAAGTTACCCAAAAGACGCACAGAGGCAGACCCCAAGGTGTCGGAATACGTTGTAGGGTTTAGGATATTTCCGTTAAGGCCTACCTTCTGAGCTGTAAAGGCCCGACGTTGTGCAAGAGTAACGTTAGCTCGCTCAGCACCAGTACTCGCCTCAATCATGCGACTAGTTAAACCGCCCGTAAGCTTATTGTTATCTGCGATACGGTCATTACCAATAAATGTATTTTCACTAAAGATTTGAGTCATACCAAAACCAGCATCTGCTGTATCAAATAAAGGGGTTTGTGCCTGACTTTGATATGGTGTGTAGACATAAAACGCTCTTGGCTCCATCGTAAGCAACATATCACGCCCAAAAAAACCTTTTAATTCAGTGGCATCTCTTTCGAATGCCAAACCTGAATCAAGACTAAATGTGGGGATAGTGAAACCCTGGGCAGCCGGAGCGCCCACAGGGTTATAAGGAGTTGCATTGTAGGTATTGGACTGAAAGCTCACCTTTGGAGTGATGTAATAGCCAGGGGTAATCTGCGGTAGTGCCATGGCGCCTTTAATTACAGTTCGGTCTGCCTGGCTGTATGCACCCGGGGCAGTTGCTTGCAAGTTCCCACCAATGTTGTATGCAAAATGGGTGTAATCCGTTGAAAACGTTGTTATAGGGCCTGATGGCAAGGTAATGTATTTTCCGCTGACATCGCCAACCGTTGGAGTTAAACGACTGTTATAGGTGGCAGTGATATTCGGCAAAATATTGTATGGGGACTGTACTGTCACTGTGGGATCAGGCTGAAGGGTCTGAAAAGTCATCGCTCTTGCGGCAACCGTCCAGCTACTTAAGCTGCCAGTCAAGTTCTTGGTGGTACCAACTTCTTGACGAAACCGATTGGTAACTGCACCAGCAATACTTTGTGAAAAGTCGGTTGGATACAAGTTATCCGAAACCCGCGCCATATTGGCATATCCAGTCCAGGCACCAGCAATGGGGATGCCACCCATTCCCAATAAGCCACCACTGAAGTTTTGTCTCTGCTGCCAGTCATAACGCCAACGAGCAGTTCCAGTTTTGCGGTCGTAGGGAAGATAATCTCCCATTAGGTTGCCGGCATACTGTTTATCCAAAAACTGATATTTAGCGCCCAACTGCACTCCACGTTGACCCACGACCCGGGGCAGTAATAGCAAATCACGATTTGGCGCAATATTGACATAGTAAGGCTGGGTCACATCAATACCATTATTGGAATTATAGCCAGCTACTGGTGCCAAGATTCCGGAGCGCCGTTGATTTGATGTTGGCGCAGTGAAGTAAGGTACGTAAGCAATTGGTACATCAAAGAATCGCATGACCCCATGCGTACCAACCATTTCTTTTTGCTCGTTATCAATCTCCAAAGTGCTTGCCGTGAAATACCAATCTAAGTTTTCTGGGGTACAGGTTGTGTAGGTGGCCTTATCAAACACAAATACATCAGCAGTTTCAATCGTTAATTTTTTTGCATTACCACTAGCGCGGTTATCACGCAGCTCGTAGTTGGGGCTTTCCATTTCTCCTTCACGCGCATCCACTCTAAAACGCGCTTTGGGTCCCTTGAAAGATGCGTTGCCTTTTGAAAATTCAGTATTGCCCAATAAGTTCGCCACATCAGAATCAGGATCGTATTTAATTTCATCCGCTTTAATCACTGCACCATTACGACGAATTTGTGCGCGTCCCTTTAAGCGCATTTCACGACCAACAATTCCATCAATCGAATCGCTAGAAGTAAACGTTAAAGCCTGCCCATCATTAATCGGTTTTCCAACTCGTAGTTGATCGTCTAACTTAAGGACGATAACATCACCCCGGTCAGGTATTAAAACGGAGTTGGCAGATCTACCTAAGGACTGCGCGGAAGGGGGCAAAGGTGCGGGTGCCTGGGCCATAGTTGAGAGGGCAAATTGCGACAATGCAACCCCCATGATTACGCGCAGGGTGACAGCTAAAAAAAGAGGGGCGCAAAGGCCGGCGCGACGGCGATAATGACTCATAGATCCAGACCCGCCTTATTATACGAATCGACCATGACTGACTCTCGCTTAGACTCCCTCCGTAGCTGGCTAAAAGGCCTTGAACCTAGCTGGCAATTAGATCTCCCCACTTTGGCCCCCGCCTCGGCAGATGCCAGCTTTCGACGGTATTTCCGGATTGAGTCCAAAAAGCCAGATTTTCCGACTTTAATCGTGATGGATGCCCCACCCCAACATGAGCCGTTGGACGCCTTTATTAAGGTCGACTTATTGCTTGAAAGTGCGGGTTTAAATGTTCCAAAAATTCTAGAAAAAAATTTAGGCGAGGGGTTTCTTTTACTCAACGATCTTGGCACCAAAACCTACCTCGCAGAACTCAATTCTGAGAGTGCCGACCATCTCTACAAAGATGCGACGCATGCTTTAGTACAAATGCAATTAGCAAGCAAACCAGATGTCCTGCCAAATTATGATGAGGCACTCTTACAACGTGAGCTCGATTTATTTCCTGAGTGGTATCTCAAGAAGCATTTGCAAATCGAATTAACTGAACTTCAACATTTTCAAGTTAAGCAAGCATTTGAACTCATCATTCAAAATAATCTTGCACAAGCAAAAGTCTACGTTCATCGCGACTATCACTCACGCAATCTGATGATGACCGAAAAAAATAATCCTGGCGTGATCGATTTTCAAGACGCAGTTTATGGTCCCATCACTTACGATGCTGCCTCACTCTGGCGTGATGCTTATATTGCATGGCCTGAAGAACGCGTGATTGATTGGGTGATTAAATTTTGGGAAGCCGGCCGCAAAGCAGGATTGCCAATGCCAGAGGATTTTGGTCAATTCTATCGTGACTTTGAATGGATGGGCTTACAGCGACATCTCAAAGTTTTAGGTATTTTTGCAAGGCTGTTTCATCGCGATGGTAAAGATGGCTATCTCAAAGATATTCCATTGGTGCTTGAGTATGCGATTGCTACTGCAAATCGCTATATCGAATTAAAGCCTTTGGCACGTATTTTGGAATCAACACGTCCTGCCAAGGAATAACAGCAAACCATCATGAATCAGTACAATCTCATTCCATGTTTTTTGCTGGCTGCCGGTCGTGGCCAGCGTATGCGCCCGCTAACGGATGAATTGCCTAAACCGCTGCTCACCATCAAAAATAAGTCCTTGCTTGCCAGGCATTTAGAGGCTTTAAGTGCGGCAGGCCTAAAAAAGGTTGTCATCAATCATGCTTGGCTTGGTAACAAGATTGAGGAAGCCCTAGGAAATGGCAGTCAATTTGATCTAAATATCACCTACTCCCCAGAAACTAGTGCGCTTGAAACTGCTGGGGGCATTCGCAAAGCACTCCCTTTGCTGAGCCCCAGTGATTATTTCTTGGTGATTAATGGGGATGTTTTTAGCCCAAATCTACTAATTCAGGGACTTTTGGATCGAGTTTCTACCTTACGCAGCATGCCAAATCAGCCTTTGGCCCATCTTTTAATGGTTCCAAACCCAATTCAGCATCCTGAGGGGGACTTTTATCTGAAAGACTCCAAAGTGACTAACGAACCACTAGATGGAGCAGAAAAACTCACCTTTTCCGGCATTGGGCTTTATCACCGAGATCTCTTCAAAGATATAGAGTTAAATGTACTCACTAAGTTAGCCCCACTCCTCAGGGAGGCTATGGCCAAAAATCAAGTGTTCGGTGAAAAATATGTCGGTCCGTGGCACGATGTAGGTACACCTCAACGATTACAAGAGCTCAATGCAGCACATGAATAAGTCTAATTTTTACCAACAACGCCGGGTTGAACTCACAAAGCTGATCTGCGCCAAAACTAGTGGAGGCATTGCCATCATTACTACGGCACCTGAGACTGCCCGCAATCGAGATAGCGAATTTCCTTATCGTCACGACAGTGATTTTTTCTACCTCACTGGTTTTGAAGAGCCGGGTGCAACGCTCGTCTTAAAGATTGCTGGATCAACATCACAACCACAACTGGAATCGCATCTTTTTTGCAGACCTAAAGATGCGGAGCGTGAAATTTGGGATGGTATTCGTTTGGGACCAGAAGCTGCACCATCGATCTTGGGTGTGGAATACGCCCATAGCAATCATGAACTAGATAAAAAACTGGGTGAGTTATTAGCAGATCAAGATGCTGTTTATATTCGTCTTTCAGAAAGCGCTGAAACAGATCGTCGCTTACGTCATTGGATGAAACAAGTACGGGCTCAGGCACGTGCAGGCGTGAACCCACCGTCTGAGTTTCATGATGTAGAGAGTTTGATTCATGAAATGCGTCTCTTTAAAGATGCTCATGAAATCGATGTCATGCGTCGTGCTGCCCAAATTTCTGCACGCGCCCATATTCGTGCCATGCAAACCTGCAAACCCGGTATGCGTGAATACCATCTTGAAGCAGAACTGCTTCATGAGTTCCGTTATAGCGGTGCGCAAAGCGTTGCGTACAACAGCATCGTTGCTAGCGGTGCCAACTCTTGCATTCTGCACTACCGTGCTGGTGATGCCGAACTGCGAAGCGGTGATCTCTGCTTGATAGATGCCGGTTGCGAACTAGATGGCTACGCATCGGATATCACCCGTACATTCCCAGTGAACGGTAAGTTCACAGGGCCGCAACGCGCGCTGTATGACATTACCCTGACGTCACAAGAAGCCGCTATTGCAGCGACAAAGCCAGGCAATACATTTATGCAGCCACATGAGGCAGCACTCAAAGTACTCACTCAAGGCTTGCTGAATGAAAAGCTTCTCAAGCTTGCAGAAGTAGGTTCTTTAGATAACGCAATTGAGACTGGCGCCTATCGTCGCTTCTATATGCACCGCACCTCGCACTGGTTGGGTATGGATGTGCACGATGTTGGTTCGTATCGCGAGCCACTCAGCAAATCTACAGATTCCACTGAAAAACCATGGCGCCACCTTAAGTCTGGCATGGTCCTCACCATTGAGCCTGGTTTATATATTCGTCCAGCAGATGATGTAGATGAGCGCTTCTGGAATATTGGCATCCGCATTGAGGATGATGCGGTAGTGAATGATTCTGGATGCGAATTAATTTCTCGCGGCGTACCAGTCAAAGCCGATGAGATTGAAGCGCTGATGAAGAATCATTAAGTTGCGAAGCATGTCAGCAAAGAACTTCGATATTGTGATTCAAGGTGGTGGGCCAGTTGGCCTAGCCTGCGCAGCATGGTGCTTGCAAAAATTTCCAGAAGCTAAGATTGCCTTGCTCGATCGCAACCCTATGGATGATGCCGACTTAGCTGCTGCCGATAGCAGAGGGATAACCTTATCGCACGGCAGCAAATTATTGCTAGACACCATCGATGCGTGGTCTACTGAGTGTGCGGACATCCATCGAGTGCACGTATCTCAAGCAGGTCGCTTTGGTCGTGCCCTGATGACTCGCGAAGAGCTTGGGGAGGATGCACTAGGTCACATCATTCGCTATCGCGATATTCATCTCACACTGCGTCAGGCCTTAAGAGTCATTCAAACAAAGAGTCCCAATTTTGTTTGGGAGCACATCAATACCAACAAAGGTGCCGATACCGATACTTCACATATTCAAGCCAAATGCGTAGTGCATGCTGAAGGTGGTTTATTTAAAACCCAGGATTGGGTGGAATCCGGCAGAGACTACGAGCAATCCGCCTTAGTTGGCTTAGTCGAGGTTGAGAATGCATCGCCCCATCAAGCATGGGAGCGTTTTACCTCCGGAGGACCTTTAGCAGCTTTACCAAGCCACTATGGCCCCAACATTCTCAATTTGGTTTGGTGTGGAACGCCAAGCTCTTCACAAGCTCGCCTTGCTTTAAGTGATACTGATTTCCTGAAGAGCCTGCAAGCCGAGTTTGGATCGCGTATTGGTCAATTCCTCAAAATCCAAGATCGCCGCCTTTATGAGCTAGGTCTCAACTATCGCAAAGAAATTACTCAGGGCAATGAAGTTTGGATTGGCAATGCCGCCCAAACTTTGCATCCCGTTGCCGGACAAGGTCTTAACCTTGGATTAAGGGATGCCTATCTCTTGGCCGAAAAACTCAGCATCCTGTTCTCTAAGCCAGAAGATCAAAAAACTGCCACAGCGATTGAGGCAACATTGCAGGACTATGCCCAAAGCCGTAAGGCGGATCGGTCAGCCACCATAGACTTAACTGATTTCATGGCTCGAATCTTCACCTCCGATCTATTTCCTATTGTGATCGGTCGTGGATTGGCTTTATCGGCCCTCCAATGGCTCCCACCAGTCAAAACAGCCTTAGCTCGCCAGATGATGTTTGGTAGGCGCTAAGAGGCTGAAATAGCCCTCAAAATACAAGCATTCCTCATTTGATCTAAATCACAGAATCTGCCTATTTTTTAGGCAGATTTAGGTCGACCTGTGCTAAAGTGTGACCCTTCCCCAGCACTAGAAGCTCTCCAGAAATCAGCCCGCAACCCATGAAGATCGGCCCACACCTTCTCGCGAATAGATTATTTGTTGCCCCAATAGCAGGGGTAACGGATCGCCCTTTTCGCCAGCTTTGCAAAAAGCTTAGTGCCGGCTATGCCGTGTCTGAAATGATTGCCTCTAACGCTTTGTTGTGGAAGAGCGAAAAAACCCAGCGTCGCGCTAATCATCAGGGTGAATTTAAGCCGATTGCAGTCCAAATCGCCGGCGCCGATCCCAAGATGATGACGGCAGCTGACAAGCTGAATGTTGATCATGGCGCCCAGATTATTGATATCAATATGGGTTGCCCAGCTAAAAAGGTATGCAATGTTGCAGCTGGTTCCGCGCTATTGAGAGACGAGCCTTTAGTGCAGCAAATTTTGGAAGCCGTAATTCAGGCTGTAGGCGTAGGTCCCGATGCAGTTCCTGTGACCTTAAAGATTAGGACTGGTTGGGACCGCGCGAACATAAAAATGCAATTGATATTGCACGTCTTGCTGAGAAATCTGACATCTCCATGTTGACCGTTCATGGTCGCACGAGAGCTGACCTGTATCACGGCGAAGCTGAGTACGAAACTATTACCGCCGTGAAGAATAGTGTTGCCATTCCGGTAGTTGCTAATGGCGATATCACCACTCCAGAAAAAGCAGAATTTGTTTTAAAAGAAACTGGTGCTGATGCCATCATGATTGGCCGTGCTGCTCAAGGACGCCCATGGATTTTTCGTGAGATCAATCATTTTTTAGAAACCGGCGGCAAGCTACCTACACCACAGATTAATGAGATTCAAGAGATCATGAACGCCCATCTGATTGATCACTATGAGTTCTATGGCGAATATGTCGGCTTGCGTACAGCACGCAAACATATCGGTTGGCACTGCAAGGGATTGCGTGACTCCCGCGCTTTTCGCCAAAGAATGAATACCGCCGATGATTGCAAAACCCAATTACAAATGGTGAATGGTTTTTTCAATGAAATCCCATTCTGATCGTTTGTTATTTTTAGAAGCAGCCTAAATTTAGTTTTTAGTTATTTAATTTACCCATGACCACTAAGCACCCCATCACTGAATGTATTGAGACCCAACTCCAAGGTTATTTGGATGATCTCAAAGGAACACCTCCATCTAACTTGTACCAAATGGTTCTCGCAGTAGTTGAGAAGCCGATGCTCGAACTAGTGATGCAGCACGCGAAGCAGAATCAATCCTTGGCTGCCCAGTACCTTGGTATCAACCGCAATACGCTGCACAAGAAGTTAGTTGAACACCGGCTTCTGAAATAAGCCACGCCCCATACGTAAATTCCTTATTAATTAATCCTTCTGAAAAATATGATCCGCACAGTCCTACTCTCTGTATCCGATAAAAATGGCATTGTGCTGTTCGCCAAAGCCCTTCATGAGCAAGGCATCAAGCTGATTTCTACTGGTGGCACAGCAAAACTCTTGGCTGAAAATAATTTGCCTGTGGTGGAAGTATCTTCACTTACTAAGTTTCCAGAGATGTTGGATGGCCGTGTGAAGACATTGCATCCCATGGTGCATGGCGGTTTATTGGCTCGCCGAGACTTCCCTGAGCATATGGCTGCCTTGAAAGAACATGGCATCGATACGATCGACATGCTCGTGATTAACCTCTACCCATTCAATGAAACCGTCGCTAAAGCGGATTGCTCATTTGAAGATGCGGTGGAGAATATTGATATTGGCGGTCCAGCAATGTTGCGTGCCGCCGCCAAGAACCATCAAGATGTGACTGTACTCATTTCTCCAGAAGATTACGCACCTGTACTCGAAGAAATGAAAGCGAATAAGAACGTGGTTTCTTATAAGACCAATTTGGGTCTAGCTAAAAAAGTATTTGCCCACACAGCGCAATACGATGGCGCGATTGCAAATTATCTATCTGCATTAGGTGATGACCTCGATCATAAGAAACGTTCTGCCTATCCAGAAACTCTGCATCTTGCCTTTGAAAAAGTACAAGAGATGCGTTATGGCGAGAACCCACATCAGTCAGCAGCTTTCTACAAAGATATCTATCCAGTTGATGGCGCACTTGCCAATTACAAACAATTGCAAGGTAAAGAACTTTCTTATAACAACATCGCCGATGCTGACTCCGCATGGGAATGCGTCAAGAGCTTCACTGGTAATGCTGGCGGTGCTGCAGCCTGCGTCATTATCAAGCATGCAAACCCTTGCGGCGTAGCCGTTGCTGCTAATGGTCTAGAGGCTTATCAAAAGGCATTCAAAACAGATCCAAGCTCAGCCTTCGGTGGAATCATTGCCCTCAATGTGCCATGTGATGGTGCTGCTGCTGAGGCAATTTCCAAGCAGTTTGTAGAAGTATTGATTGCACCTAGTTTTAGCGATGAAGCAAAAGCCATCTTTGCCGCCAAACAAAATGTACGTCTCTTAGAAATTCCTTTGGGTACTGCATTTAATACATTTGATTTCAAACGTGTTGGTGGTGGCTTACTCGTTCAATCTCCAGATGCGAAGAACGTCCTTGAGAATGAAATGCGTGTTGTCAGCAAGCGTCTCCCGACTCCAAGCGAAATGCACGACATGATGTTTGCATGGCGTGTTGCGAAGTTCGTCAAATCCAATGCGATTGTGTATTGCGCTAACGGTATGACCCTCGGTATTGGCGCTGGCCAAATGAGCCGCGTAGACTCCGCGCGTATGGCAAGCATTAAGGCAGAAAATGCTGGCCTCAGCCTTAAAGGCTCTGCAGTAGCGAGTGATGCCTTCTTCCCGTTCCGCGACGGCTTAGACGTAGTTGTAAACGGTGGTGCAAGCTGCGCAATCCAGCCGGGTGGCAGCATGCGTGATGATGAAATCATTGCAGCGGCTAATGAACATGGCATTACCATGATCTTCACCGGCACACGTCATTTCCGTCACTAAGCACCCATGCGCTGGATAGGAATCGACCCGGGTCTACGAACAACGGGTTTTGGTGTCATTGATGTTGATGGCCAAAAGCTGAGCTACGTAGCCTCTGGGACGATTGAAAGTGGTGATCCAGACCAAGGTCTTCCCGTGAGATTGGGAATCTTGTACTCAGGCATTAAAGAGGTTCTAGAGACCTACCGCCCGGAGCAAGCTGCTATCGAAGAAGTATTCCTGAACGTCAATCCTCGTTCTACCCTGATGCTAGGGCAGGCTCGAGGTGCAGTGATTGCAGCCCTCGTATCCGACAAACTCCCTGTTGCAGAGTTCAGCGCACTGAGGGTGAAGCAGTCCATCGTGGGAACCGGTAGAGCGACTAAGCCTCAAGTTCAAGAAATGGTGAAGCGCTTACTGCGTCTCAGCCGTGCCCCTGGAACAGATGCGGCCGATGCTTTGGGAGTGGCGATTTGCGCTGCGCATCATGCCCAGATTCCGAAAGCAATTACTACCGCTCTTGCACCCAAAAAGACTAGCAAGAAATAACAATACAAACAGGTTAAGATCTTTACATGATTGGTCGCATACAAGGCGTTCTCGTTTCAGTTCACCCTCCTCGCCTCTTGGTCGATTGCCAAGGCGTTGGCTATGAGATCGATGTGCCAATGAGCACCTTGTATCAACTGCCAGAGACCAATCAAAAAATTACGCTTCTCACCCACTTTCAAGTGCGGGAAGATGCACAGCAACTCTTTGGCTTTGCTACAGAAACAGAGCGCGAAGCTTTTAAACAACTGGTCAAGATTAGCGGTGTCGGCTCACGTACCGCCCTTGCCGTACTTTCTGGTATGAGCGTCAATGAATTGGCTCAAGCCATTGCCATGCAAGAAGCAGGACGCCTGACTCAAGTCCCTGGCATTGGCAAGAAGACTGCTGAACGCCTTTGCCTTGAGCTCAAAGGCAAGTTAGCTCCAGATATAGGAATTGTAGGTGGCAAACCCCAAGCGATTGAAGCAAGCAGCGAAGTATTGCAAGCCCTCTTGGCACTGGGTTATTCAGAAAAAGAAGCACATCTTGCCCTCAAACAAATACCCCCTGACACCTCCGTATCTGATGGTATTCGTATGGGCTTGAAATACCTCTCGAAGTCTTCATAACTAAGCACTCAAACACCACTACACTTGCAGTATGGCAATCCACACAGAAGACCTTAGCTCAATTCCTGAAGATTTACCGGAGGGTAATGACCGCATCGTTAGCGGTGCAGCCGGAAACTCGGAAGTCGTCTTCGAAAGAGCTTTGCGCCCAAAACAGCTTGATGAGTATGTTGGCCAAACTAAGGCTCGAGCCCAATTAGAAATCTTTATTACTGCTACTCGAGCTCGTCAAGAAGCTCTAGATCACGTTCTCTTATTTGGTCCTCCAGGACTTGGTAAAACTACCCTGGCCCACATCATTGCCAGAGAGCTTGGTGTGAACTTGCGCCAAACTAGCGGCCCTGTTCTGGATAGGCCTGGTGATCTTGCCGCTTTACTAACCAATTTAGAAGCAAACGATGTGCTCTTTATTGATGAGATTCATCGCCTCTCTCCAGTAGTTGAAGAGATTCTGTATCCAGCACTAGAGGACTACAGCCTAGACATCATGATTGGTGAAGGGCCTGCAGCACGTAGCGTCAAGATTGATCTCAAACCATTTACCTTAATTGGCGCAACGACTCGCGCTGGCATGCTCACCAACCCCCTGCGCGACCGCTTTGGCATCGTGGCAAGACTCGAGTTCTACACCACTGAAGAGCTCACCAAAATCATTACGCGCTCTGCCAGCCTACTCAAGGCCGATATTGACCCAGAGGGATCAATTGAGATTGCGAAGCGCGCTAGAGGCACTCCACGTATCGCCAATCGCCTATTACGTCGCGTACGTGACTATGCTGAAATCAAAGGCACTGGCACGATTACCAAAGATATGGCCGATGCAGCATTGAAGATGCTCGATGTCGATCCAAGTGGTTTTGATGTGATGGACCGCAAATTACTAGAAGCCATCTTGCATAAGTTTGATGGTGGCCCTGTAGGTATTGATAACTTGGCTGCAGCGATTGGCGAAGAGCGTGACACCATTGAGGATGTCTTAGAGCCTTACTTGATTCAACAAGGCTACTTACAAAGAACCTCTAGAGGAAGAGTGGCAACGCGTCAGGCTTATGAGCACTTTGGCCTCACCCCACCAAGCGGCTCTGCTAGCCTCGATATTTAAGATTTAGCTCAGTGCAACCTTGGCAAACTTACGCTTGCCAACCTGAACAACATAAGTACCCGCATCAACTTTTAACTGTTTATCAGTAATGGTTACGCCATCAATCTTCACACCGTTTTGTTCAATGTTGCGATTGGCTTCTGATGTTGATGGTGCCAATCCGGCAGCCTTCAGAAGATTAGCGATTTGCATTGGCGCTCCAGATAAGGCTACTTCTGGGATGTCGTCCGGGATTCCGCCTTTTGCGCGATGGTTAAAGTCTTCTAACGCTTTTTCTGCAGCAGCTTGCGAATGGAAGCGCGCAACGATTTCTTGTGCGAGTAGCACTTTGCAATCTTTAGGATTTCTGCCGGCAGCAACTTCTTGCTTCATTAAATCAATTTCAGCCATCGGGCGGAATGAGAGCAAGGTGAAGTAATCCCACATTAATTCATCGGAGATGCTCAAGAGCTTGCCAAACATCTCGCCAGCAGGCTCGCTGATGCCAATGTAATTACCTTTGGACTTACTCATCTTGTCAACACCATCTAAACCAACGAGGAGAGGCATAGTCAAAATACATTGTGGCTCTTGGCCATACTCACGTTGTAGCTCGCGCCCAACTAAGAGATTAAATTTCTGATCCGTACCACCGAGCTCTAAGTCACTCTTCAAGGCAACAGAGTCATAGCCCTGCATCAATGGGTATAAGAACTCATGCACAGAGATCGGCACACCACTACGGTAGCGCTTTGTAAAGTCATCACGCTCTAACATTTGCGCAACGGTATACCGTGCCGCCAACTGAATCATGCCGCGTGCACATAGAGGATCGCACCACTCGCTGTTGTAGCGCACTTCAGTTTTAGCAGGATCAAGTACCATGCTAGCCTGACGATAGTAGGTCTGCGCATTGACAGCGATTTCTTCAGCAGTCAGTGGTGGACGGGTGGCATTACGCCCCGAAGGATCACCAATCATGCTGGTGAAATCACCAATCAAGAAAATCACGGTGTGACCCAAATCTTGCAGCTGACGCAATTTATTCAAAACAACCGTATGGCCCAAATGAATATCAGGCGCCGTTGGATCTAAACCCAATTTAATACGCAAAGGCGTACCTGTAGCCTGGCTCTTGGCTAGCTTCTGAATCCAATCCGCCTCGACCAATAACTCATCACAACCCCTTTTGGTTACTTCAAGGGCTGCAAAAACTTCAGGGGTCAGAGGGTATTTTTGTTCTGGTTTAGCCGTCATACTGATTGGGTTAGCTTAGTGACTTACTTAGTCGGTTAAATTAGTATTTAGATTGCTAAAGCATAATTGTCGCATTCCTGAGAATAAAGCCCTGATACTGCATGAATAAGCCTCAATCTCTCTATATTGGCCTGATGTCTGGCACTAGCCTAGATGGGATAGATGCCGTGCTGGCAAAGATTGAAGTCTCCGGAGAGGCATCCCTTCTGGACTCCGTAAGTATTGCCTTTAGCCCTGAATTACGTAAAGCCCTATTGGCTCTCCAGACCCCCGGGCCAAACGAGATTCACCGGGAAAATCAGGCGGCTAATTCCTTAGCTGTAGCCTATGCGGATGCGGTCAAACAATTGCTTACTCAGGCCAAGCTATCTCCTGCAGATATCAGCGCCATTGGCGCCCATGGTCAGACTATTCGTCATCAAGCTGATCTGGCTCATCACCTTGCCTATACCCATCAAACTCTCAATCCAGCCCTATTAGCGGAACTCACTGGAATTGATGTCATTGCGGACTTTAGAAGTCGTGATTTAGCAGCAGGTGGTCATGGTGCACCTCTAGTGCCAGCCTTTCATGCACAGCAGTTTTCCTCTAATGAAAATGTAGCCATTCTCAATCTTGGTGGCATTGCCAATCTGACGCTGCTGCCCAAAGTTGGAGGTGTGACTGGATTTGATTGCGGTCCAGCCAACATGTTGATGGATGCCTGGATTGCAGATCAGCAAGGTCATACCTTTGATGAGAACGGTACTTGGGCATCGCAAGGCAAAGTCAATCAAGCACTGTTATCAAGAATGATGGCTGATGCATTTTTCGCAAAAGCTCCGCCCAAAAGTACGGGGCGTGATGACTTTCATCTAGAGTGGTTGCAAAAGCAAGTTGGCTCAGACAACATCAACGCCGAAGATGTACAAGCCACCCTATTGCAATTAACCGTGGACTCAGCCTTGCAAGCTTTAGAGGGTCATGCCCCGCAAACCCAAACACTGATTGTCTGTGGTGGCGGTGCGCGCAATATTGCCTTATTGGAATTATTTAAAGCCAGAGCTGAAGACTTATTTAAAAACTCACTGGGGATTGTTACCAGTGATGCATTTGGGATTGATCCACAACTCGTAGAAGGACTCGCGTTCGCATGGCTTGCTTGGGCCCACAAAGAAAAACGGCCAGCAAATTTGCCAGCTGTTACGGGAGCGAAGGGACCTAGAATTCTAGGCGCTTGCTATCCTGCGTAATTAAATTGCTTTCTCTCTTTAAGCAGAGAAAGAAGATCCGCAACCACAAGTAGTTTGGGCATTTGGATTTTTGATTACGAACTGTGATCCATTGATGTCTTCTTTGTAATCAATCTCAGCACCAACTAAATATTGGAAGCTCATTGAATCGACCAATAAAGTGACGCCGTTCTTTTCAAAGAGTGTGTCATCTTCATTTACAGCATCATCAAATGTGAAACCATACTGAAATCCTGAGCAACCACCGCCTTGAACAAACACGCGTAGTTTTAATTCAGGATTGCCTTCTTCAGCAATCAAGTCGGCCACTTTTGCAGCAGCGCTATCCGTAAACACCAATGGAACTGGTGGCTCGGCTAAATCTTGTGCAGTGTCTTGCGTAGCTAATTGGGTCATGATTTACTCCTAATTCAAAAGGCAATGGTTCATTTTAGGCTTTTAATTCCAAGTGTGCTGAAGGGTCTTTCCAACACCCTCCATTACGGGGAAACAGCAATCTGCGTTAATCCAGCGGTCTCCGGCAAGCCAAACATCAGGTTCATACACTGAACACCCTGGCCTGAGGCACCCTTCACCAAGTTATCTTCAACCACCAAAATGACTAAAGTATCCCCATCGCCAGGACGGTGAATGGCGATCCGCAAGCCATTGCTACCCCGCACAGACCGTGTCTCTGGATGACTACCGGCAGGCATCACATCTACAAAAGGCTCGCCTTTGTAGAAATCCTCATACAGCCTCTGGAAATCCACCTTCATGCCAGCCTCAGTCAAGCGAACATACAAGGTTGAATGAATGCCCCTAATCATTGGCGTTAAGTGCGGCACAAATGTCAGACCAATCTGATCGCGACCAGCGATGGCCTTCAATCCCTGGATGATTTCTGGAAGATGGCGATGGCCTTTAACGCCGTAAGCCTTAAAGTTATCACTGGATTCTGATAGTAAGGTGCCGATTTCCGCCTTACGTCCAGCACCAGATGTGCCTGACTTAGAGTCAGAAATAATATGTGTGCCATCAATCAGCTGTTTGCCACCAGTAGACTTTGGTGAAAGCAATGGAGCAAGCCCAAGCTGCACAGAGGTTGGGTAACAGCCCGCTAAACCCACTACGCGTGCTTTTTTAATTTCTTCACGATTGATTTCTGCCAAACCGTAAACTGCCTCAGCCAAAATTTCTGGGCAACCGTGTTCCATGCCATACCACTTGGCAAATTCTTTCACGTCCTTCAAACGGAAGTCAGCAGCGAGATCCAAAATCTTCACATTGTTCGCAAGTAATTCTTTTGCTTGTGCCATTGCTACACCATGAGGTGTTGCAAAGAACACTACATCGCATTCATTTAACTTGGCCTCATCCGGCGTCGTGAATTTCAGATCAATGCGGCCACGTAAAGATGGAAACATCTCAGCTACTGGCATGCCAGCTTCTGTGCGAGAAGTAATTGCTTGGATCTTTACTTCGGGGTGTTGCGCAAGCAAACGCAGCAACTCCACTCCGGCATATCCAGTGCCACCTACGATGCCAACTTTAATCATGCCATTCTCCAAAATACCAACTGATGAATTTTATTCCTTGAATACCTCGATTGTAGAAACAAAAAGGGCCGCTTGCGCGACCCTTTCGATAAAACTGAAGCGACTGAAAGAAATTAGCGCTTGCTGAACTGCTTACGACGACGCGCGCCATGCAGACCAACTTTTTTACGCTCAACTTCACGAGCATCGCGAGTTACCAAGCCTGCTTTAGACAGGGCTGGCTTCAAGGCGTTGTCGTAGTCGATCAATGCACGAGTAACACCGTGACGAACTGCACCAGCTTGTCCAGTTTCACCACCACCGCTAACGTTTACTTTGATGTCAAAGGTAGTTAGGTGGGCTGTGAGAGCCAAAGGCTGACGAGCGATCATGCGTGATGTTTCGCGAGCAAAGTAAGCATCGATAGGTTTACCGTTAACAGTAATCTCACCTTTGCCAGATTTAATGAATACACGTGCTACAGAGCTCTTGCGACGACCTGTACCGTAATTCCAATTTCCGTAATTAATAGCCATTTGGGTTCCTTAAATCTCTAACGCTTTTGGCTGTTGAGCCGCATGCGGATGACTGGCGTCGCCATAGACTTTCAATTTCTTGATCATGGCATAGCCCAGTGGGCCTTTTGGCAACATACCCTTCACAGCCTTCTCCAAAGCGCGACCTGGGAAACGATCTTGCATCTTGTCGAAGTTAGTCGAACTAATACCACCTGGGTATCCGCTGTGACGGTAATAAATTTTGTTCAAGCCTTTTGTGCCTGTAACACGCAGCTTAGAAGAGTTGATGACAACAATGAAGTCGCCAGTATCAACGTGTGGGGTGTATTCAGGCTTGTGCTTGCCGCGTAGACGGAATGCCACTTCACTGGCGACACGACCGAGGACTTTGTCCGTAGCGTCAATCACGAACCATTCATGCACTACCTCATGGGATTTTGCAGAAAAAGTTTTCATGAGTTCTCAAATTGTTATGGTCAAAAAAATTACCCCAACCAAATTACGCCCACCTTGGCCCTGCTTATGTTTGCAAGCTCGCAGATTCTGCAATTTAACTGGTACAACAAATTACCGCTGACCGGCTCGGTAATCCAGTAAAGTCTTGAATTGTAACCCAAAAAAACCCAGGAACGAGTCCTGGGTTGGAATCCACCTATGTTTAAGTGGAGGAGACACTGGGAGGCACATCGATCTCTTATATAAGACTGACAGCCAATATGGTTATTCTACACAAGAAATATGGTGCAACGCAAGAATATTGACCAAAATCAATTTTTTGATGCTTTTTAGCAATATCAACGCCAAAACAAAGCTCCACCTTTATTGGTAAACTATTGATAATATTGATTAATTTACTAATTTAGGGGCCACTAACATGGAATGTCGAGTATCTTGGTTGGGTATTGGTGGAATGGCCTTTTCAGCAGAAACTGGAAGCGGCCATCAGGTCACCATGGATGGGCCACCTGAAGCTGGCGGTAAAAATAGTGCTCCAAGGCCCATGGAACTACTTTTGGCGGGAACTGGCGGCTGCTCAGCCTTTGATGTAGTTTTAATCCTACAAAAGGCACGCCAGGAGATCAGTGCCTGTGATGTCAAGCTAACAGCCGAGAGAGCCGAGACTGAACCTAAGGTATTTACCAAAATTAACCTGCATTTCACGATTAAAGGCAAAAATCTCGATTTGAGCAAGGTTGAGCGCACAGTGAAGCCATCCCACGAAAAGTACTGCTCAGCCACAACGATGCTCGCCAAAACAGCTGAGATCACCTATTCCATTGACGTTCTAAACGACGAATAAGTATTGAGAAAAGTGCAGAGTCAATCGATAAGCCGGATTCTGTCGCCTAGATTTGCATCTAGGGGCAATCATTCCTCTAGGCCGGCAGTTACCTGACGGCTCAAGCTCCCTACCCGCAGACTCAGCGGGACGCCTCATCGCCTGCTTACTTGGGATTGCTCCAGGTGGAGGTTACCGCGTTTCACCGTAACTAAATACGCTCGTCTCTGTGGCCCTATTCCTCACGTCACCGTGGATGGCCGTTAGCCATCACCCTTCCCTATGGAGTCCGGACTTTCCTCCCCCTCAATAAAGAGGCGGCGATTGCCCAATTGACTCTGCGCCTGCAGTCTAACGCAGTCGCAGAAATTTAGTCTAAAAATGAATTAGGAAAGTATTGAACGACTTAAGACAAAGTCCAAGCGATGGTCTCACCAGCACGTAGCGGCACAATCGTGGCATCACCCAAAGGAAGTTCTACTGGAATGCTTTGTGCCTGCTTCACCAAAGTAATTTTCTTAGTATTGCGGGGCAATGAATAAAAGTCAGGGCCATTAAAACTAGCGAAACCTTCAAGCTTATCCAACTTGTCAACACTCTCAAATGCCTCAGCATATAAGCCTAAAGCATTGAAAGCACTGTAACAACCAGCACAACCACAAGCAGCCTCTTTAGCGTCCTTGGCGTGTGGCGCACTATCGGTGCCCAAGAAAAATCTGGGGCTGCCACTCGTTGCCGCTTCTAGTAAAGCAACTCGATGCTCTTCACGCTTCAGTACTGGCAAGCAATAATTGTGTGGGCGAATGCCCCCAGAAAAAATCGCATTACGATTCATGAGTAAATGTTGTGGGGTGATAGTGGCAGCTAATGTATTTTTTCCAGCAGTTTGTGCATCACGCACATAGTGTGCAGCTTGCTTAGTAGTGATGTGTTCAAACACAATCTTCAGCTCAGGAAAATCTTTACGCAAAGACTCGAGCACTTGATCAATAAATACTGCCTCACGATCAAAGATGTCAATATGCGCACTAGTGACTTCACCATGCACTAACAAGGGCATACCGACAGACTGCATTGCCTCAAGCGCAGCATAACAACGCTTGATATCACTGACCCCTGCATCACTATTGGTTGTTGCGCCAGCTGGGTAAAGCTTTAAACCAGCAATACCAGCCTCTTTTGCCTTGCGCACCTCATCAGCTGATGTGTTATCAGTGAGATATAAAGTCATCAATGGAGTAAAGCTAGCAACACCCAATGATTGAAGACTCGCTTCAATCCGAGCGCGATAGGCATTTGCCAAATCCACTGTCGTCACAGGTGGCTTCAGGTTCGGCATGATGATGGCACGGGCAAATTGGCGCGCAGTGTCTGCCAATACATCTTTCATGACTTCACCATCACGAATATGTAAATGCCAGTCGTCCGGCTGAATCAGTTCAATTTGTATTGGGCTAATGGTCATAATTATTTATCAAGCAAGATGATGCGGAAATCATTCACATTCGTCAGTGTAGGGCCAGTTTCCACCAATGCATCTAATTGTGCAAAAAAATCGTAGCAATTGTGCTGAGTTAAATACTGCGCAGGAATGAGGCCTTCCTTGCTTGCAGCTAAGCGAGTCTCGGGAGTAAACCACGCACCGGCATTCTTCTCACTCCCATCAATCCCATCAGTATCGGCAGCCAATGCCGCCAATTGAGGAATTTCCTGAGAAGCGGCAAACAGTGAGAGTAAGTATTCGCTGCAGCGACCACCACGACCTTTTATTCCATTAGGAATTGTGACGGTGCACTCACCACCTGAAATAAGGGCAATGGACTTGCCAGTCTTAACCAACAAATGCTCACGCACCAAAGCTGCTTGCTCAATACCGACATCCCTAGCTTCGCCTGTAACAGTGTCGCCCAAGATCACCGGCTCGTAGCCTTGTGTACGGACGTAATCTGCTGCAGCCTCAAGACTCTTATGCGCAGTAGCAATCACATGATTGTTTACTTGGGCATCCTTTAGATCAGCTTCTTTTAAAGTCTCAGGAACTTCACCAGCAAGACCACGCTTTAAGTGGGATAAAACAGATGTCGGAATAACGTCAGCGCTAAGGCGATGTTTCCCTAGGATATCTAGGGCATCTTGATAGGTCGAGTAATCTGGAGCACATGGGCCACTGGCAATATCCGCAGGTGCATCTCCCGTGACATCAGAGATCAGCAAAGTCTCAACTCGGGCGCCACGTGCAATTGCTAGTCTTGCCAAATTGCCGCCCTGAATCGCTGACAAGTGCTTGCGAACAATATTCATCTCTTCGATCGGTGCACCAGAACGCAAGAGCGCCTCAGTTGATTTGCGCATATCGTCAATGCTGATCCCAGCCTGAGGCAAAGTGAGTAAGCTTGAGCCACCACCAGAAATCAAAGCAATCAGAATATCGCCAGCCTGTAGCTCAGCAACCAAGCGATAGATTTCTTTAGCACCATCCATACCAGCCTGATCGGGTACGGGGTGACCTGCCTCAATAATTTGAATGTGACTGGTTGGAGAGTTGTGTCCATATCGAGTTAACACTACGCCCTCAAGAATTACATCAGGCCAACAACTCTGCGCATGAGACTCTAGGGCTGTTGCCATAGATGCACTCGCCTTACCGGCCCCCACCACCAAACATCTTCCTTTAGGCTCTGAACCTGGGGGAAAGATCTTGCTGAGATGCTCTGGGACAATTTTCTTGGGGTCGGCAACCGCTAAAGCTACCGCAAAAGCATTTTTGAGAATAGTTTCTTGCTGGCTCATACGGATATTCTAATCAAGAGTACTTCGCTCTTGCATTTGCCACATCTCAGCATATCGGCCATTAGCAGCCAAGAGTTCAATATGGGTTCCGCGCTCCACAATTTGGCCATGATCCATGGCCAAAATTTGATCGGCATGAACAATGGTCGAGAGCCTGTGTGCAACGATCAAAGTTGTACGGTTTTTGGCTAGGCTAAGCAATTCTTCCTGAAAGGCTCGTTCCGTTTTGGAATCCAGCGCTGATGTTGCCTCATCAAAAATGAGCATCGCTGGTTTTTTGAGGAGGGTTCGTGCAATCGCAACACGCTGCTTCTCGCCACCTGACAGCTTTAAGCCACGCTCACCTACTTGGGTGTCATAGCCATCTGGGAGATGTTGGATAAAGCGATCTATCTGTGCAGCCCTTGCGGCCTCGTGCACCTCTTCAATCGAGGCATTGGGATTGCCATAGGCGATGTTGTAGCCAATCGTATCGTTAAAAAGTACTGCATCTTGTGGAACGATACCAATCGCTTTTCGCAAACTCAATTGAGTGACATCGACAATATTTTGATCATCGATCAGGATCTTGCCAGATTGAACATCATAAAAACGGAATAGCAGCCGCGCCAAGGTGCTTTTACCTGCACCACTCTGTCCCACGACAGCAGCAATTATTCCCGCAGGGATATTAAAACTCACATCTTTCAGAATTTCACGTTTAGCATCGTAATGAAACGAAACATTCTCAAAGCGAATATCAGGTCCACGGCTTTGATTCCTAATTAGTAAAGATTTTGCATTGGGCGCATCAGCAATCTCTTTCTCAGTATTGAGGAGTGAGAACATGCGATCCATATCTGTGAGCGCCTGCTTGATCTCTCGATAGATCACCCCCAAGAAATTCAATGGGATATATAACTGAATCATCAGGGTATTAACCAAGACCAAATCACCCAAGGTCATGGATCCATCAATCACACCTAAGGTCGCACGCCAAAGCATGAGAACCAAACCAACCGCAATAATAGTTTGCTGCCCAAAATTCAGAACTGCTAAGGATTTCTGAGACTTAACGGCAGCGGCCTGATAGCGCATTAAATTCTGATCGTAGCGACTCGCTTCAAATGCCTCATTACCAAAATACTTGACTGTCTCAAAATTCAATAGTGAATCAATTGCTTTTTGATTAACTTTGGAATCCATATCATTCATGGTGCGACGGAAATGGGTTCGCCATTCAGTCACGACAACCGTAAATCCGATATAAAGCAGCAAAGCTACCAGCGTAATGGCGGCAAACCAAATATCGTAGGCATAAGCAAAGTAGCCGAGTACTAAACAAAACTCAATTAAAGTTGGCAGGATGCTGTAAAGCGAATAGGAGATCAGAGACTGGATGCCACGAGTACCACGCTCAATATCCCGACTCACCCCACCGGTCTGACGAGCCAAATGAAAGCTCAGGGCCAAAGAATGCAAATGCTCAAAAACTTGTAGCGCCACTTTACGCACCGCATTTTGGGTGACCCGCGCAAAAAGAGACTCACGCAACTCAGTAAACAAAGAGGCCGAGATTCTTAAAAGGCCATAGGCTAGTATCAATCCGGCTGGGACTACCAACAATGCTTGCGGAGAATCTGCCTTGATATTGAGAGCATCAATCAATTGCTTCATCAAAATCGGAATACCGAGATTGGTAACCTTGGCAGCCACCAAACAGGTCAGAGCAATAGCAACCCTAAATTTGTACTCCAACAAATAGGGAAGTAAATCTCGAATGACTTTCCAGTCACTCCCTTGTGAAGGTTTAGAAGCTGCTGCTGAATGGTGATGCCCCGATGAATGTCTCATCGCTCTATCTTAGTCACTTCTACACTAAGGCGCAGAGAACAATTGCAGAATGGCTGCACCATTGCTAGGAGAAAAACACTTTTTAGCAGCCTCAGTAAATGGAAGCCACTGATAGGCGACATGCTCCCGGGGGGCTAATTGGACTTGGGTATCACTCGGTACTAGTAGTGAAAACCAATGCTCAGTATTTCTAGTGACGCCAGGAGCATAACGAAGACGCCATTGCGGATAAATCTCGTACTCGATCTGATAATGCATATTTCGTAAAGAGCTTGCTGGGAGAGATTGAACATCAATACCAGTTTCTTCAAGGACTTCACGCGCTGCAGCGACACGAAGGTCCTCATCAGCGAAATCAACGCTTCCGGTAACAGATTGCCAGAAGCCCGATTTATCGGCCCGCTCTATCAGCAAGACCTCCCCATTCGATTTATAGATGACAACTAAAACCGAAATGGGGATTTTCAAGATGCTTTAAATACTCTTTTACTTAAGCAGCTGGGGTAGCTTGGCGCAAACGAATGTGCAACTCTTTCAACTGACGCTCATCTACTGGGCTAGGAGCTTGAGTCAATAAACACTGTGCACGCTGCGTTTTAGGGAAGGCAATCACATCACGAATGGATTCTGCACCAGTCATCATGGTGACAATGCGATCCAAACCAAACGCGATACCGCCATGCGGAGGTGCGCCATATTGCAAGGCATCCAATAAGAATCCAAATTTAGCCTGCGCTTCTTCAGCGCCGATCTTCAGCGCACGGAATACCTGGCTCTGAACCGCCTCCTGGTGAATACGAACTGATCCACCACCAATCTCGCTACCATTGAGAACCATGTCATAGGCTTTAGCTAAGCACTTGCCTGGGTTGGATTCGAGATACTGCATATGCTCATCTTTAGGGCTAGTGAATGGATGGTGACATGCAACCCAACGGGCGTTGTCTTCATCGTATTCAAACATTGGGAAGTCCACTACCCACAATGGCTTCCAACCCTCGGTAGAGAGACCATGCTCTTTACCCCAAGCAGAATGACCAATCTTCAAGCGCAATCCACCGATAGCGTCATTCACTACCTTTTCTTTATCAGCACCGAAGAAAATAATATCGCCATCTTTAGCGCTAGTGCGCTTTAAGATGCCTTCAATGGCAGCATCATGCAAGTTCTTCACGATGGGTGATTGCAAGCCATTGCGGCCTTCTGCAACGGAGTTCACCTTAATCCATGCCAAACCTTTAGCACCATAGATTGCTACAAATTGAGTGTAGTCATCAATTTCACTATGGCTAATTTCAGCACCACCAGGTACGCACAAACCAACTACGCGTCCACCTTCTTGGTTTGCTGCACCAGAGAACACTTTGAAATCGACATCTTTCATTAAGTCAGTCAATTCAGTGAATTCAAAATTCACACGCAAATCAGGCTTGTCTGAACCAAAGCGTGCCATACCTTCTGAATATGGCATTGTTGGGAATGGATTTGGCAACTCCACATTCATGGTGGTTTTAAAAATATGACGAATCATGTTTTCAAATAAGTCACGAATTTCTAATTCATCTAAGAAAGCAGTTTCACAGTCGATCTGAGTAAATTCAGGTTGGCGATCAGCACGTAAATCTTCGTCACGGAAACACTTCGTAATTTGGTAGTAGCGATCAAAACCAGCCACCATCAACAATTGTTTAAACAATTGAGGCGATTGTGGCAATGCAAAGAACTGACCATCATGAACACGAGAAGGGACTAAATAGTCACGCGCACCCTCAGGAGTGCTCTTGGTCAACATCGGCGTTTCAATATCAATGAAACCAGCAGCATCTAAGTAGCGACGGCATTCCATGGCGACGTTATAACGTAAACGCAAATTCTTTTGCATTTGTGGGCGACGCAAATCCAGAACACGGTGAGTTAAGCGAGTGGTCTCAGATAAATTCTCATCCTCTAATTGGAATGGAGGGGTAATAGATGCATTCAAAATCACCAAGCTATGGCAAAGCACTTCAATCTTGCCGCTCACTAAATCATTATTCTCAGTACCAGCTGGACGCGCACGAACCAAGCCTTTAATCTGAATACAAAACTCATTACGCACCTGCTCAGCTAAAGCAAACATCTCCGGACGATCTGGATCACATACAACCTGCACAAAACCCTGGTGATCTCGTAAGTCAATAAAGATTACGCCACCGTGGTCACGGCGTCGATTTACCCAACCAGAGAGGGTAATTTCCTGACCAATGAGTGATTCAGTTACCTGACCGCAGGTATGGCTTCGCATCGACATAACAATTTCCTATAAATCAAAGATGATGGTTTGGCCCAATCGTGGGCAAACCAGTTAAACTAGTGGGAGGAACAGATCCCATTGAAATAATATGCTTGAGCGCCGCTTCGACACTCATCTCTAATTCAATGGTGTTCGCACGGGGGACAATCATAAAAAATCCAGAAGTCGGATTTGGTGTGGTTGGTAGGAATACGTTGACATAGTCCTCACCCAACTTCGCAGCCACTTCTTTAGCTGGCATACCAGTCTGAAATGCAATCGCCCAAGAATCTGCATGGGGATAACGAATTAATAATGCTTTGCTAAAAGCTTGGCCACTACCAGAAAATAGTGTGGAGGAGACCTGCTGAACGCTGGAATAAATTGATCGCACAATAGGAATGCGATTCATGAACTGGTGCCATATCTTTAGCCACCATTGCCCTGCAAAACTAATTGCAAGTAATCCAGTAAGCATGATGACCGCAACAACGATCAGAATGCCGACACCTGGCAACTCACGGAAATGCCGTAAATCTCCAGCAAACTGATTGGGGAAAATGGTGATAAGGGCTTGCATAACAGAGCCAAAAACACCGTCGAGCAGGCCCAAGCCCCATGCAATCACCCAAATGGTGACTGACATTGGTGCCCACACCAGAATGCCTGCGATGAAGTATTTTTTCATTTGCCTATGCTTGAACTTTGCCTAACCTGGCATTTTAGCGGTTTAAGCGCCGGCAGGCGACAGACTAGTAAAGACCAAGGCCGATTATCAGAATCCCAGCCAAAAAACCGCCGACAAATAGCAAAGCCCCTGCCAAGAGGCGATGGGTACGTCTTTCCTGCAATAAAAGGCCTTTTAAGACCTCCAATTCAGGATTTGACTCTGTACGAGGGATACGTGCCTGCGCCAAACCCTCCGCAATCAAACGCGGCAGGGTGGGCAAGATTTGCGCCCAACTTGGCGCCTCAGCCTTAATGCCATCAACCAAAGCCCGCCAACCAAGCTGCTGACTGACCCATTTTTCCAAAATTGGCTTTGCAGTCTTCCAGAGGTCTAAGTCTGGGTCAAGCTGACGTGCAAGACCTTCAACGTTCAATAAGGTCTTCTGAAGCAAAGTGAGTTGGGGTTGAATTTCTACCTTAAACCGTCGGGAAGTCTGGAATAAACGCATCAGCACGATCCCCAAGGAAATTTCTTTCAGTGGTCGATCAAAGTAAGGTTCACAAACGGAACGTACTGCTCCCTCAAGCTCTTCGACGCGCGTGTTTGCCGGAACCCAACCAGACTCGATATGCAATTCAGCAACACGACGGTAATCGCGATTAAAGAAGGCGAGAAAATTTAATGCCAAATAACTTTTATCAGACTGACTCAGCGCGCCAACAATACCGAAATCCAAAGAAATAAATCGGCCGAATGTTTCTGGCTCAAGACTGATCATGATGTTGCCAGGGTGCATGTCTGCATGAAAGAAACCATGCTCGAAGACTTGCGTGAAAAATATTTCTACGCCATCGGCTGCAAGTTTTTTAAAGTCAACACCTGCGGCGCGCAACTCGGCTGTTTTTCCAATCGAGATGCCATCCATCTTTTCCATCACGATGACATTCGTATGACACAAATCCCAATACATCTCTGGAATCATTAACTTTTTAGAATCAACAAAATAGCGACGCAACTGACTTGCATTTGCTGCCTCGCGCATCAGATCTAATTCATCATGCAAATGAGTATCAAACTCAGCAACGTTTTCACGAGGCTTTAAGCGACGCCCATCCTCGGAAAGTCTCTCAATAATTTTTGCTAAGTCATAGAGCAAAGCAAGATCGCCATCAATGATTGGCAGGATGCCAGGACGCAGAACTTTAATCGCAACAGCGCGGCCCTCCCACTCTGGATGTTTCTCCGTTCCACGTAATAAGCCAAAGTGCACTTGGGCCACAGAGGCGCTAGCCGCGGGAGTTGCATCAAAACTAATAAATACTTCTTCGATGGACTGCCCAAGTGCTTGCTCAATGAGGCGACAAGATTCTTCATTCGAAAATGGCGGGACTTGATCTTGCAGTTTCGCCAACTCGTTAGCAATATCTTCAGGCAATAAATCACGACGCGTAGAAAGCGCTTGCCCAAATTTCACGAAGATTGGACCCAGCGCCTCTAGGGTCAAACGAATCCGCTCACCTCTGGGTAAAGATTGACCTGGAGAGGTCCAACAAATGACAGTCAACACACCACGGCGAAGGCCAGATTTTAGAATATCGCGCAGTAATGGCAACATGCCATAGCGCCATGCAGTAAAGAAAATAAAGGAAAGGTGGGCTAGACGACGCACAATGAATTAACCTTTTCGCTCTATAAGTTGGATGCGCTTTTCTATGCGATCAACTGCATCACGCAAAGCGTTTAATTCATTTTTACGAATCATAAAATCTCGTTTATTCAAAAGTACTTTTCTTTCTTCGCTGACATACTCAATGACATTTTCCAACAAGTCAGTCGCCGCAGATTTCCCGGCAGAAACGAATTTTTTACCTTGGCGTACAGCAAAATTAGCAGGTGCATCTCCAATGAAACGCGCCAGATCCTCTTCATACTCCCACCGAATCTGCCCTGCCAAGCGACCTAATAATTGCGCTAGGTCAGCATCGCCAGTGATCTTGACGGACTTCATGGCCTGTTCCCGCAAATTACCTGAACCGCCAGCTAATGCGCTAAGCACCTCAGAAGAGACTTCCAGCTCAAGAGATGGAGCATCAATATTGCTTACAGCAACTAAAGAACCCTCGGGTGCTATCTCAAAACCCAAATTGCCGATTGACAAACCCAGCAAAATCACTTTGCCAGCATGTCGAGCCAACTCTGCCATAGCCCATGGCTCAGCTTTGAGTACGTGATTAATTCCTTGAGAGGCGGCAGAAGCAGCAATGTGATGGGTGGCAGATGAAGTCGTGGTCATAAGTGTAAAAAACCCGCACAAGTGCGGGCTTTCAAAGGAAAGTACCTCAAGCTTAAACTAACTGAGAAATACCCGCTAGTACCCAGCCCCCAGGACCACTTACAGGCTTACTTAAGTTCCAAATTTCAGAAAAATTATTTGCTTGTGCGCCTGCTTGCTCACGAATCATGCCCGTGAACTGAACGCTACAGTAATAAGTATTGTCAGTTGTTTCAATTCCCAATAACTGTGCATTGAGAGTAACCACATCAGTTTGGTTAGCGCTGTCGGCGCGACCTGATAGGTCTTGCTCAATCGTTGCGAACATTTCAGGTGTGGTGTACTCGCGCAAAGCATCTAGATCGCCCCGATCCCATGCTTTTTGCAGAGTTGAGAAATACTGTTTTGCATTATCCAGAAATGCATATTCATCAAAACCTGGCGGCAAGGTTGATTGGAGTGGCGCTGGTTCACTAGAAATACCACCAAATGCATTTGCAGCTGGTGTAAATGCTGGCTCCTGCCTAGGGGCCTGGTCCATATTGGCACGCTGCATTCCTTGGAAAGCCACTTGAGGGCTTTTGTTGGCACCAGATAAAGCAGGCATCATTCTTCTCATTACGAACATGATTGCAAAACCTGCTAAAGCAGCAATCAATAATCCAGTGATTAATGAAGCGGCACCCTCACCCAAACCAAAATGAGATAAGAGGTAGCCAATACCAAGTCCCGCAGCAAACCCGCCGAGGATTCCACCCATTCCGCCTAAGCGACTAGATGCTGGTGCTGGTGCTTTAGGCGCTGTAGCCGGCGTAGCTGGCTGAGCTTGTTGAGCTGGTTTTTGTACAGGAGCAGCTTGTTTTTGCATAGGCGCACTTGGTGCCTTACCAAAACTTCTGCCGCCACCTAAACGAGCGGCATCAGCATGACCAACCGTGGCAAAAATTAAGCTGACACTTAATAGCGTTGCCTTGAAAAAATGCTTATTCATCTTTTTATCTCCTATGGAACTACTTTAATTCTGGACCGCTAAAAACTACAAATTCACTAGTATTTAATACCAACATGAAGCGCGACGATACCCCCAGTCATTCTATGAGCATCAACTTCATCAAAACCGGCCGTTAGCATCATTTCCTTCAGGGTTTGAGCATCTGGGTGCATCCGAATGGATTCAGCTAAATAACGATAGCTCTCAGAATCTTGGGCGATTTTTTCACCCAACCAAGGTAAAACCTTAAATGAGTATGCGTCATAGACTGGCTGTAAAAAGGCATCTGGCTTAGAAAGCTCCAGCACCAGAACTCGACCTCCTGGCTTAATGACCCGCAGCATCTCTGCTAAGGCAACATCTTTGTGCGTCATATTGCGCAAACCAAAGGCTACCGTCACTACATCAAAATGATTATTGGGAAAAGGAATTTTCTCAGCATCAAACTGAACGCAGGGCAAAGCCAAGCCTTGATCTAGAAGACGATCACGACCAACTCCGAGCATGGAAGCATTAATGTCGCTTAACCACACTTGCGCTTCCGGGGTATGACCCCAGCCAGCTGCGCGTGCAAATGCCGCAGCCAAGTCACCTGTACCACCAGCGATATCTAAAACTTTTTGCCCGGGACGAACTTGTGCACGAGCAATGGTGACTTTCTTCCACAGGCGATGAAGGCCGAATGACATTAAGTCATTCATCACATCGTATTTGCTAGCTACAGAATGAAATACCTCTGCGACCTTACCTGCTTTTTCAGTCTCATCGACGCTTTGGTATCCAAAGTGAGTCTTACTCATATTCTTTGCTCTATCCAATGAAATACTCAATGACTACCACAAGACTTGCCACCAGCAACACCCATTGGAGCATCTCGGTCTAATCCAGCAGCAGCTAATTTATCTAAATGCTCTTTCCAAAGCTCTTCCTGGTTCTCGCACAAAAATTGCAGGTAGTCCCAAGAATACAAGCCAGAATCATGACCATCTGAAAAGGAAGGCTTCAAGGCGTAGTGGCCTACAGGCTCAATATTGGCAATGAGGACTTCACGTTTACCGGTTTGCAAAGTCTCCTGTCCAGGACCATGACCCTGAACCTCGGCAGAAGGAGAAACCACTCTTAAGAACTCAAAAGGAAGGCGATAAGTGTTGCCGTTTTCATAAGAGAGCTCTAAAACTTTTGACTGCTGATGCACCACAACATTCGTTGGAATCATTAAACCAATACCCTTTCAATGCCGCCTTGATTTGCCTTAGTAACATAATCCTGCATCCAATCAGAGCCCAATAATTTTTGCGCCATTTCAACTACGATGTAATCAGCAGTCGTATCACTATCGGCATCAAAGCGAGTAAGGCCTTGTAGGCAAGATGGGCAGCTTGTTAGCACTTTGACATCGCCAGTGAAATCATCTTTACGCAATTCATTGGCAGCCTTCTCCATCTCGATCTGCTTACGGAAGCGCACTTGAGTTGAAATATCAGGGCGAGTCACAGCAAGAGTTCCAGATTCACCACAGCAGCGATCATTCTTCTGAATGGCTTTGCCATCTTCAAGCTGAATCAACTCATTTACAGTCTTAAGTGGATCCTGCAACTTCATCGGTGAGTGGCATGGATCGTGATACATATATTTCACACCAGTTACATTCGAGAGCTTGACGCCCTTTTCAAGTAAATACTCATGAATATCAATGATGCGGCAACCTGGGAAGATCTGCTCAAACTGATAACCTGCTAACTGGTCATAGCAAGTACCACATGAAACTACGACAGTCTTGATATCTAAGTAGTTCAGGGTATTAGCAACGCGATGGAAGAGAACGCGATTGTCCGTAATCATCTTTTCTGCTTTATCGAAGTCGCCATTGCCACGCTGAGGGTAGCCGCAACAGAGGTAGCCTGGGGGTAATACCGTTTGTACACCCACATTCCACAACATTGCTTGCGTCGCCAAACCCACTTGCGAGAACAAACGCTCAGATCCACAACCAGGGAAATAAAACACCGCTTCCGTATCCGCAGAAGTCGTTTTTGGATCACGAATAATCGGCACGTAATTCGCATCCTCAATATCCAAAAGTGCGCGCGCAGTTTTCTTCGGCAAGTTACCAGGCATCTTCTTATTCACAAAGAAAATGACCTGCTCTTTTATATTGGGCTTGGTAACCGTTGCAGGTGGATGGGCAGTTTGCTTACGTGCCAGTTTACGGAATACATCGTTACCCAAACGCTGAAGCTTATAACCCCAGCCAATCATGGTCTTACGAGCCAACTTGATTGTGTCTGGATCGGTGGCATTCAAGAAGAGCATAGATGCCGCTGTTCCAGGATTGAAACGTTGTTGACCCATCTTGCGTAACAAGTTACGCATATTCATGGTGACGTCACCGAAGTCAATTTTGACTGGGCATGGCGTTAAGCACTTATGACATACAGTGCAATGCGCTGCAACGTCATCAAACATTTCCCAATGACGAATCGACACGCCACGGCGTGTCTGCTCTTCATACAAGAAGGCTTCGATTAACAGCGAGGTTGCCAAAATTTTGTCGCGTGGACTGTAAAGTAAATTTGCGCGCGGCACATGCGTAGAACAGACCGGCTTGCACTTACCGCAACGTAAACAATCTTTCACGCTATCTGCGATCGCGCCAATATCGCTCTGCTGCATGATGATGGACTCATGGCCCATCAAGCCAAAGCTCGGAGTGTAGGCAATGCGGAGATCCGCATGCGGCATTAACTTGCCTTTGTTGAAACGCCCCTCAGGATCCACACGTTTTTTATAAGCGCGGAAATCTTTGAGCTCTTCCTCAGTCAAATACTCGAGCTTCGTAATGCCGATCCCATGCTCACCAGAAATCACACCATCTAATGAGCGGGCTAATTTCATAATCCGATCGACAGCGCGATGTGCATCTTGCAACATCTCATAGTCATCCGAATTCACTGGAATATTGGTATGCACATTACCGTCACCAGCATGCATATGCAGCGCTACGAACACGCGCTTGCGCAAAATATTTTTATGAATAGCCTCTAATTCATTGAGGATGGGCTCAAACGCCAAGCCGCCAAAAATGATTCTCAGTTCAGCACGAACCTCAGTCTTCCATGAAGCACGCAAACTGTAATTCTGCAGATCCGGGAAGTACGTATCCATCTGTGTCAGCCAGTCTGACCAACGCGCCCGTACTTTAGAAATAAGTTCTAAAGCTTGCTGAACGCGATCACCCAAAATTTCAGCGCTGGGGATTTCAAAATCCTCATCATTCTTACCAAGTGGTAAAGCGCTCTTTTTCAAGAAAGCTTCGAGACCATCTAAAACTTGTAATTTATTTTTAAGCGAGAGTTCAATATTGATGCGCTCGATACCCTCGGTGTATTCACCCATACGCGGCAATGGGATCACCACGTCTTCATTGATCTTAAAAGCGTTAGTATGACGAGCAATCGCAGCAGTACGCGCACGATCGAGCCAAAACTTCTTACGTGCCTCGGCACTAACTGCCACAAAGCCTTCGCCCACTCGGTTGTTGGCCATGCGCACAACTTCACTAGTCGCCGCCGCCACCGCTTCCTCATCATCGCCAGCAATGTCACCAATCAATACCATCTTGGGCAAAGCATTGCGCTTGGACTTCGTGGAATATCCAACTGCTCTTAAGTAGCGATCATCCAAATGTTCTAGGCCGGCAAGGATTGGCCCGCCATCTTTACTCAAACCATCGAGGTAGGCTTTGATTTCTACAATGCTCGGAATCGCCTCTTGTGCTTGACCAAAAAACTCCAAGCAAACAGTACGCATGTATTTAGGCATGCGATGCAAAATCCAAGTAGCGCTGGTAATCAAGCCATCGCAACCTTCTTTTTGAACGCCAGGTAAGCCTGATAAAAACTTATCAGTCACATCCTTACCTAAACCTTCTTTACGAAAGCGCTTGCCTTCTACTTCTAAAATTTCTGTTTTAAGAATGCGCTCGCCTGGCTCACTCAAGCCATCAGACCAAGTCAGCTGAAAACGCACTTTATCTACAACGTGAATTTTTCCCAGATTGTGGTCAAGACGTTCGACATCAAGCCAATTACCCTCTGGATCGACCATGCGCCAGCTAGCTAAGTTATCGAGTGCAGTACCCCACAAGACTGCTTTCTTACCCCCAGCGTTCATGGCAATGTTGCCACCAATGCAACTCGCATCCGCTGAAGTTGGGTCGACCGCAAACACCAGCCCAGCGCGCTCTGCAGCGTCTGAGACTCTGCGGGTTACTACGCCAGCACCAGTAAAGATCGTAGAAACTTCATGCTCTACACCCGGTAAGTGTTTAAGCTTGACAGCATCGATTTGCTCAAGCTTCTCAGTGTTAATCACTGCCGACATAGCGTAGAGAGGAATAGCGCCACCGGTATAACCCGTGCCACCTCCGCGAGGAATGATGGTTAAGCCCAACTCAACACAGGCTTTCACCAAACCAGGGATTTCAGATTCATAATCCGGCTTAAGCACTACCAGTGGAAACTCAACACGCCAGTCTGTTGCATCAGTCACATGCGCTGCACGTGAGACACCATCAAAGCAAATATTGTCAGAGGCAGTAATGCGGCCCAACTCTTTACGAGCACGCTTACGAATTTCCGCAACCTCTTTAAAGCCCTGCTCAAAACTTTCAACCGCATGGTGTGCGGCTTTCAATAAAACCTGCACTTGCTCAGCAGATTCGCCGCTAGATCTTTTCTTCACCTCGCCAAGACGATGCCAAAGAGCTTCAATCAACAATTTGCGACGATTGGCGCTATCTAATAGGTCATCTTGCAGGAAAGGATTGCGTTGCACAACCCAGATATCACCCAGAACTTCGAACAACATGCGGGCCGAGCGGCCAGTACGGCGCACCCCACGCAAATCATTCAGAACGCGCCATGACTCCTCACCCAACAAGCGAATAACGATTTCACGATCGGGAAAAGAGGTGTAGTTGTAGGGGATTTCGCGGAGGCGGGGTGAGCCCGCTTCAGCATCCAACAACTGGTTCAAAGCTAATGGAGCGTTCATAGCGTCATATTTGATAAATATGCATTTTAATTGAGGGATCCTGATATTGGCAGGAAACCAAGAAAGATGTTGGCCTAAGGCGATAAACCCTTGCAAATCTAAGGGCTTAGAGCCCATTCATGGTACGCTCATCGCATGGCAACGAACTATTTAAAGAAAATTTTATCGGCCCGAGTCTACGATGTGGCCAGGGAAACAGAGCTCCAAGTAGCCCCCGAACTCACGAAGCGCTTAGGTAACCAAGTTTTACTCAAAAGAGAGGATAACCAGCCGGTTTTCTCCTTCAAACTGCGTGGCGCCTATAACAAAATGGCCCATTTGCCCCCAGAAGCCCTAAAACGGGGGGTTATTGCAGCTTCAACCGGCAATCATGCCCAAGGCGTGGCCTTGGCGGCAGCCAAAATGAAGTGCAAAGCGGTCATCGTGATGCCACTCACCACCCCCAGCGTCAAAATTGACGCAGTCAAGGCGCGCGGCGGGTCTTGGGTTGAAGTGATCTTGCATGGTGAGTCCTATAGCGATGCTTTCCAATACTCTGAATTGTTGGAGAAAAAATGGGGCTTAACCTTTGTCCACCCTTTTGATGACCCCGATGTCATTACTGGACAGGGAACGATTGCCCAAGAAATTTTTCAGCAACACCAAGAGCCTATCGATGCCATTTTTGTCGCTATCGGTGGTGGTGGCCTCATTGCAGGTATCGGTGAATATGTCAAAGCAGTCAGCCCCAAGACCAAGGTAATCGGCGTTCAGTCAGTTGATTCAGATGCAATGAGAAGATCACTCGAAGCTAATAAGCGCATCGAGATGAAAGATGTCGGCCTGTTCTCCGATGGCACTGCAGTCAAACTCGTTGGTAAAGAAACTTTTCGTATTTGCAAACGCGTAGTTGATGACATCATCACTGTTGATACTGATGAAATCTGCGCCGCTATCAATGATGTCTTCACGGATACCCGCAGCATTCTCGAGCCGGCTGGCGCTTTAGCCATTGCCGGTATGAAGAAGTATGTCGAGAAGCATCGCCTGAAAAAGAAAACATTGGTAGCAATTGCTTGTGGCGCGAATATGAATTTCAGTCGCCTACGCTTTGTTGCCGAGCGCGCTGATGTTGGTGAATTCCGCGAAGCCGTTTTTGCAGTCACCATTCCTGAAGAGCGTGGCTCATTCAAGCGCTTCTGCGAGTTGCTTGGCAAGCGTAATGTCACTGAATTTAACTACCGCATTGCCGACCAAAGCGAAGCGCATATTTTTGTTGGTATTGGCACTCAAAAGGCCGCTGATAGCACCACTATTGCAAAGCATTTTCGCAAAGCAAAATTTGCAACAATCGATTTGACGCATGATGAGTTAGCAAAATCTCACCTGCGTCATATGGTGGGCGGTCGCTCTACTCTTGCTCAAGATGAATTACTTTATCGCTTTGAATTTCCGGAGCGCCCAGGTGCTTTGATGAAGTTCCTGACCAGCATGGCACCCAATTGGAATATCAGTCTTTTCCATTACCGCAATCACGGTGCAGACTATGGTCGCATCTTGGTTGGCCTTCAGGTTCCCAAAAATGAGCAGAAGAAATTTCAAAATTTCTTGGCTTCACTCGGTTACCCACACTGGAATGAAACTGATAATCCTGCTTATCGTCTGTTCCTTAAATGAGATGTAATCCGTAAGTGTCATACACACTCACCGGGAAACTCGTCGTTGCGATTTCATCGCGCGCCTTATTTGATTTCGAAGAAGAAAATCGTATCTTCGAATCTACAGATGACAGTGCCTACATGAAACTCCAATTAGAGCGCTTATCTAAAGCTGCGCAAACTGGAGTTGCTTTTCCGCTTGTAAAGAAGTTGCTCGCATTTAATGAAGAAGGTGAGCAGCGTGTTGAGGTAGTCATTCTTTCTCGCAATGATCCAGTGAGCGGCTTACGCGTATTCCGTTCAGCAGAACATCATGGCCTTCATTTAGAGCGTGGCGTATTTACCAGAGGGCGCCCACCATATCACTACCTTCGCTCGCTACATGCCAACCTATTTCTCTCGGCTAACGAAGATGATGTGCGTGCCACGATTGATGCAGGGTTTCCTGCGGCACGTGTTTATCCAGAATCCAGTAAGACTGCAGAGTCTCACCCAAATGAAATTCGCATTGCTTTTGACGGAGATGCTGTTTTGTTTTCCGATGAGGCGGAGCAAGTATTTCAGAGTGAAGGCTTAGTAGCCTTTGTCGATCATGAAAGCAAGAAGGCTGCGATCCCTTTGCCGCCAGGCCCATTTAAACCTTTACTAGAAGTGCTGCATCGCTTGCAACGCACCACTAGTGAAAAGGGTATGCGCATTCGAACAGCATTAGTTACGGCTCGCTCTGCACCCGCACATGAACGTGCCATTCGTACGCTCATGGCTTGGGGTATCGATGTCGATGAAGCCATGTTCCTAGGCGGACTCTCCAAGAGCGAATTCCTCCGCGAGTTTGAGCCAGACTTCTTCTTTGATGATCAAACCGGTCACTGCCAATCCGCTGCATCAGTAGCGCCTACTGGTCATGTCGTATCTGGCGTATCCAATAAACCTAAAAGCTAATGCCCACACTTTCTCTTGGTCAAGCAACGCAATATCCCGATCAATACGATCCGAGCTTGCTCTTTCCTATTCCGCGTTCAGAGAATCGCCTTAAGCTTGATATCAAGCCCAATCAAGCCTTACCTTTTGTAGGCATTGATGTTTGGAATGCCTTTGAGCTTGGCTGGCTCAATAAAAAAGAGAAACCCCAGATTGCCCTAGCGGAATTTCAGATACCAGCTGATTCCCCCAATATGATTGAGTCCAAATCATTCAAGCTGTATCTGAACAGTCTCAATAGTGCCCGCTTTGAAGATGAAGCTGAAGTGCGCGAAAGATTGATTGCAGATTTATCGGCAGTAGCTGGGAGCAAGACTGCCACTCGCATCAACCCAACAGAGATAGTTGCCAAAAAAGGAATACAAGAGATGAGCGGCGTTCTCATGGATCGTCTTGATATCGAAATCGATCCAAGCCTATCCGCTGATCCTGCTTTGCTAGAGGTAAATGAATCGTTTGGACCCATCGAGCAATGCTTGGTTTCCCATTTACTTAAATCCAATTGCCCGGTGACCGGTCAACCAGATTGGGCTAGCGTACAAATTCGCTATCAAGGCCGCCCCATTTTGGAAGAAGGCTTGCTGCGCTACTTAATCGGATTTAGACAAAAGGGAGAGTTTCATGAGCATTGCGTTGAAACCATCTTTACGGATATCAAGCACCAGTGCAAACCAGAGAAACTTTCTGTCTACGCTCGCTATACCCGACGTGGCGGTCTGGATATCAACCCCTTCCGCACCGATCACAATGCGCCCTGGCCTGACAATATGCGCCACGCTAGGCAATAACTAAGGCTCGATCACCTGTTTTACTGGTGCTACGCTGGGTCCATAAATCAGCTCAAGATTTTTTTGAATCCTAGGCACTTGCGAGAAACAGCTTTTAACTAGCGCTGGATTTGCATACCAATCGGCATCATCTCGCGCTTCGTCAATAAATGATTTCATGACAATGGCACTATCGACATCATCAAGCCCAGCAGCCTTGAGTTTTGCAAATCCCGATGAACAAGCTTTTGCCAAATAAAGGCCTTCTGCCTTAGAAATACGCTGAAGTAAGCTGGGTGCTGAGCTATTTAAGATCTACATAAAATTGAGTCCCGAGCCAGGCATTTGGAAATTCAAAATGTATTCAGATGAGAGATTTTCTCGACTTGCCAATCCCTCAATTTGGGACACTGTTGGATAAAACACGCTGCGGAAAAATTGAAACTCCAGTTTCACAGTAAACAGAAGTTGTTTTTCAGATTTAGGATCTTTTTGTAATTGCAGAATTTGCTTGTCACTAAGACTGCCAACACTTTGATCCGCTTTATAAACTAGGATTTCAACCGCTCGAATCCCTTTGCGTAATTCTGACCAATTAAAAGTAATGGGCACCTTAGCGTCAATCATTCCCTGTAAAAGACTATTGGCTTTCTTTTGGGTCTCACCTACCACTGAGTTTCCAACTGTTGCTGAAATTCCGCCGATCGCAGCTGCTGAACCACCAGTTGCAACAATTGCAGCAGCCCCCAATAGCAATTTGGCAGAACCAATGAAATCCTGATTAGAGTCACTCGAACTTCTGACATTGAGCACTAAAGAGCGCGCCCCTGGATTGAATATGGAATAAGTTCCCAGCACCGTCATAGGCACTATTAATAATGGAGTGGTACTCAATGAGGCGCACTCGGAACCGCCCTCTCTTCCATCAAAGGTAGCAATCGGAATTTCTAACTTATCGACCTTACCCTTGAAGCCCTGAGTCACAACCGATAATACGAGTTGCGTTTTATCAGATCCCCAAAAACTACGACTAGCCATTTGCGTACAACTACTCACAGGAATTACTTCAGAACTAATTGTGAGGTATCCGTCATTACCTCGCCCTTCATTTAACCAATCCGGAGGATCCCCTTTAACAAAAGAGGGGTTCATGTCTGGAAAGAAAAAGGGGGCTGCCAAGGATGACTGTGGCAAAGCACCAATACAAATGGCTACAGATGCCAAAAGTGGAGATTTGATTGCCCCTAGGAGATTCATGAGCACATTTTAAGGTGAATACAGCAAATTAAGCATCGCATACGCCTATATCAAAAAGAAACCCCAGGAAGCTCATGCTTGCTGGGGTTGATTGCTACGCAGTCAAATAACTGCTTACGCACCAATTAAAACGGAATATCGTCATCCATTGCACCAAGGGATGCAGCATTTGAAGATGCTGGTGCAGACTGCTTAGCCGGCTTTGAGCGGCTATAGCTTTCGCCACCGTCACCACCGCCACCTACTGGCTTACCGCCAAGCATTTGCATTGTTTCTGCAACGATCTCAGTGGAATATTTTTCCTGGCCACTAGCGTCAGTCCATTTACGTGTTCGCAAACGACCTTCTACATAAACCTGTGAACCTTTTTTGAGGTATTGACCAGCGATCTCTGCAAGTTTTCCAAAGAATGCAACGCGGTGCCATTCTGTGGTTTCTTTCATTTCGCCAGACTGCTTATCTTTGTAACGATCTGATGTCGCTACTGAAATGTTGGTTACTGCGTCGCCGCTTGGCATATAACGTGTTTCTGGGTCGCGCCCTACGTTACCTACGATGATGACCTTATTTACCGAAGCCATGTTGTCTCCCGAAGAAAAATACTACTGTTATTACTACTAAAAAAATAAACTACTCGCTTTAATTAAACCAATGAAGCTACGGTTATGCCTTTGCCGCCTCATCCTTTGAATCCACTACTGTCGCAGGCAATTCGCGCATCGACCAAGCAATTATAAGCCAGCATAAAAGGAGGGCTGCGCCCATCGTAAAGACCGATAAATCTCCAAGGCTATCCATTAAGTAACCGCCAATTACAGCTCCTGTAAAGAGGCCAATCGACTGAGTGGTGTTGTAAACCCCCAATGCTGTTCCTTTAGATTCTTTGGCAAAACGAGAGACTAATGATGGCTGCAATGCTTCCAGTAAGTTGAAACCTACAAAGTAAATTAACAATGCAATCGCAATGCCAATAATAGAGTGAGTGCTTGTAAACACAAATTCAGCAATGAGAAGCAACACAATCGCCACCAATAAGATGGTTCTTAGCTGCTGCTTCTTTTCACCAAAAATTAGAATCGGCGCCATTAGGAAAAAGGAGAGCAAAACAACAGGGAGATAAACCTGCCAATGTGATGCCAAGGGCAAACCTGCCTGCACCAATAAACGCGGCACCACCAAGAACATCGCTACTTGTGTTGCATGTAATACAAACACACCGGCGTTGAGGCGCATTAACTCAGGGCGCAAAAATACTTCTTTCAGACTGGCTTGTTGAGCCTTGGGCTCAGGCTTAGTGCTTGGCAAAATGTAATAAGCGACAAACATCGCACCAACACCTAGCACTGCTAAGACTACAAAAATTCCGCTCAAACTAATTAAGCGATAGATTGGCGCAGCAATCACGAGCGACAAAGCAAAAGATAGGGCAATACTTCCTCCCACCAAGGCCATCGCACGGGTGCGAACCTGCTCACGCGTTAAATCGGCAACCCAGGCGGAGATTGCTGCTGAGACCGCGCCAGCGCCCATCACCCCACGGCCAATAGCAATCCAAAGAAGATCGTCTTGAGCGGCACAAATCAAGGCACCTGCGACAAATAAAGAAAGTCCCCACAAAACAACTGGTTTTCGACCAATTCGGTCAGAAAGCCGGCCTAAAGGGATATAGAAGCAAGCCTGAACAATATTGAAGATTCCCAGAGTTAATCCAACCCAGAGGGCGTGCTCACCGCCCGGCAAACCATGCGCATGAATGCTGAAAACCGGCAAAAGCAGAAATAGGCCCAACATACGGAGGCCAAAGATGCCTGCTAAGGCCAGAGTGGAGCGAAGTTCAGAAGGATTCATGGGAAAGGGCTATATTAACAAATTACGCTAAAAAATCATGAATAACGAAATTAAGATCCGCGGTGCACGCACGCACAACCTCAAAAACATCAATCTAGATATCCCTAGAGAGAAACTGGTCGTTTTGACTGGTCTGTCTAGCTCGGGTAAAAGTTCATTGGCTTTTGACACACTGTATGCGGAGGGTCAACGTCGATATGTTGAGTCCTTATCGGCTTACGCACGTCAGTTTTTGCAATTAATGGAAAAACCAGACGTTGCTACGATCGAAGGCCTCTCCCCGGCAATTTCAATTGAGCAAAAAGCCACAAGCCATAATCCGCGCTCAACCGTGGGTACGGTGACAGAAATTCATGATTACTTGCGCTTACTCTTTGCCCGCGCTGGCACCCCACATTGCCCAGACCACGGTCTGCCATTAGAGGCGCAAAGCGTCTTCCAAATGGTGGATACGGTTTTAGCAATGCCTGAAGATACCAAGCTCATGATTCTGGCTCCGGTAGTTAGCGAGCGTAAAGGTGAATTCGTTGACTTATTCCAAGATCTCCAAGCCCAAGGCTTTGTGCGCTTTCGTGTGCGTTCTGGTGGCGGCACAACTAATACTGCTAAAGCTGAGATCTTTGAGGTGGATCAATTACCAGCGCTAAAGAAAAACGATAAGCACTCAATCGAAGTCGTTGTAGATCTCATCAAGGTGCGCCCGGATATTCAGCAGCGCGCAGCAGAATCATTTGAGACAGCTCTGCGTCTTGCCGATGGCAAAGCCATGATTGTCAATATGGACACCAGCAAGGAAACGATTTTCTCCAGCAAGTTCGCTTGCCCCATCTGCTCGTATTCATTGCAAGAGTTAGAACCACGTCCCTTCTCATTTAATAATCCAATGGGTGCGTGCCCATCTTGTGATGGCCTTGGGCATCAGTCCTTTTTCGATCCAAAGCGGATTGTTGCTCATCCCGACTTATCGCGCTAGCATCTGGTGCAATCAAAGGCTGGGATCGTCGCAATCAGTTTTATTTCAAACTCTTGCAGACACTCGCAAAGCATGGTGGTTTTGATGTCGAGAAACCCTTTGAGACTCTGAATAAGAAACAACAAGATCTCATTTTGCTTGGTTCTGGCGATGTCACTATTCCATTTGAATACATCAATGAGCGTGGCAAGAACAGTATTCGTGAGCATGCCTTCGAGGGTATTGTTGCTAACTTTGAGCGTCGCTATCGTGAGACTGATTCAGCAACAGTTCGCGAAGAATTATCACGTTATCAAAATGTACAAACCTGTCCATCATGCAATGGTAGTCGTTTACGCAAAGAGGCTCGCTTTGTCAAAGTAGGTGATGGCAAGCAGTCCCGTGCTATTTATGAAATCAGTGCTCTACCTTTAAAAGAAGCGAAAGAATATTTTGAGTCTCTAGAACTCAAAGGTGCTAAACGAGAAATCGCCGACAAGATTGTCAAGGAGATTGGCTCACGTCTACGATTCCTCAATGATGTTGGTTTAGATTACCTCTCACTCGAGCGCAGTGCAGATACTCTCTCTGGTGGTGAAGCGCAGCGTATTCGTCTGGCATCACAGATTGGCTCCGGCTTAACTGGTGTTATGTATGTACTAGATGAGCCTTCGATTGGTCTCCATCAACGTGACAACGGTAGACTCATCGGCACGCTCAAGCATTTGCGTGATTTGGGCAATAGCGTTCTCGTTGTTGAGCACGATGAAGATATGATTCGCGCTTCTGACTATGTGATTGACATTGGTCCTGGCGCTGGCGTACATGGTGGTGAAGTCGTTGCTGAAGGCACTCCTGCAGAAGTAGAGGCCAGTCCGAAGTCATTAACTGGCGCCTATTTATCTGGCCGCGAGTGGATTGCAGTTCCAGAAAAACGCATTCCAGTAAATGACAAGTTCTTAGAAATCATTGGCGCACGTGGCAACAATTTGCAATCTGTTCACGCCAAGATTCCAGTCGGCCTCTTAACCTGTGTCACCGGTGTATCTGGCTCTGGCAAATCGACACTGATTAACGACACACTGCATCACGCAGTCGCACAACATATTTATGGCTCAAATGCTGAACCTGCAGCGCATGATGCAATTAAAGGCTTAGAAAACTTTGACAAGGTCATCAGTGTCGACCAATCTCCAATCGGTAGAACGCCCCCGCTCTAACCCTGCTACTTACACTGGATATTTACACCGATCAGAGAGCTCTTCTGTGACGTACCCGCTGCACGCGAGCGCGGATATGAAGCTGGACGTTTTTCTTTCAACGTTAAAGGTGGTCGTTGCGATGCCTGCGAAGGTGATGGCGTTATTAAAGTCGAAATGCACTTCTTGCCAGACGTCTATGTACCTTGCGATGTCTGTCATAGCAAACGATACAACCGCGAAACTTTAGACCTTCGCTACAAAGGCAAGAATATTCATGAAGTGCTGTCGATGACTATCGAACAAGCCCATGAATTTTTCGAAGCCGTTCCGATTGTCAAACGCAAACTCAAAACCTTACTCGATGTAGGCTTGGGTTATGTGAAGCTTGGTCAAAGTGCCACCACCTTATCGGGTGGTGAAGCCCAGCGCGTAAAACTCTCCCTAGAACTTTCTAAACGCGATACTGGAAGAACGCTATATATCCTGGATGAGCCAACTACGGGTTTACATTTCCATGACATTCAACTTTTACTAACTGTTCTTCAGACCCTGAAGAAGCAAGGTAATACGATCGTCATCATTGAGCACAACTTAGATGTCATCAAGACTGCCGACTGGATTATTGACTTAGGCCCTAAAGGTGGCGCCCCGGTGGCGGGCAAATTATTGCAACCGGTACACCTGAAGAAGTTGCGAAGAACGAGGCTAGCTTTACCGGTCACTACTTAGCGCCGCTACTAGTTCGCAAACCAGCACCTTCAAAAAAGAAGAAATAATTCAGAAAACGGAAGTAGCTGGATGTATTCAGAGCAATTTAGATTCGGCTAAATCAGTCGCCTCTGAATTGCCTGAGAGCACTAATATATCGTTGGCCTGCAAGCGCAAGTCTGGAGTGAGTTCCAATTTGACATAGTCAGACCCGCCAACTTTTCGTCTAACTGCTTGGACGCTCACACCTTCATTTTCAAGATGTAATTCTTCAAGAGTCTGCCCAATACTGGCTGACTCAGGCAGCAAGGTAACTGAGTGCAAGCGCCATGATTCCTTGGAATCTACTTCATCAGCGACACCGCGGAAGTAACCGCGCAATAGACTGTAGCGGGCTTCCTGCGCGCTGGTAATGCGCCGCACTACCTTGCGCATCGGCACGCCCATCATCAACAAGACATGTGAGGCCATCATGAGACTGCCTTCAATTAACTCAGGCACTACCTCAGTAGCCCCAGCTGCTTGCAGTTTTGCTAAATCCGCATCGTCTTTTGTACGCACCAATACAGTCATGCCCGGACGTAAGCGCTCAACTTGATGCAATACCTTTAATGTTGCTAGCGTATCTGCATAAGTAATCACTACCGCCTTTGCTCTGGACAAACCAGCAGCTACCAAATAATTTTCTCTACTAGCATCCCCGTAGACCACGTTATCACCAGCCGCAGCGGCTTCCTTCACTCGATCAGGATCCATATCCAATGCAAGATAAGGAATTTTTTCTTGATCGAGCATGCGAGCCAAGCTTTGTCCTGAGCGACCAAAACCACAAATAACAACATGGTTTTCTGTACGAACACTTTTTGCTGCAACGCGTGTCAGCGCTAATGATTGCAACAACCACTCATTACTTGAGAAGCGCATCGCAATCCGATCGCTATATTGAATTAAGAAAGGTGCTCCAAACATCGAGAGCAACATTGCCGCCAATACCGCTTGACTTAACTCCGGGTCAATTAAATTCAGACCATCGATCTGATTTAGCAATACAAATCCAAACTCGCCTGCTTGCGCAAGACATAAACCGGTTCGAATAGAAACGCCAGGACTTGAGCCGAAAGCACGCGACAGCAATGCAATCAAACCGAACTTGAAAATCAGAGGGCCGATCAATAAGAGTAAGACCAACATCCACTGCTGATAGATCACCTCGAAATCGAGCAGCATGCCAACGGTAATAAAGAACAGGCCCAAGAGCACATCTCTAAAGGGCTTTACGTCCTCCTCCACCTGATGACGGTAGGGCGTCTCAGCAATCAGCATCCCAGCTAAGAAAGCTCCGAGTGCAAGCGATAAACCAAAATGCTCGGTGAGCGCTGACATACCCAAAACAATGAGTAGCAAGTTGAGCATGAATAGCTCTTGAGAGCGCAGCTTTGCAACCACACTAAACCACCGACTTATTAAAGTCTGGCCAATAAAGAAAATGAGAATCAGCGCTACCGTAATCTTGATCGATGCCGTAGTAAGGGCAAGAAATAAATCGCTTGGGTTACTTCCCAGGGAAGGTATCAAGATCAATAAAAAAACTACTGCTAAGTCCTGGAATAACAAAATACCAATGACGTTTCTGCCATGTTCAGTTTCTAGCTCTGAACGGTCTGAAATGAGTTTGGTAACAATGGCAGTGGAAGACATGGCTAACGCACCTCCCAGGGCGATAGCTGCCTGCCATGAAATGGGGTATGCCCAATTGAGCAAAAGACTGGCTGGAACGGCCAAAAGCATCGTCAAAACGACTTGGCTGCCACCTAGGCCAAATACGATGGAGCGCATAGCCCTAAGCTTATGGAGATTGAATTCCAGGCCAATCGAGAACATCAAGAAAACCACGCCAAATTCAGCCAAATACTTGACTGTGGCCGAATCACTGGCCAAACCAAAGGCATGCGGCCCAATCAGGACGCCGATGGCAAGATAGCCCAAAATAGGGGGTAGCCCAAAATGGCGGAAAATAACTACCCCGGCCACTCCGGAGGCCAGCAAGATGAGAGTTAACTGAAGGACTGACGGCATATACTCACCCCATGATAACTAAGACTCGTGACCGAACCCTAAAGCTTGCGCGCGACACCCTCACAATTGAGGCTGCTGCACTGCACACAATGCGTGATCGCCTTGAGGGCGCTAACGCCGACGCCCTTGTTTTGGCGGTAGATCTTCTTCACTCCTGTAAAGGCCGTATCGTTGTTTCTGGGATTGGCAAATCGGGGCATATTGCACGTAAGATTGCCGCCACCTTTGCGTCTACCGGCTCCCCAGCCTTTTTTGTTCATCCCGCCGAAGCCAGTCATGGCGACCTGGGAATGGTCACACGTGATGATGTCTTCGTTGCACTCTCCAATTCCGGCGAGACTGATGAGCTTCTCACCATCGTGCCAATTGTCAAACGTACTGGTGCAAAACTCATTGCGCTGACTGGCGCACCAAACTCTTCTTTAGCAAAATTGGCGGATGCCCATTTAGATACTAGTGTTGAGAAAGAGGCATGCCCTTTGAACTTGGCGCCAACCACCAGTACAACTGCTGCACTTGCCATGGGGGATGCCCTGGCTGTTGCCTTACTGGATGCGCGCGGCTTTGGGGCCGAAGATTTTCAGCGTTCCCACCCAGGCGGCCGCTTGGGTCGCAAGCAACTGATGCATGTCAGTGAAGTGATGCGCAACTTTGATGAGACTCCTAAGATTTCGATCTCTGCGTCCCTGCAAGAAGCTTTGCTCGAAATGACTTCTAAACGTATGGGTATGGTGGTTACTTTAGACAATGCAAATAAAGTTGCCGGTATCTTTACTGACGGTGACTTACGTCGCCTACTGGAGAAGAGCACCAATTTGGATGGCCTCACTTTAGAAAAAGCAATTACTTCGGCGCCGCGTACGATTCCTCCAGAGCTGCTCGCAGAAGAAGCTATTGAGATGATGGAAAAACATCGTATTAATCATTTAGTGGTCACTGATCCTCAGGGCGTATTACTGGGAGCGCTTAACCTCCATGATTTATTTGCAGCCAAAGTAATTTGAGTTGTTTACTTTTTAATCATTCAACTATTCATCACATGCCAACTGCCTTTAACACCCATAACACCAATCCTCTGAGCCAATATCCACAGGCCTGGGATCGGGCTGGGGCAGTCAAGCTACTTGTTCTTGATGTCGACGGCGTCCTAACAAATGGTCAAGTATTTATTGGTGAAAACGGTAAAGAATCTTTGAAGGCTTTTGATATTCAGGATGGACTGGGAATTAAGCTCTTAGAAAAAATTGGCATTTCCACCGCCATCATTACTGGGCGTAGTTCCAAAATGGTTTTAGCCCGCTGCGATGAGCTGGGTATTCAACATGTGCATATGGGTGTCGAAAATAAAGCTGCGGCCTTAGAAAACATTTTGCAATCGCTTGGACTTAAGCCATCTGATTGCGCCGTCATGGGTGATGACTGGCCTGATTTTCAAATGATGAAGTCTGCAGGTTTAAAAGTATGTCCTGCACAAGGGCATGATGCCGTGAAAGAAATTGCTCATTTTGTCACTACTCGATCTGGCGGTAGTGGTGCAGTTCGTGAAGTCTGCGACCTAATCTTAAAGGCACAAAACCGCTATGACGAATTACTCACCCAAGCGCGCGCTTAAGGTCTCTTTGTAATGGAATTGAATGCCCAAAAAATTAAGCTCGGCATCATGCGTACCCTATTACGCATGATGCCCTTGATCTTGATGGGTACACTCACGCTCATCACATTTTGGCTGGTAAAAAAAAATGCTCCGGCAGAAAAATCGGCCATAGAACGGGTACGCTTACATGAGCCTGATTACACCATTACTAATGGTGCCCTATCTGCCCTCAATGAATCCGGTAATACCAAATATCGAGTGCTAGGCAAGAAAGTGATTCACTACGACGACGATGCTTCGATTGATATTGAAACGCCCCGTATACGCTTGTTCCCTCCTGAAAAATCGCCGATTACTGTTAAGGCGAATATGGGTCACATAGATGGCGATATCACCATACTGGATCTCATTGATAACGCTGAAATATTTCGTCCACCACAAGCTGCCACCGCCACCGAGCCAGCAAGACCACGCATGCTCGCACGCTCCTCCTATTTCAAGGTGCTTATTAATGACGACATTATTGAGACCGATAAGCCTATTACGCTTGAGCAAGGCGTTTCCATCATGCGCTCAACTGATGGCGGCGTGTTCAATAACATCGAACAAAGTATGGTTTTATCTGGGCAAGTAAGAGGTCGTATCGAGCGCGTTCAATCTGGAGCCCAGCCATGATCTTGTTGCGCAAACTAAGAATATCTTCTGCTGTCATTGCAGTATGTTTAATCGCCAGTGCTCATGCTGAAAAAGCGGATCAAGATAAACCAATTGTTTTAGAGGCTGAAAAAGTTTCTGTAAATGATGTGCAACAGGTATATGAGCTTGACGGTCAAGTACTCTTAACCAAAGGTAGCATTTTGATTACCGGCGAAAAAGGGAATATCAAGGTTGATCCAGAAGGCTACGAGTATGTTGATGTTCAGGGTAAGCCAGAATTGACTGCTAGTTTCAGACAAAGACGCGAAGGCCCCGCTAATGAGTTTATGCAGGGTCGTGGCCAAGCAGTTAGCTACAATGCAAAAACTGAACTCCTAAACTTAAAGGGGGATGCCAGCTTAAAGCGTCTCCTCAATATGCAAATGCTGGATCAATTACGCGGCTGGAAAATTGATTACGACGATGTCCTGCAGTGCTATCAAGTCACGTCGCCCCCAAATGCTAAAGCAGAAGATCTACCGCTGGCGAAAGCCATCCTTTCACCAAGAAGAAAAGCTACACTAGAGAGATGACTACGGATTCCAGCAGCATTCAAATGCCAGCAACCCTTAGCGCTCAACATCTTCAAAAGCGTTATGGATCTCGCACAGTAGTGCGGGATGTTTCTGTAGAAGTTAAATGCGGCGAAGTGGTAGGACTCTTAGGTCCCAATGGTGCTGGCAAAACTACCTCTTTCTACATGATTGTTGGCTTAGTCCCTCTGGATGGTGGCAGCATCGTTCTCGATGGAACTGACATTACCCATCTACCTATTCATGAACGAGCTCGCATGGGCTTGTCATACCTACCGCAAGAAGCTTCTGTTTTCAGAAAGCTCAATGTAGCCGAAAATATTCAAGCGGTCTTAGAGCTGCAGGTGCAAGGCGGAAAACCATTAAGTAAATCTGAGATTGCGCATCGCCTAGATGAGCTCTTGGGCGAACTTCAAATTAGCCATCTTCGTGACAACCCGGCACTTTCCTTATCTGGGGGTGAACGTCGTCGAGTTGAAATTGCAAGAGCACTCGCCTCTCAGCCTAAGTTTATTTTGCTTGATGAGCCATTTGCCGGCGTTGATCCGATTGCAGTCGGAGAGATCCAGCGGATTGTGCGTTTCTTGAGAGATCGTCAAATTGGTGTACTCATCACGGACCATAACGTACGAGAAACCTTAGGCATTTGTGACCACGCCTACATCATCAGTGAAGGCAGTGTGCTGGCAGAAGGTAAGCCGGACCAAATCATTGAGAATGATGCCGTTAGAAGAGTCTATTTAGGCGAAAATTTCCGCATGTAAATATTCAGATTTTTTTGAATATTTATTAAATAAACATGATCTGCCCCCTTGGTTTTCAGCAAAATCGCTGATACGCTGGAGGCTCATGAAGTTCATTTCCAAATAATTAAGTACAACATTACAGGGGCCTGCTGCGCACCCCAGGTAATTATTTGCGCATGCATTTGTTTTGCTATGAATAGGAGCTGCTGATGAATCTGAAAATTAATAGCCGTCATGTCGAAGTTACTCCAGCCATGCGTTCCCACCTCGAAGCCGGGTTAGCTAAAATTCGCAAACATTTTGATCACGTCCTAGATGCCTCAGCATTTTTGATAGTCGATAACGCGAAGGAAAAAGATCTTCGTCAAGCAGCCGAGATCACGATTCACCTTAAAGGCAAGGATCTTTATGCTGAAGCGCATAACGCCGATCTGTACCATGCCATGGATGCGGTGGTCGATAAACTAGAGCGTCAAGTTGTAAAGCACAAAGAAAAGATTCAAGACCATCACCATGAAAAGCATTTTAAGTGATGCCCGGCGTCAGGACACCTATAATCAATTGACATGAATGCCCTGACCGATCTTTTCGCTATAGACCGCATTGCCTTAAATAGCCCCTCTAAAAATCGGGCTGAGGCATTTGCGGCCGTAGGACAGCTGTTTGCCAAGCAGGCCGGGCTTGAATCCGAAGCAATTGTTGGCTTCTTAAATGCTCGCGAGGACTTGGGCTCTACTGCCTTAGGTGCTGGCGTTGCCATCCCCCACGGCCGCGTAAAAGGGCTGAAGAGCCCAATTGCTGCCTTCGTCAAATTAAAAGATCCGATTGAATTTGCTGCACCCGATGGTGAAGCTGTCTCTATTTTGATTTTTTTGCTAGTCCCTGAAAAAGCGACTCAGCAACATCTAGAAATTCTGTCCTCCATTGCACAACTCCTCTCCGACCCAGACGCTCGCAAATCGCTTGCAACGGAAGATAGCCCAGAAAAGGTGTGCCAGTTGTTACAGACTTGGGGCTCCGCTTGACAACCCAACCCCTACTCCTTGAGGGAGTAACTGCCCAGCAGATCTTTGATGACAATGTCTCTGACTTAAAGCTCTCCTGGATTGGGGGGCTCGAAGGGGCGGCTCGCACATTTCCTCCAGAGGCTGTTAAAGCTGCTGCAGCTAGCTCAGACCTAGTAGGTCACTTAAACCTCATTCACCCAAGCCGTATTCAGATTTTTGGTGAACAAGAGGTTGACTACCATGCTCAGCTAGAACAAAAACAAAGACAAGATCAGATCTCTAGCTTGATTTCCAAAACACCGCCTTGTGTGATTGTGGCGGATGGAAAAACAGCTGATGCAGATCTACAACTGTTCTGCCAAAGATCCTCTACTCCACTCTTTACAACCGCCATTTCTGCCGCTGAGGTGATTGACCACCTCCGCACCTATCTCACGAAGATTGGCGCGCCCCAGATTACGATGCATGGTGTGTTCATGGATATCTTAGGCTTAGGCGTCTTAATCATGGGCGAATCAGGCTTAGGAAAAAGTGAGTTGGGCTTAGAGTTGATTTCTCGTGGCCATGGTTTAGTGGCTGATGACGCAGTGGACTTTGCTCGTCTTGGGCCAGATTACCTTGAGGGTCGCTGCCCTGTGATTCTGCGCAACCTCCTAGAGGTTCGTGGGCTAGGCTTATTGGATATCCGCACTATTTTTGGTGAAACGGCTGTGCGTCGTAAATTGAAATTACGCTTGATCGTACAGCTCGTTCGTCGTAACGATGGCGAATTTGAGCGCCTTCCATTGGAAGCGCAGCATATTGATGTGCTGGGCATTCCGATTAGAACCGTCAAAATTCAAGTGGCTGCAGGACGCAACTTGGCAGTTTTAGTAGAGGCAGCAGTCCGCAATACTATTTTGCAACTGCGGGGCATTGATACTCTAAAAGAATTTATGGAGCGCCAGCGTCTGCAAATGAATGCAGAGGCGGAATCTACTAAGTCACAGGGTCGACTCCTTTAATATGCAAGTCAATCTGATTGCCGGTATTTCCGGCTCAGGTAAATCCGTTGCGCTGAGAGCCTTTGAGGATGCAGGCTATGACTGTGTGGATAACCTTCCGGTCACCCTCTTAGAAAACCTCATCATCACACTGGAAAGTGAAAAGAGTGAACGTGTTGCAGTAGCCATTGATGCCCGTCGTGGTCAATCTATTGCAGAGCTACCCCAGATCTTAGAAAACTTACGGCGAAATCATGATGTGCGAGTTGTTTTCTTGAATGCAGATACCAATACACTTATCCGGCGTTTTTCCGAGACCCGTAGGCGTCATCCACTCTCTGGAAAAACTCAAGAGACTCAGGCCGCCACCCTGATAGAAGCAATTGATACAGAGCGCAACCTCCTAGAGCCTCTTCGTACTCAAGCGCATAGTATCGATACCAGTAACCTGCCTGCCCATGCGCTGCGCTCTTGGATACAAGATCTCCTGAAAGATAAGCCCCAAGGACTTACAGTGCTTTTTGAATCCTTTGGATTTAAAAAAGGTTTGCCAAGTGAAGCAGATCTTGTGTTTGATGTTCGTTGCTTACCCAACCCACACTACGACAAAGCTTTGCGACCGCTATCTGGCAAAGATCAGCCTGTGCGTGAGTTCTTGGAAAAAATTCCTGAAGTGGTCAGCATGGAGAATGACATTATTCAATTTATTGAAAAATGGTTGCCTCACTATATTGCAGATGGTCGCAGCTATTTGACTGTTGCCATCGGTTGTACTGGCGGGCAGCATCGCTCGGTCTATTTGGTCAGTCGCATTGCTGCACATTTTCTGCCACAAAAAGATTTAGCATCACTCCAAATTAATTTCTTAAGTCGTCACCGTGAGCTAGACTCAATCCCTGCAGTAGCAATTTGATTGGTTGAGGTAAGCCGTACTTGCCAAGCTGACGCAGTGGCACCCACTTCAAATCATCACTAGAGAATTTCACAGCATCACGTGAAGTTACATGCCAGATCTGCATCCACAAACGTCGATGCGTAAAGATATGTTTAATCTCTACTCCCTGTTCGATGGATTGGCAATTCTTTAAAGCAGTAGTGGTCTTTTCATCTGGCAATACCAGCTGAAACAACTCTTTCACAGTAAAAGCAGCTGAATTGCTGACTGAAGGTTTAGTGCTTTTTTCCTTAGCCCTCCACGCAGATTCAGGCAAAGACCATAATCCACCCCAGATGGCTTTATCTGGGCGCCGTTGCAGCAAGACTGAATCGCCATGTCTCAGTAGCAACATATCGCAATTAAATTCGGGAGACTTTGCTTTGATTACCTTACGAGGTAATTGCAAAACCTGATCGCTGAGATTGGCCTGGCATTCTTTTTCAAATGGGCATTTTCTCTCGCCACTTAAACACACCGGCCTACGAGAAGTGCACCACGTTGCCCCAAAATCCATCAGAGCCTGTGTGTATACCGGCATATCCGAAGATTTTTTAGGAAGCAGTGTTTTAGCTAGTAACCATAGCTCTTCATTCACTGCCTTTTCTTGGATAGCGCCATCTATACCAAAAAGTCTTGCCAAAATACGTTTGACATTTGCATCTAGGATAGGTGCTCGCTCATGAAATGCAAATGAGGCTATAGCGCCCGCTGTTGACCTGCCAATGCCTTTGAGTTGTTCAAGTAATGCCGGATCCTCCGGAAACGTTCCTCCAAACTCCACCATCACTTGCTTGGCACAGGCATGGAGATTGCGAGCACGCGTGTAATAGCCGAGTCCCGCCCATTCCGCTAAAACATCATCCACCGGTGCAGCAGCCAATCCCTTCACATTTGGAAAGCGTTTCATGAAACGCGGATAGCGCTCCAGAACAGTAGCTACTTGAGTTTGTTGCAACATGATTTCAGAAACCCACACAGCGTATGGATCGCGAATACTCTGCCATGGCAAACCTTGACGTCCATCTTTGCCATGCCAAGCCAGGAGCTTGGTGGAGAAATGCTGAATTAGCGCTTCTGACATTGAGGACAAAAATAAGTGGAACGTTGACCTTGCACTATTTGTTTAATCGGCGTCTTGCATACCTTGCAGGGCTGATCTTTGCGATCATAGACTTTGGTTTGAACCATGAAGTGGCCTGGGTCACCCTCGCTATTTACAAAATCTTTCAAAGAACTGCCGCCTGCAGCAATCGCTTTTTTCAAAATCAATCTCACTGCATTAGCCAGTCTCGAACATTGTGGACGCGTTAGCTTTCCAGCAGCCTTTGCTGGATGGATGCCAGCCTCAAATAAACTTTCCGAGCAATAGATATTGCCAACACCTACTACCGCCTGTCCTGCTAATAAAAATTGCTTCACAGCAACGCTACGTTTGCGTGAGCACTGATAAAGAACCTCAGCACCAAGCTCGCCCGAAAATTCCGGTGAAAAGGGCTCAACTCCTAGTTTCTGTAAAAGGGTATTGCCCTCAATCGGCCCTTTGGATTTCGGGTGCCACAAAACGGCGCCAAACTTTCGGGGGTCATGCAGACGCAAACTCAGCTTGTCAAACTCGAATGTCACTCGATCATGTGGCTTGAGGATGTCACTGCTAGGCAGTACCCGCAATGTGCCTGTCATTCCTAGATGCAGCAATAAATACCCGGCGTCAAACTCCATTAAGAGGTATTTGCCTCTGCGTTCTATTCCCAAGACTTTCTGGCCAGAAAGTAGTGTATTTAAATTGCTGGGTACAGGCCAACGCAGTCGACCATCAATAATTTTGACTGCGCTCACCCTACGCCCCTCTAAGTGGGGCGCAATACCCAAGCGGGTAACTTCAACTTCTGGGAGTTCAGGCATAAATGGATTGTAGATTCGCGGATTAGAATGTGCTCATGACCAAATTTTCATTAAAGCCTTCTTTAAGGGTCTTATTGCTCGCAGGCGGACTTGGCTTGAGCCTTTCTTCCAGTTATGCCAGCGCCCAAAACAGTAGCCTAGAAAGCGGTCAAGCGGTGTTTGAGGTCTTAGCCTCCGAAATTGCCCTGCAACGCGGTGAAGCTGGTCTGGCATACACGACCTATTTGGAGCTTGCTCGCCAACTCGATGACCCCCGTTTAGCCCAAAGGGCCATGGAGATTGCCATTACTGCAGGGGTACCTGATTTAGCACTTCAAGCAGCACAAACCTGGGATAGGTTGGCTGGACCAAAGCAAACAAAACCCAAAGAAGTGCTCATCACACTCTTAATCTTGAATCAACGCTGGTCAGATGCAGTCAAACCCACCATCTCTCTTCTAAATCAGCAAACTCCGGCGCAGCGAGAAAAAACTTTGCTACAGATTCAGTCATTACTTGGTAAGGCAAGTAATGAATCAGAAGCCTTAAGGGTTTTTTACGAAATCGTCTCAACACTAAAGCCGGAGCCACAAGATCCTGGGCTACTCTATACCTATGCCATGTCTGCTGAAAAAGCGGGACACTTCGATGTGATGGAAAAAACTCTGCGCGAAATCTTGCGCAAGAATCCCAATGACGTCAATAGCCTGAATGCACTTGGATACTCCCTGGCCGATCGGAACCAAAAATTACCCGAGGCGTTCAAGCTCATTAGCAAAGCAAATCAGCTCTCACCTAGGGATGGTTTTATTTTGGACAGTCTCGGTTGGGTGAGCTTTCGCATGGGCAAAAATGCTCTTGCGCTCGAACAACTTCAACAAGCATTCAACATGAAGCCTGAAGCAGATATTGCCGCCCATATTGGCGAAGTCTTATGGGTTATGAATCGCCCAATCGAAGCGGAGGATATGTGGCGCAAAGGGCAGCAATTAGATGCCAACAACCCCACCCTCAAGGAAACTTTGAAACGCTTAAAGCCTGATTGGTCTGTGGCGGATACCGCCATCAAAGGCTCATGGGACGGGCGTTTCGCGGTGAAAGTCACCGGGCTTACCGAAAGTAAAAATCAAGGTGGATCAGGTGGATTTACCTTGACTCAAGATGCACTCACAGATGTTTTAGAAATTCGTAATCCAGTCGGCGGTTCCATTGCCAAAATTACGATTAAACCTGGAGAGGCAATTCTGGAGCGCGATGGTCAACTCACCACAGCTATTGATGCCGACACTCTTATTCAGAATGCATTGGGCCTTCCACTACCAGCCCGTGGTTTATCTGACTGGTTGCGTGGACAAACCCGCCCTGGTAGCAATGCGAGTGTGGAGCGAAATGAAAAAGGACAAGTCAGCAAAATTACACAAGATGGCTGGACCTTAAATTACAACTGGAATGACGCTCAGCGCTTAGAAAAACTGACGATGACTCGCAGCTCTAATATCGGATCGATTGATATCCGCTTGGTATTTGATACTCCGAACGAGTAAAGAATGAATCATGAGTAACGCGATAGAACTAGCTTGCCCTGCAAAACTCAATCTCTTTTTGCATATCGTTGGTCGCCGTGATGATGGCTACCACCTTCTGCAATCTGTTTTTCAACTGATTGATTGGTGCGATGTTCTCACCTTGAAGCTCATTCCGGAAAACGAAGTTCGCCGCAACAATCCCATTCCTGGAGTCCCTCCTGAGCAAGACTTGGTCGTTCGCGCAGCCCAACTCCTCAAAGAGCACTGCAGGATTGATCGTGGGGTTGAAATCAGCCTCAAGAAAAATATTCCCATGGGCGCTGGACTTGGTGGCGGGTCCTCTGATGCCGCATCCACCCTGATTGGATTAAATACCCTCTGGGACCTTCATCTCGATATCGCCACACTTTGCCAACTTGGCCTACAACTTGGCGCTGACGTGCCATTTTTCATCTTTGGCCAAAATGCCTTTGTTGAGGGGGTTGGGGAAAAATTACAGGCCATTTCCTTGGAAACCCAAGACTATGTGGTGATCTTCCCCAACAAGGGGGTCGCCACTGCTCAGATTTTTCAAGACCCTCAATTGACCCAAGATCATGCTCCGATTACAATAGATCGCTTTCTTGCATCACCAAGGTCTTATCAGTCAAATGATTGTCAGGCCGTAGCGGTGCAGAAATGTCCTGAAGTGAAGCAAGCATTAGATTGGATTTACAAGGCAGTGCCAAACTCGGCGCCTTGCATGTCCGGCTCTGGAAGTAGCATTTTTGCCGCCTTAGACCCTAAGACGGATCGCACTAATCTAGAAAATCTCCTGCAAAATCTTCCAAAAGGATGGATAGGTCAAATTGTTCGGGGGCTAAATAAAAATCCCGCTTACAATTTGGTTTCTTCAGATTGACCTGTAGGGGAATCGCCAAGCTGGTTAAGGCACTGGATTTTGATTCCAGCATGCGAAGGTTCGAATCCTTCTTCCCCTGCCAACTACTGTAGATAAGACCAAAAGACATCCATTCGACCCCTACCAAAATTCCAAAATCACCTATGTCCGCCCCAATGAACGCAGATTTACTGACTCTTTTCACAGGCAATGCAAATCCGGTTTTGGCCCATGCGGTAGCCAAAGAGCTCAATCTCCCGATGGGAAAAGCATTTGTTGGTCGATTCTCCGATGGTGAAATCCAGGTAGAAATTCAAGAAAACGTTCGCGGTAAGAACGTTGTCGTAATCCAATCTACCTGCGCTCCAACGAACGATAGTTTGATGGAACTCATGATCATGATTGATGCCCTAAAACGAGCATCAGCAAGCCGCATAACCGCAGTGATCCCTTACTTCGGTTACGCTAGACAAGACCGCCGCCCACGCTCAGCACGGGTTGCCATCTCTGCCAGAATCGTTGCAAACATGCTTCAGTCCGTTGCTGGCGTTGAACGTGTTTTAACCATGGATCTCCATGCCGACCAAATTCAGGGTTTCTTTGATATCCCAGTAGATAACATTTATGCCTCCCCAGTTCTATTGGCCGATTTAGAGGCTCAAAAAACCAAGAAGGACCTCATCATCGTTTCGCCGGATATCGGCGGCGTAGTACGCGCCCGTGCGATGGCCAAACAACTGGGTACAGATTTGGCAATTATTGATAAACGCCGCCCCAAGGCAAACGTATCAGAAGTAATGCACCTTATCGGCGAAGTGGAAGGCCGTCATTGCGTCATCATGGATGACATCATTGATACCGGTGGAACACTCTGTAAAGCCGCTGAGGCGCTTAAAGAGCGTGGCACTAAGGGCGTTACCGCCTACTGTACTCATGCCGTGCTTTCTGGCGGTGCTGTGGCCCGTATTGCCGCCTCTGAATTAGACGAATTAGTCGTTACTGACACGATTCCATTGACTCTAGAAGCAATGAAAATCGCCAAAATTCGTCAATTGAGCGTTGCACCCATCCTCGCTGAGACCCTTTCCCGTATTAGCAAGGGTGATTCAGTGATGTCAATGTTCGCTGAATAAGCCAAAAATAGCGTTTCTACCCCTGTTTTTGGCAGTTTTGAGCCTTTTCTAGGCAAAAATCACCATTCCCACGATATAATCAAAGGCTTTTCTGTTTGGTCGCGAACGGAAATTAACCTTAATTTAGGAATTCAATATGAAAGTAGTAGCCTTTGAAAGAAGCGTACAGGGAACGGGTGCGAGCCGCCGTCTGCGCAACTCCGGTAAAACTCCGGGCATCATTTATGGCGGTAAAGACGCCGCAACTGTAATTGAGTTGGATCACAACGCACTGTTCCATGCTCTCCGCAAGGAAGCATTCCACTCATCTATCCTTGATCTCGAAATCGGCGGCAAAGCACAAAAAGTGTTGTTGCGCGATTACCAGATGCATCCATTTAAGCCTTTGGTTCTGCACATCGACTTCCAGCGCGTTTCTGCGACTGAGAAAGTTCACATGCGCGTTCCATTGCACTTCATCAACGCTGACACATCAGCTGCAGTGAAATTGCAAGGTGCTGTAATCAGTCACATCGCAACTGAATTGGAAGTATCTTGCTTACCAGCAGACTTGCCAGAATTCATTGAAGTGGACCTGAACAAGATTGAAGTTGGTCATGGTATTCATGCTAAAGACCTCGCATTGCCAAAAGGCGTTACCTTGGTATTGCATGTTGAGCAAGAAAACCCAGTATTAGCTAATGCACGTATCCCAGCAGTGAAATCTGCCGATACTGAAGCTGCTCCTGCTGCTGAAGCTCCAAAGGATAAAGCTTAATTATTTAAGCCTTATCTTTGCGACAGAGGAAGTCCGCTTACAAGCGGGTTTTCTTTTTTGCAGAAATGCTTTTATCCTTAAGCACTCATCATGACTAAATTAATTGTTGGCCTTGGCAATCCAGGCGAAGAACACATAGAAGATCGGCACAATGCTGGCTTCTGGTTTGTTGACGCCCTTGCTAAACAATTGAACACTCGCTTTGAAACTGAAAAACGCTTTCATGGCAAAGTGGCTAAAGCTAAATGGGGGGATGAAGATCTCTTCTTGCTCAAACCTAGCACCTATATGAATCTCAGTGGCCAGTCTGTCGGGGCACTATGCCGCTTCCACAAAATTACACCCAAGGATGTGCTGGTGGTACAGGATGAGCTTGATCTCAAGCCCGGCACTGCACGCATCAAGCTTGGTGGTGGCACCGGTGGACACAATGGACTAAAAGATATTCAAGCTCACCTAGGGACGCCTGAGTACTGGCGCTTGCGACTGGGTATCGGGCATCCACGCGACCTAGCTGCAGAGGGTGCGCGAGTGATGGACGTGGCCGACTATGTGCTGAGAAGGCCTTTGCAGCTTGAGCAAAAGAAGATCGATGCGAGTATCGAAGATGGTTTACAGATTCTGGGTTTGTTTATGAAGGGCGATACTCAGGCAGCAATGCTGGAGTTGCATTCAAAAACGAATTAGTGCACTACTTTGTAGCTAGGGCTTTTTTAGCTGCAGTTAAGGCTTGATACTTCGCCATGAGTTGCGTTTGGTTTTCTGGGAACGCGGGGTTCAGTGGAATGCAATCCACTGGGCACACCTGCTGACACTGAGGCGCATCGTAGTGCCCTACACACTCAGTGCATTTATTGGGATCAATCTCATAGATCTCTAGACCCATGTAGATTGCATCATTCGGACATTCAGGCTCACACACATCGCAGTTGATGCATTCGTCCGTGATCATTAGAGCCATCTTGTTTTCCTGGCGCCTTACTCTTTGCTCTTATTGGCTTCGATCTTTTTCTCTAACCACTTTTCTACAGATGGGAATACAAACTTACTCACATCACCACCCATTGAAGCAATTTCACGTACAAAGGTGCCGGAGATAAACTGGTATTGATCAGAAGGCGTAAGAAATAGCGTCTCAACATCAGGCAACAAATAACGGTTCATGCCCGCCATCTGAAACTCATACTCAAAATCAGAGACTGCGCGCAAGCCACGCACGATCACTCTCGCATTATGTTCACGGGCAAAATCTTTTAATAGGCCTGTGAAACCAACAATCTTCACATTGGAATAATGACCAAGAACCTCTTTAACAATCTCAATACGCTCATCCAAAGTGAAGAAGGGGTGCTTGCTACGGCTATCGGCAACACCAACAATCAATTCCTCAAAAATGCTGGAAGCACGGCGAACTAAGTCCTCGTGACCACGAGTAAAGGGATCAAATGTTCCAGGGTATACAGCAACAGTCATAACGCTCCTCAGGCTTTTTCAGCTACAGCCAAGAGTTTAGCCCCTCTTAGAGCGAAATAGACAAGCTTTTACCTGCCCAGCCTCTAGGTATTTCCCGCAATGCCATTCGGGTACTAGGGCTTCAATCTGATCCCGTGAGCGACTAGAGGGAAACTCGACGTAAATTCCCCCGCCGGCACTGTCATCGCAAACGCGAGCTGCTTCTACTAAAGCTTGATTTAATAAGCCCTCCTCCTGAAAGGGGGGGTCAATAAAGATCAAATTACTGGACCGATCAGCCTGTTGCTTTAAAAACTCCAGACTATCTTTATGCAAAATCTGTACCTGCCCAGCAGCAGGAGATGACTGAAGCAACGCAAAATTAGCCAAGAGTTTGGCATGAGCCTTCTTATCTTTTTCTAATAGCGTGACTGCATGCGCCTGTCTAGAGGCGGCCTCAAAGCCCAATGCACCCGTACCAGCAAATAAATCCAGACAACTTAATCCTACCAAGTCCTGCCCTAGCCAATTAAACAAAGTCTCACGAACACGACCAGTGCTCGGACGGAGGCCAGGTAAATCCAACACACTCAATAAACGACTGCGCCAAACTCCACCAATAATGCGAATTTTCTGAGGAGGCTCTGGGCGCTTGCCTAATGAAGCAGACTTTGTTGGCTTATTTATTTTTAGCCCCTAGCACCACAATCTTCATCCGATCCATGGCTAAGTATTTTTGGAATGCCGCCTTAATTTGCTCTAAGCTCACCGCCTCTACTTGTTTAGTCCACACCTCCATCGTATCGAGCGGCAAATTATTCCAAGCAATAGATGAAACGTTATCAAGCAGCTTACGGTTGTTATCAATCCTTAAAGGATAACCATTGATTAAATTTGATTTAGCTGTATCAAGTTCAGATTGCGTAGGGCCGTTAGCAATAAATTGTCCAATGATAGAACTCATCACTTCAAGGGCCAAAGTAGCTTGATCATTCTTGGTCTGTACACCCGCCTGAAATATCCCCACATCTTTACCGGGCGCAAAATAACTAAACACGCTATAAGCAAGGCCGCGCTTCTCGCGAACCTCTGACATCAGACGCGATACAAAACCACCGCCACCCAATACATAGTTCCCAACCAACAATGGAAAATAATCTGGGTTACTACGGGTGACCGCTGTCATTCCCATAGCAATATGCGCTTGTTGCGAATCAAATGGAATAGTGACTTCGCGTTGACTTAAAGGCTCTACTGGTGAGCGCTTAAACTCTGGCAGCTTGGCAATAGTAGGGCCCAGACTGAGGCACTCTTTGCAATAAACCCTGAACGATTTCAGCGGCCTCGACTTTACTCACATCACCAACAATGCTGACAATCATCCGATCACCACGGTAGAGCTGCTTATGAAACTGCTGCAAATCAGCAGCATTGATGTTGGCAATACTTTGCACCGTTGGCGAGTTAGCCAAGGGATAGTCGCCATATACCAATTTTCTAAAACGACGATCCAATACTGACTCCGGCTTTGTCTCCGACTCTAACAATGCCGTAGTCATTCTTTGCTTCTCACGGGCTAAGATTTTGGCATCGTAAGTAGGTGCACTCAACATGGCTGATACCAATTGAACGGCGCGATCACGCAAATCTTTGCGACTTAAAGTCCGAATGCGCATGATGGCACGCTCTCCGCTGACAGAGACCCCAAGGTTTGCACCTAAATCAGCAATCTGTGCCTCATTCAACAAACCCTTCTCTGACTTGGCGCCATAGTTCATCAACTGCCCAGCCACAGTAGCTAAACCACTCTTGGCCGATGGATCATAACGATCGCCTGCATCAATACTGATTTCAATATCGACCATCGGTAGCGATTTGGTTTGAACTAAATAGGCCTGCGCTCCCTTGAATGATTCCAATTTTTCAATTGGCAATATCGCATGGGCAGAGGTACTGACTCCTGCTATCAGTGCGAATGTAAGACAAACTTGCTTGATCAATTTATTTAGCAGCATGATTAACCCCTTGCTTGCTCTCAGCGGACTGACGTCCCTGCGGATCTAGCACTGCAATAGTCAGACCCTCATCTACCAAATATTTTTTTGCAACGGCTTGAACTTGTATGGGAGTGATTTTTTGCATCTTATCCAATATCACATCAATATCTCTCCATGAAAATCCCGCCATCTCTGTGCTGCCAATTTCCATTGCCTGACCAAAGATCGAATCGCGCTTATAAATCTGATCAGACAGAATGCGTACCTTAATGCGCTTGAGCTCCGATTCCAGAATGCCTTTATCGACAATTTCTTTCAGAGCCTTCCGAATACTGCTCTCAGCCTGCTCTACTGTTTTTCCTTTAGCCATACTGGTGCTAATCAAAAAAAGCTCTGGGCCTCTTGAGACCAAGTCGTAGCTGACACTCACATCATTGACTACGCGCTCTTGCTTTACTAATACTCGATTCAGGCGTGCGTTGTCATAACCGTCAAGCACCGCAGCCAACAATTCCAATGCATAAGGCTCATCATCATCTAGCTTACCCACTTGTAGCTTGGGAACCTTCCAGGCCATTGCCAGCTGTGCGCTATCTGCGGGTGCTTTAACCTGGACTCGCTTAATACCTTTTTGCGGAGGTTCAATCTGGGGCTTGCGATCTGGCAACTCTCCCGCAGAAGCAACTCCATAATATTTTTCCGCTGCTTGCAAAATGGCTTGAGGTTCAACATCACCAGCAATCACTACTGTTGCATTATTCGGCTTATACCAACTACGATACCAATCCCGTGCATCAGCAGCCTTCATATTGACTAGATCATTCATCCAGCCAACTACTGGGTGACGATAAGGCGAACTCATGAAAGCAGTAGCCATCAGTGATTCATATAGCAAACTGGTGGGGTTATCTTCAGTGCGCAAACGACGCTCTTCCATCACCACCTGAATTTCTTTTAAAAACTCCGCATCATCAAAATTGAGATTAGACATGCGATCGGCTTCTAGCCTCATGACTTCATCCAACTTAGACTTTTCAACTTGCTGAAAGTAGGCCGTGTAATCTCGAGAGGTAAATGCATTTTCGCGACCGCCTACCGCAGCAACCAAGCGAGAGAACTCACCTGACTTCACTTTGTCAGTGCCCTTGAACATCATGTGCTCAAGCACATGGGCTACCCCAGTTTTGCCGTTAACCTCATCCATCGAGCCGGCACGGTACCAAACCATATGCGCGACCGTAGGCGCCCGATGATCTTCGCGCACAATCAACTTCAGACCATTGGAAAGCACAAACTCATGGGTATTGGATGGGGCACCTTCAGGGGCTGCCCATGCGGCTGAGCAAGAGATCAGCAAAAAGAAAGAAAAACGCAATAAAGTGGAGCGCATCTGTAAGATCACCTATCCCAAGAATTTAATTGATAAGATGCAAGGATTAAATTGTATCGATTATGTTCGGCTTACGTAAAACCCTCGGATCCCTATTCAAATCGAATCAGACTGATGAAGCCTGGTTTGATACCCTAGAAGAATCTCTCATTCTGAGTGATGTGGGTCTGCCTACGACTGAACAACTGATTAGCAAACTTCGTAAGGCTGCCAAATCAGAAAAGGCTAGTAGTCCTGAAGACTTGAAGCAACTACTCATTCAAGAGGTGGCAAGCCTCTTAAAGCCTTTGGAGCCAAGCCCGAACCCTTTATATGTGCATGAACAAAAGACCACCCCGGAAATATGGCTAGTGATTGGCGTCAATGGCGCTGGTAAGACCACCACGATCGGCAAGCTCTGCAAACTCTTTCAGTCTCAAGGTAAATCCGTCTTGCTAGCAGCAGGCGATACTTTCCGAGCGGCTGCACGCAATCAACTCCTAGAATGGGGTGGCCGCAACCAAGTTGACGTCATCATGCAAGAAAGCGGTGATGCTGCAGCCGTGGCGCATGATGCGATTCATGCGGCGGTGTCTCGCAAGAGCGATATTTTGATTATTGATACTGCCGGCAGATTAGCCACTCAAGACCATCTCATGGAAGAATTGAAGAAGGTTAAAAGAGTGATTGGCAAGGCCCTTCCTGGGGCCCCTCACCAGACTTTGCTAGTTCTTGATGGCAATACGGGTCAAAACAGTTTAAGCCAAGTAAAGGCCTTTCATGCTGCTTTAGGGCTGTCCGCCTTAATCGTGACTAAGTTAGATGGCACTACCAAAGGTGGAGTGATCTGCGCACTGGCTCACACCCTCAATGATGGGTCAAAACCAGCAGTTTTAGCCCTTGGCAAAGGTGAGGGAATTAATGATTTAGCCCCCTTCACTGCCGCCCAATATTCATCCGAATTATTCAATTAAATCAAAGACTTGTAGAAGTAAAAAACCATTAGCACTCTCTTGACAAGAGTGCTATAATGGAACCTTATTAATACCTAAAAAAAGAAAATGGTTCAAAAGAAAGCATACAAACCGCAATTGCAAGCAAGGCAAACGTTGCCAGCAGCGCAGACTGCTGCGGCTTCGCTTGCCTTTCCGATGCTGCCTTCCCTTGGGGTTGGCACGCTCGACTCTTACATCTCATACGTGAATCGCGTACCCATGCTCAGCGCCGCAGAAGAGCTGCACCTTGCGCAGGAATTTCGTCGTACTGAAAATGTAGATGCCGCAAAAACTTTGGTTCTCTCACACCTTCGCTTGGTGGTATCTGTTGCTCGTCAGTATTTAGGCTATGGCATTCCGCATGCCGACCTCATTCAAGAAGGCAATATCGGCTTGATGAAGGCTGTAAAACGTTACGACCCTAACCAAGGTGCACGCTTAGTCTCTTATGCAATCCATTGGATTAAGGCGGAGATTCATGAGTACATTCTCAAGAATTGGCGTTTGGTTAAAGTTGCTACAACTAAAGCGCAACGTAAGTTGTTCTTTAATTTACGCAGCAACAAACCTACTTTAGCTGCGCTGACTCCCAATGAAGTTGAGGCATTAGCCAAGGCCCTGGATGTTAAAGGCTCTGACGTTAAAGAAATGGAAATGCGTCTTGCTGGTGGTGATGTTGCCTTAGAGGGTGATGACACGGACGATGAGTCTGCCTATGCACCAATTCAATGGTTAGCAGACAACAGTCAAGAGCCTACCGAGATGATAGCTGCTGCTGCAACCGATGCACTACATGGCCCGCAGCTGGATCAAGTACTCATGGCTTTAGATGAGCGTAGTCGCAATATTGTGCAATCCCGCTGGTTAGCAATGGACGCAGATGGTAATGGCACAAAGACATTGCATGATCTCGCCAGTGAATATGGCATCTCTGCAGAGCGTGTTCGTCAGATTGAGACTGCTGCTCTCAAAAAGATGCGCAGCCTCTTACAAGCTGAAGCTGCTTAAGCAGCCTCGCTTTCCCAACCCTTTACTTCAGCAATTCCTTCAAGTCTTGTGCCAAGGTCTCTGGACCTTGCGCATGCTTGATATAGAGGCGCAACCGCCCTGCTGGGTCAAACGCATAGCTTCCAGCTGTGTGATCCATGGTGTATGAACCAGGGCTAGTGCCAGGAACTTTTTTGTAATAAATCTTGAAGTCCTTAGTGACCTTTTCTAAAGCTGCCTCGTCTGCTGGACGTAGACCTAAGAAGCGCGAATCAAATGCAGGCACATACTGCTTCAAGATATCTGCGCTATCTCGCCCGGGATCGACCGTGACAAATAGCACTTGCACCTTATCTGCCTGAGACCCTAAGAGAGTCATCACTTGCTGCATCTCAGTCAGGGTCGTAGGACAAATATCTGGACACTGCGTATAACCAAAGAACATCACAACCACCTTGCCTTTGAAGTCAGCCAGCGTTCGCACTTTGCCATCGGGGTCAAGCAAACTAAATTCTGTACCAAATGCCTTGCTACCCGTGATGTCTACATTCTTGAAACTCTGCTTGGGGCTACAAGCTACTAGAGTCAAGCCGATAAGCGACAACATCAAGATATGGGTGAGACGAAGGTAGCGTGTAGATAAATTCATAATCAACTCAAATGAAATAGTGATCAATTAATAGTGCTGCAAATAGCAAAGACAAATACGTTATCGAAAAGCGGAAAGTCTTTTTCGCGAGATCATCACTATAAGAAACAAACAAGGCAACCACATAGGCAAGGAACATCAAACCTAATATGATTGCGGAAATCAAATACACCAGCCCACTCATGCCGTAAATGTAAGGTAACAAAGTAGCAGCAATCAAGATCAAGGTGTACAGCAAAATATTGAGTAGCGTAAAGCGCTCACCATGAGTCACTGGTAGCATCGGCAAACCACTTTGCAGATAGTCATCGCGACGATATAGGGCAAGCGCCCAAAAGTGCGGCGGAGTCCAAACAAAAATAATGAGCACCAAGAGCCAAGCCTCGGCAGATAAGCCATTAGTCACGGCAGCCCAACCTAAGGCAGGTGGCATGGCGCCAGAAAGTCCACCAATCACAATATTCTGTGGTGTAGCAGGCTTTAGTAACCAGGTATAAATCACGGCGTAACCCACAAAGGTTGCTACGGTAAGCCACATCGTTAATGGGTTACAGAAGCTCCATAGGATGACTATTCCCAAACTGCCAAGAACGATCGAGAAAACAGTAATGTGAAAAGGGGTTACTTCACCAGTTGCAGATGGCCTCCAAGAAGTGCGCTTCATCTTGGCATCAATGGCTTGCTCAATTAAACAATTCATTGCAAAAGCTGCACCTGCCAATAACCAGATACCCACAATGCCGCCAATCAGCACTGGATAAGGAACCATACCAGGGGTGGCCAAGAACATTCCAATCACTGCACAGAAAACAGCGAGCAAAGTGACGCGAGGCTTGGTAAGCACCCAGTATTGACGCCAACGCGGCATCGCTATAGGTGTAGATGAAGTGGGACTATTCATAATGATTTGACCATCTTAATACGAATGGGAGCACTCCAGGTCGACCACTGCGCTAGGCGAACCAAACAGAACATCAATGCAGCAGAACCAGCGGTATGCAGTAAAGCGGCAAGCAGGGGCCACTGGAAGACCACATTGGAAATGCCTGTCAGCGCCTGAAGAATTAATAAGCCCAGCAATAACTTGGCAATGCTACTCATTCTAGGTAATGCGGGATAACTTAACTGGAGAGCGCTGATTCCGAGAAGACTTAAAGCTGCAATGGCAACCACAGCAAACACGCGATGCGCCCAATGGATTGTTTGCAAAGCAACAGGGGAAATAGATTCACCCTGTGCATTCAGACCTAACTGACGCCACAGAGTGAAGCCCTCCTGCCAATTTGTTTCAGGCATGAAAGTGCCTAGGCAAGTTGGAAAATCAGGGCAAGCTAATACAGCGTAATTTGTACTTACCCACGCACCTAAAAAGATTTGGATGGATAAGACGACTGAAGTAAATAAAAGCAACTTCGCAGAAAGCGGCTTTATCTGCAAGAGGGCTACTGAAGAGGTTTTATCTTCCCACTCTTGCTGTGCGTAAGCCGTTAAACAGGCCAGCAAAACTAAAGCCAGCATTAAGTGGATAGTCACAATAATGGGTTGCAACTTGAGTGTTACTGTCCAAACACCAAACGCCCCCTGAATACACACCAAAACCAGCAGACCGAGACTACCCAATAAAGGCCACTTGCCCAAGCTTCTTAACTTACTCCAAGCTACCCCTACCTGAATCAAAATTAATGCGCCAACCGTCATTGCTAAATAGCGATGAATCATTTCAATCCAAGCCTTGATCACAGTAACGGGGCCAGTAGGCATATTGGCTTCAGCCAATTGAATCTCACCAATTGCATGCCATGGATTAGATGTGCCATAGCATCCAGGCCAATCAGGGCAACCTAAACCCGAGTCTGTGAGACGGGTAAAGACACCAAAGACAATTAAGTCAAAAGTCATGAAGACCAAAACCCAATTGAGCTTTTGGAAAAAATTAAATCTCGACCTAGTCCAGAGATAGAGCAAAGGTAGACCTGCAAAGACAATTGCAATTGCAGCCAACTCCGAAAGCAATAATGCACCGCTCATTGCAACTTCTCACCCTTGCGATTGAGGCGCAGTAGTTTCTCGAGATCTTTTTTGATGCTGCCAAATTCTTTTGGAGAATTCGTCACTGGGAAAACCATCATTTTTGCCGGGCTCGGGTCAATCAACTGAATTTTCTGACCAGCGCCTTCACGATTAAGCCAAGCATCAAACTCCTCCTTTAGCTTGGCATCTGCTGGCAAACTCAAAACCTGAAAACCTGCCACTTTCTGATCATAGGCCAACAAGACTTCTGGGTCTACCGGCTTACCATCTGTATTCACCCAAACTAACTGAACGCGACTACTCTCGCGACCGACTGCAACGCGCAATTGACGCATCAAAAATAAGGCTTCAAGGCAAGATTCATTTTTAGTGGTGCATTCACCAGCTGGTCTAGCCACTAGCAAAGTCCATTTGCCATTAAAGGGTATGTCAAACCAAGCAGGATTCACATCTTGCACAGGCTGAACAAGGATTCCGAAATTGGTCTTACCGCCTTCTGGCTTAAAAACGTAATACGCCAAATAGGAGGCGATAACCGGTGCTGCGCATGCAAGCAATAAAAATAGCATTTGCAGTCGACCCCGACGAGTCTGCGCATTAATCGCCGATGAATCCATTTGTGAAGCTGGGATCAATAACTCTTTATCACTCACACTCTATCTCCATTTACCGCTAGCTCTCGCCGATATTTCATGAGCCCATTGATGAGCCAAAATAAAAATCCAGCCAATGCCAAAGCAAACCACTGAAAGGCATAAGCATAATGGTGATCGACTCCATTTGTTGGAGAGGGCCAATTTCGGACTAAATCATCTTTTTTAGCCGAATCAGATTCACGAACAATAAATGGCAACTGCTTCCACCCATGACTTTGAGCCTCGAGCGCTAAATCAAAATTTTGCTCAATTCTAGGAATCGCTTTTGCAGTGCCCTTTTGTCCCAATTCATAAACCCTTCCTGGGTGAGGAAAAGCAACACCCTCAATAGTCACAGGCTCATCAGTAGTCTTGACTGGAGGGAGTACAACACGATCTTGATTGTTACGTGGCGCCCAGCCTCGATTAACCCAAAGAACAGCTTCTTGACCATCTAATTTCAAGGGCATCATCACATAAAAGCCTGATTGCCCAGAAGAACCAGATCCACCCTCTGGAATGGGGCGAGGACGGTTGTCGAGCCAAATAGCCTCAGCTGGGATAAAGCGGCCACGAGCAAGAATACGACGCTCTGAAGCCTGCTCTAAGCTCAAGCTATCGGCATTAGCGTTAAGTACGGGCATTTCCAGTTTGGCGGCCAGAGATTCGCCCAGGCGAACTTTTTGCTCAGCCCGATTCAGCTGCCAGATACCAGCTCCACAGCCCACTAAAATCACCAGAAGGGCTGATAAAGTAGCGACTATACGACTAGTAATTAAGCTAGAAAACATATTCACGGGGGTATTTTGAGATGAACTGGATTATTCCAGTTGCACTGCTAATGATTGTAGGGAGCTTGGGCTCTGCTCTCTACTTCATGATGAAAGACAAAGGCGGGAGCTCAAGAATGGTTCAGTCTCTCATGCTGCGTATTGGACTTTCAATAGTTCTGTTTCTTGGCATATTGATTGCCCACTACTTTGGTTATATTGAAGCTACTGGTGTTCGGGTGGGAGCAAACTAACAAAATAAAAACGGCAATCCAAAACAAATCGGGGCTTAACGCCCCGATTTTTTATTTCCTTACATCCAGTAAACAGCGATGTAGAGACCAAGCCAGACAACGTCAACGAAGTGCCAGTACCAAGCGGCACCTTCAAACGCAAAATGATTTTCAGCAGTGAAGTCACCACGAATCATTCGACGCAACACAATAGCTAACATTAAGCCACCCAGGAATACGTGGAAGCCATGGAAGCCAGTCAACATAAAGAAGGTTGAGCCATATACGCCTGAAGTGAGCTTTAAGTTCAAGGCATGATATGCATGGTAGTACTCATACATCTGAAAGCCCAAGAAGATAATACCAAGGCCAACAGTTGCAGCCAAACCATTGATGGCTTTCTTCATGTGATTTTCACGAAGCGCATGATGAGCATAGGTAACTGTTACACCTGAACTCAAGAGCAACAAAGTATTAATAGTTGGGATTGGCCATGGGCCCATGGTCGTGAATTTCTCTACCAAGCCTGCTGGGCCATCATTAGGCCAAACCGCCGTGAAATCAGGCCAGAGTAATTTACTTTCGACGTCACCCATCCAAGGCATCGCAATATTACGCGCATAGAACAAAGCCGCAAAGAATGCTCCGAAGAACATAATCTCGGAGAAGATGAACCAAGCCATTGACCAGCGATAGGAGATATCTACGTTTACACCGTTTTTGCCAGCATTAGACTCGGCAATCGTGTCACCAAACCAGTTATAGAGCACGAACAAAACCCAGAGCACACCAACTGCAGTTACTGGGCCACCCCAGGCTGCATGGTTTACCCAGCCAGACATTCCAGCGCCAAAAGCAAGCAAGCCTAAAGCTGCAGATGCTGGATGACTGGATAGCCCAGGAACGAAATAGTAAGGGGTTGAATTGGATGACATCTTATTCTCTCTATTCAATCAAAAAATAATCAATGGGACACAACTGCTTTAACTATTAAGAGGAGTACGCCCATAAAAATCAAGGCACCTAAAACTCCCGCAATAACAATATGGACAAAACTTAATGAAGCTACATCTTCCTGCAATCCTGATTTCTTACGCACACCCAAAAAAGCCCACAATACAGCGATCATGGATTGCATAAAAGTACTTTTCTTACTCATGACGTCGTTTTCGATTTAGGAGTTGTTGAGCCTGCTGGCTGCTGACCAACGCCTAACTCAAAGAAGGTGTACGACAAGGTAATCGTTTTCACATCCGCAGGTAGTCCCGCATCAATCACAAACAGGACAGGCATCTTTTTCATTTCATGAGCTGCCAAGGTTTGCTGCTGAAAACAAAAACACTCTAATTTGGTGAAGAACTCCATGGCGCTTTTAGGTGCATAACTTGGAATTGCTTGCGCATCAACAGGACGATTCAAATTGTTTGTTACTTCGTAAACAATTTCCGCCATCTCTCCTGGATGCACTTCTAAAAAGTTCTTTACCGGGCGAAATGTAAATGGGCCGCGACTATTCGAGTCAAACTCAATAGTTACCTTGCGGGAATAATCGACCTGGGTATTGCCTACCTTGTTTGCACTGTAAGCTCGGATACCGTAGTCATTCTTGCTGGTGACTACGTTAATGCCAGTCACTTCACACAAGGCCTTATACATCGGCACTAGCGCATATCCAAAACCAAACATCATCACAGAAGCGATCAATAGCTTCAGCAAGATTTGGCGGTTAACGGAGGCGATAGCAGACATGATTATGTAAGGGCCTTAACTCAGTACGCTCCGTTTAATTACGATACCAACAAAGAAAACCAGGGCAACGCTTAAAAGGATAAAACCCAATCTGCGATTGCTAGCAGATTGGGATTTGTGTGCGGCCAATTTAGATTCCTGCAGCATGCAACTCTTTAGCATCAGGAGGCGTTTCAAATGTGTGATGTGGAGCAGGCGATGGAATTGTCCACTCCAAACCTTTAGCACCATCCCATGGCTTCATTGGCGCTTTTTCGCCTTTACCGTTGTAAGCTGGCAAGACAACAAAGAGCAAGAAATACACTTGTGCCAAACCAAAACCAAGCGCACCAATCGAAGCGATCATGTTGAAATCAGCAAACTGAGTTGGGTAATCAGCATAACGACGTGGCATACCTGCTAAGCCCAAGAAGTGCATTGGGAAGAAGGTGATGTTGAAGAAAATCATGGAAGCCCAGAAATGGATCTTGCCGCGAGTTTCATTAGCCATGTAGCCAGTCCACTTTGGACACCAGTAGTAGAAGCCAGCAAACATTGCGAACAATGAGCCTGCTACCAATACGTAGTGGAAGTGGGCAACAACGTAATAAGTATCTTGTACACCAATATCAATTGGGGCCATTGCCAAAATCAAACCTGTGAAACCACCCATCGTAAATACGAAGATGAAACCAACAGACCACAACATTGGAGTTTCGAAAGTCATCGAACCTTTCCACATAGTTGCAACCCAGTTAAAAATCTTCACGCCAGTTGGAACGGCAATCAACATAGTTGCGTACATAAAGAACAGCTGACCTGTTACTGGCATACCAGTTGCAAACATGTGGTGAGCCCAAACAATGAATGACAAGATCGCAATGGATGCAGTTGCATAAACCATGGAGCTGTAGCCAAACAATGTTTTTCTAGAGAATGCAGGAACGATTTCACTGATGATTCCGAACGCTGGAAGAATCATGATGTAAACCTCTGGGTGACCGAAGAACCAGAAAATGTGCTGGAACATGATTGGGTCACCACCGCCAACTGCGGAGAAGAAAGAAGTACCAAAATGGCGGTCTGTAAGAACCATGGTGATTGCACCAGCCAATACCGGCATTACAGCGATCAACAAATAAGCAGTAATCAACCAAGTCCAGCAGAACATTGGCATCTTCATCAATGTCAGGCCAGGAGCACGCATATTCAAGATGGTTACGATGATGTTAATCGAGCCCATGATGGAAGAAGCACCCAATAAGTGGAGTGCAAAAATACCCATGTCTAAACCTGGGCCCATCTGCGAAGTCAACGGAGCATACAAAGTCCAACCGCCTGCAGGAGCGCCGCCAGGAGCTAAGAATGAGCCGAACAATAAGCAAGCAGCTACCGGAAGAATCCAGAAGCTAAAGTTATTCATACGGGCAAAGGCCATATCGGATGCACCGATTTGCAAAGGAATCATCCAGTTTGCAAAACCAACGAATGCCGGCATGATTGCGCCGAACACCATCACTAAACCGTGCATGGTAGTTAATTGGTTAAAGAACTCAGGACGCAAGAACTGCAAACCTGGTTGGAATAATTCCAAACGAATTCCCAAAGCCATAACACCACCAGCCATCAAACTCACGAATGAGAAGATGAGGTACATCGTGCCGATGTCTTTATGGTTGGTTGCAAACAACCAACGACGCCAGCCATGTGGCGTGTGATCGTCATGCGCGTGGTCGTGTGCGTGATCGTGGGTGGTAGAGACTGTGCTCATGGATTACTCCGGTTTAGTTTGATCTGTATTAATAAACAAATTACTTGCCTGCGCGTGCAGAGACAATATCTTGGGTCTGAATAATTTCACCTGTCTTATTGCCCCATGCATTGCGGGTATATGTCATCACAGCAGCAATATCGCCATCAGAAATCACGCCAGCCCACTTTGGCATCGCACCCTTACCATTGATAAGAATGTTGTATTGACCAGCTTTTGGCCCAAGCACCACTTTGCTACCATCAAGCGCTGGGAATGTGCCCGCACCTTTACCGTTAGGCTGATGACATGCTGCGCAATTGGCTGCATAGACTTTGGCACCACGCTCTTTTTGCTCATCCAAGGTGTAAACCTTAGTTGGGTCATCAGAGGCCGCGCCCATTTCTTTTTTCTTCTCTGCTACCCACTTGGTGTAGTCGTCTTGTGAAACAACGTTGACCACAATAGGCATAAAGGCATGCTCAGCACCACACAACTCTGAACATTGACCGCGGAATTTACCGATGGTCTCTGCACGGAACCAAGTGTCGCGTACAAAGCCAGGAATCGCATCTTGCTTCACGCCAAACGCAGGGATAGTCCAAGAGTGAATGACGTCATTAGCTGTAGTAATCAGACGAATCTTTTTACCAACAGGCACAACCATTTCGTTATCCACTTCCATCAAGTAGGTATTGGATTTAGGCTCTAAATTATTGATCGCTTCACGTGAAGTAGACATCGTAGATAAAAAGCTAATGCCTTCGCCTTCGCCTTTGATGTAGTCGTAACCCCACTTCCACTGGTACCCAGTGGTCTTAATAGTGATATCTGAATTCGTAGTGTCTTTCATCGCAACAACAGTTTTTGTTGCTGGCAAAGCCATGCCGATCACAATCAACAATGGAATCACTGTCCAAATGATCTCAACAGTCGTACTCTCGTGGAAAAAGGCAGATTTAGCACCTAAGGATTTGCGATGCTTGAGGATGGAATAGAACATCACCCCAAAAACACCCACAAAAATAAGAGCGCAAATAATCAACATCATCCAATGCAACCAATGGATTTCTTGCATGATTTTTGTTGCAGGGGCAGTGAAGTTCAGCTGATTCACGGCTGGGCCGCCTGGCATATCTTCAGCGGCTTGCGCAAGCGCCGCGCCAAAGGCTGCTACTAAATAGAGCGAAGCCCTAGTGACTTTTCCAAATAAATTCATCTTATTCTCTGTTTATTGTCGTGAACTTCTGCGGCAATACAGCCTCAGAAAGCCCAAAAAAACGGTATCAAGCAATTCTTCTAGGCGTGATTATAGGGTTGCTCAACAACAAACGGGATTAACCATGCCTGACTCAATCTTGACAATGGTTTAAAAGATAGTAAGCACTCACACTTAAGCAGAATCATTGCTAATCTTGCGTCCGATTTGATTTGGATCAATATAGGCAACATGATCTTGTGGTTTGGCAAGGTGCTTACCTAAAGCCCAAGCATGTCCATACACCACCTCTAAAGTGAGTTTGCTGGGCAATTGAGTGAATTGAGCATCATTTTTATCTTCTACAGCGAGCAGATTTAATGCCTTGGCATCTGATAGCAGCAGTGCATCTGAGTCGTAATCCAGCTTTAAAAACTCCATATCCATTACGGGATCAGAAAAACGCTCACCCAAGAGAGCATCCCCCATATCGTGCATATCCCAGGGGCTAGGCAAGTTCCGAGTTGGCAATTGTTGAGCCAAGGATTCAGACTTGAGTTCTTTAGCGGTATCGGGGCCAAGATAACTCAATGTCAGCAAGCCACCTTCTTTAAGCACTCGCCAGCACTCCTTCAAGAAATGCTTAGGGTCAGCCAAATTCTGAATCAATAGAACACTCACTACTAAATCTACAGAATTGCTAGGGAGATTAATACTTCCCGTTCTCATATAGTCATCTAGAGAAACTACAGCAGAAGATTTCATTTTGGAATTCCAAAAACGAGTCAACCTCAATTTATATAAATCGAAACTCGATAGCTCACTTTCTGGCGCACTATGAAAACGAATTCCAGGAAAACGTTTTGTCAGAAAAGGGGCATGCGCTCCAGGGAAATCTGGAATCAACAATACATCCTTTGCCTCCAACTTCACGATGTCTAATTTTTGCAGCATGCAGCCTGCAATTTCATCCTGAAGCCATCTGATTGATTGGGTCATTGGCTCAGTATACTCAGCAGCCCATGCATCCAATAGAGAATATTTTCCAGGCAGTCTGTTCTCACCTTCTACCCAGCGCTTGCATTATTTGCGGCACATTTCAGCAACTCACTCTCTGCAAGAATTGCGCCTCCATATTGAAATCAGAGCAGTTATTGAATTACGAATGCTGCCAGCAATGCGGCCTTACTCTTCAAGTGGACGAGCTAAAAGAAAACACTTGCCAAGAGTGTTGTACTAAGCCACCCTACTTTGATGCAACTTACTGCCTTGATCGATATGATGGCAGACTGCAATCAGCATTGCATCAATTGAAATATCAGCGTCGACTTGCATATGCACATGGCTTAGCATCCGCATGGAATGCCCTGCTTGCAAAGAGTTCTATAGAAGCTCAAGCAGACTATCTTCTTCCGGTACCGCTGAGCCAAGAAAAATTCTGTGCCCGAGGCTTTAATCAAAGTTGGGAGTTAGCTAGACGGATTAGTTGCGATAAACGCATTCATAAAAACCCACACATCTTGAAGCGCCATCACAGCCCGCAGCATCAGGCTCAAGGGAATCGTGCTAGTCGTCAAATTGCCATTCAAGATATGTTTTATATCAACCCGCAGTACCAGGGACAACTAGAGTCCGCCTCTGTCATTGTGTTTGACGACGTGATGACTAGCGGAGCAACCTTAAATGAAATCGCGCGCATATTGAAGGACAATGGGGCATCTCGTGTTATTAATTGGGTTTTACTAAGAACACTTCGTCCATCACAAAGATCTACGTATGTTTAACATTGTTTTATTCGAACCAGAAATTCCACCCAATACAGGCAACATCATTCGCCTGTGCGCAAATACGGGCGCAAAGTTACACCTCATCGAGCCGCTTGGTTTCCCTATGGAGGATGCCAAACTTCGCAGAGCAGGGCTGGACTATCATGAGTTCGCCAAAGTAAAAGTTCATAAAAACTGGCCGCAATTTCTGCTTGATGAAAAACCTCAGCCCGAGAGAATGTTTGCTCTGACTACCAAAGGATTTGGGAAGTTTCATGATGGCAACTATTTGCCAAATGACTATTTCATTTTTGGCTCAGAAACCAAAGGTATTACTGACGAAGTGAGAAACTCAATCCCCACACCCAATCAAATGCGCTTGGCAATGCAAGACAGTAGTCGCAGCTTGAATCTCTCAAATACGGTAGCGATTGTGGTTTATGAAGCATGGCGCCAAAACGGATTGCTTGGCGGAGGTTAAAACTTAAGCCTCAACCTTGGGGTTGCGTCCCATCAGTTTTTTCACTGCTTCATGCGGTGAGAGTTTTCCAGACAAGACTTCGCTCATCATGGCGGTGATTGGCATTTCCACACCCAAGCGAGTCGCCAAATTTCCGACTGCCGAGGCGCACAGTACGCCCTCAGCAACATGTCCTAAGTTACCCAAAATTTCAGGTAAAGGTTTTCCTGCAGCAAGCGCCAAACCAACACGACGATTACGCGAGAGATCACCAGTTGCAGTCAAAATCAAATCGCCAACACCAGTTAATCCCATGCAGGTCTCCGGTCGGCCGCCGGCCGCCTTTACTAGACGCATCATTTCTGCAAGGCCACGAGTTAACACTGCAGCGCGCGCATTAAGACCAAGATCCAAGCCATCACCAATGCCGGCAGCGATAGCTAAAACATTTTTAATAGCACCACCCAACTCAACGCCAACCAAATCATCGCTCGCATAGATGCGCATATTGCCGTGATGGAAAGCACCCTGAACAATGTCGCACAAAGCGTTTGATTTGCTAGCAATTGTTAATGCACAGGGCATTCCATTGCCAACTTCTTGGGCAAAACTGGGTCCGGATAAAGCGCCGTAAGAATGCTGAAGGCCATGACTATGTAACTGATCTTCGCGTGCTACCACTTGGTGTGGCAACAAAGTAGTGCTGGGCTCCAACCCCTTACATAACCAAACAATATTGAGTGGGTGCTTTGCAAGGCGCAATACATGCGCCACTGTTTCTGACAAACCCGACATTGGCGTAGCAATCACCAGAAGATCTTTTTCTGAGAGGCGCTCGATAGCGTGCTCAAAACTGGCTTCTAATTGCAGACTCTTGGGCAAGATAACGCCAGGCAGGTAGTCGGCATTTTCACCTGACTTCCGAATACCCTCTAACTGCTCAGGGCTTCGTGACCACAAACAAACATCGCCTGACTGAAGATGGCGCGCAGCTTGCGCGGCCATAGCAGTGCCCCATGAACCAGCTCCAAGCAGCGTCACTTTCATGATCTGAGAGCTTTACCTAAATCAGCTTAATGAGGGAGAATGATTTTGCTTTCATCGGTAGAGCCACCTTCCGTTGCGGCAGCTTGTGCAGCCTGCATAAGGCGATGTTCGTACATACCGTGGAAGTTAATCTCATTCAAATGTATTGGCTGGAAACCAGCACGGCTGATAGTGTCAGCAATATTCGAGCGCAAGTAAGGATACAAAATCGTTGGGCATGCAATGCCTAACATGGGATCAATTTGCTCTGGAGGAATATTGCTAAATTCAAAAATACCCGCTTGCTTTGCTTCAACCAAAAAGAGTACTTTGGCCTCTACTTTGGCAGTTACTGTCGCAATTAAGGCAACCTCAAAAATCTCATCACCCAAACGAGTAATAGCAACATCCACTTCAACCTCTACTTGAGGTTCAGCTGCGACCAATAAAATTTGCGGTGCGTGTGGCTGCTCTAAAGACAAGTCTTTAAGGTAAATACGTTGAATGCGGAAACCAGGCTCTTTTGAATTTTCAGCTGCGTCTGGAGCGGAAGTAGTTTGATCAGTCATGGAGAACTTTCTGAGTAAATTTTTAAGCTAATAGTGGATCAAGTTGGCCGGCGCGATCTAAGGCCACTAGATCGTCATAACCACCAACATGGGTTTCACCGATATAAATTTGCGGCACAGTACGACGGCCTGTCCGAGTCATCATAATTTCGCGCTGCGCAGGATCGCGATCAATCAAGATCTTCTCTAGATTTGTAACGCCTTTTTTGCAAAAGCTTCTCTGCCATAACGCAGTAAGGACAAACTTGGGTGCTGTACATCATGACTGGTGGCATATCTAAAACCTGCTAAATTATTTGATTAATGGGAGGGCTGCAGCTTGCCAACCCTGAACGCCGCCGTCCAAAACCGCAACCTCAGAAAATCCCAGTTTCTTGAGCTCTGGAACCGCTTTGCGGGCGCTCACACCGGATTGACAGACCAAAATGACCGGGTTTTTGCGGTCCAGTTTGAGCTTGTCGAGTCTAGTAGAGATTCGGTCGGCCAAGATATGCTTAGATCCAGGCAGATGACCCGCTTTAAAGTCCGATTCTGGACGCAAGTCCAAAACAGCTGCTTTTCGGCGATTAATCCAAATAGTTGCCTCCGAAGGCGATAAACCTTTTCCGCTAATAAGCGTAGATAATGTGGGGAGGAAGAGCGCTGCGCCCGAAACAAACAAGAGGGCGATAAGCGCTAGATTATCAATTTGCGTGAGAAAGTTCATCACCGGATTATAGAATGGCTCTATGAAACAACTTGTCCTTATTCGTCATGGCGAATCCGCCTGGAACCTTGAAAACCGCTTCACTGGCTGGGCGGACGTTGACTTAACCCCAAAAGGCACAGAACAGGCCCTAGCAGCAGGAGAAAATCTCCGCAAAGCAGGCTATGAGTTTGATTTGGCCTACACCTCGGTACTGAGAAGAGCGATTCGCACCCTGTGGCATGTTCAGGACACCATGGACCTCATGTGGTTGCCCGTAGTCCATAGCTGGAGACTAAACGAACGTCACTATGGCACCCTCACTGGCCTTAATAAAGCTGAAACTGCTGAACAGTATGGAGACGCTCAGGTTCATATTTGGCGACGCTCCTACGATGTGCGTCCACCACTCCTAGAAAAGGGTGGCGAACGTAATCCGCAGAATGATCGACGTTACGAAAAACTCAATGCTTCTGACATTCCCTTGGGCGAGTGCCTTAAAGATAACGTCGAGCGTGTATTGCCTCTTTGGAATGAATCTATCGCTCCCGCCCTCAAAGCAGGTAAGCGCATATTAATCGTTGCACATGGCAATAGCATCCGCTCTTTGATTAAGTATCTCGACCAGGTTTCCGACGAAGACATTATGGAAATAAATGTTCCCAATGGCATCCCGCTTGTTTATGAGCTCGATGACAATCTCAAACCCATTCAGCATTTTTATTTGGATTAAGGTAAAACAGAAACATGCGCGTATTTTTCAAGAACCTAGCCCTAGTCTCTGTTGGCCTCATCGCCGGGGTTGCAGCTACCATCCAACCCTCTGCTACTGCCCAGCAAGGCACGACGCTACCTTTAGATGAACTGCGCACACTATCAAATGTGTTTGCCCAAATTAAACGTGAGTATGTTGAGCCAATTGAAGACAAACAGTTACTAACTGATGCGGTCAAGGGCATGGTGAGTAGTCTTGATCCGCACTCCACCTATCTTGATAAAAAAGATTTTTCTGAGATGCAAGAGCAAACTAGCGGCAAGTTCGCTGGCCTTGGTATTGAAATCACTTCAGAAGATGGCGTTGTTAAAGTACTCAATCCCATTGAAGACAGCCCTGCTGCACGCGCTGGCCTGCAAGCCGGGGACCTCATTACCCACTTAGATGACAAGCCTGTTCGTGGCATGTCTCTAGATAAAGCGGTGCGCACTATGCGCGGTACGCCGGGGACAAAAATTACTTTGACGGTCTTTCGCAAAAGTGAAGAGCGCAGCTTTCCAGTAACCATTACTCGCGCTGAAATTAAGGTGCAATCCGTTAAAGCCAAAATTCTGGATAACGACATTGCCTGGGTAAGAGTCACAAGCCTTCAAGAGCGTACCGTTCCTGATCTAGCAAAAAAATTAAGCGACCTTGCCACTCAAGACCCTAAGATGAAGGGCATCATTCTTGACCTCAGAAATAATGGTGGGGGCTTGTTACAAGGTGCAGTTGGTGTTGCAGCAGCCTTCTTGCCGACAGATGCCGTGATCGTCTCCACTAAAGGTCAAACAGCCGATTCAAATCAGGTGTTCAATGCAACGCCAGCCATGTATCGCCTGAGTGAGCCTGGCGATCCTTTAGCTGGTGTGCCTGAGATGTATAAAAAATTGCCAATGGTAGTTTTAGTCAATGCCTACTCTGCTTCTGCCTCTGAAATTGTGGCTGGCGCATTACAGGATTACAAACGCGCCACCATTATCGGTAAAACCACTTTCGGCAAAGGCTCTGTTCAGACCGTCCGCCCTCTCACAAATGAGTCTGCATTAAAAATTACTACGGCCTATTACTACACGCCGAGTGGTAAATCGATTCAAGCTTACGGCATCAAGCCTGACATCGCGGTTGATCAAAATAAAGATGGCGATCCCAATGATGTGTTGATTACTCGCGAAATCGACAGTGAAAAACATTTACGCAATAAGCAATCTTCAGAAGAAAAACTCGTTGCTGATCGTGAAAAACGTCGTCTCGAAGAGTTACAACGCATTGAAGAAAAAAATGCCAAGAAGACTCCTGAAGAGAAAGAAAAAGAAAAGTCTAAGAAGCCTATCGAACTTGGTAGTGCAGATGACTTCATGCTTTCTCAGGCAGTTGCGTTTATCAATGGTGAGCCTGTAAAACGCTCGGCCTCTAAGCTAGAGTAAGTTCTAGCAATGAGGTATACATATGAATGATGAGCAGCTACTTCGCTACTCGCGGCATTTACTATTAGAAGAAATTGATGTTGCTGGCCAAGAAACACTTCTTGGCTCACACATCCTCATCATTGGTGCTGGCGGACTGGGAAGTGCTGCTGCGCCTTACCTAGCCGCGGCTGGCGTTGGAAAAATAACGCTGGTTGATCATGACAAAGTTGAGCTCACTAATTTGCAGCGACAAATCATGCATAGCCAGAACTCCATTGGCAAAAGTAAAGTGGAATCTGGTAAACAATTTTTGCAAAGTATTAATCCTACCCTCATGATTAATACAATTGCAGAGAAGGCAACTGAGGATTTATTAAAAGAAGTTTTGCCAACGGTGCATCTTGTTCTAGATTGCACGGATAACTTTGCTACTCGTCAGCTCATCAATGCAGCTTGCTTTCACCAAAAGGTGCCTCTTGTATCTGGATCCGCACTCAAATTTGACGGTCAATTAAGCGTCTTTGACTTCCGTAATGCCACATCTCCTTGTTACGCCTGTCTTTTTTCTCCAGAAGAACAGTTTGAGGAGGTCAGCTGTGCCAGCATGGGCATTTTCTCGCCTCTAGTGGGCATTATTGGCGCGATGCAAGCAGCCCAAGCACTCCAGGTATTAATTGGCTTTGGTCAGCCTTTAGTGGGAAGAATGTTGCTTTGGAATGCACTCAATACTCAGATTGATGAGATTCGTATTTCTCGAAATCCCGCATGCAAGGTTTGCGGCTCCCAACACTAGGGAATTAAGAGAGCAATCGCTCCAATGCTTTAGCCTGCTCTTCGGGCTCGTAGGCACGTAGAACTCTAGGAACGCGGGCTTTTAATAGACCTACATTTGCCTTTAAGACCTCCCGCTTAACTAACAACAACTGACTAAAGTGCATTGAGAAATCTGTCAGCCCGAGCGCGAGCAATAGCTTTGTTAACGTAGGGTCTCCAGCCATCTCGCCACAAACGGCAACCGGAACATCCGCGCGCTTAGCTTGATCAATGATGCTTGATAGCAAATTCAAAATAGCAGGATGAAGCGGATCATATAAATGTGCAACTGCATGATCTGCCCGATCGATTGCCAAGGTGTATTGAATTAAGTCGTTCGTGCCAATAGAAAGAAAGTCGAATCGATTAATAAATAAGGGCAGCATCAAAGCAGCCGCAGGAATTTCAATCATTGCGCCAACTTGAATATTGGGATTAAATGCCTTCCCGCGTTGGTGTAGCTGCTGCTTTGCTTTTTCAATCAATCTAAATGTTTCGTCAATCTCTTTAACATGAGCCAACATCGGAATCATAATGCGCGCCTGGCCATGGGCTGATGCGCGCAAGATAGCTCTGAGTTGCGTTAAAAAGATTTCCGGCTCAGTCAGAGACCAGCGAATCGCACGCAATCCCAGTGGTGATGCACCCGTTTGAGAAACATCACCTCCACCGCCCAAGGCCTTATCAGCACCAACGTCAATAGTTCTAATATTGACGGGCAAGCCATGCATTAAATCGACTACGCGACGATATTCTTGATACTGCTGCTCTTCATCGGGGAGAGCTTGCTTGCGATCCATAAATAAAAATTCAGACCGAAATAAGCCAACACCTACAGCACCCAACTTCACCGCCTGAATAGCATCCTCAGGCAACTCAATATTGGCAAATAACTCAATCTGAACACGATCAGCTGTTTCTGTCTTGGCGTGCTTTAACTGCTTTAGTTTGCGAGCGTCTTTTAAAGCTTGGGCCTGTAGCTTTCGATACTCAACAAGAAGTTGTTCATCGGGCACAACAACGACAACCCCATGCTCCCCATCCAATATCAACCAATCGCCATGACGAATCATTTCACTGGCATGTCGCACACCGACTACCGCAGGAATCTCCATGCTGCGCGCAACAATAGCGGTATGAGAGGTTTTACCACCAAGATCTGTTACAAACCCTGTAAAAGCATGTTCTTTAAAACGCAGCATGTCATGGGGGGCAATGTCATGGGCAACAATAATTGACTCAACACCAATATCGCTTGCAGGCAAAAAATCGGCATCATGTAAAGGGTCTTTTTTCTGAGCATTTAAAGCTTTAATTACACGCTCAGCTACCTGTCGAATATCGTTGGCACGCTCTTTTAAGTACGCATCCTCAATCTCTGCAAATTGCTCCAAAAGATCATTGAGCTCGGTTGTTAAGGCCCAAGCGGCATTCAACCTTTGCGTACGAATTAATTTAATCGGCTTCTCCGCTAGAGCTGGGTCTGCCAGAATCATGCCGTGCACATCTAAGAATGCGGCCATTTCTTGTGGCGCATCTTTAGGCAATCTTTGACGCAATTGCGCCAACTCAAGGCGTACCTGCTCAAAAGCGTCTAATAACTTTTTGGCCTCAGCGTCTTCTTTGCCAGCTTCAATAAGGTAATGGCTAACCTCTAATGCTGCACGCGATATCAGTACGGCTTTGCCAATAGCAACACCTTTAGATACTGCAATTCCGTGCAAAGCAAAAGTCATCCTTATTCGCCCTCACCAAATCGATCGTTAATTAATGCCGTTAAGGCCTGCATTGCCTCATCTTCTTTTTCACCAACAGTCTCCAAGGTGACTGTGCTGCCAATTCCAGCGGCCAGCATCATGACACCCATAATGCTCTTCGCATTGATTTGACGACCATTACGGGATAAGAAAATTTCACAGGGAAACTCTGCGGCAAGCTGGGATAACTTCGCAGATGCCCGAGCATGCAAGCCCAACTTGTTAATGATTTCGATTTCAGCAACAGGCATAGTGAGTCCTATTTCTCCGTAGTGACTTGCGGTGTTTTAGAACCCAAACGCAAAATTCCATTTTGACCACCCAGAAGTGCTTTATGAGCAAGCTCTTCGAGACCTTCACCACGATGAGAAATACAACGCATCAGCATGGGTAGATTCAATCCGGCCAAGACAATCACGGGTGCATTTAAACCAGATAATGGCCCTAGAGCTTCAAGTTTGGATGCCACATTAGCTGGAGTCGCGCCCATTACATCCGTCAGTATTAAAACGCCCTGACCTGTATTGACGCCATATGCCGCTTTCAACAGGCGATCAAAACTGGCTTTTGTATCTTCATAGGGCGGAATATCAACCGCCCTAACTCTCTCTGGCACCACACCAAACGCATGCTCAGCAAAACCGAGCATCGCACTTGCGACTGGGGTGTGCGCAACAATTACGATTCCAACCATTTTTATGCCAATGCCTTTTCAAGTGCTGTTAACCAAAATTTCGGAACATCAAATCTGCTTTGCTCAGTAATCTCTACAAAACAGGTTGGGCTGGTCACATTAATTTCAGTGACATAAGCACCAATTAAATCTAATCCTACCAAGAACAAGCCCCGGGCATTCAAAATAGGGGCAAGGCGCTCTGCAACCTTCATCTCAGCATCCGTTAATGGCATAGCCACCCCTTTGCCGCCAGCAGCTAAGTTGCCTCTGATCTCACTCCCCTGCGGAATGCGGGCTAATGCAAATGGCACTACCTCGCCACCGATGAGCAGCACACGTTTATCGCCTTGAGCTATCTCAGGCAAGAATCTTTGCACCATCAAAGTACGAGCGCCATTCTCACCTAGTGTCTCGACAATACTGGCCAGGTTTAAACCGTCTGGCCCTACACGAAACACGCCCATACCACCCATACCATCTAGGGGTTTAATGACAATATCTTGATGCTCTTGGTGAAATACTTCAATCGCACTCAGCTCACGCGTTACTAAAGTTGGCGGAATGAGCTCCGGAAACTCCGTGATGGATATTTTTTCAGAGTGATCTCGAATAGCTGTTGGATTATTAAATACTTTTGCACCTTGACGAACCGCAGCAGATAACAACCAAGTCGTATTGAGATACTCGATATCAAATGGGGGGTCAGTACGCATCATGACTGCGTTAAAAGTATTTAATGGGCGGCCTTCAATGGTGCCTAACTCAAACCATGCTGTGCCACTTGGCTTAATGGTGAGCGACTGACAATCCGCTACTACAAAGTCATCTCTCCAGAGAATATTGCGGCTTTCGCAAAACCAAAGTTGATGACCCGCTTCTTGCACAACACGCATCATTGCCAAAGTGGAATCCTTGCTCACCTTAAATGATTCCAAAGGATCAGCAATGAAAAGAAAGTTCATCTTATATCCGAGTATTCAAATAAAGTTAAGCAGCTTCAGCATTAGGATCAGAACGCTCTAACTCTAAAGAGGCGGCTAACAAAGCTAGGCGAGCGACAACACCATAAAGATAAAAACGATTTGGCGGCGCACTACCAGGCTTGGCACCTAGATCTGGCATAGAGTTTTGCTCGAACGCCAAAGGTACAAAATGCATGCCCGGCGCGTTCAGATTCTCATCTGGCCCACGATCAGTATGTACGCGATAGAAGCCGCCAATCACATAGCGGTCAATCATGTATACCACCGGCTCTGCAACTGCTTCATTGACTTTCTCGAGGGTATATACACCCTCCTGAATTAAGACATCGCTAACTTCAAGACCTTCTTTAACAACACTCATCTTGTTGCGGTCTTTGCGATTCAGACCCTTGAGTTGCGCAGGATCGTTTACCACCATGACACCCATACCGTATGTACCAGCATCAGCCTTCACTACGACGTAAGGCTTTTCTTTAATGCCGTACTCTCGATATTTCTTAGCAGTTTTCTTAAGCACTTTCTCAACGGCAGCTTGCAACTCTTCTTCGCCCTTACGCTCATGGAAATTCACATTAGAGCAACTAGCAAAGTAAGGATTGATCATCCAAGGATCAATATCAACCATCTTCGCAAATTTCTTGGCGACTTCATCGTAGGCTGCAAAGTGATTTGACTTACGGCGGACATGCCAACCGGCATGCAGACCTGGTAAGAGATATTGCTCGTGGAGGTTTTCTAGGATCGGAGGAATACCTGCTGATAAATCGTTGTTCAGCAAGATTGAACAGGGATCAAAATCTTTTAAACCTAAACGCTGCTTCTTCAAACCTAAGCGAGACAAAGGCTCCATCAAGAGACGATTGCCATCAGGCAAATCAATCCAAGTTGGTTTTTTAATTTCATCAGACAAAGTACCCAAGCGAACATTAAGACCTGCTTGGCGCAAGATCAAAGACAGACGTGCAATATTGTGCAAATAGAAAGTATTGCGAGTATGTCGCTCAGGTATTAATAGTAAATTTTTTGCTTCCGGGCAAACCTTCTCAATGGCTGCCATAGCCGCCTGAACTGCCAAGGGCAACATCTGAGGTGAAAGATTATTGAATCCACCTGGGAAAAGGTTCATATCAACTGGCGCAAGCTTAAAACCTGCATTACGTAAATCAACTGAGCAGTAGAACGGCGGAGTGTGCTCCTGCCATTCAAGCCTGAACCAGCGCTCAATCGTTGGAGTTGCTTCTAATACCTTCGACTCGAGATCGAGAAGAGGGCCGCTAAGGGCAGTAATGAGATGTGGGACCATGACACTATTGTAAGATTTTTAAAACACAAAGGGCGGCATCCGAAGATACCGCCCTCTTTACCCACTAAATTGACCGAAATTTACTTCTAGGGGGCCATTCAGCCCCCTAATTAAGTCAATTAGTTTGAATACGCTGTTTCGCCATGAGAAGTGACATCCAAACCTTCACGCTCTTGATCTTCAGGAACGCGTAGGCCAACTACCATATCCACTACTTTGTATGCAATCACTGAAACTACTGCACACCAAATGATAGTAATGATTACGCCTTCTGCCTGAATGATGGTCTGACTAAAAATTGAGAAGTCAGCAGGAGCAGCTCCGCCAGTGCCACCCAAACTAGGTGCAGTAAATACACCAGTCAAGATCGCTCCAACGATACCGCCAACACCATGGATGCCAAATACGTCGAGGGTGTCATCTGCGCCAAGCATTCTTTTCAGACCACTCACCGCCCATAAGCAAACTAGGCCAGAGATAAAGCCGATAGCAATTGCACCCATTGGGCCAACAGTACCGCAAGCTGGAGTAATGCCAACCAAACCAGCTACCGCACCAGAAGCAGCGCCCAACATTGAGGCTTTACCTTTGAACAAAGTTTCGCCCAAGTTCCATGCCAATACTGCAGCAGCAGGGGCAAGCAAAGTGTTGATGAATGGCAGTGCAGCACCTTCATTAGCCTCTAGGTTTGAGCCTGCGTTAAATCCAAACCAACCTACCCACAGCAATGCAGCACCAACCATAGTGAGAGTTAAGCTATGAGGAGTCATTGCATCTTTGCCATAACCCAAGCGCTTGCCAATCATGTATGCACCTACTAAGCCAGCAATACCAGCATTAATGTGTACAACTGTACCGCCAGCAAAATCAAGTGCACCCTTACCAAGCAAGTAACCACCAGCACCCCAAACCATATGTGCAATCGGGAGGTAGCAGAAAGTTAGCCATATTGCGCAAAAGAGCAACACAGCAGCAAACTTCACGCGCTCAGCAAATGAACCTACGATCAAGCATGCAGTGATACCAGCAAATGTTGCCTGGAATGCGATGAAGATAAACTCCGGAATCTTTGATGTTGGTGTGAAAGCATCCGCTTGTGAGGCAGTTGTAACGCCGGACAAGAACACTTTACTAAAGTCACCAATAATCAAGCCTTCTGCACCAAATGCTAATGAGTAGCCATAGACAACCCACAGAACAACCATTAAAGAAAATACTGTCATTACTTGCATCAAGACTGACAACATATTTTTACTTCTGACTAAGCCACCATAGAAAAGCGCTAAGCCTGGTAACACCACCAGAATAACTAAGATGGTACTGACCATCATCCAGACTGTATCAGCTTTATCAACGGTAGCCGCCACGGCACTAACTGCACCAGCAACACTGGCAGCAGCAGCCGCTACAGGCTCATCAGGAGCCGCATAAGCGACTGAAGTTACCATTACGCCAGAGACGCCAATAGCCAAGGCTACAGCGGTTCTAGCAAGAAGTTGTTTCATTCGAGCAAACATTTTGAACCCCTCTTTAAAGTGCTGACGCACCGGTTTCACCGGTACGAATGCGAATGACGTGTTCAACTGGTGAGACAAAAATCTTGCCATCGCCAATCTTTCCAGTACGAGCAGATTTTTCAATTGCTTCAATCGCTCGCTCCAAGATGCCATCTTCAACAGCAGCTTCAATTTTTACTTTTGGCAAAAAGTCGACTACATACTCTGCACCGCGATACAACTCGGTGTGACCTTTTTGACGACCAAAGCCTTTAACTTCAGTGACGGTGATGCCCGAAACTCCCACTTCCGAGAGAGCTTCGCGCACTTCGTCAAGCTTGAAGGGCTTGATGATTGCGGTAATTAATTTCATACGTTTCTCCGTTCAGAGGAAAGAATTAGAAAGTTTTTGTGAGGGCAACTACAGCACCGCCACGACCGGCTGCACTATTTGGCGTACCTAGCGGACTACCGCTGTATGTATTCCAACAAACTGGATTAGCATTAGTCGCCACATAAGATGCTGAAAGTGCTAGGCCACTACCAAAATCTTTGATTACACCAAGCTTCCAGTCTGTATAACTAATGTTATTTTCAGTCTGATTTATGCCACCCGTAGATGCTGGTTGACCCGCAACATATTGATAACCTACGTGCGCATTTGCCGTTAAACCCCAAAATCCTGTGTCATAGTTCACTGTTAAATCTGGGTACATAGAGCCTGCACTATTTGGAATACCGAAGAGTGTTGTTACTGCATATGAGAGTTTCACAAAACCAGTCAAAGGTCCTAAAGTGAAGTTCTGAGCAGCGTAAAGCTCAGTGCTGTTTGGATTTAGCATTGCAGAATACTGATCCTTACTTGGATAGTAGTACTGGAGTACACCAAAGTCAGATGCGAATCCTGGGGCAATCAATTCTTTCTTAAAACCGCCATAAAAATCCATCTCGATTGGTGCTGATACACTACCGCTTGTAGTGTTTCCAACCCAGCTGATTGTGCTATTCCAGTTTCCAATATAGAAACCACTCTCATGGGCGTAGTCGAAGCCGCCTTGAATAGCTGGCTGATAGTTGGATTGAGTAATGCCGCGGTAACGGTAATCATTGGTTACAGTAACGTTTGCAGAAATCGGGCTACCTGCATCTTCAGGGTTAGTTGGAGTATCGGCAGCAAATGCTGCTGTAGCAAATAGGCCAGACGCTGCTAGAGCGATGGCTGTCTTTTGAATAGTTTTCATGTGTTGCTCCTTGCTGTGTGTAATGAAAAAGGGATAAATGCTTTATTGCATGGAGTGATCATGAATCTCCCACCCCCTTTCAATTTGGTGCAATTCCCCTAAATAAGGCCTATGCCCAGCTTTAGTGCACTTATTTGCACCAATTTGGTTCATTTTGGTGCAAGTGCAGCATTTATGGCTGGTTTCAGCTGTTTTTGACTCAACAACATAAAATGATAGGTGTGTCTTTTATGCAACTTTCAATAGAACGGCGGGCAGCATTATGCAAAAAACAGGCGAAATCCTAGAACAAATCCAGCGCGTTGCTAGCGATATGCAAAACAAGGTTGGGGATGCTATTCGTAACTCACCTGCACAAGAGATAGAAAAGAATGTGCGTGTCATGATGAATCAAGGGTTCCAGAAAATGGACCTAGTAACGCGAGAAGAGTTTGATTTGCAATCGAAGGTATTGGCAAAGACCAGAGAAAAACTAGAAGCTCTTGAAGCTAAAGTAGCTGCTTTAGAAAAGCCTTAACCTGAATTTTCTTTTCGTCTAGAAACTATTCTGGGCGGAACTCATCGAAGAAGTTAGAGTAAACCTCTTCAGAGAAAAACTATTTTGCATCCACCCTTGCTGGAGCTGTATGCAAAACGGAGATTTGATAAATCCAAGTTCCATTATCTGAACCAATTCTGGTAATCCAACGTACACGCATTGACTGCTCTACTGCACCAGTAGATTTAAATTCTAAGAAGTAATCCTTAGTAGCAACACGCTGTTTATTGGCAGTCTGATAAAGAGCATCAACACTAAGAGCACTCTCCAAACTGACACTTGCACGATTCAATAAGTTGCCCTGCAATTGCTCCAACAATTTAGGCGCCAGGGTGGACTGATCTTTGGTCAGGTGAATCGTACTCACTGAATAAATATCATCCTCAATTTTTACAGCTTGTAAAGTTTGAGGAATCTCTTGATCTTGATAAGAGATTTTTCGCTGAATCTTTTCAGGCTTACCTGGAAATAAAGCGCTATAGCCATCTTGCGGAGACTGCACAGTCCGCCAATCTAGCTTGGGACTACAAGCAGAAAGTAGAAATGCAAGTGCTAGAACTACACCAAACTTTTGGAGCATGAGTTTAGACAAGACCTGCGCTATGTGCTTGTTGGTCAGCATGGTAGCTAGAGCGCACCATCGCGCCGACGGCGGCATGTGAGAAGCCCATGGCATAAGCCTCTTCCTCGAAATGCTTAAAGACGTCGGGGTGCACATAGCGACGAACTGGCAGGTGATGTCCTGAAGGAGCTAGGTACTGACCAATAGTCAGCATATCAATATTGTGTTCACGCATATCGCGCATGACTTCTAATATCTCTTCGTCAGTTTCCCCCAAGCCAATCATTAAACCGCTCTTGGTTGGAATATGCGGAAAGCGCTCTTTGAAATCTTTCAGCAACTTTAAAGAATGTGCGTAGTCAGCTCCAGGTCGCGCCTCTTTGTATAAGCGCGGAACTGTTTCTAAATTGTGATTCATGACATCAGGCAGGCCTTGAGGGGCATGTTCAGAAAAAATATCCAACGCTTTATCTAAACGGCCACGGAAATCTGGGACCAAGACTTCAATACGGGTATTTGGGGAGAGATTACGTGACTGAGAAATGCAGTCCACATAATGCATGGCGCCGCCATCACGTAAATCATCGCGATCAACGCTTGTAATCACCACATAATTTAATTTCAGGGCAGCGATCGTACGCGCTAAATTACCCGGCTCTTTGGTATCTAGTGGATCTGGTCTGCCATGACCCACATCGCAAAATGGGCAACGACGCGTACATTTGTCGCCCATGATCATGAAGGTAGCAGTGCCTTTACCAAAGCACTCGCCAATATTGGGACAACTTGCCTCTTCACAAACCGTGACCAACTCATTCTCACGAAGAATTTTTTTGATCTCAGAAAAACGTGAATTATTAGAAGCGGCCTTTACTCGAATCCAATCTGGCTTCTTAAGCACTTCCTCTAAGGGTACGATCTTGATTGGAATACGCGCAATTTTCTCGCTCGACTTCTGCTTACGCGAAGCATCGTAATTTAGGTCTTGGCGACTATTACTAGTAGGGGCGGTATCGAGGTCCGGCTTATTGGTGGTCATGATGAAGTCAGTTGCTTTTGCAAATGCCCTAAAAGGGTTTGGCTAATAGTGTCTATATTGTCCTTGATCCCAAGGGTTTGCATATCTACCGTCCTTAAGCCCTCATAACCGCATGGGTGAATACGGGCAAAAGCCTCTAAATCAGTCGATACATTCAGGGCAAGTCCATGATAGGAGCATCCTTTTGAGACTTTAAGACCTAAAGCAGCAATCTTTGTACCCCGATACTCCAATGGAACCGGACTGTATTGAGCAATATAAATACCAGGCGCACCAGCATGTCTTTCCGCTTGAATGCCAAAATCTGCCAGAGTATCAATTAAAGCCTGCTCAATTCGGGAAACGAGCTCTTTTACAAAAATCCCTAAGCGCCGGAGGTCGAGTAGTAGATACACCACGATTTGGCCAGGGCCGTGATAAGTAATCTCACCACCGCGATCAACCTGCACTAACGGAATTTGAATGCTAGGGGAATGGAGGTTGCTCGCATCTCCCGCCAAACCTAAAGTAAATACTGGCGAATGCTCCAGAATCCAAATTTCATCTGGGGTTTCGCCATCTCGCTGCTGCGTGAAATCTCGCATCGCTTGATAAGTTGACTCGTAGTCAGCGACCCCTAAATGTTTTACTAAAAAACTCATGCAAATAATTTAGAGGACAACGCTAACCAAAGGATGTGTGGATAAAGTGCGATACAATTCATCTAATTGCTCACGGCTGGTTGCAGTAATCGGCAAAGTAATCCCCAGATAATTTCCATCTTTAGAAGGTCGTTGTTCAACCTTGCTCTCGTCAAGCGTAGGGTCAAATTGACGAGCAATGTGCAAAATTGCTGGCAAGTATTCTGGATTGGTCTTACCCATCACCTTAATTGGAAACTCAGATGGATACTCGATAAGAGATTTTCTATCCTCAGTCATGTTTTATCTTCCTCATTTACTTTGTAGTTTATTGGTTGCGATGATCAGGCATGCCTAACCAAGCACCAGTGATGATGTTGCGTATGCAATGTAGACGTCGGTGGAAAAAATGATCTGCGCCCGGAACTACCTGAACTGCTAGCTCTTGAGGGCGCGCCCAATCTAAGACATCGATCAAGGGAATAGTTTCATCCACTTCACCATGAATCAAAATCGTATCAGCAGGCACGGGTGCCAAGACCCACTTGCCAGCCGCACTACCAACCATGACGAGCCGCTCAGCTGGGCGCCCAAGTTCTGACAAGCGTTGCACTAAATGCGTCCCAACAAAACTTCCAAATGAGAAACCCGAAACTACTAAAGGCAAAGTATTTGCAGTCTGAGTCCACGCTTGTTGTGAGGTAGCCTCAAATTGATTCCAGCTTGAGGGAGTGCGCATCCAATCAATGACATGTAGCAGATCCTCCATCTCACCAACGCCATCATCATGCACACCAGCAGTAGCTCCTACACCTCGAAAATTCGGACGGACGCTGACGTAACCCAATTGATTAAAAGCGCGCGCCATAGTTTGCGCGACTTTGTTATCCATCGTTCCACTCATTAACGGATGAGGATGGGCAACTAACGCTAAACCCCTTACCAAAAAATCTGTATTGGTTTTTAATTCATCCGGCAGATCAATCGACATTTCGATTTGACCCACAACACCATCAATATGAATGATTTTTGTACGGCTATTCATGAGAAACGCTTTCTGAAATCTTTTTAAGCCAACTGCAATCGCTCTACTGGGCGCCCTTGCACCAAGTGTGACTGAATAATTTCTTCAATGTCTTCAGTATCGACAAATGTGTACCAAATACCCTCTGGATAAATTACCGCCACCGGTCCATCGGCACAGCGATCTAAACACCCCGCCTTGTTAATGCGGATTTTTCCTGGGCCAGATAAACCCAATTCTTTCACACGATTTTTTGCGTACTCAAATAATGCAAATGCGTTATGGCGATCGCAACAATCTTCGCCATTCTTACGCTGGTTTAGACAGAAAAAAACATGGTGCTTAAAGCTCATACATACTCTCAATCAAGTTTTTGAATTAAAGGCGGTCCGATTTCGGAGTGCCCAAAATAAAGCTAATGGCAACCATACTACTGAAACCCATTGCATTAATTCATTAAAGTGTAATAGCCGACCCTGGTACCACTGCCGTAATGTCAAAATGAAATAGGGATTGTCTGGCAAGAGATTAATTGCCAGGGTGGCACTCAGCAAGCAAGTGATCGCAAGCCAAGCTTTATTGCTTACAGATAACCGGAGAGCCCATCTCAGCAATAGACTTCCCAGCAGCATCCCCCAGATAGCTCCAGCCGTGAGCCACGCTAAGCTAAATACCGCCCCGAATTGCAATGTCGTAAAGGCAATTTTTACTAGAACGGTGAAACAGAGTAGGCCATTCAAGATTTTCCACTGGGGGGCTTTTGCGCGCATCCCTAGCGATAGCAAAAGCCCGGTACCCAGCCAGCAGACCGCTGTAATGATGGACTCTTGTACAACATGGTTTATCACCATGGTTCCCCAGTCAACTGAGGCAAAAATCGCATGCCCCCACACCCCTGTACCCAACCAAGAATTCTGAGGGTAGATCTGAGTCCAAGGAAAAAGTAGAAACAGAGCGCAAGCAGCCCAGTTCAAACCAAACCATTGGTCAAAACGGCGGCGCACCACACTCCCAGAGAGCCACTGAGGGCCTAAGGGTATGGCTAGCAAGCCACCTAATAGGGCGCCCAATACATTGGCCCACCAATCCATTTGACTCGGTATCCGAGTGGGGAGCCAAGTTTGCAAGGATTCCACGCTCAACGCTAATACCGCGCTCAAACCCAAAGCAATACCCAAGGCAACAAAATTACGCCAACGCGGGTAACAGGCAAAAACCAAGATAAATCCCAGAGGAATATAGGCCAAGATATTGACCGAGACATCAAAGAGCGTAATAAAGCGAGGCAAAGGGGCAGCTAACCACGCTAATGCAGCAATACCATTGTCAAATTGGAAATCAAAGGGATTGAGGCTGACGTAAAGGATCAAAAGCGCGTAGCTCAAGCTAATAGCCCTAGCTAAAGGCATCGCCTGGAGAGGCCAAATAAACTTGCGAGGACGCTGATCTTCGTGATGCATTCCCTTATTCTAGGTCAGCTAGGCCAGATCTTTCTACAATAGGAAAATGAGTCCGAATTGCATCCTAGAACGTGTTGCCACCACCAAATCGACGAATGATGATTTATTGGCCCGTTGGCGTGCCGGGGAATTAATCGATCCTGTTGCCCGAATTGCCCATGAGCAGACCTCTGGCAAAGGCAGGGCTGGAAGATCTTGGCTTTCCAACCCAGAAGACACGCTATGCTTTTCCTTGGCGCACCCATTCCAAAAGCGCCCCAACGAACTGAGTGGACTCAGTCTAGTAATTGGACTAGCAGTCATTTCCGGCATTGCCGAGGCCTTAGGAACCAGTGAAGTCGCACTCCATCAACAAGGTCTTCGACTGAAATGGCCCAATGATTTACTGCTAAATTATTCCAAACTTGGTGGCATTCTGATTGAAGGCGGGCAAAGCAATCCAAGCTCACCTACTTGGATGGTGATCGGACTGGGCCTCAATCTTCGCAATGCATTGCTGATTGAAAAGAATCTAGATGCTCAATCCTCAATCGGCGTTGCTGCTTTGGATCAACTCGTATCTCACCAAACATCACTTCCTGATACTGAATTTATTTGGCTAAAACTCATTGAATCATTTGAAAAGTATTTAGCCCAATTTAAGCAGCATGGATTTAGCTATTTTAAAAATTCCTGGGCGCAGTGGGATGCATATAACAATCAGTCTGTTTGCATATCAGGGGCGGGCAAAGAACCTATCATCGGAATTTCTACCGGGGTTGATGACACTGGTGCACTTATCCTAAAGCAGAGGGACCAATCAATCGTCATTCATGCAGGCGATGTTTCTTTGCGAGTTCAATCATGAGTCTGTATTTAGTATTTGATCTTGGTAATACTCGGCTGAAGTGGGCGGCTGTCGAATCAACACAAAACATTTCAGACCGAAACAAAAAACTGTGGGCATATTCTGGATCGATTAGCAATAAATCTTTCCAGTCTCCCGAGCTACGTGCTGAGCTATCGGACTATATTTCTAAAACATTACCAAAGCCAGATGCAATTGCATTTTGCTGTGTGGCTGGTAATACTGCCATCGAAAATCTACGCAGCCTTTTTCCGCAATGGCAAGAGCTTGAGTGGAAGCAGTTTTCAGGTGGCAGTACTTATGAGGGTGTTCGCACACTCTATCAAGACCCAAGCAAGCTGGGTGCAGACCGGTGGGCTGCGCTGATTGGTGCAAGAGCACTCTCCAATACCAATACCCTGGTGATCAACGCTGGGACGGCTACAACCATTGACTTACTAGGTGGTAACGGGATTCATTATGGTGGCTGGATCTTGCCGGGCCTGAGTCTCATGCAGGAAAGCCTGCAACAAAATACAGCCCAACTTCCATTAGCAGTTCGTACTAGTAAGCCTGAAACACAAGCAGGCTTTGGCATAACAACGGATGAAGCTATCACCGGAGGGTGTGATGCGGCTCAAATAGGAGCAATACTGCGAGCAGTGTATTTAGCCAAAGCGATGCATCATCCTGTCGAACGAATTTGGCTTGACGGTGGTAATGCCAAAATTTTGGCAAACGCGATTAAACAATTTCCTGAGCTAGCAGCACTACCTATTGAACCTATCGAAGGCTTGGTACTACGAGGGCTTTGGGCCTGGCTCTTGCAAAATATTTGAGACCAGCCCACTTTAATTTGAAGGGCTTAGCTGGTACGAATCTTTCCCAGTAGCGTTGTAGTAGAGCGCTCATATAAAAATGAGATGGCGACTGCTTTGCCACCCCAGGTTTTTACCAAACGAGTTTCCTCAAGGGTGTCGATCTCATAATCTCCACCCTTGACATAGATATCCGGATGAATTTTTGCAATTAGATTCACTGGCGTCTGCTCTGTAAATAACACGGCTAAATCGACACTCTCCAGCGCCGCTAATAAAGCTTGTCGGTCAGCCTCGGTATTGATAGGCCTGTCATCACCCTTACCCAACATCTTGACTGAGGCATCCGAGTTCACACCAACGACCAGACTCGCTCCTAATGCTCGGGCTTGAGCTAAGTAACTAGCATGTCCGCGGTGCAAGATATCAAAGACACCGTTCGTAAATACCAGGGGTCTTGGAAGCGCGGCAATACGAGCCTCCAGCTCTGCCGGCGCACAGACTTTGGACTCAAAAGAAGGTAAAGGTAAAGAGCTCATAGCGTCATATTAATAGCATTGAGCCAGGCTCAACGATATTTGCCAGAATGTCTTAGACTTGGACATCCCCACCCCTTTAATAGGCTCAAGATGATTCGTAACATGCCAAGGCATTTATTGGCACTTCTCTTTCTGATCGCTGCAACGCAATTGGTTCAGGCTGCGCCCCCAGCATCAACCAGCTGTAGCCCCCTGCTATCCCACACCTTCCCTAGATTGCAGGATGAAGCGCCACAAAACCTGTGCCAATACCAAGGGAAAGTCATTTTGGTCGTTAATACAGCGAGTTTTTGCGGCTTTACAAGTCAATATGAGGGTCTAGAGAAGTTATATGCCAAATATAAAGATCGTGGCTTAGTTGTATTAGGATTTCCATCAAACGATTTTGGGCAACAAGAGCCAGGCAGCAATAAAGACATTGCTGACTTCTGCAAAAATACCTATGACGTGAAGTTCCCCATGTTTGCCAAGAGCGCAGTCAGCGGCAGCAACCCAAATCCTTTATTTAAGATGCTCATTGCCAAAACTGGTACAACTCCTAAATGGAATTTTTATAAATACCTCATTGATCGCAACGGTAATGTGGTGGACTCATATGGCAGCTTGACTAAACCAACAAGCAGCAGCATTACTGGTGAAATAGAAAAACTTCTTGGAGAGAAAATTTAGTGGGTAAGAAAAAAGTTGCCATCATTGGTGCCGGCATTTCTGGCTTAGGATGCGCATATAGACAGCACCCAGACTTAGATCTCGCCGTATTTGAAGGTGGCAATCACATTGGGGGTCATAGCAATACAGTAGATCTCACACTAGAAACCTCTGAAGGCAAGGTGTCTCATGGGGTTGATACTGGCTTTCTAGTATTTAATCGCAAAACCTATCCTCGATTAGTTCGTCTATTTGAAGAAATTCAAGTGCCGATTGCACCATCAGAGATGTCTTTTTCTGTATCAATAGATGCGAGCGAAAAAACGGGGCACACCAATAAGATTGAATGGGCTGGTAATGACATCAATTCTTTTTTTGGACAAAGAAGCAATTTATTCTCACTGTCATTCTGGAGAATGGCTTATGACATCCTACGATTCAATCGTCTCGCCACTCGACTCGCAGAAGAACAAATCACTGCCAAGCTTGAATACTCTGAACCAGATGAGCGCATTAAGGATTTTTTAGATCGTAATCGCTTTAGCACTAGCTTTAGAGAAAATTATTTCCTGCCAATGATTGGTGCCATTTGGTCATGCTCTGTTGAGTAGATGCTGGAGTTTCCAATTCAGACAATGGTCCGCTTCTGTCATAACCATGGACTTTTACAAATTCAAAATCGCCCACAATGGCTTACTGTTAAGGGTGGTTCGCGAGAATATGTAAAGCTTTTGGTTGCAGCACTGGAGAAACATCAAGTCCGGTTTGTGCGCGAATCCGTTTCCCGCGTCAACACCTGTCAAGCAGAAAATTCTCAGGTTGAAGTCATTACCCCTTCAGGATCGCACTGGTTTGATGAAGTGGTTATGGCCTGTCATAGCGATCAGACTTTAGAGCTAGTACATGGTATTGACCAAGATGCCTGAAATATTTTGGCCTCTGTACCCTATCAAAAGAATCGTGCAATTTTGCATACGGACAGGAATTTTTTACCAGCTACTGAGCGCTGTTGGGCTGCCTGGAACTACACTGCAAAATCTGGTGCAACACCAACTGCGCAACAACACGTCAGCGTCAATTATTTAATCAACCGCTTACAACCTCTGCCTACAGCATTCAATAGCACGCAGATTATTGTGAGCCTGAACCCGCTAACTGATCCCAACCCATCCCTAGTACATGAAGAAATTCATTACTCGCATCCAGTATTTGATATGCGTGCCGTTCAGGCTCAAAAACAGCTGCCTTTAATTCAGGGTAACTCCTCAATTTGGTATTGCGGTGCATGGACTGGTTTTGGCTTTCATGAAGATGGTCTTCGTTCAGGTGAATTAGTAGCAATGGATCTGATGGAAAAAATTGCTCATCGCGTTCTACCCAGCTCCATTAAAGATATTCAGTAAATGAATTTGCCAACGATTAATTTTGGGACTGTAAAGCATCGGCGTTTTCGACCCGCTAAAAATGCGTTTGGCTATGGAGTATTTACTTTATCCATTCCAATGCGTACGCGCAGGAATGACCCAACATTACTCAGCAAGCATGGTCTTAGAGACAATCAATTGGGACTCTTCTCATTCTTCGACCAAGATCATGGATTAGGCAATACGGATAGCCTGTCCTGGATAGAAGAAATCCTTGAGGCAAATCATATTCAGCATGTTGATGGTGAGATCTGGTTACAAACCTTCCCAAGAGTCCTGGGCTACGTCTTTAATCCCGTTAGCTTTTGGATCTGCACTCAGGCCAATGGTAAGGTTCAAGCTGTATTAGCTGAAGTGAATAACACCTTTGGCGAACGACACTGCTACCTACTCCATCATGACTCTGGCAAGGTCCTGCAATCTGGCGAGACTCTAATTAGTAAAAAGGTATTTCATGTGTCGCCTTTCTGTGACGTACGCGGGGAATACCATTTTCGCTTTTTGTTTCCTCAGAATAGTCACTCCAAGAGAAATATCGTTTGTCGAATTGAACTCCATGAGGATGAGAGTCCATTGATTAACACCAGCATCAGCGGCCTAGCTCAACCCCTGACTAAAAGCGCACTTTATCTTGCCTTCCTGCGCTACCCCCTAATGAGTCTTGGCGTGATTGGTCGCATTCATTGGCAAGCATTGAAATTATGGATAAAAGGTGTACCCTTTCATTCAAAACCCAAACCACCAGAACTTGAAATTACCCGATGAATCGCCCCGGTCAATCACTACTGTCTCGACTCACATTCTCCCGCCCGGAGAAGCGGGAGTCTAAGCAGCAACAATATCGCGCAAGCACACGTACCCTTTTAGGTCTCTTGGCGCAATTGCGAAGTGGGCATTTGATTCTGACATTGCCAAATAATGAAGTAAGGGAATTTGGAAGCAACTCGGACCAACTGCATGCAGAGATTCAAGTTTTAGATTGGTCCGTATTTAAGCAGGTGTTATCCCATGGTGATATCGACTTTGCTGAGAGTTATATTCGAGGTGAGTGGAATACACCAGACCTCAAGGCTGTTCTGGAGCTAGCTATTCGGAACCGCACCATTCTAGAAAAAGCAATCTATGGAAGTTGGTTGGGCTCCATAGCGTATCGCCCAAGACATTGGTTTGGGGATAACTCCAAATCTGGTAGTCGTAAAAATATTCATGCTCACTATGATCTAGGGAATGCCTTCTATACCCTTTGGCTAGACCCATCCATGAGCTATTCAAGCGCCTGGTTCTCAGAAGGTGCAAGCAATCACTGATGGAGGCGCAGCGCGCCAAAATCAAACGCATACTAGACTTCATCCATGCCAAACCAGGTGACCGATTTCTAGAGATTGGCTGTGGTTGGGGCGGATTTATGGAAGAAGCCTTACGCAATGGCAATCAAGTTACCGGCCTGACTTTATCCACAGAGCAAAAAACCTTCGCGGATACCAGACTTCTAAAGGTCACCGCAGAGGTGGGTAATCAACAACAATTCGAGGTCCGCCTTCAAGACTATCGAGACTGCGATGAGCAATTTGATGGCATTGTCTCCATTGAAATGTTTGAAGCAGTCGGCGAAAACCATTGGAATGAATATTTCCAAGCGGTTGCAAAGCGACTCAAAGCGGGTAGTCGAGCCTGCATCCAAACTATCGTCATAGCAGAAGACTTATTTGATCGCTATCGTCGCAGTACCGACTTTATTCAGCAATATGTTTTTCCAGGTGGCATGCTACCCTCGCCAAGCAAATTCAAGGCTGCTGCTGCCAGCGCAGGACTAGAGGTGGAGGCTGAGTTTGCATTTGGTGCTGACTACGCTAAAACCTTATGTCTATGGCGCGATAGCTTTAATCACAAGATTGAAGAAATCTATCGACTTGGCTTTGACGAGGCTTTTATTCGACCATGGAATTTCTATCTCATGTATTGCGCCGCTGGATTCTCCGAAAAGAATATTGATGTTGTGCAATAAACCCTCAAACACCAAGATGCTATTTACTCAAGCAATGCCCTGCGCCCATAAAACAAAAAGGAATTAATTCATTTGTAAATCAACGCATTTGGATCATCGAGGCTTCCAGCGGAATTGGTGAAGCCTGCACTCAAGCCTTCATCAAGGCTGGTGCAAAAGTCGCTCTCTCTAGTCGTCGCGCTGAGCGCCTCAATGCCCTTGCTAAATCAGCGCAGTCGGAACAAGCATTGGTACTCCCTCTTGATGTCACCGAGCAAGAACAGATCATCTCTGCCTACCAGAGAATTCTAGAGACCTGGGGTGGATTGGATCTTCTGCTATTTGTTTCGGGTGTATATACCCCCTTACGCGCTGACAATTTTGAGTTTGAGATTGCACACAAGACAATCGATGCCAACCTACTCGGCCCTATGAGAGCAGTAAGCGTTGTTTTGCCCAATATGCTCAAAGTGCATGCTGGACATATCGCCATAGTGGGTAGCGTGGCTGGATACAGTGGATTACCAAAAGCGCTAGCTTATGGACCAAGCAAAGCAGGGATTATTAATTTCTGCGAAACCCTGTATTACGATTTACTGCCACAGGGTGTGAGCGTGCACATGATTTCACCAGGTTTTGTAGCCACAGAAGCGACTGCACAGAATGATTTTGAAATGCCAGCACTCATCACTGCTGACGAGGCTGCAAAAGAAATTCTCGCAGGACTACAGGCTGGAGAATTTGATATTCACTTCCCTAAGCGGTTTTCAGGATTCTTAAGATTCCTCAGAATCCTGCCCTACCCATTCTATTTTTGGATCGTACGACGCTTCGTCAAAATCTAAGACTTTGAATTACTTGTACTTATCCTTGCGGATTTTTTGCTCCAAGAAATCCATCACTGCAATCGCTTTAGCTTTAGTCCCAGCAATGGATGGAGAGGTCACATAGCGACCCTGCATCACAATAGTTGGTACGCCATCAATACGATAGGTATCAGCCATCTGTCTTGCAGCACGGGCTTTAGACACAACAGCAAATGAACGGTAAGTAGCCAAGAAAGTATTGCGATCAATGCCTTGGGAAGCGACCCAATCTGCAATCTCATTTTCAGTCATCAGACGCTTATTTTCTTTATGCATGGCATACATGACTTTGTCATTCATCGCCTCACCCTTACCCATAGCCTCCAAGGCATAGAACAGCTGGCTGTGCGGCATGAAGTCATCACGAAAGGCAACGGGTACTTTACGGAAAGTGACGTCTTTTGGTTGGCGCTTGAGCCATGCATTGAGCTCGGGCTCAAAGTCATAGCAATGCGGGCAACCGTACCAAAAAAACTCGATGACCTCAACCTTGCTCTTGGACTCAACTGGTTGAGGGGTAGGAAGAATACGGCAATCAAAACCCTCTTCAATCTTAGGGCTTTGCGCACTAGCAATGCCTGAGAATGAAACTACCAAACTCAGAATGGCGGCAGATAAAAAAGTTCTCTTAGATTTAGATAATGTAATCATGATTTACTAGATTTGATAACGTTTGGTTTAATGCCCATACTATTTAACTTATCTCGCACGGGATTGCTTTCTTCAACACTGTTATACGGACCCACACGAACACGCCATAGTGTGTTGCCATCACTTGTGATCTCACTTAATTGAGATTGAATACCCTGAATAGCCAAACTCGCTTTTTGAGCATCTGCATCCGCGCGCTTATTAAATGCGCCAACTTGCAAGAAATAAATTGCATCGGATTTTGCGACAGGGGCTGGAGGCACTTCAGCCGGCTTCTTACCATTGGCCAAATCAGCAATTGGGTCTGAGGTATCGGCGGTAGGTGTCGCAGACTTACCTTGTAAAGGTTTGTTCAAATCCAGAACTTCTGCGGGGGCAGCAGCTTCACCTTCAGCGGGTGCTGGTCCTGATTTAATGGTTAAGGGAAGATTGGGGGCTCTCACTCCAGGGCGCTCTTGGGGCGTATTTTTTGAGAGGTAAAAAGCTATTACAAAAGCAACACCTAAGCCAACCCCAAGCCCTAAAATAAAGCCAAGGATAGTGCCACCATACTCTGAACTCGTAGACTGAGTCTTTGGAGTGAAGCTGGCATGTTGATTGTTTTTTTTCATCGTGTCCCAATCCTTCTTTTTACTTCTTAAGCGCTAACGAGTACTACAGCTTACATCTTAGCGGGTGCTGATACACCCAATACTTTTAATCCATTTTCAAGCACTTGACGAGTTGCCGATAGCAATGCAAGACGAGCTAATTTCAATGCAGGGTCATCGACCAAAACGCGGTCGGCGTTATAGAAGGTATGAAAATCTCCCGCCAAATCACGCAAGTAGAAAGCCAATGCATGTGGAGCTAAATCTGCCGCTGCATCAGTGAGCATTTCTGGATATTCAGCCAAACGACGCAAGAGATGATCTGAGGCTTTGCTTTTCAGCAGGGAAAGATCCGCGCCCTTCAGGTCAGAAACCTGCCCACCCCATTGAGTCAAGATGGAGCAAATACGCGCATGGGCGTATTGCACATAGAACACGGGGTTTTCATCATTTTGCTGTAAAGCCAAATCAACATCAAATACAAACTCCGTATCAGCCTTTCTGGAGATGAGGAAGAAATGTACGGCATCTCGTCCACGCTGAAGCGCTAATTCACGTTCATCAGGAGTCATCTCTGGCGTAACGCCACCGGACCACTCAACCAAGTCACGCACAGTCACATAAGAGCCTGCACGCTTAGAAATTTTGACTTCCTCGCCATGACGCATCACAGTCACCATCTTGTGAAGTACATACTCGGGATAGGTTTTCGGAATCTCCCAACCACGCTTCTGAGCCACACCCTGCAAGCCCGAACGCACACGAGCAATCGTGCCATGGTGATCGCTGCCTTGGACGTTAATCACTTTTTCAAAGCCACGATTCCATTTGCTGGAGTGATAAGCGATATCAGGAACAAAGTAAGTAAAGCTGCCATCAGACTTACGCATAACACGATCTTTATCGTCACCGTCGTCTGTTGTCTTTAGCCAAAGCGCGCCTTCAGACTCATAGGTCTTACCAATACTCTGTAGCTCGTCGACAATTTTTGCAACACTGCCATCGGTATACAAAGAAGACTCTAGGTAATAGCAATCAAACTTCACGCCAAATGTTTTCAGATCGATATCTTGTTCATTGCGCAAATACGCCACGGCAAATTGACGAATAGCCTCAAGATCATCTTTATATTCAGATGAAGCCTTAAAAGCAGCGGCAATCTCCGCAATATACTCACCGTTGTAAGCACTCTCTGGCCAGGCGGCATCACCTGGTTTAAGTCCATTTAATCTAGCCTGAACTGAGAGAGCCAAGTTCGCAATCTGTACCCCAGCATCGTTGTAATAAAACTCGCGGTGCACCTTAATACCTTGAGTTGCTAATAAGTTTGCTAGTGCATCGCCTAGCGCAGCTTGACGGCCATGACCAACGTGTAGTGGTCCAGTGGGATTGGCAGACACAAACTCAATCATCGCGCTGGAGACTGGAGCCACTTCTGGAGCTAACCGACCAAACTGGGGTCCTTCCGTGAGGACTTCTTGCACCACCGCAGTTTTAGCGGTGTTACTCAAGCGAAAGTTAATAAATCCAGGGCCCGCGATTTCGCATGAAGCAATGAGGTCACCATAGCCGGGTTGCCGCTCCAAACGCTCAACCAGTGCTTGCGCTAGCTCCCTGGGATTTGGCTTCCAAGCCTTAGAAAGCTGGAGGGCAATATTACAAGCAACATCACCATGGTCTACCGCCTTAGGGCGCTCTAAACGAGGTGTTGGGGCGTCACCCAAACCACGCTCTTGAGCTAAACCCTGGAGGGCAGCACTCAGCATTTCAATTAAACGATTTTTATTAGTTAACAACATAGATAAGTGAGTTTATCAGGTGGTAAGCTATCGAAATGATCTATCAATTTCGCTCCAAAGCGGGTCCTGACGTCATCATGCTGGCTGATCTGACCCAGCGAATCTTTGACATTTTGGGCCGCCCATTAGAGCCCAGAGGTATTTTGACGGTTGAGCAAATCCCAACCCTCATCATCGCCTTAGAAACGGCCATCCTCAAAGATTTGGAAGATCGAACTAAAAACAATGCAGCTGATCAAGAAAATACCGAAAAACCGAAGCTTGCCGATAGACTGGGGCAGCGCGCCTATCCCTTCCTAGAGCTCATGAAGCAGGCTAGAGCCAAGGATGAACCGGTGATGTGGGGCGTATAAACCCCAGCACCCCACTCCAATAAAGCAGACTTAGTCGATTGAACTTGCCAGTTGGCGGCGGATGTCTTCAACAGACTCATTACGACGCTTAGCAAGATCTTCAATTTGATCCGTTGACAACTTACCCACATTGAAATAACGCGTATCCGGATGCGCAAGGTAAAAACCGCTGACGCTGGAAGCCGGATTCATAGCCATCGATTCGGTCAATGTCATACCAATATCTTCTGAGCCAATCACACGCAATAAGTCTTTTTTAACCTCATGGGCAGGGCAGGCTGGATAGCCTGGCGCCGGACGGATGCCGCGATATTCCTCATTGATCATTTGATCATTTGTCAAAATCTCATCGGTCGCATATCCCCAAAGATCAGTGCGAACGCGGTGATGCATTAATTCTGCAAATGCTTCCGCTAAACGGTCGGCCAAAGATTGCAGCATGATTGCGCTGTAGTCATCATGCTTTGCATGAAACTCAGCCACTTTTTTCTCAACACCGTGGCCAGTCGTAACAGCAAAGCAGCCAAGGTAATCAGCCACATTGGAATCTTGTGGTGCGACATAATCTGCCAAGCAACGATTAGGTCGGCGAACGCCGTCGACTACGGGGCGCTCAGACTGCTGACGTAAGTTATGCCATACAAATAATGGATGCTCGCGAGATTCATCGCTATATAAAACGATATCATCACCTATCGTGTTTGCTGGATAGAACGCTACTACAGCATCAGCTTGCAACCACTGGCCTTTGATTAACTTATCCAAAAGCGCCTGGCCATCTTCAAACACCTTACGAGCCTCTACGCCCACAATTTCATCATCCAAGATGGCTGGGAACTTACCGGCTAAATCCCAAGTTTGGAAGAATGGCGTCCAGTCAATGTATTTAGCAATATCACTTAAAGCGAAATTCTTAAAAACGCGGCGCCCAATAAACTTAGGCTTCTCGGGCACATAATTAGCCCAATCAATCAGCTCTCGATTCTTGCGTGCCGCTTCTAGTGAAATCGTTGAAGATGCTTTTTTATTGGCATGCTGCTCACGAATACGTACATAATCATCGCGCAGATCTTGAATAAATTTCTTAGCACTTTCATCCGATAGCAAGCTGGATGCTACTGATACAGAGCGGGATGCATCGGGCACATAGACCACAGGGCCATCATAGTGTGGCGCAATCTTGACGGCAGTATGCACACGTGAAGTTGTCGCACCACCAATCATCAATGGAATTTGACGTTCACGGAAATAGTCATCACGCTGCATCTCTTGAGCAACGTAAGTCATCTCTTCTAAAGACGGAGTAATCAAGCCAGAAAGGCCAACGATGTCCGCCTTTTCTTCTTTCGCTCGCTTCAGAATTTCTGCACAAGGTACCATCACGCCCATATTGGCAACTTCAAAGTTATTACATTGCAGCACCACTGTCACAATGTTTTTACCAATATCGTGCACATCGCCTTTAACGGTCGCCATCACAATCTTGCCTTTGGCTTTCGCTTCGCCACCAGAGGCAATATGCAGGCGCTTTTCTTCCTCAATATAAGGAATCAAAATCGCCACTGCTTGCTTCATCACACGCGCACTCTTAACCACTTGAGGCAAGAACATCTTGCCGGCACCAAACAAATTGCCGACGACATTCATTCCATCCATCAGAGGGCCTTCAATCACCTCGATCGGACGACCGCCCGCACCCATAATTTGCGCGCGCAGCTCTTCAGTATCTTCTTCAATAAAAGTAGTGATGCCATGCACCAAAGCATGGGTTAAACGTTCACGCACTGGGGCTTCACGCCACACTAGGTTCTCTACCTGCTTGGCGCCACCGCCTTTAAATTGATCGGCAATATCCAGCAAGCGCTCTGTTGGCGTCTTGCCATCCTTTTCTTTAAAGCGGTTCAGCACAACGTCTTCAACACGCTCGCGCAATTCAAGATCTAGGTCTGCATAAACGCCCAGCTGGCCTGCATTGACGATACCCATGTCCATACCCACCTGAATGGCGTGATACAGGAATACCGTATGAATGGCTTCACGCACACGATCGTTACCGCGGAACGAGAAGCTGACGTTTGAGACGCCACCACTGACCTTCGCGCCCGGCAGGTTTTCTTTAATCCAGCGAGTCGCATTAATGAAATCTACTGCGTAGTTGTCATGCTCCTCAATACCGGTCGCAATGGCAAAGATATTGGGATCAAAAATAATATCTTCTGCTGGAAAGCCAATCTCATTTACGAGAATTTGATAGCAGCGCTGACAAATTTCAGTCTTACGCTGAAAGGTATCGGCTTGACCCACCTCATCAAATGCCATCACTACAGAAGCTGCGCCGTAACGGCGAATCAAACGTGCTTGCTTTCTGAAAGGCTCCTCACCCTCTTTCAGTGAGATCGAATTCACAATCGGCTTACCTTGAATACATTTCAGGCCAGCCTCAATCACACTCCATTTGGAGGAGTCGATCATGATTGGCACACGAGCAATATCGGGTTCTGAAGCAATCAAATTCAAGAAGCGCGTCATCGCTGCTTCGGAATCTAACATCGCCTCATCCATATTGATGTCAATCACTTGGGCACCATTCTCAACTTGCTGCCTTGCAACTACTAAGGCTTCATCAAATTGATTATTCAAAATCATGCGCGCAAATGCTTTAGAGCCCGTAACGTTAGTACGCTCACCAATATTCACAAACCCGACATCAGCCGTGACATTGAAAGGCTCTAAGCCGGAAAGCTTCATCGGAGGCATTGTCTTTGTTGTCTTGCTCATGCCGACACCTCCGCGCTCTCACGATAGAAGGCGCGTGGCTTGCGCTTAGCAACTGCGTTCGCAATCGCACGAATATGATCTGGCGTCGTTCCACAGCAACCGCCTACGAGATTAACTAAACCATCTTTTGCAAAGCCGTCAACCAAGCTAGAGGTTATTTCTGGGGTCTCATCAAAGCCGGTGTCACTCATCGGATTAGGCAGGCCGGCATTGGGATAGCAAGATACTGCGGCGTCACAAATACGAGCAAGCTCAGCAATATAAGGACGCATGAGCGCTGCACCTAAAGCGCAGTTCAAACCAAAGGTCAGGGGCTTGATATGGCGCAAGCTATTCCAAAACGCTTCAACTGTTTGTCCAGACAAAATACGACCAGAAGCGTCAGTGACTGTTCCGGAAATCATCACTGGCAAACGCTCACCAGTCTCTTCAAAGAATTCATCTAAAGCAAACAATGCAGCTTTGGCATTCAGTGTGTCAAAAATTGTTTCAACTAAAAATAAATCAACGCCGCCTTCAAAGAGACCTTCGATCTGCTCGCGATAAGAAGCACGTAATGCATCAAAGGTCACATTACGCGCACCTGGATCATTTACATCCGGAGAAATACTTGCCGTCTTTGGAGTAGGTCCAATTGCGCCAGCTGCAAAACGTGGCTTGTCTGGCGTGGAGTATTTTTCACATGCAGCACGCGCCAATTGAGCAGAGATGACGTTCATCTCACGTGCCAAGCCCGCCATTTTGTAATCTTCTTGCGCAACAGAAGTGGCGCCAAAAGTATTGGTCTCAATAATGTCTGCGCCTGCGTCTAAATATTGCTCATGAATCTTGCTGATGATTTCAGGCTGAGTCAGAACCAAGAGTTCGTTATTGCCCTTGATATCGCCAGGATGTGCTTCAAAGCGCTTGTTAGCCGGCAATCCACGGTAATCTGCCTCATTGAGCTTGTATTGCTGAATCATGGTGCCCATAGCGCCATCCAAAATCAGAATGCGCTGCTTCAGTAGCTCGGGAAGTGCCTGACCACGGGTGTAAGGCTGGGATAAACCATTAGATTGCATTGCTTAACCGGGATTAATCTCTAGAATCTCTTATTGTATTAGCAATAAGCCACTTTTATCTGACCCCGGAGCCCCCCCCTATGTTTGGAACTATCCCTGAATTCAATCAAAGCCTTGAAATGATGAAAACCATGTGGGGACAAGCAGCCGGTGGGCAGACGCCAGGACAATTCCCCTTCACTACAGATGCCTCTAAGGCTGCAGGGGGCTTCGACTCCGCATTTCCAGAGCTGGATACAGATGAGCTAGAAAAGCGCATCAAGGACCTGAAAAGTGTTGAAAACTGGCTGAACCTCAATCTCAACATCTTGAAGTCCACTATTCAGGGCCTAGAAGTACAACACGCCACCATGATGGCACTCAAATCCTTTGGAGATGCCGTTTCCGCAACCGCTGCTGCCGCTACTGGATCTTCTGAAGAATCTGGAACAAAGGCTGCTAAACCACGCAAAACCGCAACACGCCGTCGTCGCAAAGCTGGCGACTCAACTTTCCTCGACGAAGTAGGTAATTCAGATGAGCAATAGCCTCACCCATGGCAAATGTCATTTGGTGAATATCTAATTCACGCTTAAATAAAACCGGCACGATCTCACGAGCAGTTGCCGGTTTTTTACATGCACCAAGCGTTTCTGCCAAACGATCATCGTGATGGGCTTTTAGCTGATCAATTCGCGGCTTCATTCCTGTAAATGGCTTGCCATGTGATGGCAACACTAGAGTGTTATCGGGAAGTGGGAGATATCGATCTAATGAGCTGAGATACAAACCCAAAGGATCAGCATCTGGATCGGCATCGTAAACACTGACATTAGTGGAAATCCGTGGCAACAACATATCCCCAGAAATCAACACTCCGAGATCCTTGCAAAATAGTGAAGCATGCTCCGGTGCGTGACCAAACCCCATGATCACTTGCCACTCATGCCCACTAATCAAAATCATTTCACCATCGATGATGCGACGATATTGCCGCGGCACACCTGGAACCATATTGCTGTAGTAGTTTGATCGCGCCCGAATTTTTTCTAAATCCTCTGGGGCAATGAGCCCATGCTTTTGAAAGTGATCTGCAGAACCGCCGCCGCCAGCACGTGCACCAACCGCAGCGCCGCCCTCTTTGTGGCTCAGCCATTGCGCAGTTAAATAATCCGTCATAGAAATCCAGAGCGGTGCATTCCATTTTTCGCAGAGCCATTGGGAGAGCCCTACGTGGTCTGGATGCATATGTGTCACGATCACTCTCAGCACTGGCAAGTCTTCTAATTGGGTAGCGAAGATCTGATCCCACGCGGCTTTTGTCTCTTCATTGGCAATGCCACAATCCACAATCGTCCACCCTTGAACACCTTCAAACTGATCACGCAGTAGCCATAAGTTAATGTGATCCAAAGCAAACGGTAGGCGCATTCGCAACCAACGTACGCCAGGCGCAACCTCCATTGAGCTAGCCACTTCCGGCAAAGCATCGGCTAAGGGATAATGAATAGAACTAAAATCGCTAGATTGGTTTTTGGTATTCATCTATTTCTACTCTAGGTTAGCTTTGACAACGATTCCATCGCCTTGCATTAACTGGTGCGACATCAATCCTGAAAATGGTTTTTGTCGTGGTTGCTATCGCACACTTACTGAAATTGCTGATTGGTCTGAACTCTCTAATCCTGAAAAGCTTGAGGTCTGGGCAAAATTGGAAACGCGCAAACCTCAAGCACCGCAGTAAATATTGCTAATTAGCAATTACTTATTTACATCTACGATTAAACGGCCGCGCACATTTCCGGCCATCAGTTCTGCAGCATATTTAATGGAGTCCTCCAGGCTAATTTCATGAGAGATCTCTTCTAAAGTTTTAAGATCAACCAGCTTGCTCAATTGCTCATAAGCAGCAATCCGTTTTGCTTTTGGTACCGTCACACTATTAATGCCATACAAAGTCACACCGCGCAAAATGAATGGTGCAACCGTTGACGGAAAATCCATTCCCTGGGCAAGACCACAAGCGGCGACTGCGCCATCACTTTTAGTTTGCGCGCAAGCATTAGCCAAGGTACGACTACCAACGCTATCCACTACCGCTGCCCAACGCTCTTTTGCCAATGGCTTACCAGGCGCTGATAATGCGGCACGATCAATCACTTCACTCGCGCCTAATTTCTTTAAATAATCTGCTTCAGACAGCCGGCCCGTGCTAGCTACAACTGTAAAGCCTAATTTGCTCAGCAAAGTAATGGCAAAGCTACCCACTCCACCCGCTGCACCAGTGACCAATACCTCGCCATCACTAGGCTTCAAGCCATGCTTTTGCAATGCCATCACGCACAGCATTGCGGTATAGCCAGCAGTACCAATAGCCAGGGCCTGCTTAGCAGTAAACCCTTTTGGCAAGGGAATGAGCCACTCTGACTTCACGCGCGCTTGTTGGGCCAATCCACCCCAATGACCTTCGCCAACACCCCAGCCATTTAGTAGCACCATATCTCCAGCCTTAAATTCTGGGCTAGCACTCTCCAAGACTTCTCCTGCGAAATCAATTCCGGGTACCATCGGAAAGCTACGTACCAGCGGACCTTTTCCAGTAATCGCTAAACCATCTTTGTAATTTAAAGTGGAATAGAGCACCTTCACCCTGACATCCCCCTCCGGCAGGCTGACCTCATCAACCTGAGTCAGCTCAGCCCGATAACCGCGATCATCCTTATTTACCAAAATAGCATTAAACATGTCTCTTCCTTTTAAATGCGCTGCATTCCCCGCAGCAAATGCGTAATAGGTTTATCCTAACGAGCATTGCTGATTATGGAGGCTTCCATGAAAAAAATTCTACTATTAACTACGCTTTGCGGCTTAACTCTAGCCGGATACTCCTCAAGCCAAATTCAGATGTCTATGGGCAATATGCGCTTAATCAGCTCCAGCGCCTCCCCACAAGATGTCATGGATTTTGCTAATACGACTTGTAAGAATGATTTTTACCAAGGTGCAAGCTTCCTTTCTAAGGCTGGCAAGGAATATCGCTTTAAATGCGTCAAAGCTGAAGAGAACGAAATCCTGACCCCAATTCCAGGCACGATCATCCCTGCTGATGCTCCGACTCCAGTTGCAGCGAAGTAAGAAATTAATCAATCAAGAAAACTAGATGACCCCATTTACCTCCCAAGAGCTCCGCAAAGGCTTTTCCTCCTTTGCAACAGGGGTCACAGTCATCACCTGTCTAGATGCGGCCCAGAACGCACACGGCATCACCATTAGCTCATTCAATACAGTTTCGCTAGAGCCGCCACTCATTTTGTGGAGCCTCAAGAAACATTCACGCCTAATGCCCAATTTTGAAGTGGGTCATAAACAGTTAATTCATGTACTTGAGCGTTCGCAGGAAGCCATGGCAATGCACTTTGCTACTGTCAAAGAGAATCAGTTCGTTAACATTCCGCACAAAATTGCAGCAAGTGGCCTCACTCAAATTGAAGGGTGCTCAGCCTACTTTGAATGCGAAACAGTTTCAGCCCACACCGGCGGCGATCACAATATCATTGTTGCTAGAGTGCTCAACCTGAAGCACATTCCAGAGAGTTATCCGCTGATATTTGCTCATAGCAAATTTATGGGATTAGATTCATCACTTTAAAAATAGGGGCTAACATGATGCGCTTATAGGGAAGAAAAAGTTCTATTAATGTGCAAAAGGTATTGTGGTGCCTTGCAGAGCTGGGACTTGAAGAAGGCAAAGATTTTGAACGCATAGATGCCGGTCTTCATTTTGGAATTAATCACACCCCTGAATTTCTAACGCTCAATCCCAATGGTTTGGTCCCCACCTTAGAAGATGGCAATCTTGTGCTCTGGGAGTCCAATACCATTTTGCGATATCTTGTTCGTCAATACGATAGGTCGAAGCGCTTTCCTGTGGATACTAAAAGTCAGTACCAATCGGAGAAGTGGATGGACTGGCAACTGGGAACTATGTGGCCACCATTACGAGTTGCATTCCTAGGGCTCACTCGCATCCCCGAAGCGGATCGTAACTATGAGTTAATTCAGAGTTCGTACCAAGAGGCGGATGCATTGCTAGGATTGCTTGATCAGACCTTAGAAAAACATACTTACTGCGCTGGCGAACAATTTAGTGTCGGAGATATTCCATTAGCCTTATGTGTCAGTCGATGGGTCTTGCTACAACAAACCTTTCCAGAAAAAACTGGGCCACGTTCAGATTTACGCAATATTGATGAATTGATGAAACGGATTGAACTGGAAACGCAATACAAGGTCGTGAGACAAAAAGAGCTCAATATCGTTAAGTAAATAAGTGATGTATCAGATTTCCTGAATCTGAGGTCTCAAGTAAAAAAGGGTGAACTCAGTTCACCCTTTTTTTAGTCATTTGCAGAATAGACTATTCTTGCTTGAATTTCCTCTGATGGTGATCTGCACCAATAAACAAGTACATCGCAGGCACTACAAAGAGTGTAAACAGGGTGCCGATCGACAAACCCGTAAAGATCGCGATACCCATAGATTGACAGCCAGCAGCACCTGCACCAGATGCAATCACTAAGGGAACAACACCCAGCACCATTGCCGCAGTTGTCATCAAGATCGGGCGCAAACGCACACTACTAGCTTCAACAATGGCATCTAACTTACTGCGACCAGCTTCCTGCAACTCATTAGCAAATTCCACAATCAAAATACCGTGCTTACTAATTAACCCCATTAGCGTAACTAGTCCAACCTGGGTATACACATTCAAAGTTGTGAATCCCAAATTAATAAAGATCAATGCACCAAATAAGGCGAGCGGTACTGAAACCAAAATCACGATCGGATCCCGGAAGCTTTCAAACTGTGCAGCCAAGACCAAGAACACAATCAAAATCGCAAAGAACATGGTCGCCAAGAAGCCACCAGACTCTGCCATAAACTGACGGGATGGGCCAGCGTAATCCATGGTGTAACCATTGGGCGCCACTTCCTTCAAAGTTTGACGCATAAACTCGAGCAAATCTGCTTGAGAAATAAACGGTGTACTCACACCAGAAATCGCTGCGGAGTTCAACTGCTGAAAGTGATTAATGGATTGCGGAACCACTTTTTGCTTAATTGTTGCTATCGTGCGCGCCTGAATCATCTGCCCACTTGGAGTGCGTATGTAGTAATCCAAGATTTGATCTGGGTTGAGACGATCCACCTGCTTGACTTGTAGGATAACACGATAGGAACGACCAGCGACAGAGAAGTAATTGACATAACCACCACCTAAGGCGGCGGAGAGGGCGCTACCCACTTGCTGCTGGGTCATACCCAGAGCGGCGACTTTCTCACGATCAATTTCTAAAACGTCTTGCGGCTTATCAATCTTCAAATCCGAATCCACGAAGAAGAAATTACCGCTACGACGAGCCTTATCTAAAACCGCCTGAGACACTTCATTAAGTTGCTCATAAGACTCAGTAGTATTAATAACCACCTGAACAGGCAAGCCCTGTGCACCTGGCAAAGCTGGAAACTGGAAGGCGGCTATACGAGCACCGGCGATCGAATTCCACTTACTTTGCATATCTTCTTGAAACTTCGTGGCATTACGACTGCGTTGATCCCAATCCTTGAGCAATACACCACCGAAACTACTGGTTGGGCTAGTGATCTGAAACATCTGCTCATATTCAGGCTCTGCTGCTGATATTTGATAAATCTGATCAGCATAAGTCTGCATTTGATTAACCGTACTGTTCGGTGGACCTGAAGCCTGCATCAACACAATCCCTTGGTCTTCTGTTGGCGCCAATTCAGCACGAGCAGTAGCGTAGAGATAAGCCACTCCTCCCAGCAAAATCACACCCATCACAATGATGACCTGCCAGGCGCTCAGGAGCTCACGCAAAGTGGATTGATAGCTGTGGTGCACCTTATCAAAAATGCGATCGATCTTTTGTACAAACGATGAAGCTTCTTGCTCTTCAGTAAAAATGTGTGAACACATCATCGGTGAAAGCGTCAACGCAATCAATCCTGATACTGCGACTGCACTTGCTAAAGTAAAGGCAAACTCGGTAAAGAGCGCTCCCGTTAAACCGCCCTGGAAGCCAATCGGGATATAAACCGCAATCAACACAATCGTCATTGCCAAAATTGGGCCGCCTAACTCGCGCGCAGCAATTAAGGAAGCCTCCAGCGGAGATTTGCCTTCCTTCATATGACGGTCAACGTTCTCAACCACAATAATGGCATCGTCGACCACCAAACCAATCGCTAATACCAAGGCGAGTAGTGTCAGCAAATTAATGGAATAGCCCAATACTTGCATTAAGAAGAATGTGCCAATTAATGAGAGTGGCATCGCAATCACAGGTACAGCAACTGCGCGTGCGCTGCCCAGGAAGAGATAAATCACCACCGTCACAATCAACAGTGCCTCTAGAAGGGTTGCTACTACCTCATCAATTGAAGTAGTAATGAACTTAGTCGAGTCATAAACTACTTTGCCTGACATACCAGTTGGTAACTGCTTCTGAATATCTGGCACTACAACACGAACACGCTCTGCCACATCAAGCAAATTCGCCTGAGGCGCCACCTTGATAGCAATAAATACTGAGCGCTTGCCACTAAACGCAACATTGGTGTTGTAGTCCTCAGAGCCCATGCTCACGGTTGCCACTTGATCTAAATACACAATATTGATGCCATCTTTTTTGACAACCAATTTGCGAAACTCATCGAGCGTATGTAGATCAGTGCCAGCCACTAAATCGACAGCAACCATGTCACCCTTAGTGCTACCTACTGCGGATAAGTAATTATTGGCTGCCATGGCGCTATAAACATCATCGGCACCCACGCCAAGTCCAGCCATCTTCTCGCGATCAAGCCATGCACGCAGGGCAAACTTTCTACCACCAGTGATTTCAGCATTCTGAACGCCATCGACAGCGTCCAGCTTTGGCTTCACTACCCGTAACAAGTAATCAGTTATTGCATTATTTGGAATGTCATCGCTATAAAAGCCCATGTACATTGCTGCAGTAGACTGGCCAATTTGCACGGTCAATACGGGTTGCTGAGCTTGCGGTGGCAACTGATTCTTCACCGAACTAATCTGTGTCTGGATCTGTGTCAGCGCAGCATTGGAGTCGTAATTGAGCTTGAGAGTCGCGGTTATGGTCGAGAGGCCACTCACACTCATCGAGGATAAATAGTCGATACCTTGAGACTGAGCAATCGCCGTCTCTAGTGGCTGTGTAATAAAACCTGCAATCGTCTCTGGATCAGCGCCATAGTAAGCCGTTGTAATGGTGACAATCGCATTTTGGGTTTGCGGGTATTGGTTGACTGGTAAAGAACCAACCGCTTTCAAACCAAACACCAAGACAAGCGCACTCACTACCAGTGAGAGAACTGGCCTACGAATAAATATGTCAGTCCAATTCATCTAGGACTTATTCCTGTGGCTGTGGGTTTGGTGAATTGGATGGCAGCACCTTGTTATTCACAATCAGCGGTGTGCCATTCTTCAACTTAAGCTGGCCACTAGTAACAACCGTATCCCCCTCTTCAACCCCTTTGAGAATTGCTACTTGATCGCCACGCGTTAGCCCTGTAGTTACAAAGACTTGTTGTGCTTCAAGCGTAGGTTTGCCCTGTTTATCTTTTTTGCCAGTTGACTTGGCAATAAATACTGTCGAGCCATACGGGTTATAAGTCACAGCAGTTTGAGGCAATGTCAGCAACTTCACTTCGTCACCCAACTTAATATTCACGTTAGCAAACATGCCTGGCAAAATCTTTTTATCCGGATTGGCCAGCTGGGCTTCAATCTGAATATTGCGCGTATTGGTATCCACTTTAGGACTCACGGCAGTAACCTTACCAGTAAAGCTTGCACCCTTGAATGCATCCGTTGTCACCACAATTTCTTGTCCAACCTGAATCTGTTCAGCATTACTCTGCGGGAGATTGAAATCTACAAAAATAGGACCCAAGGTTTGAAGGGTGAGCAACTTATCACCTGGATTAACGTACTGACCAGGGTTAATCATTACGATACCGACGCGTCCACTGAAGGGGGCTTTTAAATTCTTCTTGGCCACCAGGGCTGTTTGCTGCTCTACTTGAGCCTGCTTGGACTTGGCATCGGCTTTACTGGTGTCGAATACGTTCTTACTAATCGCCTGAATCTCTAATTGCTGTCTATCACGCTCATTAATAACTTTAGCTAAATCTGCCAATGCTTTTAATGAATTCAATTGGGCAATGTCTGATGCGTCATTTAATTTAATTAATAACTCACCCTCTTTAACATCCATGCCCGATTTAATAGGTACGTTTTGAACCAGGCCACCAATTTCAGTGCTGAGCTCTACCCCTCTAAACGCACGCACATTTCCAACGCTAGATAACTTGGGTTGCCATGCTGTTGTTTCGACCACCATCGTAGAAACCGTTGCGGGCGGTAAATCCATACCCGCAATGAAATGCTTAATCATGAAGGTCTTGAGTTGATTGAATCCAAAGATCAAGCCCAATAATAAAAATACGCCACACAACATAATGGTCATGCGTCGACCCAAAGGTGTCATCGATTGCAGTTTGGCGTTAGCTTTACTGCGCTGGAAGCGTTCACGCAAGCGCACCCAGAATCCTTTTACCTTTTCCCAAAGCGCAATGAGTCTCTCGCGAAGTTTCCACTCAACTGCCTTCGCGCATATCCAAGTCCACAAAGCAAGCACTGCTGCCGTTACCTTGGTTTTAATTGTTTCCAGAAGTTTCATTTTGATCTTTGTTTGCTATGGCTTTTGGTTGAAAGGCTGGGCCGGTGCGATTCCACCAGCCGCCGCCTAGTGCTGCAAATAATGCTGCTGTGTCAGAGAATCGAGTTGCTTGCGCAGAAACCGATTTGACTTTCGCAATTTGATATTGATTTTGATAATAGAGAACGGCCAAGTAACTTGCAGTGCCCAACTTATATTGCTGCTGTACTAACTCTAAAGTTTCATAAGCGTAACGCTCTGCATCTGATGCAGACTTCAATGCTTGAGCACCGGTCTCTAGAGCGCATAAGGCATCCGCCACTTCTTGAAAGGCTTTCAGCACAGTGGCTTGGTATTGGTAAACCGCCCGCTCGTAATTCGCAATAGCGCCACGACGTTGTGCCAATAATTGTCCACCCTGAAAGAGTGGCTGAAATATACCGCCAGCAATAGACCATAGGGTTGCGTTCGGCCCAAACAGAGCTGCACTAGTCAACGCTGCGGAACCAATTGCACCGGTGATATTAAATTGCGGCAATAAATTAGCAGTAGCCACGCCCACCAAAGCATTCGTGGCCTTGAGCTGCGCTTCTGCAGCACGTACGTCTGGGCGTTGGCGCACAAGGCTAGATGGTACTGAATGCGGTAGCTTCTCTGGCAAATGCAAAGACTTCAAGTCAAACTTAGTGATGTTGGCATTACTGGGGAGCTCACCAACCAATACGGCTAACTGATTGCGTGCAAAGGAAAGATTGCGCTCATAGGTAAATAAATCCACTTGGGAGTTAGATACCAAAGTTCTTTGTGATGTCACATCCACTCGAGAAACTGTACCAATCGCTAGTTGCTTTTCTGTCACCTCAGCTAAATTTGTTTGCGCCTTCAGAATTTCTTCTGTGGCCTGCATCTGTGCGCGCAAAGCAGCTTCGCGTACTGCACCAGTAACAATATTAGCCGTCAGAGAAAGGTATGCGCCTTCTAACTGAAACTGCGCTATCTCTGCTTGCGCTCTTGCGCCTTCAACTGCACGGCGTGCACCACCAAAAACATCAAGCTTATAGGTGACGTTAACGGAAGCGTTATAGAGATTGTAGGTATCGGAACCGTAAGGCAAGCCATAAATAGCGGAAGGCTGTAACTGTCGAGCGACGCCGCCATTTAAACCAATCGCCGGAAAGTACTGTCCACCAATTTGTGCGCTGACATTTTCTTGGCTCGCACGCAGGGCAGCATCAGCTGCGCCTAAATTCGGGTTTTGTTGCAAAGCTTTTTTGATTAATACGTCTAGCTCTGGAGATTTAAATAATTCCCACCATTGAGCCTCAATATCAGCGCCTTCAATAAATTCTTGATCCGTTCCACCAGGCACTCCAGGCGCAGTGGCCAACTTTTGTGAAAGTGTAGTTTCGGTATACCCAGATGTATTCGGGGCATCGGGCTGTTTAAAGTCTGGACCTACTGCGCAGGCAGAAAGAAATCCCGCAAAAAAAACGGAAGCCAACGCAAACTAGAGAAATCCTGAAAGCCAAGCATGAACGGTGACAAATATCCTTTTTTACAGTAGATATTTGAACACATTTTTCTAATCGAGTCTGTGTAACACATTGATTTGACTAATAAATTTTGTACACAGCTGCGCGTAGAAGTCAAACAGATTTTTTACACCCCAACCCTATTCTTCTTAGGCGATTCTTCCAAAGCTTCCGCTGTTGAAATCTTGCATTGCTTGAGCAATCTCTTCTTTGGTATTCATGACAAATGGGCCATATCCAACAATAGGTTCACTAATCGGCTCTCCACTCAGCAGCAAAGCAATAGAGTCCTCAAGCACATTGAATTGAATATCTTGACCCTGATTACTAAACATCAGCATCTGAGCGTCTTTAGCTACCACGCCCTCACCAGCCTCTACGGTACCCTTAAGTACAACTAAGGAAGTATTCCAGCCCTCAGGCACAGGAATGCTTGCCGAACCCTTTTTTAACTTTAGGTCAATCACATTGAGAGGAGTGAAGGTGTTAGCTGGTCCTGTATGGCCATCAAACCCTCCAGCAATAATGCGCGCTTGCCCTGCGCCATTACTCAAATCCGTTACAGGAATCTGTTTATCCAAAATGGCTTGATAAGCTGGCTTAGTCATTTTGAGCTTTGCTGGCAAATTCACCCAGAGCTGCACCATCTCCAAAGTTCCGCCACTTCTGGCAAAACTTTCTGAGTGAAACTCTTCATGCAAGATGCCAGAGCCGGCAGTCATCCACTGCACATCCCCAGGGCCAATGACACCGCCCTGACCTGTGGAATCTTTATGTGCCACTTCACCTTCATAAACAATGGTGACTGTTTCAAAACCGCGATGAGGGTGTGAACCCACACCCTTGCGTTCAGTTGTGGGAGGGAACTCTGCTGGACCTGCATAGTCCAACATCAAGAATGGGCTCATTTGCTTGCCCAGGTCTTGATAAAAAAATAAGGTGCGCACAGGAAAGCCATCGCCAACCCAATGACCCTAATCATTGCCTCGTATACCAATAATTTTTTCCATTATTTTCTAAAGAGCATCCATCACTGCGTACAAATATTTGTACTGAATTGCGACTACTCGACTGTAACGCTCTTTGCGAGGTTGCGGGGCTTGTCAACATCCGTACCTAAGGCACAAGCAGTGTGGTACGCCAGGAGTTGCAATGGAACAACATGCAGGACTGGAGAAAGCTTGCCACAGTGCTCAGGCAAACGAATTACGTTGATACCTTCGCTACTGGTAATCTCGGTATCTTGGTCAGCAAAGACATACAACTTGCCACCGCGAGCTTTAACTTCTTGCATATTGGACTTCAACTTTTCAAGCAAGTCATCATTAGGCGCTACCGTCACTACTGGCATCTTTTCAGTAACTAAGGCAAGCGGGCCATGTTTTAATTCACCAGCTGGATAGGCCTCAGCATGAATATAAGAAATCTCTTTTAACTTGAGTGCGCCTTCAAGGGCAATCGGGTAGTGCATGCCGCGCCCGAGAAATAAAGCGTTTTCACACTTAGCAAATGCAGTACTCCAAGCCATGATCTGGGGCTCAAGTGCTAATACTCCATGCAAAGCCTTTGGCAAATGACGCAAATCACGCAAGAGCTCTTTTTCTTGCTCAGGACTCACCTTACCTGCACGCTTGGCCAATGAAACAGCAAGCAGATAGAGCGCAACTAGCTGCGTTGTAAAGGCTTTAGTGGAAGCCACGCCAATCTCGGTGCCAGCCTTGGTCAAGAAATTCCAATTTGTTTCGCGAACCATCGCACTACTTGCAACATTACAAATTGCTAGCGTGTATTGATGGCCCAGGGACTGCGCATGACACAAGGCTGCCAAAGTATCTGCAGTCTCACCCGACTGCGAAACCACCACAACCAATGTATTCGGATTAGGAACGGTTGTGCGATAACGATATTCACTAGCAATCTCTACTTGCGTCGGAATGCCGGCTAAATCTTCTAACCAGTATTTAGCAACACAAGCTGAATAGTAACTAGTGCCGCAAGCCAAGATCAAAATTTGATTAAACTTTTCCCATTGCTCAGAATCAGCGTTGAAGAGCTCCGGACCAAAGCTAGCAATATTGGCAAGTGTGTCGCCAATTGCTCTTGGTTGCTCGAAGATCTCTTTCTGCATGTAATGCTGATAAGGGCCTAGATCTACGGAGTCAGCTTGGGCTGGCATTGGTTTTTGCTCACGCTGTGCAGCCCTACCAGCTTGATCAACAATCTCGACGCTCCCTGCCTTCAGAATGGCAACATCACCTTCCTCTAGGTACATCATCGAATGAGCGCGACCGGCCAAAGCCAGCGCATCAGAAGCAAGGAAATTCTCATTCTCGCCAAGCGCTACAACCAAAGGAGATCCCGCTCGTGCACCCACCAAAACATCAGGACGATCTTGTGCAATCACACCAATTGCGTAAGCACCATGGAAGCATGGCAATACAGAGCGCACTGAAGCAACTAAATCTGCCCGCTTACTTGCCACATACGCTTGATGAATTAAATGCGCAATTACTTCAGTATCTGTTTCTGAGGTAAATACATAGCCTGCAGACTTCAACTCAGTGCGTAGTGATTCGTAGTTTTCAATAATGCCGTTATGCACTACAGCGATTAACCCACCAGAGATATGGGGATGTGCATTTTGTGTATCAGGTTTACCGTGCGTTGCCCAGCGAGTATGTGCAATACCTAGGGTGCCATCAAATTCTTTGCCCTGCTCTGCTAACTCAGAAACACGGGCAGTAGTGCGAGCACGTTCAATTGGGTGCTTGGCATCATTGCTGTTAATTACTGCAAAACCACATGAATCGTAACCGCGATATTCAAGGCGACGAAGTCCTTCAATCAAGACCTCAACAATATTCTTGCGCGAAACCGCGCCAACGATCCCGCACATTATTTTTTAGCCTTCACAGGTTTTTTGGTGGCTACTTTTTTTACAGCGGCCTTCTTGATTGCCGGCTTTTTCTCTTGCGGCTTTTTCTCTTTCTTTGGTGGGCGTTGCCACTGTAAAGAAATTTGTTTGGCTCGTGACACGGTAAGTTGATTAGGCGGCGCATCTTTAGTCAAGGTTGTACCTGCACCCAATGTGGCACCACGGCCAACGCGCACTGGGGCAACCAACTGAGTATCTGAACCAATGAAGACATCGTCCTCAATAATCGTTTGGTGTTTATTTACACCATCGTAGTTGCAAGTAATCGTGCCTGCGCCGATATTGACTCTAGAGCCCACAATCGAATCGCCCACGTAAGCTAAGTGATTAGCTTTACTATTGGCGGCAATCTTGCTGTTCTTCACTTCGACAAAGTTGCCAATATGTACATCATTGGACAAATCTGCACCGGGGCGCAAGCGAGCATAAGGTCCGATCAACGAACTTGCACCAACTTTTGCACCGTCAATATGGCTGTATGGGTGAATAGTGACATTCTTACCAATCACGCTATTGCGAATAATGCAGTACGGGCCCACTTTTGTGCCAGCGGCTAAAGTCACGCAACCTTCAAATACACAGCCGACATCAATAAATACATCCGTGCCGCACTCTAGTGTTCCACGGATATCAATCCGTGCTGGATCAGCCAAAGAAACACCAGCATCCATGAGTACATTTGCTTGATTGAGTTGATGTACTCGCTCTAACGCGGCTAACTGATCTCGACTATTAACGCCAACAGTTTCATATTCAGCATCAGCTTGTGCAGTGCGAATAGGCACACCATCCTTCACTGCCATCGCAATCACATCAGTTAAGTAGTATTCGCCTTGAGCATTGCTAGCACGCAAAGCTTTAAGCCACTTCTTCAGTGCGTTGGTTGGCAGCACCATGATGCCGGTATTGATTTCTTGAATACGCTTTTGCTCAGATGATGCATCTTTTTCTTCAACAATCGCCTTTACCGAACCATCGATATCGCGCACGATGCGGCCATAGCCCGCTGGATTGTTGAGGTTTTGAGTCAGGAGCGCCAAAGCGGAATCTTGACCACGCACACCGTCAGCCAACTTAACTAATTTAGAGAGCGTCTTTTTACTTGTAAGAGGTACATCGCCATACAGAACTAAAGTCGGCTCATTTACGTCCAATTTAGGCAGAGCTTGCAATAGAGCATGGCCTGTTCCCTTTTGTTCAGCCTGCAGTGCAGTGCTTACTTTGCTAAAGCAAGAATCTTGCTCGCTAGCGATTTGAAGAAACTCTTTAACATCAGCAGCGCCATGCCCTACAACAACTATGGGGCCAGTTTTAGCGCTTTTACCCTGTAAATCCAGAGCTGTATTGAGAACGTGCTGGAGAAGGGGTTTCCCGGCCAAGGTTTGGAGAACCTTGGGTAATGCGGACTTCATCCGCTTTCCCTGCCCAGCAGCCAAAATAACGATGTTCATAAAGAGGGATTATAAGGCCCCTGAATCAGCGTTCCACAGGCTATTTCATCGATTTCTATCTCGTCAATCGCTTTATCGCCAGCAGATCTTGCAGCAATGCCCGACAGCTCTGTAGAAATCTCGAGATTCTTAAAATCAAAGGCCTCTCCATCCATTAAATGGGATGGCACGATATGGTGCATTGAGCGGAATAGATTCTCGACGCGCCCTGGGTGCTTTTTCTCCCATTCGTGCAACATCTCTTTCATGGCACCACGCTGTAGATTGGGCTGACTGCCGCAGAGATTGCATGGAATGATCGGGAAGTTCATATCTACCGCATAACGCTCCAGCAACTTTTCAGGAACGTATGCGAGAGGACGAATCACAATATGTTTACCATCATCAGATCGCAGCTTTGGCGGCATCCCTTTGAGCTTTCCAGCAAAGAACATGTTGAGCATTAATGTTTCTAAGATGTCATCACGGTGATGGCCTAAAGCAATCTTGGTAACACCCAACTCATCTGCTACGCGATACAAAATCCCACGACGCAAACGAGAGCAAAGACCACAAGTCGTTTTTCCTTCAGGAACGACACGCTTGACGATGCTGTAAGTATCTTGGTTTTCAATATGGTACTGAACACCCAAAGCTTTTAAGTAGTTCGGCAAAATCTCTGCCGGAAATCCTGGCTGCTTTTGATCTAAATTAACAGCAACAATTTCAAAATCAATTGGGGCACGCTCGCGCAACTTGAGCAGAATATCGAGCATGGCATAACTGTCTTTACCGCCTGATAGGCAAACCATTACTTTGTCACCATCTTCGATCATGCCAAAGTCGCCAATTGCTTGGCCGACTAAACGACATAACTTTTTCTCAAGTTTGTTTTCTTCGAAGACGACTTTGCGCATATCACTCATAGCTACTAAATTCTTTTCTGAAATTTCTTTAAGCCTGCTTCATCCGAGATACTTCAACGCCAACAGAGTGGCAATCTGGGTAGACATCTGGCTTTGCTGTACTGACTCGAGCAGCAATGACCTTAGGATGCAAAAGCATCGCGCTCACAATGTCATCGCAGAAGGTTTCCTGTAAATGGATATGGCCCTGAGAAGACCGTGCCTTAATGGTTTCACGCATGAAGTCGTAATCCACAACTTCTTCCAATAAGTCTTTAGAAGGTGTGTTCATATTTAATGGGATATAGAGATCTACATTCAGAATAACGCGCTGCTCAGCCTTCTTCTCAAAATCATGCACACCAATATTGATATAGATTTCATAGTCACGTAGAAACAAGCGGCGGCAATCAGCAAGTGCTGGATGAGAAAGAATGGCATGCATAATTTTTATGAACTCTTTTTAATTTTTTATTCTGTATTAAATTCTTAATTTGTTTTAAACATCACATCGCGTGATGACGGCAATAGATGTTGTCCGCCATCTACATATAAGGTGGTGCCTGTAATCGCATTTGAACTGGCCAAAAATACAGCGGCTTTTGCAATATCGACTGGTGTTGATGACTTACCCAATGGCGTCATCTGATGGGCCTTGGTAAAACCTGCTGCAGTTTGATCGCCCGAAGTCAGCGTAATGCCAGGAGCCAAACCAATCACCCGTAAGTGCGGAGTAAAATCTACCGCCAACACTTCAACTGAAGTGAGCAATGCAGCTTTAGATAATGTGTAAGACAAATAATCTGGATTGAGATTGATCAGTTTTTGATCGAGCAACTGAATCACCGATGGAATCGCTAAATTGCTCTCACTTGCTTTCTTTATCTGACGCTTGTGATATTCAAACATCAGCTGAGATAGCAAGATGGGTGCAGCTAAATTGACTTGCATGTGGTCTTGCAAACTTTTACCGCTCAGCGGAGTATTCGAATTGGCGCGATCGTATTCAAAGATTGAAGCGCTATTCACGAGACACTTAAGGTTTTGAAACTCAGCAACAACCGCAGCAAACAGGGAATGGATTTCTGCTTCTCTGGCGAGGTCAGCCTTAAAAGCCGCTGCCTTAACTCCCAATTTTTGGATTTCGGCTACGGTAGCTTGGGCATCCGAATCAGACCGGCCATAATGGACCGCCACATCCCAGCCCTGACGAGCAAATTCCAAGGCAATTTCCCGACCAAGGCGCTTAGCTGCACCGGTCACTAAAACCGCTTTATTTTGCTGAGGTGATGGGTTTGAACTCAAGTTCACTTAAATTTTCTTAGACTAGCGAGCTATGGATATTACCTTGACCAGCCTTGAAACGGCTCATACCGAGCTTCTTAGCCAAAAAATAATGGCTGAAATCGCCTCCAAAGGCGGCTGGATGCCCTTTTCAAGGTATATAGAAATGGCTTTATATGAGCCAGGCATGGGTTATTACAGCGCTGGAACCCACAAATTGGGTGCTGGCGGTGATTTCACAACAGCCCCTGAGCTTTCCCCCTTATTTGGTGCCGCCATTGTAGAAACCCTTTTGCCTATTCTAGAGGGGTTGAAGGCCCAAGGGCTAGCTACCCAAATTCTGGAATTTGGCGCTGGCACTGGCAAGTTAGCTGAATCTATTCTCACCCGATTACACGATTTGGATTTCACCCTGGATCACTACGACATTATTGAGATCTCACCCGACCTAGCCCAAAGGCAAGAAGAGCGCCTCAAGCAAGTTGTAGAGAAACTAGCCCTATCCACTCAATGCCATTGGTTAAGTTCTTTACCCGGTAATTTCAAAGGCATCATTCTGGCAAATGAGGTGATAGATGCCATTCCGTGTGATGCCATCATTTTTCAAAATGGCTTTTGGTATTGGCAAGGTGTTTCAATTATTAATGGCAAGCTTGCTTGGTCAACAGGACAACCCGTTGAGCAGTCACTGCTTCCGGAGACTTTGCTCACTGGAAACTTTTCTGAAGGCTACATTACCGAATTACACGCACCCGCAAATGCTTGGATGCACCAAGTAGCCAAGCATCTCGATACTGGGCTCTTCCTCACCTTCGATTACGGGTTTCCGGAGAGCGAGTATTACCATGCACAACGCCTTGAAGGCACGCTCATGGCACACCATCGGCATCATGCTATTCAAGATCCATTTCATCTTCCAGGTCTTTGTGATTTAACAACGCATGTGGAGTGGTCACAGATTGCACGTAGCGCGCTAGAAGAAAAAGTTGATGATGTCTATCTCAGCAATCAAGCAAGTTACTTGCTGGATGCTGGTATCGGCGATATTGCGCTAGAGATTGGCGATCCCAGCAATCCAGAAACTTTTCTACCTATTTCAAACTCGCTACAAAAACTATTATCTGAAGCAGAGATGGGTGAGCTCTTCAAAGTCTTTGCATTCTCAAAGAAATTAAATGCTGTACTACCGGGTCATGCACTAGAGGACTTACCAGGCCTTCGAGGCAGAAACCGGCTGTAAGCTTTTAGCTGATTATGGCTGCAGTAATAGCAGAAAGTCTTGCGGAGTCCATTGCACTACGAATATTTTCACCATTGGAGCGCTTTTGTAGCGGAACGCCTTCAATAATTTGAGCCGTGTTGAGCGATTGGGTATTTTGCATTGCCGAAATTAAAGTATCGACATTCAAGCCAATACGCTTTGCCAAATCCAACAAAGCATTTCCACGATCAGGCTTACGCCAAATGTCTGCGCGGTTGAACCAAGCCAGTATATCTGCAGGCTGATAGCCAACACCTGCATCACCGACTGATTTCTCGATAAGCACATTGAGCTCGCTAAATATTTCACTAAAGCCACGCACCTCATTTGGCATCTTGACGCACTCTGCCCATGAGCGAATTTCACTAGCAGGTAAATCCATGAGAGTGACAGCGCACCGATCTTCCAGGCGATTGTCTGCTGCATGCAAATGTGCAATGAGTTGCTCGCGGAAATCTTCTTTAGCTAAATAGGATGTCAGCGTTAATGGTAGCAATGCTTTGGCTGCGGCAGAATCTAACAAGATTTGAAACATGCGCATTGGCTTATTTGCAGTAAAACCTCTTGCCAACTCCTGCCAGATTCTTTCAGCCGAGAGTGCTGATAATTCATTAGATTCAACGATGGCCTGCAAAGAATCCATTGTTTCTGGTGCAACCGTAAACTCAGGGAAGCGCGCTGCAAAACGAGCAATGCGCAAAAGACGTAAAGGGTCTTCGGCAAACGCATCGGATACATGACGAAATACCTTAGCAGCTAAATCTTGCTGGCCGTTGTAGGGATCCAAAATAGGGCCCACCCATTTACCATTAGCGCCGACCTCTTGTGCCATTGCATTGATGGTCAGATCGCGACGCTCTAAATCCTGCTCCAGCGTGACAGTCGGGTCTGCATAAAACATAAAGCCCTTATAGCCCTTCCCTGTTTTACGCTCTGTGCGCGCCAAGGCATATTCAGCTTGCATCTCTGGATGCAAGAACACTGGAAAATCTTTGCCCACCGGACGAAAGCCCTGAGCAATCATCTCTTCTACGCTAGAGCCAACCACTACATAGTCAATGTCGCGCACTGGCAACCCCATGAGGGTATCCCGAATAGCGCCACCAACAGCGTAGATCTTCATAGGCTTATTTCATGCCTTCTAGGGTACGTCGGCTAATGCCAAAAACCCGAGTCAATGCATCCACGCCATTGAGTGGGAGGATGTTGGGTAACCGCATTGAGGCAATATTGTCGCGAGACATCAAGGTTGGAACTGGCAAAAACTCAAAAGCCAAGGCCTGAAGATAACCAACAAAAGCAGGCACAGGAATGATGGCGCATTTTGTATTGACCTTACGCGCAGCAAATTCCATAATCTCTCTCATGGTGTAAACCGTAGGCCCCACCAAATCATAAGACTGATGAATAGTAGATGGCATTTTTAATGCCTTGGTAAATGCACTAGCTACATCATCTACGCTGACTGGCTGAAACTGCGCCCCTGAGTTTGCCAATGGCATCGCAGGAAATAACTTCGTTAGCCTGGCAAACAAATTAATAAATTAATCTTGAGCGCCAAAAATGACTGAAGGCCTAAAAATAGTCCAGTTCAAGTTACTTGCTTTTACTGCAGCTTCGCCATCACCTTTACTACGCTGATACATCGATGGACCATTTGAGTCTGCACCCAATGCGCTCATATGTAAGTAGCGTTTTAGGCCATGTAGCTGCATGGCAGTGATGATATTTTTAGGAAGCTCTACATGCGCAGCTTCAAATACTTTTCCATAGGGCTGGACTGGCTTGTCATGCAGTACACCCACTAAATTAATGACTGCACCAGTAGGCTTAATTCGTGAGCAAAGCTCTTGCAAAGAATCAAACTCATGAACATCAGCATCTTCTAGATGCACCTTCGGGAGCATGCGCAATTCACGTGCGGATGCTAGGTATCGAGTTGGCAGTAAAACGGAATAGCCGTCTGCTTGCAGTTGGCCTGCCAGGATTCTGCCTACAAAACCGTTACCGCCAATTAGCAGAATGTCATATTTCATAAAACTCCCATGCGGTTGAAATACTAAGGTAGCTCTGATGCACTTGCAGCTTTAGGGGAAATGACGCCTAAACGCTGTTTTAAAGACTGTGTCTGACCGTACATTACCGATGAATAATACGTTGCATTCGCCAAAACGTTTTTTACATAGGTACGCGTCTCATTAAATGGAATCGTTTCCGCAAAGATCGCGCCCTCAGTAGGGCTGGTGAGTTTTTCCCGCCAGTTTTTAGAGCGTGATGGGCCAGCGTTATAAGCTGCAGATGCGAGAACCCAAGATCCATCTAAATCTACCAAGACCATATTCAAGTAATTACTACCCAAGGTGAGATTGGTATTGGTATCGGTGAGCTTGTCATTGGTATAGGATGTCATACCAATTTTCTTAGCGACATACTTCGCCGTATTCGGCATCACCTGCATCAAACCTGAAGCGCCAACTGAAGAAGAGGCATTCATGATGAATCGTGACTCTTGACGAATCAAGCCATATGCCCAAGTCAAATTCAAATCAATTTGCTTGGCAATTAGCGATAGCTCATCACGATAAGGGGTTGGGTAGCGTAAGCTAAAGTCATGCTCTTGCTTGGTGCGATCTGCCGTATTCACAACACGGTCATATAGGCCGATGCGCTTGGCATATTCAGCCGCTGCGAGTAACTGCTTATCACTCATATTGCGCAACTCCCAATTCCAGTCGCGATTACCTTCAAAGCGCAAATTCATGGCATAGAAGCGTTCACCCCGAATGAAGCCTTTGCGTTGTGACATGGCTTCGATTTCTGCATCACTCACTTTGGTTCTGGCAGGCGCATGATTGGATTTCCCCAAATCTTCGCGCGCAAGCTGTCCATAGAAGTTGTACTGGTCAGCAATGAGTTCAAGGTTCTCGCGCGCATTTTCATTTTGGCCCTCAACTTTTAATGCACGCGCATACCAATAAGTCCAAGCGGGATCTCTACTGCGCACCACAGGACTCATACCCTCAATTGCATTCTTTACCAGCGTCCAGTCTTTAGCGCGCAAGCCTGCACGCACTTTCCATTCCTGGCCTTCAGTAGAAAGAAGTTCGTTGTAGCCCAGCTCTTGTTGAAGACGATACGCATCATCTGCATTCGGATCTAATTTCTTTGCAAGGAATTGGCCAATCACACCCCAAGCCATGGCCTGATTCTCTTTGCTATAGCGAGATGCATTTTGAGAAAAATCTCTAAAAGCTTTTGCTGGATCTGCTTTAGCAGATTTCACAATGTCGGCAATAGGATCTTCACCGCCAATGTGACGCGACATGGATTCAAAACCCATCTCACCTGCAGCGCGGCCCAATGCCTTTGCCTCGCTAGGAGTCATTCCTCCAGCGCCAACCAAAGTTGGTATTAGCTCCTGGCAAGCCTGACCGAAATAACGTGGGCCCAATAATATTGCGCGCGCATCAATCGCTACTTTGGTTGGGTTATCACCTTGGGCCAATTTAGATTGGAGTACATAACACTTCACCTGAATGTCGTCATCCAAAACAAACTTAGGATATTCAGCATCAAAGCGTGACCAATCTTTTCGCTTACCTAAAACGAGTAGCCAGTCATTGCGCATCCGATCAGCCAAAGCGGTGCCCTGGTATTGATTTAGGAAAGCAACTACCTGTGAGTCTGCATTGCTATCAGCTCGAGCCACACCAGCACTATCAAATAGCTGAGGCTTGATACGGAAATAGGCTACATAGTCTTGGTAAGGATAGTTTGAGAGAGTGGCAGCCAAGGTTTGTGCGCGAGCTACGTCATTCCTTTTAGAGGCCTCACGCAACTCAATAAAGGTGCGATCCCCCTCCATGACTTCAAAGGCCGAAATTCTGCTTTCTTTGGCGGGAACAGTTTTCTTGACCTTCTCTGCAAAAATGCTGGGCGAACCACTTAATAGAGCCAGAAATAGAATTCTGCCCACCGCCCTTTGTCCAGCACTCAAAACATCAAACCTCTTTTTCACCGTCTAACCCAATCGATTTACTATATCTCTTAATTTTCGCCTGATAATGGTCGATATGCACGGCAATTCTCCAAAATCGCTACGGCAGGACTTACTAGCCCAAAGGAAACAATTTGCGGCTAGCGCAGGCTATCCCGTGGCACGAGAAGCAATTTTGCTTGGCTTAGCCAGTTTTCTAGCCGGCCATGACGCTCAGACTCATTCCGTCGCCCTGTATTGCCCCATACAAGATGAACTTGATCTTCGGCCGACTCTATTGGCCTGGGCCAAGAGCAATAAAGCTAGGATGCTGGCCCTTCCTTTTGCACGCCCCGATAAACATTTAGATTTTTATGTCTGGCAAGAAGGTGACTTGCTGATTCCAAGCCGCCATGGTGTAGCGGAACCAGACCCCAACAACCCTCGTAGGCATCAAATCACTCCAGACTGTATTTTGATTCCCTGTGTAGGCTGGTCAGAATCTAGGGAGGGCGATAGAACACACTATTGGCGGCTTGGGTATGGGGGCGGCTACTTTGACCGCACCTTAGCTCAGTTGCGCAAAGCTAAACCAAGCCTTCTGTGCGTAGGCATTGGCTTTGACTGGCAAAAATTAGATGATGCTCAATGGCAGGCTCAAACACATGATGAGCCTTTGGATGCCATGCTGACTGAGTCAGGCTTATTAATTACTTATTGAGACTGAGGTTGTCTGCAATTGCTAAAACAGCATCTGCCTGATTTAGCGAATAGAAATGCAATCCTGGAGCGCCAGCAGTTAAGAGCTGATCGCAAAGATCGGTCACTACCTCTTCGCCAAACGCACGAATCGAAGCAGTGTCATCGCCATAAGACTGCAAGCGCAAACGAATCCAACGTGGGATCTCTGCGCCACAAGCATCTGAAAAACGTAGTAACTGAGTGCTGTTGGTTATCGGCATGATGCCTGCAATGACTGGCTCAGTAACACCCAAGTCATAAGCTTCATCTACAAAGCGGAAGTAAGCATCGCTGTTATAGAAGTACTGAGTCACTGCTGAATTGGCTCCAGCTTGCATCTTCTGCACAAAGAAATCGATATCTGTTGCAGGTGACTTTGCCTGAGGATGCGTTTCTGGGTAAGCGGCTGCATCAACATGAAACCAATCGCCAGTTTCTGCACGAATAAATTCGACTAATTCATTGGCGTGATGAAACCCACCATACTGACCCATGCCAGATGGCAAGTCGCCACGTAAAGCTACGATACGTTTAACACCTAAAGCTTGGTATTGCTTCAACATTTCGCGCACGCTTTCACGTGAGCTGCCAACACAAGATAAGTGGGGAGCAACCGCTGCACCTGCAGCATGAATATCGCTCACCACTTTCAATGTGCCAGATTGCGTAGAACCACCGGCACCAAAAGTCACGGAATAAAAAGCGGGCTTGAGTGTTTCACTAAAACGCTCGCGCACCAGATGGAGCTTAGTCTCACCTTCAGGTGTTTTTGGAGGGAAGAATTCAACGCTTAATTCCATGATCTTGGGCCTGTGTCTCTATTTCTCTATTGAACAATATCTAGCAATGTGCAGATCAATAACGGTAGTGGTCAGCCTTGTATGGGCCTTCCTTCGTTACACCAATGTAAGAAGCTTGCTGATCTGACAATACGGTTAACTGGGCATTCAATGTCTTGAGCTGCAAGCGAGCAACCTTCTCATCCAAATGCTTAGGCAAGGTGTAAACACCCACTGGGTATTTATCTGTGCCAACTGCATTCCACAATTCGATCTGTGCAATTACTTGGTTCGCAAATGAAGAGCTCATTACATAAGATGGGTGACCTGTACCGCAACCGAGGTTAACCAAACGGCCTTTAGCCAGGATGATGATGCGCTTCTCAGGATTGCCATTAGCTGCTGGGAAAATCACATGATCTACTTGTGGCTTGATTTCTTCCCACTTGTATTTTTCAATACCAGCAACATCAATCTCGTTATCGAAGTGACCGATGTTACAAACAATGGCTTGGTTCTTCATCTTCACCATATGGTCATGTGTAATCACATGGTAGTTACCTGTTGCGGAAACAAAGATGTCTGCTTTATCTGCAGCGTAGTCCATTGTCACCACTCGGTAACCTTCCATGACTGCTTGCAATGCACAGATTGGATCTACTTCAGTCACCCAAACTTGAGCTGACAAAGCGCGCAAAGCTTGAGCAGATCCCTTACCTACGTCGCCGTAACCACAAACCACGGCAACCTTACCGGCAACCATCACGTCAGTAGCACGCTTAATCGCATCAACTAAAGATTCACGGCAACCATAGAGGTTATCGAACTTGCTCTTAGTAACAGAATCGTTCACGTTAATTGCCGGGAACTTCAAGTCACCTTTTGCGAACATCTGATAGAGACGATGTACACCAGTAGTGGTTTCTTCGGTAACGCCTTTTACTTTTTCTAAGCGTGTGGAGTACCAAGTTGGATCTTGCGCCAATTTCTTTTTAATGGCTGCAAACAAAATAGTTTCTTCTTCGCTAGTTGGGTGATTCAAGCAAGCTTGATCTTTTTCAGCACGTGCACCAAGATGCAATAACAAAGTCGCATCGCCGCCGTCATCTAAAATCATATTGGTAAAGCCGCCATCTGCCCACTCGAAAATACGGTGGGTGTAATCCCAGTACTCCTCAAGGGTTTCGCCCTTGATCGCAAACACTGGAGTGCCGTTAGCAGCAATTGCTGCAGCAGCGTGATCTTGTGTGGAGAAAATATTGCAAGATGCCCACTGCACTTCAGCACCGAGAGCCTCTAAAGTCTCAATCAATACTGCAGTTTGAATGGTCATGTGCAATGAACCAGTAATGCGTGCGCCACGCAAAGGTTGCTGTGATGCGAACTCATCGCGAATGGCGATGAGGCCTGGCATTTCTGTTTCAGCAATTGCGATTTCTTTGCGGCCAAAGTCAGCCAAAGAAATATCAGCAATCGCGCAACGGGTTGCTACAAAGTTGTTTAAATCGAAAACGGTACTCATAAATGCTCCAGCTAAAGACGATCCAATGCTGGAGTAGGAACTCGCTAGCCATTGAATCATGGGTTAGCGAGCGCAGTTGCAATTAGCAAACTCTGGGGTTACCTAGGAGTCCACTCCCTTCAAGCCTGGGGAAACACTGGTTCTCAGTATTCCTTGCAACGCTCCTTGAAGGTATGGCGAAATTGTAATCAATTTCGCCATATTTCGCCATATTTCGCCTCAATACAAAACATACTGCAAATTTACTACCTAGAAAGCAGATTACAAGCCAGCAGCCGCACGTAACGCAGGGGCCTTGTCGCACTGTTCCCAAGTAAATTCTGGCTCTTCACGACCAAAGTGGCCATAAGCAGCCGTCTTACGATAAATCGGACGTAAGAGGTTCAACATCTTGACGATACCCTTTGGCCGCAAGTCAAAGTGCTCAGATACCAGTTGTGCAATCTTCTCATCAGAGATCTTGCCAGTGCCAAAGGTGCCCACCATCACTGAAGTTGGCTTAGCCCCACCAATCGCATAAGAGATCTGAATCAAGCACTTGCTTGCTAAACCAGCAGCAACTACGTTCTTTGCTACATAACGACCAGCATAGGCAGCGGAACGATCAACCTTAGATGGATCCTTGCCGGAGAACGCGCCACCACCGTGAGGAGCCGCACCGCCGTAGGTGTCCACAATGATCTTGCGACCTGTCAGACCGCAATCGCCTTGCGGGCCGCCAATAACGAATCGGCCTGTTGGGTTTACCAAGAAGTTAATCGCACCTTTGATCAAATGCTTCGGCAATACTGTTTTGATGATTTCTTCGATCACTGCTTCGCGCAATTTCTCGAGAGAGATTTCTTCATCATGTTGCGTAGAGAGAACTACTGTATCGATTGAGTCAGGCTTGCCATCCACATAGCGCAAGGTCACTTGAGACTTCGCATCTGGACGCAACCAGTTCAAACGGCCATCACGGCGCAGTTGAGACTGACGCTCTACCAAGCGGTGTGACAAATGGATTGGCAAAGGCATCAGTTCTGCAGTTTCGTCACAAGCGTAACCAAACATCAAACCTTGGTCACCAGCCCCCTGATCTAAACCGTCGTCATGCGCCTTGTCTACGCCCTGAGCGATATCAGGACTTTGCTTGTCATAAGCAACCAACACGGCACAACCTTTGTAATCAATACCGTAGTCAGTGTTGTCGTAACCAATTTCACGCAAAGTGTTGCGAGCTACTTGGATGTAATCCACATTGGCGTTCGTTGTGATTTCACCAGCTAAAACTACTAAGCCGGTATTGCACAAAGTTTCTGCAGCAACGCGCGCAGTTGGGTCCTGAGCCAGGATTGAATCCAGAATGGCATCAGAGATTTGGTCTGCTACTTTATCGGGGTGACCTTCAGAAACGGATTCTGAGGTAAAGAAGTAATCATTTGCCATTGCATATTCCTTTAAAAATTAACACGATCTATGGGACAACTCGACGTGCCAGGAACTACAACGGCGACGCTTTAGCAGAATTTATGAATCGCCCTGCAAGTTGCCTTAGCTCAGCGATGGGTGAATTCTATCCGAAAAACACCTTATTCATCAAGTGGCATAGGAAATTTGGCCCTAGCGCTGGCATTGAATATCATTAGAGGGTGCGCAAACTCCTTCTCAAGCTAACCCTCGCTGCAATTGCAGTGTTGCCCTTATTCCTAGTTCAGGTCATTGGGGGCGTTTTGGGAATTTTGGCTTATGTAGGCTCAAAGCAATATCGATCACTTTTTCGCCCTCAATATGAGGCGGTTGTTAAAAGTCATCATTTACCCCTGCAAATCTGGCATGCGGCTGCTGCATCAGGGCAACTCTTCTCAAACAGTTTGTGGATTTGGCGAAATCCTAAAAAAGCACTTTCCCTTGTTGAAGTGCAAGACTGGGATCTGGTTGAGGCGGCGATCAATGGGGGTCATGGCTTAGTCATGCTCACCCCACACCTCGGTGGTTTTGAAATCATGCCCAGAGTATTGGCCCAACACTTCCCTGCAACCATCCTCTATCGGCCATCACGCCAAGAGTGGCTAAATGAAGTAGTTGAAGAAGGTCGCGCGTACCCCAATATACATTTCGTACCAACCAGCCTCAACGGCGTACGTCAAATGACGCGGGCACTCACCCGCGGCGAAGCCATCGGCATTCTTCCAGATCAGGTACCTAGCGGCGGTGAAGGCGTTTGGGTACCCTTTTTCGGACGCCCAGCCTACACAACTCCGCTACCCGCAAGACTAGCTAATCGCAACAACACACCAGTGGTCATGTTTACTGCCAAACGCAAAGGTCTTGGCAAGGGCTGGCTAATGCAGGCTAAGAGACTGGAGCCACTTTCTGAAGACTCGACACTCGCAGCTGCTGAACTGAACACTGCCATTGAGAATGCGATCCTAGTTGCGCCCAATCAATTTATCTGGGCATATAACCGCTACAAACATCCTAGCAGAGCGGAATTACCACCAAGCAATTAGTTAATAAATTTATAATTTATTTAACATGACCTGGTTACAAATCGTTTTTAATTTTCTGGCGCTGAGCTTGCTGCGCCTATTTGCATTTCTACCTTATGGCCTTACCATTTATATTGGCTACGGTCTCGGATGGTTGGCGGCACACATACCAAATGAGCGTGCCAAGGCTGTAAAAACAAATTTGCGTTTATGCTTCCCCAATCTGAGTCAAGATGAAATTAACTCGCTCGCACTAGAGCACTGGAAACTATTTGGGCGTAGCGTCATTGAGAGAAGTCGTATTTGGCTTGGTAGCGGAAAACAAATTACCGATATCATCACCATCAACTCTGCAATCACTTTAGGCGATCGCAAGCCACGACTCTTAATTAATCCTCACTTTGTAGGGCTCGAGGGCGGCTTCATGGCGCTTTCGGCTTTGGCTAGTCAGCATGATTGGCCACGGGGTGCCGGTCTCTACCAAAATATGAAGAACCCATTCTTCAATCAAAAGATGATTGAATGGAGAAATCGTTTCGGTGGTAAATCGATTGAGCGTCAAAGTCGCTTACGTGATTTGATTCGCGAAATTCAAACAGGTAACTTTATTTTTATTGCGCCTGGTATTGATCTTGGTCCACGCGACTCTGTTTTTGTTCCTTTCTTTGGAATCCAAACCAATACGATCACTTCAGTCTCTCGACTAGCAAGGCTTAGCGGTGCGGAAGTCTGCCTCATGACTACCACTTTGAATGCTGATCGCATGGGGTATACCTGCAATATCAGCGCACCACTTCCCAATTTTCCAACAGATGACGTTGAGGCAGATTCCGCACGCCTGAATAAATACATCGAAGACCTTGTTCGAGAAAAACCTGCAGAGTACTATTGGGTACATAAACGCTTTAAGCATCGGCCACCTGGCGAGCCAAGTCTTTATAACTAATTGGAAATCTTTTGAGCACAAATTTAAACAAGCCTGCGCGCACATTACGCTTCACCAAAATGCATGGTGCTGGTAATGATTTCATTGTGCTCAATGGGATTGATCAAGACCTGAGCGATGTCACTTGCGAGCAGTGGCAAAAACTAGCCCATCGCCAATTTGGTATTGGCGCTGATCAAATCCTGCTGGTTGAAAAAGCCACGCGTCCTGATGCTGATTTTCGTTATCGCATTTTTAATGCGGATGGTGGCGAGGTGGGGCAATGCGGCAACGGTTCACGTTGCTTTGTTCGCTTTGTTCTCGACCAAGGTCTATCCACTAAAAATCCTTTGCGGGTTGAAGTTGCGCATACAGCGCTTACACTCAAATCTCATGAAGATGGCCAGGTGGAAGTGGATATGGGCGCGCCGATTTTTGAGCATAGTCAAATTCCATTTAATGCGAGTGGCCTAGCTAGCAAGCAAGAGTTTCATGAAATGCTCTACGCTCTGCCTATTACTACACCAGCAACGCGCGATAGCTGGATAGACGTCTTATCGATGGGCAATCCCCATGCAGTTCAAGTAGTCGGTGATGTGGATAGCGCACCCGTACTCGAAGAGGGTCCTTCCATTGAAAGAGATCCTGTATTTCCGAAAAGAGTCAACGCTGGCTACATGCAAGTTATCAATCGCAATGAAATCAAGTTGCGCGTTTATGAGCGTGGCGCTGGTGAGACTCTCGCTTGTGGTACTGGTGCATGCGCGGCAGTAGTCTCCGGCATTCGTCGTGGCTTACTTGATTCCCCCGTTAAAGTGCACACCCGTGGCGGTGATTTACTTATTGCCTGGGGCGGCATGATCAATGAGATTGCTCAGCCCGTCATCATGACTGGGCCAGCAATTACCGTGTTCGAAGGCGAAACAAAGATCTAAGAGTGGAAATGTGGGCGCTTCTGCTGCCACTACTCTTTAGATTAAATCCCGTACTTCTCGCGATAAGCCTTCACTGCTGGTAGGTAGTTTGTTAGCTCGGCATTGCTGGAGGTAGTTAAGAAAGTCATTAAGTCTGCCAAGTTCGCGATTGCCACTACTGGCAAACCAAACTCTTGCTCTACCGCCTGTGCTGCTGACTTATCACCAATCTCCGTAGCAGTGCCTGACTTTTCCATACGATCCAAAGCAATCAATACCGCTGCTGGCTCTGCACCTGCATCGCGAATCAGTTTTACAGACTCTCTCACCGAAGTCCCAGCAGAAATCACATCATCAATGATGACCACTTTGCCTTTAACAGGGGCACCTACTAATGAGCCTCCCTCGCCATGATCTTTAGCTTCTTTACGGTTGTAGGCATAGGGAACATTACGGCCAGAATCAGCCAAAGCAATTGCAGTGGCAGCAGCCAGAGTGATGCCTTTATAGGCTGGCCCATAAAGCATGTCGTATTGCAGGCCAGCCTCTTGCAAAGCCTTGGCGTAGTAGCGACCCAAGGCGCTTAAGCGAGCTCCATCATTAAATCCACCCGCATTAAAGAAATAGGGAGAAAGGCGACCCGCTTTAGTTTTAAACTCCCCAAACGACAAAACATTTGCCTCCAAGACAAATTGAATAAAGTTATCTTGATTAGAATTTTTTGAGCTCATAGGCCTATATGTTACGCATCATTTCTGCCAACCTCAACGGTATCCGTTCTGCAGTCAAAAAAGGCTTCATGTCTTGGGTTGTAAAACAAAAGGCGGACTTTGTCTGCATGCAGGAGCTCAAAGCTCAACAGGATGACTTAGAAGATGCCATTCTCAATCCGGATGGGTTACACGGCTTTTTTCATCATGCTGAGAAAAAGGGCTATAGCGGCTGCGGCATCTACACCCCCCATAAGCCAGACGAGGTGCTCTATGGCTATGGGAATGAAGAATTTGATGCTGAGGGACGCTATGTAGAAGCCCGATTCAAGAAGCTGTCAGTGATCTCAGTATACATGCCCTCAGGCTCAAGCTCGCCAGAAAGACAGGAGGCTAAATATCGTTATCTAGACTCTTTCTTGCCACACCTAGTTGAACTCAAAAAGTCAGGGCGCGAGATTGTGCTGTGTGGGGATGTGAATATTGCCCACAATGAAATCGATCTGAAAAACTGGAAAGGCAACCTGAAGAACTCAGGATTTTTACCAGAAGAGCGTGCTTGGCTGACAAACCTATTTGACAAAGTCGGTTACGTAGATGTCTATAGAAAGCTAAAGCCTGAAGCGACTGAGGCCTGCTACACCTGGTGGAGTAATCGCGGTCAAGCATATGCAAAGAACGTCGGCTGGCGCATCGACTATCACATCACCACTCCGGGCATTGCAGAAAGCGCTAAAAATACTGCGGTGTATAAAGAGGAGCGCTTCTCAGATCATGCGCCACTTACAGTAGATTACGACTGGTCTATTTAGCAACCTGTGAGTCGTGTTTTTTAAATTCCACAACTTTGAAATGAATAGTCAGCCAAATCAGAATTAAGACCGGCGCACCAATAATTGCCGTGCTAATAAAAAAGTTTGAGTAGCCAAAGTTATTTACAAAAACACCTGAGAATCCAGCCAACCACTTTGGCAATAAGAGCATCATCGAACTAAATAACGCGTACTGCGTTGCGGAGTACTGAATATTCGTGAGCGCCGATAAAAATGCAATAAAAGCTGCCGTAGCAATTCCGGAACTGAGGTTATCTGCAGAGATTACCCAAACCAAGCCATGCAAATCGTGGTCCTGTGTCGCAAGCCAAGCAAATAATAAATTGCTGACCGCCGATAAGATTGCGCCCAATAACAAAATGCGCATCACGCCAAAACGTAAAGTGAGTACACCTCCAAGGAAGGCGCCGACTAATGTCATCACCACGCCAAAGACTTTACTAACAGCTGCCACCTCATCTTTGGTGTAACCCATATCTACATAAAATGGGTTAGCCATAATACCCATCACCACATCACTAATACGATAGATGGCAATTAAAGACAAAATCAAAATAGCGTGCCAACCATAGCGCTTAATGAAATCTGCAAATGGTTCAATTAAAGTTTGATGTAGCCATACTTTTGCATTACGTGCTTTTGCAAGCTCAATACGAACGGGCTCTCTACTAAATAAGGTGGTAATGACACCCACACCAATCGAAAGCGCCATACAAAGATAGGCAAATTGCCAGGCGGCTGGATCATATCCAGCAACCCCAGATTCAGCACGGACAGCCAACCAGAGAGCACCAGCACCAGACCAAATTAAAGCTAGTCGATAACCTGTTTGATAAGCAGCGGCTAGCGCTGCCTGATGATCGCTATCAGCTGACTCAATTCGAAAAGCATCTAGGGCAATATCTTGAGTGGCAGAACCAAAGGCGACGAGGAGAGCACACCACACAATTGGTGTGAGTTGAACTTTGGGATCAATACTGGCCATACCGACCAGACCAAGAACAATTAGCAGCTGCGCAAAAAGCAGCCAGCTACGTCTTCTGCCAAATAATGTTGACAACAAGGGAATGGACAATCGATCTACTAAGGGTGCCCACATCCACTTAAACGCATAGATCAAACCAACCCAAGTGAGATAACCGATGGTGCTGCGATCAATGCCAGCCTCTCTTAGCCAAAAGCTCAAGGTACCCAAAATAAGCAGCAGGGGTAAACCGGCGGAGAAGCCCAAGAAGAGCATTCGAAGACATGGCCATTCGAGATAAACCCGAAAATCTTTCAGCCAGGACTGAAGGCTACTAAGCACGTCGAACGCGGAACAGCGCTAGGCTTCCAAAAAGATTGGGCATCAAAGTAACCTGGCGACCCTCATGCAAGATGCATTGATCCAGAATTTGCAGACCCAAGCTTGAGGCTAATTTTTCAAAATCAGCAACGGTCAGAACGCGTACATTGGGTGTGTTGTACCACTGGTAAGGCAAGCTTTTAGAAGCTGGCATACGGCCAAAGCCAACAGCTAGGCGGTGTGACCAATGGCCAAAATTTGGGAAAGAAACAACTGACTCCTTGCCAACACGCACCACTTCACGCAGGATCTTTTCAGTTTCGTGAATGGTTTGTAGTGTTTGGGAGAGTACGACCGTATCGAAACTCTTATTCTCAAAAAGTGCCAAACCGCCTTCAAGATTTTGCTGAATGACGTTCAAACCCTTTTGAGCGCAAGAAAGTACGCGCGCATCATCAATCTCAACTCCGTAGGCATGAATAGGTTTTTTCTTTTGCAAATACTCTAAGAAGCTGCCATCCCCACAACCGAGGTCAAGCACTTCACTATTCGGCGCAATCCAGTTCGCTATTGCGGCAAAGTCAGCGCGCTTCATGATTTAGCCTCTAGCATTTGTTCGAAATAAGCACGAATCAGATTGTGATAACGCGGGTCATCCAATAAGAAAGCATCATGCCCATGTGGCGCATCAATCTCTGCATAACTCACTTCACTCTTATTGCTGAGCAAGGATTCCACAATTTCTCGACTGCGGTTGGGAGGGAAGCGCCAATCCGTAGAGAAGCTCACAACTAAAAACTTGGCTTGCACTTCGGCTAAGGCACGATTCAAGCGGCCCTCGTAACGACGAGAAGGGTCAAAATAATCTAGCGCCCGAGTAATGAGCAAATAAGTATTGGCATCAAAGTAAGTAGAAAACTTATCACCTTGATGACGCAAATAGCTCTCCACCTCAAATTCCACATCAAAACTAAAGCGGTAGTCATGAGACTCACCATTTGGTCTTTGTAGTTCGCGCCCAAACTTTTCCGCCATATCATCGTCAGATAAATAGGTGATATGCCCAACCATGCGGGCCAGCTTTAGGCCACGCTTCGGTACAACGCCATGCTCGTAGTAATTGCCACCATGAAAATCTGGGTCAGACAAAATGGCATTGCGCGCCACTTCGTTAAATGCAATGTTCTGTGCGCTGAGTTTTGGCGTGGATGCAATTACCAAACAATGGGCAAGTCGTTTTGGAAACTGAATTGACCAGGCTAATGCCTGCATACCACCTAAGCTTCCACCGATAACTGCAGCAAAACGTCGAATGCCCAACTTATCAGCCAAGCGCGCCTGAGTGTTGACCCAGTCTTCAACTGTAATTACTGGGAAGTCTGCGCCATAGGGCTTACTAGTAGCCGGATTAATACTCATGGGACCTGTGGATCCAAAACAAGAGCCTAAGTTATTGACGCCAATAACAAAGAAATGATCCGTATCAACCGGCTTACCCGGTCCAATCATGTTGTCCCACCAGCCAATATCGTTTGGATCATCTGGGTTGGGGCCGGCTACATGGTGTGACGCATTCAGTGCATGACAAACCAGCACGGCATTACTTTTATCGGCATTGAGTTTGCCGTAAGTTTCAATTACTAAATCGTAGCCCGATAAGATGGCGCCACTTTGCAAAGGCAAGGGCTCGGCAAAATGGATAGTGTTTCTAGAGAGGTGTAGCTCGCTCATTCGGACAGAAGAATGCGAAGACTAATATCAGATGCTTCCGTTGGCAGCTTCTTAAAGCCACTGCGTGCAAATCGATGCCAGCGCCCTAGGACGCAACTCATCAACATGGCTGCGCGCACACTAACTTCATCTTGACTTACATTTGCCCAAGCTCCGCCTTGAGTTTGAGCAATGCGCAAAGACTGCTTTAGAGATGCCTCCACGCGGTCTAGAACTTGTGTAATACGCTCTTGCAGGCGATCATCCTCTTGCAATAAGGCATCACCCAAAAGTACGCGAGTCATGCCAGGATTCTTTTCTGCGAAGAACAACAACATCTGCAAAATCCCGCGCGCTTGCGCAAGGCCAGACTCTTCTTTTTGATTAATCTGATTAATCAAGCCAAAAACGGTTTGCTCAATAAATGAAATCAAGCCCTCAAACATCTGCGCCTTACTAGCGAAGTGTCGGTAGAGCGCTGCTTCTGAAACTTGAATTTTTGCCGCCAAGGCAGCAGTGGTTACGCGCTCACCCTTCGGGTTTTGCAACATCTCTGCCAACACCTGCAAGATCTGTAGACGACGCTCGCCAGGGCGCGGGCGCTTGCGTGTCTTACCCTCTTCGGCAACTGTCGCTTCGATCTCTGATGCAGTAGGGTCTAAGGAATCACGCATATCTATATCTCTTATCCACTCTCAGCGGGAGCGAATCATTGTTCCAAAAGCTTGTTCAGTCAGAATCTCAAGCAACAGTGAGTGCTCAATTCGGCCATCAATGATGTGAACAGAATTCACGCCACTCTTTGCTGCGTCTAATGCAGAAGAAATCTTTGGCAACATTCCGCCCGAGATCGTGCCATCTGCAAATAAACCATCGATTTCACGTGCAGTCAGATCAGTTAAGAGTGTGCCGGCCTTATCCATCACGCCCGGAATATTGGTCATCATGACTAATTTCTCTGCATGCAAAATTTCTGCCATCTTGCCAGCGACTAAGTCAGCATTGATGTTGTAAGCCTGACCCTCTTCGCTAAATCCGATTGGAGAGATCACCGGAATAAAGGCATCGTCTTGCAATGCTTTCACAACTGCCGGATTAATGGCCTCAATCTCACCAACAAAACCTAAATCAATCGTTCCGCCAGCTTTCTTTTCATCAGCAACCAACATTTTCTTCGCACGAATCAAGCCGCCGTCTTTACCAGTTAAGCCAACCGCCTGACCACCAAAGTGATTAATCAACATCACAATATCTTGCTGCACTTCGCCACCGAGAACCCACTCCACCACTTCCATGGTTTCTTCATCGGTTACGCGCATACCTTGAATAAAGGTGCCCGTCTTACCAATCTTTTTGAGGGCCTCATCAATTTGTGGGCCGCCGCCGTGAACGACGACAGGGTTCATGCCAACCAGCTTCAGCAAGATGACATCGCGCGCAAAACTTTCTTTCAGGCGCTCTTCAACCATCGCATTTCCACCGTACTTAATCACAATCGTCTTACCATGATATGCACGAATGTAAGGCAAAGCCTCGGCCAAAATCTCCGCCTTCAGTAAGGGTGGGATTTCGCTAATAGATGGGGATTGCTTGGTCATTGCTACTTTTATATTTAGTCTAGTAATTAATCGCCAAACAACTTTTGACGAAGTTCACGACGCTCTTGCGCCTCAAGCGAGAGATTGGCTGTTGGGCGAGCAATTAAACGGTTCAAACCAATCGACTCCCCAGTCTCTTCACACCAACCATAATCACCGGACTCAATGCGGGCCAAAGCCTGCTCCACTTTTTTCAGCAGCTTGCGCTCACGATCACGGGTGCGCAACTCGAGTGCATGTTCTTCTTCAATCGTTGCACGATCCGCAGGATCAGGAACCAAAATGTTTTCACGCAAATGCTCTGTGGTCTCAGAGGCATTTTTCAAAATATCGTCTTTTAAGGTCAGAAGCTTTTGACGGAAAAAATCCAGCTGAGCTGCATTCATATAGTCCTTTTCGGACATCTTGAGCAATTCAACTTCTGTTAAAGGTGCACCCTTAGCAGCCTTTGCACTTGCAGCCTTAGTAGGCGCTTTTGCTGTAGCCGTAGCTTTCGTTGGTGTTTTTACCGTCATTTCGTTCTTTCCATGGATCTAAACCATTATTACTTCATTCTGCCAAACTTTTGCCGCCGTTTTGCCAATATTTATCAATATTGGCCGTGGCGCCGGATTGTACTTTATATTTTCTAGGCCAAACACCCTTCAAGCCCAGCCAGCAGGGTGTCTTTAGGCAAATCAATGCCGATAAAAACCATCCGCGTTTGCTTTGGCTCAGCACCCCAAACACCCGCTAAATCACTCCCCATCATCTGATGGACGCCCTGGAACACGACTTTTCGGTTACTACCCTTCACATAGAGCACGCCTTTATAGCGCAACATCTTCTCTCCGAAGACCTCCAAAATGCCCCCCAGGAAGTCCTCTAATTTTTTATGATCAAAGGGTTTATCACTACGAAAAACGAAGGATTGAATGCGGTCTGTATGGCCTGCATGATCATGATGGTCGTGACTATGGTCATGCCCACAAGTGCTGTGATCATGATCGTCTTGCTCCAAAAAGTGAGGGTCAATATCTAGCTTGGCGTTCAAATTAAAGCCTTTGAGATCCAAAACAGCATCTAAAGGCACTACACCCTTAGAAATGCCCTGAATTGGGGCGCGGGAATTCATATGCATTAAACGATTGCGCAAAGCATCCACTTCAGCCGGCGTTACCAAATCCGTCTTAGTAATGAAGATTTGATCAGCAAAGCCTACTTGGCGCTGCGCCTCTTCATGCTCAGTAAGCTGCTGTGGTCCATGCTTAGCATCTACAAGAGTCACTACCGCATCTAATACGTAATGATCCGCAACATCATCATCCATAAAGAATGTTTGGGCCACCGGGCCTGGATTAGCCACACCAGTAGTCTCAATGACTACGCGATCAAAGCTAATCTTTTTATCTTTACGTTGTTCCCACAATGAGTTGAGCGCCTCTACTAAATCGCCACGAATAGTGCAGCAAATACAACCATTGCTCATTTGCACAATATTTTCTTGGTTATCTTGAACCAAGATGTCGTTATCAATATTTTCTTCGCCGAACTCGTTTTCAATCACGGCAATTTTTTTGCCATGCTCCTCAGTCAAGATATGTTTGAGCAAAGTCGTTTTGCCGCTACCTAAAAAGCCTGTGAGAATTGTTACCGGAATTAACGCCATGATCGATCCATTCAAAATCTATAAATACATTCCCTAAATGGGAAACCTACTATCTTACCCAGTTCCTCAAGCTTTGCCAGCCTTTGCGCGTGGATGGGCTTTATCGTATGCCTGCGCTAGGTGCTGGAAATCTAAAGAGGTATAAATCTGCGTGCTGGCAATGCTGGCATGCCCCAACATCTCCTGCACCGCCCGCAAATCTTGGGACGATTGCAATACATGACTAGCAAAACTATGGCGCATCATATGTGGGTGCACATGGGTTGGCAGACCAGCCCTCATTGCCAAAGTCCGTAGGCGCGCCTGCACCGTTCGAGGGGATAGGCGCGCACCAGTAGCGGAGATAAATAAAGCCATCGATACACCTGCTTGCTCCAGTTGGTCGCGGATCGCGCGCCAGACCTTGAGGGATTGCATGGCAGGTCCACCAATCGGGACTGAGCGACGTTTACCGCCCTTACCCAATACTGTGACTTCCGCTGCGTCCCAATCCAACCATCCTGCAGACTCCTGCTGTCGATCTTTGCTCTGCATCACATCAATGCCCAGCAACTCAGATAATCGTAGGCCAGAGGAATAAAGCAAATCAATGATTGCTACATCACGCACAGCTTCTAGATCTTGCTTTTCTTCAGCCTCTTTTACGGCTTGACTAACCAAAGCAAGAGCTTGCTCAACCGAAAGTGCTTTGGGTAATGACTTCAAACGTTTGGGCGCCTTCACATCATCAACGGGATTTGCCACTAGATTTGCTGTCGCTCTCCCGTCCTTTGCATCACGACGCGCATCTTTCTCAGTCAACCAGTCATACCAGCCACGCCACGCAGACAGCGCTCTAGCAATCGTGCGAGATGATTTTCCCTTTGAATGCAAGCGACCTGCCCAGCGACGCACATGCGCATTTGTGACTTTTAATAATTCGATCGAATCGTCTGTTGCCAATACTTGCAACTCGCCCAGATCCATGCGGTACGCTTTAAGCGTATGAGGTGACAGCTGCCTTAATACATGCAGCTCGTGCAAATACTCTTGCACTAAGGGATGAAGGTCAGCTGGTGCTTGGCTCATAAGCTTGGATACGATCCAAAGCTGCAGCAGTCAGTTCGGCAATCTGACGCAAATAAAATGCGCCCATATCTGCAGTAAAGCGAGATTCATCTTTACTTGCTAGCAAGAGTACTGCTGGCGATTGCACCACGCCAACACTCTTACCTAATGGCAAGCCAATTGCCACCATGCTTTGCCACTCAGGATTAATGCTCACTTGAGTTGCCAACAAATCCACGCTCGCAGTTGCTAATTCCTTAGCAGAGCCACATAAAGGCGTATCGACCCACGGACCAAATACCGTATTGGGCGAGAGAAGTTGCGCCGCCTCCACTTCAAATACTTCCGCTAAACCCGCGGTGACTGCAGACTCAACATCAGCCTTTGTATTAGCGCCTATCAGGCGCAACAACCAGGCCACCAAACTCTGTTGAGTCTTGTCATTGCGACTTCCAAAGTGCAACATCTCACTCAGGCGGCGGTTCAGCTCTTGGTTTTGCGTGCGCAACAAAGTCATCTGGCGCTCTTGCAATGAGATCGCGCGATCTTCATGTGGATGCTTCAAGCGAATTTCATTTAAGAGATTGGCATAACGCTCAAAAAAAACCTGGGGTAGCGCGTAACCACTCCGCCACCAATTCTTCTTGTTCGGCTTGCTTAGGATCGATTGCGCTCATCTATGTCTTTCTCGCTTATTTTCTGACTTAACTTTTTAGCTCAGCTTCTTACGTAGCAACTCATTCACCTGACCTGGATTGGCTTTACCTTGTGAGGCTTTCATGATCTGACCAACCAAAGCATTAAATGCCTTTTCCTTGCCAGAGCGGAACTCTTCAACAGACTTCTCGTTGGCGGCCAGGACCATATCAATCATGGCCTCAAGCTCACTACTATCACTGATCTGCCTCAAGCCTTTGGCGTCAATCACTTGATCAACAGTACTAATAACTTTGCCAGCAATAGCCTCTTCCCACAGAATTGCAAAGATATCTTTTGCGATCTTGTTAGAGATAGTCCCATCTGCTACGCGAGTTAATAGCGGCGCTAAATGCTCTGCCTTTAATGGCGCATCTGCAGTAGCAATGCCGGCGCGATTGAGTGATGAGGCAAACTCGCCCGCAATCAGATTGGCCGCAGCTTTTGCTAAAGGCTTTCCAACAATAGCCAAAAGCTCTTCAAATACTTTGGCGGTATCGCGATCTTGCGTGAGCAATTGGGCATCGTAGGCACTTAAACCGAACTCACTTTGCCATTGCTCGCGAAGCTGGGCAGGGAGGGCAGGCATCTTGCTGCGCACATCGGCAATCCACGCATCATCAATCACGACCGGCAATAGGTCTGGATCCGGGAAATAGCGGTAGTCGTTTGCATCCTCTTTACTACGCATGCTGCGAGTCTCTTGACGATCAGGATCGTACAGGCGGGTTTCTTGCACAACTGTGCCGCCATCTTCAATTAATTCAATTTGACGACGCACTTCATATTGAATCGCTTCCTCTAAAAAGCGGAAGGAATTTAAGTTCTTAATCTCGCAGCGGGTACCAAATTCTGTTTGACCTACTGGTCGAACGGATACGTTGGCATCACAACGGAAAGAGCCTTCTTGCATATTGCCATCACACACACCCAACCAAACTACGAGCGTATGCAGTGCTTTTGCATAAGCAACTGCTTCAGCAGCACTTCGCATCACTGGCTCAGTCACAATTTCCAACAATGGTGTGCCGGCACGATTTAAATCGATACCACTGGATGCTTCGCCATGCGGCCCTAAGAAGCCCTCTTCATGAGCTGACTTACCTGCGTCCTCCTCCATGTGGGCGCGTGTGAGCTCAACTACTTTGACTTGATCGCCGACTAATATTTCCAGATGGCCGCCCACAACCACCGGAAGATCCATCTGACTAATTTGGTATCCCTTTGGTAGGTCGGGATAGAAATAATTCTTGCGGGCAAAAATACTTGCGGGCGTAATCTTGGCATTGACCGCCAAACCAAAACGAATGGCATGCTCAACCGCCTGACGATTTAATACTGGCAAAACGCCCGGTAACGCCAAGTCAACGGCACAGGCTTGTGTATTCGGGCCAGCACCAAAGCGTGTACTCGCACCGCTGAAAATTTTTGACTGTGTTTGTAACTGTGCGTGGGTCTCTAGACCAATAACGATTTCCCATTGCATCATGCCACCTCGCTTGCTTGACGCAAATGCCAATCAGTACTTTGCTGATATTGGTGCGCCACCTGAAGTAAGCGCGCCTCAGAAAAATAATTACCAATGAGCTGCATGCCGATCGGTAGCTTGCTTGAATTAAAGCTGCAAGGAACACTCATAGCTGGCAACCCTGCTAAGTTCGTTGAGAGCGTGTAAATGTCTTCTAAATACATCTGCACTGGGTCTTTTGATTTTTCACCTAAACGCCATGCAACATCTGGCGCAACCGGCCCTAAGATGACATCGCACTTTTCAAATGCCGCTTGAAAATCCGCTGCAATAATGCGACGAATTTTTTGAGCTTGTAGGTAATACGCATCGTAATAACCATGACAAAGCACATAGGTGCCCACCAAGATGCGACGCTTTACTTCTGCGCCAAAACCTTCAGTACGTGATTTCTTATACATGTCAGATAAATCACGATATTCATTTGCGCGGTGTCCGTAACGCACACCATCAAAGCGACTCAAATTACTTGAGGCTTCGGCAGGAGCCAAAACGTAATACACCGGGATGGATAACTTGGTCTTAGGCAAGCTCACGTCCACAAGCTGGGCACCTAAATCTTGCAATGCTTTTGCAGCAGCATTAACGGCATTAGCAACTTCCGGCGCAAGACCTTCTGCAAAGAATTCTATTGGCAAGCCAACGCGCAAACCTTCTAAAGGTTTTGCTGGGTTAGAGTTGCCCTCTTTCCAGGCCTGGATCAAGTAACGACCGTAATCCTCGCCAGAATCAGCCAAGGAAGTCGAGTCACGCGGATCGTGCGAGGACATTGCTGTTAGTAATAAGGCGCAATCTTCAGCCGTCTTACCCATTGGCCCCGCCTGATCCAAGGAGGAGGCGTAGGCAATCATCCCGTAGCGAGATACGCGCCCATAACTAGGCTTTATTCCAGTCAGTCCGCAAAAAGCAGCTGGTTGACGTATTGAGCCGCCAGTATCTGTGCCTGTCGCAATCGGAGCTAGTCCAGCTGCCACTGCAGCAGCAGATCCCCCAGAAGATCCGCCAGCAACATATTCTGCATTCCAGGGATTTAAGACTGGTCCATAAGCTGAATTTTCATTAGATGAACCCATTGCAAATTCATCCATATTAGTCTTGCCAAGACAAACCATGCCAGCACCATTGGGATTGAGCTCGTCTGGAATTCCAAGATTAGAGACTACTGTGGCATCAAATGGGCTGAGGTAACCCTCAAGCATTTTGGATGCGGCAGTCGACTTCCAGCCGCGTGTAACAAACACATCTTTATGGGCTACGGGAATACCAGTCAGCTTTCCGCCTTTTCCAGAGGACAATAAGGCATCTGCTTTGGAAGCTTGGTCTAAACTTAAGTGAGCACTTACATCAAGGTATGCATTCCACTGTTTTCCAGCTTCAATACGGTCCAAAAAGTATCTTGTCAACTCAGTACTGGAGACCTCTTTTGCGGCCAATGCTTTAGCCATTAAGGCTATAGGGGTTTTGTGCCAACTCATTCAATCACCCTCGGAACTAAGAAGTAGCCGTCCTGCACAGCAGGGGCAGATTGCATGTTTTCGGCGCGATGGTCAGTTTCGGTCACTGCATCGCTCCGCAAGGGTTGCACCAAATCACGCAAAAAGAGTATAGGGTGGGCCAAGGGGGCAAGGCCGCTCGTATCGACAGCTTGCATCTCCTCAACCAAGGCAAAAACTGCCTGTAATTGGGGCAATACTGACTCGGCTTCTGCCTGACTTAACTCAAGGCTGGAAAGGTGCGCAATGCGCTGGACATCATCAAGTTTCATGGGGCGCTAGAGTATCATTCCTATATATTTTTTAACACTTACTTATTTTCCCACTACATCATGTTTGGTTTTTTCCGCAGCTACTTTTCTAATGACCTGGCCATCGACCTAGGTACCGCCAACACCTTAATTTACATGCGTGAACGGGGTATTGTCCTTGATGAATCGTCAGTTGTGGCAATTCGGACGGAAGGTGGCCCAAGTGGCAAAAAAACCATTTTGGCCGTCGGAAAAGAAGCAAAAGCCATGTTGGGACGCGTTCCTGGAAATATTGAGGCTATTCGCCCTATGAAAGACGGCGTTATTGCCGATTTCACGATTACCGAGCAAATGCTCAAACAATTTATCAAAATGGTACATGAGAGCAAGCTGCTGAAGCCAAGCCCGCGCATCATTATTTGCGTTCCTTGCGGCTCCACTCAAGTTGAGCGTCGCGCTATTCGCGAATCTGCTTTGGGTGCAGGCGCATCGCAAGTATTTTTAATTGAAGAACCAATGGCTGCTGCGATTGGTGCTGGCTTGCCAGTTTCTGAAGCGGCTGGTTCCATGGTGGTTGATATTGGTGGCGGTACAACTGAAGTTGGTGTGATGTCATTGGGCGGTATGGTTTATAAAGGCTCTGTTCGTGTTGGTGGCGACAAGTTTGATGAGGCGATCACCAATTACATCCGACGTAACTATGGCATGTTGATTGGTGAGCAAACTGCTGAGTTGATTAAGAAAACAGTTGGGTCTGCATTCCCAGGACGAGAAGTGCGCGAGATGGAGGTGAAGGGTCGCAATCTTTCTGAAGGTATTCCACGTAGCTTCACTGTAACTAGCAATGAAGTGCTTGAAGCCTTAACTGATCCACTGAATCAAATCGTGACTGCAGTTAAAGCAGCTTTGGAACAAATTCCTCCTGAGCTGGCATCGGATATCGCTGAACGCGGCATGATGTTGACTGGTGGTGGTGCGTTATTGCGTGACCTCGATCGCTTGTTGCTCGAAGAAACCGGACTTCCTATTCATGTTGCAGAAGACCCCCTCACTTGCGTCGCTCGTGGTTGCGGCATTGCCTTAGAGCGCATGGACAAGCTGGGTGGCGTGTTCTCTCAAGAGTAATTGACTTAAGCGTCGATTAGGGAATTGCAACATAGCGCTCCTCCACTTTTCAGACAAGGCGTTCCGGCTTTAGTCAAACTGATTGTCTGTCTATCGATCAGCATTGCATTGATGTTGATCGATTTTCGTTTTAAGGCGCTCGATCCAATTCGCAATAACGTCAACTGGATATTGCGTCCGCTAGAGTATGTGATGATGATGCCGCGCAATGCGTATGATGCGACTTCTGAATACTTCACAACACGTGGCATCCTTGATAAAGAAAATCAAGAGATGAAGGTACGTCAAGCAGAGCTCTCTTTGCTTGCCAACCAATCCGAATTTCTTGTCGTAGAAAATCAAAACCTGCGACAGTTAATGGGCCTGCAAAAGCAAGTGCCATTCAAAACATTACCAGTGGAAATTTTATTTAATCCACCCAATCCCATTTCTCAGCGCATCGTGATTAATCGCGGAAGCAATGATGGCCTAAAACTAGGCAACCCCATCGCCAATGATTCCGGAATTCTTGGCCAAGTAGTGCGCCTGTACGACAACTCCGCTGAAGTTTCTCTGCTGGAGGATCGTGACTTTGCTGTCCCCGTACAAGTAGCGCGCAATGGCTTGAGAGCTGCAGTATTCGGCGCAGGACGGGGCAACCCCCTTAAGCTTCGCTATCTACCGGTAGCAAGTGACTTAGAAGTCGGTGATGTGCTCATTACCTCTGGCATCGATGGCGTTTATCCGCCCGGCTTTGCAGTGGCTGTGATTAGCCGGATCGAGCGTAATGCCGACAAAAATTCTTCAAATGTCTTCTGCGTGCCAGTTGCACCGGTTAATCGCTACCGCCAGGCCTTAGCCCTTCTCTACGATCCACAGTGGGATGCCAAAGCCTCTACTGCAACCAGTAAGTCTGGTACCCCACCGACCAATACTCCAGGTCGTCGCCAAACTCGTGCTCGAGGCATGCAATGATTGACTTTCAAAGCGGCTATATTCTGCGCCCGGTCAATCCGGTCTTTATCTACTTCAGCTTGTTTTGTGCATTGCTGCTAAACCTGTTGCCTATTGGCAATTATGGTTGGATTCCTGACTGGCTCATTATTTGTATCGTGTTCTGGAACATCCACCAGCATCGCTACGTCGGCGTCATCATCGCGTTCATTCTCGGCCTATTGATGGATGTCCATAACTCTGACCTTTTAGGTCTTCATGCATTTAGCTATTCATTGGTGGCTTACATTGCTATTTCTTGGCATCGTCGCATCATTGCGCTGTCGGTATTAACGCAAGCTCTACATCTTTTACCAATCTTTTTGCTGGTCTCTTTGTTCCCGGCGCTTGCCCATTGGCTCTTAAGTGGTGATATCTACTGGTGGGCGCTCACTGGAGCTATTCAGGCTCTCATTGAAGCACTCTTATGGCCCATAGCAACACGCATCCTGTTATCGCCTCAACGTCGACCAATTGACGTTGATCACAATCGTCCGCTTTAACGCGTCACATGGTTTCTTTTAAAAAACCAAATCTCGATTCGTTTCAAGAGCGCATTCATATTGCGACCTTGTTTGTTACTTTTTGCTTCCTATTGCTCATTACGCGATTGGTTTGGTTGCAACTAGTCAGTCACGGTAAATACGCCTTATTAGCAGAGAACAATCGCATTGCTCTGGTTCCGGCCCCAGCTAATCGCGGCCTTCTCATAGACCGCAACGGAATCGTGATTGGCAGAAACTATTCGGCATTGACCCTGGACATCAATGCCGAAGAAGTCAAAGGCAATGTTGATGATCTGATCGACAAACTCTCCCAAATTGTCTTCATTTCTCCTCGAGACCGCCGAAATTTCAAGCGCTCCCTGGAAGATTCTCGAAAAATGGGCACTTTTCCGCTTAGATCGATGCTCACCGAGGCCGAAACAGCTCGATTTATGGCTAATCGCTACCGATTTCCTGGGGTAGAGATCCGTGCCCGAAGCTTCCGCGAGTATCCCTATAACGAGTTAGCCTCCCATTTAATCGGCTATATCGGGCGAGTTTCTCAAAAAGATAAGGAGAAAATGCAGGCGGAAATTGAGAATTCGAAAGTAGATGATCCGGATGCTTTGCAGACTTCTTTTTTGCCAGGCATTCAATACGTTGGAAAAATTGGCCTGGAGCAAAGCTATGAATCAGTTCTTCGCGGAGTGCCAGGATATGACCAAGTAGAAATTACTGCGGGTGGTAAACCGGTACGCACACTCTCTAGCTTGCCTTCAGTGCCCGGAAAAAATGTAGTGCTGTCAGTCGACATCAAACTGCAGTACTTAGTGGAGCAGCTCTACGGCAATTTCCGTGGCGCATTTGTTGCGATTGAACCCGAGACTGGCGACATCCTGGCCTTTGTATCGAAGCCCAACTTCAATCCCAATGACTTTGTTGAAGGTATTGATTCTGTGACATGGAAGGAGCTGAATGACTCTCCACAAAAGCCACTCTACAACCGCCCATTAAAAGGAATTTATCCGCCGGGATCTACATATAAACCATTTATGGCGCTCGCAGCTTTAGAAACTAAAAAGCGCACACCATCACAGTCGATCTCTGACCCGGGTTATTTTGAATTTGGCAACCATACTTTTAGAGATGATAAAAAAGGTGGGCACGGTATCGTAGATATGCAAAAGTCTATTGTTGAATCTTGCGATACCTACTATTACCTATTAGCACGCGATATGGGTGTCAACATGATGCATGACTTTATGAAGCCACTTGGCTTTGGTCAAATTACTGGCATCGACTTACAGGGCGAATCCAAAGGCGTGCTTCCATCCACTAAATGGAAGAAAAAAACTTTTAAAAAACCTGAGCAACAAAAATGGTACGAAGGCGAAACCATTTCTCTGGGCATTGGGCAGGGCTATAACGCATTCACAATTTTGCAGCTAGCGCACGCCATGGCAAACCTCGCTAACAATGGCATTGTGATGAAGCCGCACTTAGTCAAAGCAATTGAGGATCCATTTACAAGACATCGCACGCTCACAACCCCAAAAGAAAGTTATCGCATTGATCTGGTTCCCGAGAATATTGAAGTTATTAAGAAGGCCATGGTTGAGGTGAATAATTCCGGTACATCTGCTTCGGTTTTTAAAGGTACAGGCTATCAAGCTGGAGGAAAAACTGGAACGGCGCAAGTATTTAGCTTGGACTCAAAAGAGTATCACCACGGATCTACTGCAGAATTCTTACGAGATCATGCTTTGTTCGTAGCTTTTGCACCCGCAGATAAACCTACGATTGTGATTGCAATGGTTGTTGAGAACGCTGGATTTGGAGCGCAGTATGCCGCACCGATTGCACGTAAAGCGCTTGATTTTTATCTTGAAGGTAAATGGCCCAAGGAGATTCCTGAATGGAAAAGAGCGCCATAGGTAAAGCAAAAAAAATATTTCTCAGTATTTTTAGTGGGCTTGATCGCCAGCTAGGCCATATTTTACTTGGCTTGGCAGGAATTGGATTTATTATATTTTTATCTGCAAGTCAAAACACGCCCGTGCGCTTTGGGGATGAGCTTCGTAACCTTGCCATTTCATTTGCTGTCATGTGGGTCGTTTCCCGCATTCCACCAAAATGGTTGGAAATGGCTGCAGTTTGGATTTATGGGATTGGAGTTGCACTACTAATCGCTGTCGCGGCATTTGGATTAATTAAAAAGGGTGCGAGGCGCTGGCTCAACATTGGTTTTGTGATTCAACCTTCAGAGCTTATGAAAATTGCAATGCCGCTCATGTTGGCTTGGTATTTTCAAAAGCGAGAGGGCATACAAAAATCTTGGGACTATGGCGTGGCCGCCATCATTCTTGGCATTCCAGTACTGCTGATTGCACGACAACCAGACTTAGGCACTTCATTATTAGTTTTTGCTGCAGGCATGTATGTCATTATTCTTGCGGGATTGCCTTGGAAGTGGATCTTGCCATTCATAGGCATTGGCGCCCTCGGAATTATTCTGATTATTATTTTTGGCAGCACTATTTGCGCTCAAGATGTTGTATGGCCATTTGTACACACCTATCAAAAGTATCGAGTGTGCACCTTGCTTGATCCAAGCAGTGATCCACTTGGAAAAGGCTTCCATACAATTCAATCCATGATCGCAATCGGCTCTGGTGGATTTTTTGGCAAAGGCTGGTTTCAGGGTACGCAAGCTCACCTTGAATTTATTCCAGAAAAACATACCGACTTTATATTTGCTGTGTACTCTGAAGAATTCGGTCTGCTAGGCAATTTAGTCTTGATAACACTTTTCTTTGCCTTGGTTAAAAGGGGTCTAGCCATCTCCGCCAGCGCGCCCAATTTATTTACACGACTACTAGGCGCATCAGTCACGATGATTTTCTTTACTTACGCCTTTGTCAATATCGGCATGGTCAGTGGCTTACTACCAGTTGTAGGCGTTCCATTGCCTTTTATTAGCTACGGGGGTACTGCTTTAGTAACACTGGGATTTGGTGCCGGCATTTTGATGAGTATTCATCGCCATCGAAGATTGGTACAAAGCTAACTACTTAGATTCAATACTCACACCAAAGCATTGCCTTTTCTCTAGAAACAAAAAAGCCCGGCATGCCGGGCTTTTTCATCAACAAGGTCAGAATTACTTCTTACGCTTGTTAACTGAATCTTTAAATACTTTACCAGCAGAAAACTTAACAGTTTTAGCAGCAGCAATTTTGAGTGGCTCGCCAGTTTTTGGGTTACGACCCATACGTGCAGCGCGTTTACCAGAAGCAAAAGTACCGAAACCGATCAGTTGTACTGAGTCGCCTTTAGTAACAGCTTTAATGATTTGCTCAATAGCAGAATTCAATGCAAATTCAGCTTTGGCTTTTGAGATCTCAGCGTCGTCAGCAATCGCTGCGATTAGCTCTGCTTTGTTCAAGTGAAGCTCCTTATAGATATTGATATCAGCGCACCTTGCGCTTACATGATTTTAACCACAAAAAATTATAAAAATAAAGCTGCGTCACAGCAATTTTTTTATTACTGCTTTTTACTCTTCTAGAACTGTCACGTTGGACACAAAATACTCGGCGTCACCAAAGCAAGTGGTTGGCAATCCAATGTGCTGATCGTACTTAAGTGCAACTTTTTTGCCCAAATTGGCATTAATTTTTTGCGCTACAGCATCTTCGCGTACCGTAAAGAGGAATTTTTCTGACATAGTTCCCGGCATGGAAACCATCGCCAGTTCGCCCTCCCAAGTTTTGCAAATATAGCCCCGATTGGAAAATTTCTGAACATAACCAGCGCGCTCACCATTGCCATAGCTCCAATTCAGCATAATCCAGGTATAAGCTGCTAAACCCGCGAGGCCTATTAATACAGGGCTTAAAAGCCATTTTGCGAATCCGTTCATACAGCTTTCCTTAATAAATCATCTTTGCAGCCCTAATTAGGTGCATTTACCACGGCCTCTTTTGACCATAGCTAACATTTGAGCATATTCATTACAAAAATAGGGGTGAAATGGCGCTCCATCCAAATTAAAATACTAGTATTAACGCTAATTGGTAAACCTCATGGAATTTCGTCATCTTGTCTTTTTGATCTTTGTTGTCTCAGCTGTTTATGTTTATTTCAGAGGCAAGGTGCGATTCGGCTTAGTGCGCTCGTTAACAGACTATCAAGTACTTTTGGCGCCAATTAATAGCCTGCTCTACTAATTTTCAAAAACCAAGGCTGGGGCATTTATTCCGGTTGCCGACTTTCCTGAAATTAAGCCACTTCAAGATAACTGGCAAATCATTCGTGATGAAGCCCTTGCTTTAAATGCAGATGGCGCCATTGCAGCCGCTACCGGATATAACGATATTGGATTTAATTCCTTCTTTCGGACGGGCTGGAAACGCTTTCACCTCTATTGGTATGGCAAGGAAATGCCATCTGCACAGCTTAATTGCCCGAAAACTGTCGCCCTACTGAAATCTATACCCTCAATCAAGGCAGCCATGTTTGCCTCGCTACCCCCCCAGGAGCAACACTGGTTCGCCACAGAGGCCCTTATGCAGGCTCGCTACGCTATCACATTGGCCTTGTCACTCCAAACGATCCGAAGTGCTTTATCGACGTGGATGGGAAGCGTTATTTCTGGAAAGATGGCGAACCGGTGATGTTTGACGAAACCTACATCCACTATGCAGCCAATGAAACCGATCACCAACGCATTGTCTTGTTTTGTGATGTTGAGCGGCCAGTTCACACTAAATTGGTGCAATTGCTCAATCGCTGGTTCGGGCGCTATGTGATGAGTTCCGCCTCCTCACAAAACGTTGAGGGGGAGCAGGTTGGATTTGTAAATATTCTCTTTAAGTATTTTTATCACCTCAGGGCCCAGGCAAAAAAACTGAAAGCAAAGCATCGCAGCGTTTATTACGTCGGAAAATGGGTGCTGATATTAGGGATTCTGTGGGCGATATTTTGGTAAGCCTTAAGGACTTAGTACTTCAATAATTTGCTCTGGGGTGATTGAGCCCCAGATTTCTACCCTCTTAATTCGGCTACTTTGCCCCGATAAGAGTTGAATTTGCTTTTGCGGCACCCTTAAGCGCTTGGAAAGCCAAGACAACAGCATCTCATTTGCCCTGTTTTCAAGCGCAGGAGCCTGCAGAGATATCTTGAGACAACCATCATGAAGACCAACTACCTTGGTCAGCTTTGCGCCTGGCTGATAATGCAAATTCAGGACAATGCCAGTAGGGGTTTGTTTTAACCAAATGGGCATCATAAGAATACTTTAAACTCAAATCATGATTATGAAGAACTCCAACGCCTTAGACCAGCTATTTGCTAATAATCGCGAGTGGGCGGAAGCCATGATCGCCATGGATGCCGATTTCTTTAAGCGCCTAGTTTCTCAGCAGGCGCCAGAATATCTTTGGATTGGCTGCTCAGATAGCCGCGTTCCTGCCAACGAAATCGTGAATCTTCTTCCAGGGGAATTATTCGTTCATCGAAATGTTGCGAACGTAGTGGTGCATACCGATCTCAATTGCTTGTCTGTAATTCAATTTGCAATTGATCTTTTAAAGGTCAAACATATATTGGTTGTTGGTCATTACGGCTGCTCTGGTGTACACACCGCAATGACAGATAGGCGTGTAGGCTTAGCTGACAATTGGTTACGCCATGTCAAAGATGTACATCAAAAACATGAGAGCTATCTTGGTGAAGCAATCCCAACCCCTAAACGTCAAGACCGCCTATGTGAACTAAATGTGATCGAGCAAGTTGTGAATGTCTGCGAAACAACCATTGTTCAAGATGCATGGTCCAGAGGACAAGATCTCACGGTGCATGGCTGGGCTTATCGCCTTGAGACCGGCCTAGTAAATGATTTAGGAATGTCTATTAGCTCCGATGAGGAAATGCATACGCGTTATGCCACATCCCTGTCTCGTTACGATGCTAAATAAATTAAGTTTTGTTTAAAAACTTTTCAACCTACTCTGGGGTAGTGTTCCTCAGATTTTTGGTATCGCTTCCTTGCAAGACCCTAGTCTCGGTTGGCTATGGCTTAGGCTACCTAGCAGCGTATATTCCCAATGCTCGCAATCGTGTAGTTCAGAAAAATTTAGAACTTTGCTTCCCTGAGCTCAGCACCCAAGAGATCGATCAACTTCGCAAACAACATTGGCGACTACTTGGACGCAGCCTAGTAGAGAAGAGCGTCATATGACTCGGCAGCAAAAAACAGTTTGCCGATATGATTGAAGTTCGATCAGAGGTTGATCTAAATGATCGTCAACCGCGCATCCTAGTCAATATGCATTTCATTGGCATTGAAGGCGGCATTATTTTGAGTGCTCTTGCTGACGATAAAGACTGGCCTCGCACCTCTGGATTTTTCCAGAGAATGAAAGGTCCCTTCTTCAATAAGAAAATTATTGAGTGGCGCAATCGCTTTGGTGGAAACTCGATTGATCGTCAAGGCAATACTATTGAGCTGATCCGAAAAATCCGCAAGGGTAGCTTCATCATCATTGAACCCGATATTGACTTAGGCCTGAAAGACTCTACTTTTGCCCCCTTCTTTAATATTCAAACCAATACCATTACTGCTGTATCGCGCCTCGCCAAAATCACGGGGGCACAGGTCTGCATGATGATTACGACCCTCAAAAATAATGGGGCCGGATATGTTTGCTCTATCAGCAAACCATTGGAGAATTTTCCAACCGAGAATCCAGAAGCAGACACCGCACGTTTAAACCAAATTTTTGAACAAGAAATTAAACTCAGGCCTGCCGAATACTATTGGGTCCATAAGCGATTTAAAAATAGGCCTTTCAACGAAGCCAGCCCCTATTAGCAACCTATTCAGCATCCATCTACTCAGAACCTAGTCTTTATTAAAGTAATTGCCCGATAATGTAGCCATGGAAGAAAAAATTCGTGTCTCCAAGCTACTCTCCGAGCTAGGCCTATGCTCTCGTCGTGAGGCCGACTCTTATATTGAGCAGGGCCTGGTAACCGTAGATGGTGAAATAGTCAATGAACTAGGCTCTCGAGCTTTTCGTCATCAGAAAATTGAACTGCAATCTGGAGCTAAAGCACAGCAAGTATCCCGCATTACCGTCATTCTCAATAAGCCAGTAGGCTTCATCTCCCACTACGATGATGAGCAAGAGTATCAACCGGCTGCCTCACTCATCACTCCAGATAATTACTTTGCCAGCCCGCTTGATAAGGGGCGTAACCCACGCTTTAATACTCGTGGCCTAGCGCCTGCTGGACGTCTTGATATCGACTCCACTGGCATGCTCGTTTTAACGCAAGATGGTCGCATTGCCAAACTTCTGATTGGTGAAAACAGTCCTATTGAGAAAGAGTATTTAGTTAGAGTTGAAGGCGCCCTCTCTTTTGAAGATTTAGATAGGCTAAAACATGGCCTGGAATTAGATGGGGTTGTATTAAAGCCAGCCCAAGTGAGCTGGCAGAATGAAGACCAGCTTCGATTTGTTCTACGAGAGGGTCGCAAGCGTCAAATTCGGCGCATGTGTGAGATGGTTGGCCTTCGAGTTTTAGGTCTGAAGCGTGTCCGCATGGGCAGAGTTTCTCTGGGCGCCCTGCCGCCTGGAAAATGGCGCTTTGTGAGGCCTGAAGAGCAATTCTAATAAGCCCTCCCGCTTATAATTCTGTCAATTAGATTAAGCGCAGAATTACCATCGATACCATCACCTCCAGCACTCCCGGCGCAGAAGTTTTAAGACGTCGCAGCTTTGCCATCATCTCTCACCCAGATGCTGGCAAGACCACGCTTACTGAAAAACTCTTGTTATATGCGGGAGCCATTCAGGTTGCCGGTAGCGTCAAAGCCCGCAAAGCAAGTCGCCACGCAACCTCTGACTGGATGGAGATCGAGAAACAGCGTGGCATTTCTGTAGCCAGCTCAGTAATGCAAATGGAGTATCGCGATTGCATTATTAATCTTTTAGACACACCTGGCCACCAGGACTTCTCGGAAGATACTTATCGCGTTTTAACTGCAGTTGATTCTGCCCTAATGGTGATTGATGCCGCGAATGGTGTCGAATCACAAACGCTGCGTTTGCTTGAAGTTTGCCGTGCACGCAACACACCAATCGTCACCTTCATCAACAAGATGGATCGTGAAGTAGAGCCACCCATGGAACTAATGGACGAGATTGAAACTGCACTAGGCATAGAAGTGGTTCCTTTTACCTGGCCAGTAGGGATGGGCAAATCATTTGCCGGTGTAATTGATATTGCCAACTCTCAAATGCGCATGTTCAAGGCAGGCGAAGATCGTGTAACCGAAAACTCTCATGCAATTGTTGGCATCAACGATCCAGCACTGAAGGAGCGCCTAGGCACCGATCTTGAAAACGCACTTGCTGAAGTGGATCTCATTAAAAATGCAATGCCTGCATTTGATCGCGAAGCTTTTTTAGCCGGTCGTCAATCACCAATATTTTTTGGTTCTGCAATTAATAATTTTGGTGTGCGTGAAATTCTCAACACCTTAGTTGAGCTTGCGCCGTCACCGGGCTCACGCAAGGCCTTGCAACGCGAGGTGAGCCCCGCTGAAAATAAATTCTCTGCAGTGGTTTTCAAGATTCAAGCCAACATGGATCCAGCTCATCGAGATCGCGTTGCCTTCTTGCGCATCTGCTCAGGACATTTTCAACGCGGCATGAAGCTGAAGATTTGTCGCAATGGCAAAGAAGTGCGGACCAATAACGCCCTTTCCTTTCTGTCACAACGCCGTGATATCTTAGATGAAGCCTTTCCTGGTGACCTTATTGGATTACCAAACCACGGCCTTCTCAGGCTGGGCGATACACTCACCGAAGGTGAGCAATTGCAATTCACAGGTCTACCATTCTTTGCCCCTGAAATCTTCCGCATGGTCGAATCTGCCGATCCATTGCGCTCCAAACAACTACGCACAGGCTTAATGCAACTTGGTGAAGAGGGTGCGATTCAAGTATTCCGCCCAATGACTGGCGACACCATGTTACTTGGTGCTTTTGGGCAACTACAGTTTGAAGTCGTGAGCCATCGCTTGCAAACTGAATACGGCGCAGAGGTGCGCTTGCTGCCTGCACGCTACAACTTAGCTCGCTGGGTCAGCTCAGATGATCCTGTAACACTTAAGAAATTTATTCAAGAAAATATTCACCGCATGGCAGAAGATGTTGTGGGGGCTTCTGTATTTTTGGCCAGCCATAAATCCGAATTAGATGTAGCTCAACAGCGCTGGGAGTCGATTCAATTCCATGCACTAAGAGAGCATGCAGGTCTCATCTATCATCGGACCTTGCTGGCTAAGTCTAGCGCGGACTAGATGTTGGCCAGTTACAGTCAAATACTGCAACTAACTGAGTGTCACTCTTTCTAAACGAGGCAGTCTTGCCGTATTGAGCGCAATACGCATTGGCCTTTGGTGTTAGCGATGCAATGGATTCACCATCACTAATGAGAAAGGTGACATGGTTTGAATCTGATGCATCCGTGTAAACCGCAGCACAGGCACTTAGGCTAAGCACGCTCAGCAACAAAAAATATTTAAGATAAGACATTCGAGTCCTCATGTTCAATGAAGGTATTGGGGCTAATTTCAGGGTAGGTATATTCATCACAATCTAATCATAGCGCCTGGGCTGCTTAACTGTTATTCTGATTTGTGATCACTATTCCGCGCCCTACTTAGGGGGGTCTGCTGAGCAAGCTCAGAGGTTCATCATTCCAAGACTCAAGGAAAAAATATGGCTGTTGGCCAAAATCAAAGAAATAGAAAAAACGACCCTATGGTTAGCAAAACTGGCAAAGCCAAAATGGGTCCACTCACTACAACTCAATTAAGCAAATTGCTTGACTCAAGCACCAAGCCTAAAGAGAAGGCAAAGATTCAGAGGGCTATCAATAAGCGACCTCCAGTCGCGGTACCAACCGTCGAACCTGTTACAGCATAAATACTAAGCCCCGAAATTACCGGGGCTTTTTCTTATGTACTATGCTCTCATCATGACAGTATCTCCGCAAATTCATTCGATTCAAATTGCTTCTCAAGCGGGCGAGTCGATGGTGCAGCTTACACAAGCCAATATCGTTGCCGGCAAAGGAATTGAGGGTGATCGCTACGCTCTGGGCATAGGCGCATTCTCTAAAACCAAACCCAAGATTCGACATATTTCTCTCATTGCGCTTTCTGGCATCGAGCATGCCAATCAACAGCTCCTTGCCAAGCAATATGCGGTTTTTAGTGAAAGTGATGCCCGCAGAAATCTTGTGATTAGTGGCATTTCTGCAAATGAGCTTAACGATCTGGTGGGTAAGATTTTCTATTTAGGTGGCCTTATGTTTAGGGGCACAGAATTGTGTGCGCCCTGCCAGCGACCAGCTAATCCACTCAAAAGACCCGATTTCATGAGTGCATTTGATAACAGAGGCGGTATTAGAGCAGAGGCGCTCGAGTCCGGATGCCTTATTCCTGGCGACCTCCTCCACCTTACAGAACCCGATCGAAGCTAACTCGATTTAATATTGCCATATGCCAACAACAACACTCTGCCTTATTCGCCATGGCGAAACCGCCTGGAATGCCGAAAGACGCTTGCAAGGCCATACCGATACCCCCCTAATCCCAAAGGTGTATTACAAGCACGCCAAATGGCTCAAGCACTTAAAGACATTAATCTCAAATTTGATATCTTGTATACCAGCGACTTGAAAAGAGCGGCTGATACGGCAAATGCAGTGGTCGAATTATTTGGAGTGGAAGCACAAGTCGATAGCGCTTTACGAGAGCGCAATTTTGGCGCACTTCAAGGACTCTCAATTACTGAAGCCCCTCTGCTGCAACCCGATATTTGGCAAGCGCATATTGCACGCGACTTAGATCATGATCTCGAAGGCGGTGAAAGTATTCAGCAGTTTGCAGTTCGTGTACAAAATGCCCTGGACAGAATCCAAGAGCGCCACGCTGGTAAAACTATTTTGGTGGTTAGTCATGGCGGCACACTCGACATGATGTATCGAATTGCCAGCAAGCAATCTCTCAATGCTGAGCGGATTGTCTCGGTACCAAATGCATCATTAAATTGGATTAGCCATGAAGAAGTGAATGGCTGGGCAGTAGAACAATGGGCGGATGCTCGCCACCTGAAAGGCCCTGCTCTAGAAAACGTTGACCTCTAAGTAAAAAGTCACCATCAGGTGACTTTTTACTTTGCAGAAATGATTTATTTTCTGATATGCGCGTGACGAGCAGCATCTTGTGACATACCCTCACCCTTTGGTTTGTCTTCAAGCGCTTCTTTTTCAGCAGTAATTTCTTTGCGGCGCTCTTTACAAGAACCAGCAATCTCTTGCAAAGCCTTACGAGCTCTAGCAGCAGAAGCTTTAATCCCTTTACCGTGGAACTTTTCATTCTCTGATTGGTATATTTCGAAAGCGGCAATTAATTTGTCATGATGGGACATATTTTTCCTTATGAATAATTGAAATAATCAGCTTAGAAGCACTTTAACCCAATATATCAAAATCACTACAATTTATTTCGTCCACCGATTAATAATTGCTTTTAATTTTTCTGGCCCCAGCTCAGAAAGATACAAATTAAAGTCATCCCTCAATTTGGAGCCTTTTTTAAAGGCAAATCCTAGATTATCAAACCCAACCACTTGGTAGCTGCTGCTCACCGGGAGATTTAATGATTTTTGATAACTCTGCAACATTACGCTGTCCACAAATACCAGGTCCACATTGCCATTTTGTAAGGCAATCAAGGCCTCTGCGGGTGATGGATATAGCTTTACTTGGTCTAAGGAGTAATACCCTTTTGGCTGCAGCACATTTTTTACATAATCATCAAAGACGCTGCCGGTGGGATAAGCAATAGTGTATTTTTTTAACTGAGATAAATCGGTAATCTTGATATGGCGATTTTGCAGGCCAATTAAATCCCAAGTACTAGTGAAATAGGGCTTGGAAAAATCTATCACTTCTTTGCGTTTATCTGTAATAGAGATGCCCGAAAAAGCAACGTCGGCCCGCCCACTAGTCACGGCACCCAACATGCCCAACCAATCGTATGCAGTCATTTTGAATGCACAGCCCCGTGACTTACAGTAGCCTTCAAATATCTCCAAATCTACGCCTGTATATTTACCATCTTTCTCAAAAAGCATTGGAGGGATAGAGGGTGATACGGCAACCTTAATTACATTAGACTGCTCCTCTTTAGAGCATGCACTAAAGATAAGTAGGCTTACCAATACAATTGAAATTAGGCGGGCTAGTCTCATGGTGTACTCCGAATTAAATTAGGGTGCGCCTAAAGAGTTAATTCACCTTCTTAATTTCTTTAATGCTATTGCCTTCGCCTAATAGCACAATCTTAGGGACATGTTTTGCAACCTCATCGTTGCCGATTTGTCCGTATGTACAAATAATCAGATGGTCGCCAACATGTGCTTTACGTGCAGCGGCGCCATTCAGAGAAACGATCCCAGAGCCACGCTTTGCTTTAATGATGTAAGTTGAGAAACGTTCGCCATTGTTAATGTTGTAAAGCTCGATCTTTTCGAACTCACGCATATCGGCAGCATCGAGTAAATCCTCATCGATTCCACAAGAGCCTTCGTAATGCAAATCCGCCTCTGTAACGGTTGCTCTGTGAATTTTTCCCAACAACATAATGCGATTCATACGATTTCCTCAAGAATTAAAAGCGCGCCTCTTCAAGCGATTTTAGTAGCTATCTTTCTATTTTCTCAAATTTATTTGAAATTACACTAGCAAAAAACCCCGCTTACACGGGGCTTTCTGTGTGGCTATTATCTACTAATTACTTAGCGCGGCTTTTTGCTGCCTTGGGAGCCTGACCAAATTGACCCTGCGCTGTCTTCATCGCTGTTTCTACGCTTTTCTCAAAGTTTGCGAATGCATCTTGAGTGGTTGAACGTACTTGATCAAAGTTTTGCATTGCTGTGTTGAATGCTGAGGTAAAGGCGCTTACATATGCCTCGGGACCAGCAGGCGCCTTTGAGGTTGCGGCCGCTACAAAGCTCTTCAAATCATCTTGTGATTGATCAATAGCGGCTTCCACAGCCTCAACCAATTCTTGATTTCCGCGGCGCAATACTGCAGCTACCTTTTTCTGATAAGCGGCAACCTCAGCAACTGCCTCTTGTACCTCTGGGCTTTGCAGGAGGTCTAAGGCTGCTTTGGCATCTTTGCCCTTTAACAATTCAGCGGCCTTAGCTTGCGCATTGGCTACGGCTTGTTGCGCTGCTTGGTAATTGATTTCTGCCAGTTCTTGAGCGTTCTCAAGAGCAGTTTGACCCAATGCGCGGGCGTTTTCTACGGATTTAGCTTGATTTTCTGCAAATTGATTTTTGAACATGATATTTCCTTTAAAGAGTTATTTGTTGCACTGCACCATATTAATAGCTTATTTTGGGCTTAGCAAGCGAATATTGTTGCAAAGCAACATATAATTCTGGCAGTTCAAGCAGTTTGTTACCAAAAGGCTTTAAACCTCGCTTTAGAGATGTTTTGCTTTATCTAGTTCAGAAATTAATAGTTATGTGCCGTAGATTCATTGTGCTTCTGCTTTTCTGCATGCCGCTGACCTACTCACGCGCAGAAAGTGTCTCCGAGTGGTTTCAAAATATGACAAATCATCTGGAGTCCATTTGGGATAAAGGCGGAAATGAGCTTTACATTCCCCTCTATACGTACCACATGCCTTATGCGTACTCCCAAGACAAGATCAATGAATACACCGAATATCCGATGGGCATTGGCTTTGGAAGAGGCTTAATAAACGAGAGTGGCAATTGGGAGGGTATTTATGGGATGACCTTCAAAGACTCACATGGAATTTATCAGTACATGGTCGGCTATGGCTGGATCCCTATGTGGAACATCGGCGATAGTCCTGACTGAAAGTATGGTGTTGGAGCAACTGCCTTCATCATGTCGCGCCAAGACATCATGAACTACATCCCCTTCCCTGGCGTACCCCCCATTGCCTCCATCAGCTACAAAGACCTCAGCATTCAGACTGCCTATGTGCCTGGTGGACAAAACGTCGGTAATGTTTTGTTCACTTGGGCTAAATACAATTTGCCCTAAATATAACTAAGCAGGATCACTATCGCTTGGAAAAATGGGGTAGTGAGTCGCTTCAATCACACCATGATTCACAATCAAAGTGATGCGCTTTAGCAAAGTCATTCCAGCAGCAACAAAAGTAGGCAGCTGCAATGCCCTCTGAAATTGATAATCCTCATCACTCAATACCGGAAACGGTAAATGCAAGCGATCCGCCATCTCCTTTTGGTATTCGGTAGATTGCACACTAAAGCCAACCACCTCTGCACCCAAATTACGTAACTCTTGATAGTGATCTCTAAACGAACAGCTTTACAGCTGTACACCCTCTTGCTCCTGGTCTGATCCCAGCCTTCTAGCAAAGCAACGTTCGGTTGACCTGTCATTGGGTAGCAGTAAATCACCAGGCGACCCTTACTCTCGCCAGGGTTAAATTGACTACGGGTGGTGGCATTCAAGACAATGGAAGGCAAGCGCATACCTACCAAATGATCGGCAGCACCATCATCCTGAGTAATAGGTATGTCGCTAGGCAATTGATGAAAATTGGTCATAGTCATATCTCTTTAAGCTAAGCTAAATATTACAGCTTGCATGCCGTCTTTTGCGAAGGCCTTCTCTGGGAAACTGTTTCAGCCATAGACTCAAACTGTCGATGCACAATATTTTTGATAAAGAAATCGATTATTGCTGATGGCACCATCGAATTTGGCTCAACTTGTGCATCGTATTTAAAGATGGCGGAATCTTTCTCAGGTGACAGCCTCCAACTTCCTTTGTAATATTTTGTGTCTCCACTGAGCTGCTCAAATAGCAATGCTTTGTTAGGAAACTCTAGGTACTCCAACTCGGAGCGCATCTCAAAGGGGATGAATAAAATTCTTTCTTCGAGCAAGCGGGCCACCTTCACTTTATTTCCAGATCTAGAGATTACTTTTGAATCCACTATTCCAGGCAAACTCTTAGCACCCTCATAATCAGTAATAAATGCAAAGGCTTCGCATGGAGTGATTGGCGCCTCATAGCTTGCATTCACTTGAAAGCGATCGCCCGCCCTAGTGACGGCAACCTTTAAGTCATAAGAATTAGATGCCTCTTGTGCAATCACAATACCGGATGCTGCAATCAGAAAACAGCTGAGAAGTCGCTTCATGCCAATAGTGTAGAGGCTAATAAGACTGCTTAACGCTCATCACCAAGAAGAATTCGGCCCTTATTCCGCTGCTGAACGCATTAACCTCAAGAGTTCAACATCATGCTCGGGTAAGCCGTCCAATACGCTGGTGAGGCTTGGCATCTTAGCAATAATTTCCTTTGCCAAGAAAAAGCACATTGACCATGCAGGAAAACTTCTTTCTTCAATTTCCTCCAGCTTCAATAAGCGCACTTGATGATGACGAGGATCTCGCTGAATTTTTTCCCATATTTTCATGACCTCCGTGCGAGGCCCCTCTAATATTTGGCCAAAATGTTGATTCTCGTAAAAGAGCACTCCCGATAAGCCTAATTTTTGATTGAGTTGTGCAGCTTGATCGGTAAGGCGCATCAATGCCAAGACGCCCATATCCTGCGTTGCCTTGCTGATATAGCTCACAGAAATTAATTGGGACTTGCTCATCTTGTTATCTTAGGATTGAATCTAGCTAATCATAGATATTAGCTTTTGATATGGCTTCAATCAATGCTGACTTACCCGCAAGGCTCAGGGCTGCAGATAAGCCATTAAGAGCGTCTCCACTCCATGTAACCTGCTTAGTTATCTAACAATTAGATTAATAAGTTCATATTAATTCATTAGACAAATCAATTGATTGAGAACAGGATGACTTCATCGCAACACAAAAGGAAGGGAGTTAAAAATGGAAATTCAAAATAGATTGGATGGAATTGCAGAAGGCTTGCGCTTCCTCAAACATCAATATGAAAGCGACTTGCTACAAATATTGAAGCCAGAGACCGTCAAAAGAGGTTGATTATGAACATTCTTATCGTATTCATGGCTGGTGAGTAACTGGCTCAGCCAAACCCGAACAAATAATTGCTTTATCAGTTAACCTAAGTTGGTCAGGTTACTAAACCATAAATGATTTACCTACAAGGAGATTTAAATGACATCACAAGGAATGTGCCCAGTTGCTCACGGGGCTAATACTGAATCCAGCAATACCCCAATGACATGGTGGCCAAAATCACTTAACCTCGATATTCTTCATCAGCAAGATACAAAGACAAACCCGATGGGGCCGTCTTTTAGCTACCGAGATGAGTTGAAAAAACTCGATGTAGGCGCACTCAAGCAAGACATGAAAGACCTGCTGCTCAACAGTCAAGACTGGTGGCCTGCAGACTGGGGCCACTACGGCGGCCTCATGATTCGTATGGCTTGGCACTCTGCCGGCAGCTATCGAATTGCAGATGGTCGCGGTGGTGCTGGCACAGGCAATCAACGCTTTGCCCCATTAAATTCTTGGCCAGATAATGCGAACCTAGATAAAGCGCGGCGCCTCTTGTGGCCTATCAAAAAGAAATATAGCAATAAAGTAAGTTGGGCTGACCTCATGATCTTGGCTGGCACTATCGCCTACGAATCTATGGGGCTCAAAACATTTGGCTTCTCATTTGGCCGCGAGGATATTTGGCACCCAGAAAAAGATATCTATTGGGGATCAGAAAAAGAATGGCTCCAAAAAAGTGGTGGCGAAGGAAGTCGCTATTCCGGTCAACGTGACTTAAGCAATCCATTGGCAGCGGTGATGATGGGCTTGATCTATGTAAACCCAGAAGGCGTAGATGGCAATCCAGATCCCTTGAAAACTGCTCAAGACATTCGGGTCACTTTTGCTCGCATGGCTATGAATGATGAAGAGACTGTTGCACTAACTGCTGGTGGACATGCTGTTGGCAAAGCACACGGTAACGGGAATGCGGCCAACCTTGGTCCTGCACCAGAGGGCGCACCGATTGATGAGCAATGTCTTGGCTGGATGAATCATAAAACTCGTGGTGTTGGTAGAGATACTGTCACCAGCGGAATTGAAGGGGCCTGGACAACAAACCCAACCCAGTGGGATAACGGCTATTTCCACTTACTCCTCAGCTATGAATGGAAGTTGACTAAGAGCCCAGCAGGAGCTTGGCAATACGAACCAATCAATATCAAAGAAGAAGACAAGCCAGTCGATGTTGAGGATGCCTCTATTCGCTGCATGCCAATGATGACAGATGCGGATATGGCGATGAAGATGGATCCAGAATATCGCAAGATCTCAGAAAAATTCTATAAGGATCAAGCTTATTTCTCTGAAACTTTTGCACGCGCTTGGTTCAAGTTAACTCATCGCGACATGGGACCAAAAGCGAGATACTTCGGACCAGATGTTCCTAAGGAAGATTTGATTTGGCAAGATCCCGTGCCAGCAGGTTCAAAAGACTATGGTGTCGAAGCCGTAAAAACAAAGATCAAGGCTAGCGGCTTATCGATTAGTGATCTAGTAACAACTGCCTGGGATAGCGCTCGCACTTATCGTGGGTCCGATAAACGCGGCGGTGCAAATGGCGCACGCATTCGTCTGGCACCTCAAAAAGACTGGGCAGGAAATGAGCCAGAACGTTTGACAAGAGTGCTCTCCATCTACGAAAAAATTGCCAAAGAGTCAGTCATCAGTATTGCTGACACTATCGTGCTTGGCGGCAATATCGGCATTGAACAAGCTGCCAAAGCTGGAGGGTTTGACGTAAAAGTGCCATTCACTCCAGGTCGTGGTGATGCAACTCAAGAAATGACAGGCGTAGAGTCATTTGAAGTTCTTGAGCCGCTGGCAGACGGCTATCGCAACTGGTTAAAAGAAAACTACGTTGTCACGTCAGAAGAAATGCTCTTAGACCGTACACAGTTGATGGGACTCACTGCTCAGGAGATGACTGCACTAGTTGGCGGTATGCGGGTTATGGGAGCAAACTATGGTGGAGCTAAACATGGCGTATTCACAGAAAGAGAAGGTGCATTAAGCAATGACTTCTTCGTTAATCTAACTGATATGAATTACCAGTGGAAACCTACCGGTCGCAATAGCTACGATATTGTTGAGCGCAATACAGGAAAGACCAAATGGACCGCTACTCGAGTTGATCTGGTCTTTGGCTCTAACTCTATCCTGCGTGCCTACGCAGAAGTATATGCACAAGATGACAACAAAGAAAAGCTTGTAAATGACTTTGTTGCAGCCTGGATAAAGGTAATGAATGCAGATATTGCAAATTAATTACCGAGGTTAAGCCGTTTGATAAAGGGGCAAATTTTTGCCCCTTTCTTTTTTCTAATTTAATTGATAACAGTTTTTATAGTTTTTTCATTTATATAGCAAATTGTTCTCTTTCGCCTTCCTAAGATCATGGGCTTATTCAAGAAATTGATTTCTAGCCAACACACATTACTATACTGAGACATTACTATTTCTGATATGCGAGTGATCACGCCATGGACTTAATCGCAATTGTTGCCTCCCTCGGCCTATTGATGTTGCTCGCTTATCGCGGTATGAGCGTGTTGATTTTGGCGCCAGTCATGGCTCTCTTAGCGGTACTGCTGAGTGGCAACCCCGGTGATCTATTACCCGTTTATACCCAAGTATTTATGAAGGCCATGGGCGGCTATCTCATTCAATACTTCCCACTCTTCTTGCTAGGTTCTGTATTTGGTAAGCTGATGGAATCTTCAGGCTATGCACTAGTGATCGCAAATGGTATTACTCAAAAACTAGGTTCTCAGCATGCCCTTTTGGCGGTGGTCTTAGCTTGTGCTATTTTGACGTATGGCGGCGTATCTCTATTTGTGGTCGCATTCATGATGTATCCGATTGGCAAGTCACTATTTGAACGCTCAGCCATCTCACTCAATCTTCTTCCCGGCGCAATTGCTCTTGGTGCATTCACCTTCACCATGACAGCTCTCCCTGGAACACCGTCTGTACAAAACTCAATTCCAAGTCCTTTCTTTGGAACAGATGCATTTGCAGCACCGGGCTTGGGCTTGATTGCTAGCTGCGTCATGCTAGGTTTTGGTACGGTGTGGCTCAATCGTCAGAAACGTTTACTCGGCAAAATACCTGCTAAGCAAGAAGATATGGCAGTGGATTTTCAGACATCAGAAAAAATGTCGGATGACTCCAAAAATATTTCATTTCAGTTGGCTATTGTGCCCATTTTGCTGATGGGCCTGACTAACCTGTTAATGGCCAAATGGTTTTTGCCCAACTGGCACCCTGAGTTTTTGCACAACAATACCTTTGGCATCACCTCGCTCTCATCCCTTGCTGGAATCTGGGCCATCATCATTGCCTTAACCGTGGGCATTTTGTTTATTTATGCGCTGCAAGCGGTTGTCGCCAAACAAACTGCAAGGGCAAATGAGGCAATTAATCAGGGCTCCATTGGCTCCATGCTGCCAATTTTGAATACAGCGTCAGAAGTTGGATATGGCTCAGTGATTGCAAGCTTAGGCGGATTTATTCTGATTCGCGAATTTGTTCTCAGCATTGCGCCTGGTAACCCTCTCATTAGTGAAGCTGTTGCCGTTAATGCGCTAGCGGGCATTACAGGCTCTGCGTCTGGCGGCATGTCTATCGCCCTACAGACACTTGGCGCCGACTACTTAGCCAAGGCAGTTGCCCTCGGAATCAGTCCCGAGATCCTTCACCGAATTGCTGTAATGGCCTCAGGCTGCATGGATACGCTTCCCCACAATGGCGCTGTGATTACTCTGCTTGGCATTTGCCAACTTACTCACCGAGAAGGTTATCGCTACATTGCAATGGTAACTATTGTTTTCCCGTTACTTGCGTTGGTTCTAGTGATTACTCTAGCCTCGTTCTTTGGCAGCTTTTGAGCGGGCTGCCCGTTCAATGGCTCGCAATATCCACTAAATAACCTCTAGAACCTTACTTAAAGAATTGCCTTCATAGTTTGGCTTCTCACCAATTTCCTCAAAAGGGTGTCCAAGGCGATTAACCCAAAATATATCAAATCCAAACCACTTTGCGCCTAGCGCATCCCAAGCGTTGCTTGACACAAATAGAATTTCTTCTTTTTTGACTGGAAATGCTTTTAATAAAAGCTCATAAGCTTGTGGGGCCGTCTTAAATAACCGTATATCTTCAACCGTGATAACTTGATCCAAATAGGGCATCAAACCATTGCTCTTAACTACTGTTGCCAGCATCTCTCTGCTGCCGTTAGACAAAATGGCCGTTGGTATTCCTTTGCTTTTTACTGTCTTGAGGACGGTTAGGCTATCTTCAAAACCAGTGAGCTTTGCATACTGACCCATCAAGCACTTCTCATCGTCCTGGGTGAGATTTAAGTTCATACGCTTGCAAACGTAATGTAATGAGCGAACTGTTAACTCCCAAAAGGGGAGATAGTGCTTGCTGCCACTAGGATTGGGGTCACTCATAGTGACGAGGCGTGTGTATTCAATTTAGCGGTCTCGCCACATTAACGCGAAGGCTTGGCCATTACCCGGAAATAACGCTTCCGCCAACTCTCCCATGGAATAAACATCAAACAATGTGCCGTAAGCATCAAAGGCTATGGGCTTATACATGAAGTCTCCTCATTATTGGTATTTGCTTGTATTGCCGTTTAAAACGGCGCCGTCTGATGATGTCTTATCCAAGCCCTGATTCACTAAAAGCATCTCTTATGTAGACAGGAAGATCTATTGATGGCGGCCTAAAGCCTGACTGATAAAGCATATCTTCAATATGGCCTCATAAACAATATCCCCAATTTTCTGGGCCACTCCATCGGGATATTGCTTACCTAAATCTATTCGCACAAATGGCATCTTTAGATCTCTTATTTTTTACATTGTCCAAGCAATGATTGCCTATACAGCACCAGTGTATTCACCACGCGCTGGATAATCTTTGGCCAAGGCAAAATCAATTGCGCCCAATAGGTCGGTGAAATTAGGGCGTGCGAAAGGCATCGTTTGGACAGCGCCGTAATAAAGCGAAGTGTCCGGTCTTACGATAAAGACTGCTGGCTCAGAGAATAAGGCAGGTTCTTCTATTCCAATTGACGTTAAACCGCGTGAGGTGCTGATATACATGCCCCATTGACGCGCAACATTCAAGCTTAATCCATAGCCCATTCGCAATTCAGGGGCGTTGAGTTTTTCAGCCATTTGCTCTGCGCGCTCTTTAGTATCGCTAGAGATGGCAATAACTTTAACGTCACGTTTTTCAAACTCGGGAACTAAACGCGCCAACTCCAACAGATACTTCATACATATTGGGCAATGAAGACCGCGATAAAACACTATTAATGTGAAATTCTCGGCAGCATCATTGGACGTATCAAAAGTGCCATGATGCAAGGTAGGGACGCTTAATGCAGGAGTAGTTTGACGGGGTATCAGCACAGAAAGCCTCTTCTTAAAAAGTTATGAATTTTGATTATTACTGATTAAATGCAACAATGTGTCCATATTTATTTGCTTTTAGTACAAATATGCCCACCCCAAATCTAGATCGACTATCCGCCCTCTTGCAGGGACTCGCCCCCGAGTCTCACTTAATGAGCGGCCCGTCGGCTTTGGTTTGCATATTTTGGTTGATGAACATCCGCAAAAACCAAGCCCCTCTCTTGAGAATATGGCATTACTCGTCTGCCCAGCCCCTGATGATATGGTTTTGCCGCCGCATACAAAGAAGTGGATGAGTTTTGAGGTGGAGCTAGATGGGCCATTGGCGCCTATATTTTTATCGGAGTTTTCAGAGCAGCTCTTCATTAACCTAGACAATGCAGATGCCTCACTCACTCAAATTGTGCGCTTAATTTCAAGTGAAATGGCTGCTACCAGATGCGGTCGGCCTTTATTAATTAATCGTGCTGGAGATATTTTGCTGATTGGCTTACTGAGGCATTTGGTTGCTCGGCCACAAAAAACTACCGGTCTATTTAGTGCGTTAGCCAATCCAAGAATTGCCAGAACACTTGTTGCCATCCATGAGGATGCATCCAAGAACTGGTCTCTAGAAATTCTTGCTCTAGAAGCGGGAATGTCACGTACATCGTATGCATATCAATTTAAGCGGCTGATGCAAATAACACCCGGTAAATATATAGAATGGATTCGGCTGAATTTAGCGCGGCGACTCATTGTTAACGGCATGGGCCTAAAGCAGGCAGCGCATCATACAGGCTATTCAAGTGCATCTACTCTCTCGCGCGCACTGAGCCGCCGATCAACTAAAGATCAATGGCCTAGAGCATAGAAGAAATTAGATTTCCTTTCCAATCATTTTCTGTCTTGATATTGGCAATTCCAGACCAACCACGATAAAAGAGCAAGGCCGTATATGCTTGTGTGAAAGGCTTAAGCAATATCGCCCTTTGAACAACTGGAGATTTTGAGAAAACCCCAGACTCTCTTCCGACATCCACTTCCAGAAGAATGGGGGTCATTGCTTGGGCGGTTGCAGAGCCAAAACAAAAGAAAGCGCAGACGCTTAATAGCGCCATTTCATTTTTTATCCCCAGACTTACATATGAATAGACTTCACCAACCTTGAAACTCTATCTTATTTTTGAGGAATTTCATAAAACCCACAAATGAAAAAACCACCCGAAGGTGGTTTTCAGAGAGCGGCGCAATCCTCGAGAATTCAGCAGTGTACCTCATACATACTCCAATTACTTATCAAACTTCACAGAGACACCGCTAGCGCTAAGATTTAATTGCAGCCCTTCAGAGGTGCCTGTTAAGCGCATGATTACACCATTCTCGTTCTTCAGAATAGTTCCGCCAACACCACCACCCAAGGTAATGCTGCTCTCGAGTTTAGTAAACGTTCCTGGAAACTTTGATAGCTCACTCAAGTCATAAACTTCACCAGAAGCAGATAACTTGGATACGCCCACATTAGCGCCTAGGCTCATGCCACCAATCTTGAAGGGGTATTTTTTTCCTTGGTAGGTCAACACACCACCGCCAGTGCTTCCACCAATAATTAAAGCGAACTGGGTTTCATTAATGCTGACCGTGCCAGATGGCTTCTTAGGCGCATCTGCAGCGCTAGCACCGAAACTTAAGACAGCTAGCCCCAAAATTAAAAAAGATAGGGCTTTACGAATATTTGTAATATAACTTCTCCACTGGTTGCAACCTTTAAATCTGGATTGCGTAATTAGCAATATTACTATTTAAAGCTTACTCTAGTTAAGCAAGCATTACAAATCATCAGGGCCAACCTTATCCAACCAGCTTATACAGAGTCCACCCCAAGTTCAATATAGCCAATGTAATCAACGTAGCAAATGTAAACTTCATTCCCAAAATGCGCTTACTGAAATCTGGTGGTGGCTCATTAATGCCTACAGCATGAATTAAGCGTCCGATAATTAAAGCGATGCCTGGAATGGCAACCAACCACCAAGGCGCACCATTCAACTCTAGACAAGCAATCAAAATGATTCCGAATGGCACGTATTCGGCAAAGTTTCCTTGGGCACGAATCGCCCTCTCAAGATCATCATGACCCCCGCTTCCCAGGCCACACTTGTTCTTTCTTCTAAGCCCAATGACCGCAAATGAGAGTTTGATAAAGATGATGGTTAATACAGAAGCAATGATTGAGGTGACTAATAGCATTTAGAGCTCCCGGGAGAATTCCTAGATATTAATCAGAAAAAGAAAAAACCGCCCGAGGGTGGTTTTAGTATTTCTTGGTAGCTCGGGGCGGAATCTACCAAGGCCTTAGGAGATCTTATGCAACTCTAGGCTATCTCTAGCTGTCGCCCACAACTGCCTCATCTGAACCTTTTATTTTGCGATAAGTGCGCATCATATCCATCATTACAGCGGTGCTCCAAGCAAAGCAAAAAAGACTGCTCATTGAAAGAACCACAGCAAGAATGCGATATCTACTTGGCAGATTTGAAACAGCCTGCTCAGATCCAATCGTTGTGTATATGCCACCAATCACAACAATAGCGTGATCAATACTTGTTGCCACTCCATGCATTAAACCCAAGAGAGATAGTATGCCAATCTCACTTAAATGAATCAACGCTAGTGCAGATAAGCCCATAAAGAAAAAAATTTCCATTCGGAAATATTGCTTCTTAGCAATCAATTTATTCGCGTGTCGATGGTACATAGATTGTGCGGCCCACAAACATAAACCGTGATACACAATCAATACGAAAAACACGACAATAAAGCCTATCAATAGGCCAAAAGAAGATAAGTCACCAATTGAAATGTCCTTCATTTTGAGCGCCCAATTAATACCGTTCGGTTAACTTTTACAACCTGTTAGATGGATTGTATCTAGCACCGAAACCAACCGTGGAGTAATTTTGATGACGCATTTGGAGCCGTGCGCCCCAAACGAAAAACCACCCGAAGATGGTTTTAGTGTTTCTTGGTGGCCCGGGGCGGAATCGACCAGGGCCTAGGATCGCTGACGCTACCTGTAGGCTTGGTAGATAGTGGATTTGCTATTAAATCCAATTAATAAAACATCGTAGGGATCTTTTCTCCCCCTATATTCAGGACCACCCATACTCGGGGAGCCCACTGGCATAGCAGGAACAGCAAGTCCAACCGCCTTGGGCCGTTCTGCCAGCAGCCGCTTAATTTCTTTAGCAGGCACATGACCTTCAATCGCGTACCCACCAATTAATGCGGTGTGACAAGAGCCAAATTGGATAGGCATTCCCAACTTCTTGCGAATCTCATCATTGCCATCTGTATAAGTCTTAACAGCAAAGCCATTCTTTTCAACATGTTCAGCCCAATCTTTACAACAGCCGCAAGTAGGACTCTTCCACATAGTAATCACAGGTTTTTCAGTGACCGCAAAACTTAGCGTAGACAATAAAACCAATCCTAAAGAAATAAGTCTTCTTTGTTGATTTATTAGTTTCATCTTTTAACCATCACTTTCTTAAAGTAGAGATTGCCCTTACGGGCAATCCCCTGATTAATGATTGTGCCCTTGGGTATTCATTGGCATGTTTTGTTTCATTTGGCCGTTACCCATCATTTGCTGATGTTGCTTCGCCATCTTTTCATGCTCTTCGGGATGACAGAACTCATGACTATCAGCACCAGAACTCATTTGATGAGAACTAGCTCCCTTGTAACCAAGAATGGATGGATCAAGCATGCCTGCGATCATGGCGATATGGCCGAACACCAAAAACAAGGCAACACAGATCGCATGAATCTTTAACTTACCCATTTGATCTAGCGCCCGATTAACCAAACCGAACTCTTGTAGGGCAATCCAAATCAGGGGTAAACCAGCGACAACATAAGTACTCACAGCAATCACATCAATCACCGTTCTCCACTCGCCTGTCTGTGTAATAGGAATAATGGCGTTAGTCACAATGTAGTAAATGATGCCTATAAAGTAAACGCCAACAGCTATCCCAGAAAAGCGGTTGAGGTAATAAATAGCGCCATCAAACTTACGAGTAAAGAGCAGGTATAACTCAGTGATAGCTAAGGTTTCGGCCAAAACAATTGGTATGGCCATAAAGATTATTAAATTCCATGGCTGGTTAACAGCCAGCAACTCCATGTAGTGAGTCATGTTCATTGTGTTTCTCCAAAATATAAGCGTGACTAGGCGTCACAAATCAAGCTAACTTGTATTACGAAATTAGCTTAGACTTTTGGAGGTTTATAGATGAAGTTAATCATTGGCTGAAGAACCAATGATGAGCCCTTTAAAGGCGGAGCTTGGGTGGAGCCTGCCGATAACTCAATACTCAATATTGGAATAACAACCAAACCTAAACAGCACTGATAACCGTCGCCATGGCAGGGTTGATTAGTATTTGTATCGTGAGAATTACTTGCCACCTCATCACAATGATGGGCTAAGTTATCAGTAACAGTAACTTGAGGCTGATGTGCCGATAAGTTCATAGGCATCACTGCCGCATGAATCAAGCTGGCAAATAGACTAAAGCAAAGGGCGATAAATATCCTACTCATGTTTCCATTCTATGCCCATTTGCTAGATTTGTCGTTTTAAACAACATTCCTATAATGGAACAAGCAAACACACTTAAGGCATCTATGGCTTGGGTTATTACTAAATATCTACTAACCGCAGGAATGGTTGTATTCATTTCTGAAGTTGCCAAACGAAGTGATAGGTTGGGCGGGTTTATTGCGGCACTGCCCTTAATGACCCTTTTAACTTTAGTATGGCTGTATGTAGAAAACCAGCCTGAAGAAAAGATTGCCAATCACGCCTATTACACCTTTTGGTATGTGATTCCAACACTCCCTATATTTATATTGTTTTCGTACCTGCTTCCAAGGCTAGGATTCTGGATGACGATGGGCGCGTCCGTAGTGGCAACAGTTATCTGTTTTGGCTTATTTGCCTTGCTGATGAAAAGCTTTGGAATTAATCTTCTTTAAATAAAAAACTGCCCGAAGGTGGTTTTAGTGTTTCTTGGTGGCCCAGGGTGGAATCGCAGCAAGACCCAAGGATGTATGGCTCTATTTGTGACCTAAGCGACCAGCTCAACCTTGCCCGTATTCAAATGATACAAACCGCCCGCTACTATTAACCTCTTATCATCAACCATCTTTCTGAGTAAAGGAGTTGATTCCTTAAGCTTGACCACATTGATTTTGATATTTTCTAAAGTGGTCGACGTTAACAAATTGCCCCCATGTTTTTGCCCTGCCTTAACAGCGGGACTTAAGGCAGATGTTATGTTCTGGATGTGGCCTGGATAATCAGTGTGGTTTTTTTCTGCATCAATCGCTGCTTTGACTGCGCCACATTCAGAATGCCCTAAGACCATAATTACTGGGGCTCTCAACACGGCAGCACCGTATTCGATGCTAGCCAAAATATCTGGGGTAACGAAGTTACCAGCCAAACGATTTACAAATAAATCACCACGACCCTCATCAAAGCAAAACTCTGGGCCCACCCTAGAATCGGCGCACGATAATATGGAAGCATAAGGATTTTGACCTTTGGCTAATGCCACTCTGGATTGATTAAAATCACGCACATTCAATTTCCCCGAGACATATCTTTTATTGCCGTCCATTAATCGCTTAAGAGCAGCCTCAGGAGTCATCACATTTGCAGGTAGTGGCGGGCTATCACTTGCCGCCCAAGCTATTTTGCCTCCAAGCATAGACAACATAAAAGCTGCGCTAAATATTTTCAGCGCATTACGGCGGGAATTTGAATTCATTTTCATCTCCTTAGAGTGGTTGGCGACATTACCCTTTTAACCCAGAAAGCATGAAAAAACTACCCGAAGGTGGTTTTGGTATTTCTTGGTGGCCCGGGGCAAAATCGAACCAGAGCCGAGGATGCGTGCCTCTAGCCCAGCTTATCATCGGCAATATGGTAATGGGGATCTTCATAGGAGTTGACCTCCACCATATATTTTGCTTTCTCCAATAGCTCTAGGCAATCAGGGCTCAGATGTCTCAGATGAAGCCGCTTACCTTCTGCCTGATAACGACTAGCCAGAGTATCGATTGCCTCTACAGCTGAATGATCAACCACCTTAGAGCGCCTAAATTCAATCACAACATGCTCGGGATCTTCCTTTGGACCAAACAAGTTCTGAAATTGGGCAATCGAAGCAAAAAAGAGTGAGCCCTCTAGCTCATAGACTTTCCATCCTCTGTCATCTGTGTAAGTTTTGACATTAATCCGTTTAGCATGCTGCCAAGCAAAGACTAGCGCAGCAATCACAATACCCAGAATGACGGCAATGGCCAAATCAGTAAATACGGTGACAACGGTTACTGCAACAACAATGATGGCATCATATCTCGGAATCTTTTTAAGCGCGGCTAAGCTGCCCCATTCAAAGGTTTTCTCAGATACAAAGAACATCACACCTATGAGTGCTGCCAGTGGAATAGCTTCAATCAGGCCAGATCCAAACAAAATGAAACTTAGTAAGAATAAAGACATTGAGATGCCTGACAATCTTCGTAATGCGCCGTTGTTTACGTTGATCATGCTTTGACCAATCATGGCGCAACCGCCCATACCACCAAAGAATCCCGTCACGATATTGGCAGCCCCTTGCGCCATATACTCACGATTAGGCTGTCCACGGGTATCAGTCATTTCATCAATTAAATTGAGTGTGAGCAAAGACTCAATCAAACCAATCGCAGCCAAAATAAGGGCGTATGGAAAAATGATTCGCAAAGTTTCAAAGCTCAAATCCACACTAGGAATGTGAAATGTTGGTAAGCCACCGGCAATAGAGCCCAAGTCTCCTACGGTCTTCGTTTCAATTCCTGTGAAGGCAACTAGCAAGGACACAACGAGAATGCCTACCAGCGTGGCTGGAACAGCTTTAGTGATCTTAGGAAAGAGATAGATGATGGCCATCGTCAAGGCAATGAGGCCTCCCATGACATATAGAGCTTGGCCACTCATCCAAGTAGTAACACCATCGGCATCCGTGACCTTGAAATGACTGAACTGTGCCAAGAAAATCACAATTGCCAAACCATTCACGAAACCTAGCATCACTGGGTAAGGCACCATCCGAATTAACTTACCTAGCTTTGCTGTAGCAAATAGCACTTGTAATATGCCCATCAGGACTACGGTAGCAAATAGATACTCGACGCCATGAGTAATAACCAATGCCACCATGACAACTGCCAGCGCGCCCGTAGCGCCAGAAATCATTCCTGGCCGCCCACCGAATGCTGAGGTAATGAGCGCGACGATAAAAGCGGCGTATAAACCAGTTAAAGGTGACACATGCGCTACAAGTGCGAAGGCGATTGCCTCTGGCACCATGGCCAGGGCAACAGTTAAGCCGCCGAGAATATTGATTTTGATTTCTTGTGCTGAGATTGACTTCATATTATTTCCACAAATACATTCCAACAGCCCAAAGGCAATTAGATTTTTGAATAACTAAAGAATTCAGCGATATGGGCTGAACTTAGATTTGAATGCCGCGAAGGCGAAGAATGAGAGCAATTACATTGGTGTTTTAATTTGTGACATTCTAAATCACTAGGGTGTTGATAATGACTTTGTCGTTTCAAAAGACATCACGAGCATCAGCAATGAAAAAACCACCCGAAGGTGGTTTTGGTGTTTCTTGGTGGCCCGGGGCGAAATCGACCGGGACTAAGGATGCCTTACTCTGTGGGAGGCAATTCTGCTCCCGCTGGTCTTTTGTAGCGGTTGTAAGACCACATATATTGGTGTGGCTTTGAAAGTATCATTTTCTCAAAACACTAATTCATTTCTGTACAGGCATCAACTAGGCAATTGGGAAAGGCTCCTGTCATCAATCGACTCTTAATTAGCCAGCCTCTTCCTAACCCCAGTCTTTCTGCTCCAACAAAAAGAATTGCTACATTTGCTTGGCGAGCTAATTTAATTGGGAATGAGGTTGTGTAAGCATATTGATTAAAAAATTTAGCCCATACACCATCGCCAACGCTAGGCACCCGATCTGCCAATAGGCCAACTACCTCACCTTTTACTAAAGCTCGTTTAATCTGACGAACCCCACTAATATTCGCTTCAACAAAATCAATTTCAGGGTGTTTACGTGACTTAAGCATAAGCTGATTCACCCATTTTTTTCTAGCTGGTCTATACATTACTGTTGCTCTTGTATGCTCAGCAAAAATACGTGGCACTATTTCAAAGCCCCCTAAATGTGAAGCAAGAACAATTAAGCCTTTTCCATTTTTGGATAGCTCAATAACTTGATCTAAATGCTCTGTGCTAACTTTCTCAATGGGCGATTTTGGATGTCGCCAAATCCATAATGTGTCAGCAAACATCATTCCAGATTCAGCCGCCACCCTCCACGGGGTTGATTTGAATCCCGAATAATGGGCTGCGCTCTGATGATTTTTATACAGGCGTTGTCGGTACCTAGAAGAAAACAAGTAAACCAATACGCCTATGCCTGCCCCAATAATTTGAATGGCTGCCAATGGAAGAGAGCTAAATAGCCTCAATGTGAAATACAACATTGGCCATTCTAGACGCTATTAATGAAAAACCACCCGAAGGTGGTTTTGGTATTTCTTGGTGGCCCGGGGCGGAATCGAACCACCGACACAAGGATTTTCAATCCTCTGCTCTACCGACTGAGCTACCAGGCCAAGAGTTGGAATTATAAATGAAACTGAAAATGGGCTTACTAAATTGGCGAACTGAGCTGACTCTGCCGGATTTTGCTGAGAAATCCTGCTGTGTGGGGATGGGAGACCCTACGGGACGGTAGAATTAATAGACGGGGGATTAACGAACCAACTTGCCCAGCTCGGCAAGCAAATTAATTGACTTGGTACTGGGCACTAGATACTTCACTCTTCCATCATGTTTATCTTGCACAAGCTTAATTGCTTTTTTAGCAACCAACCTTTTGATGATTCCATGAATGGTGGCAGGAGAAGCAATAAAGTCCATATCCAATAATTGCTTAACTCTAAATGCCTCTTGTTTTAAATATTGCCTAGTGATCACACGCAATACTAAGCACTCTTTTATTGAAAAATTGCACTGATTGCGCATTGAGTCTCTGCGATCCACAAAATCAAGATATGCAGTAACGTATTTTGTGGTGGTGTTTGCTACAGGCATAATGAATTTTAACTATTAGGCCGAGAACTTTCTTGCTCAAGGTCAATTATATTGCCATGACTATCCCCGTAGTTACCCTAAGATTTCCTCTCATCTTATCAATTAGCCCATCTTTAGAGCTGTAAAGATGCTTTCTCTTGTAGACAACATTTAGATTTACAGAACATATTTGATATAAATTTCATAACAAATATATGCTCAAAAAACTACTCGAATTTATTCTTCCTGCACGCAGCTCTTTTGTTATCGAAGAAATAGACCCCATTCGAAATGTGGTCGTACTGGAAGACAAGCAGTTTGGTATTCGCGCTGAAGTCAATATTGGCCCCAAAGAGCTAAGAGAAGCCAAAATTGCTGGGCCTTATTGTGTTGCGCTTCACTACAAAGATGGTACCAGCAAAAAAACAAGGTTTATGAAATAACTTGGCATGAATTGATATGTTCAAGATCTATAGACAGCCTAGATCATTTCAAATCATTAGGATTAATCACGAACTTCAAATGCTTGTAATACAAGACCAATTCAGCGGCTTAAAAATTGAAGCCCCTTATGGCCCAAGAGAACTTAGACATGCTGAATTTATTGGAGAATACGAATTGCGAATTGCTTATTGTGACGATAGCGAAAAGATTATTAATTTACTGATGCAGGGTTACTAGATCGGGACGTGATGATGTAATCATAAGAGGACATGCCTACACTTCAGGAGGACTCCAAACCCCCGAGAAAAGAGGCGTTTACTTCTGCCTTAAGATGGCTTACGACAACAAAATACTTAACCTACTACCAAATATAGCTAACTCAGCGATACTTCAAGATTAAAGCAATTATGCGTAGGCTGATCCAAGCTGCCCTGGCAATCACTGTATCCCATCAATATCTATGCCCGAAGCCATTCTTGGATGTACCATACAACTAACAGCAAAGCTCTAGCTGATTAACGCTAAGTGCAAAGAAGTCTGAATAAATGTCGACAATTTTGGCTTAGATTAGCCAATTTATTAGGGGCGCAATATGAAAGCTCATTCACCTAATCCCGTCATCATTGGTGCAATTGTGGCCATAGTGATTGCAATGGGATTGTTCTTTTATAAGCACTATTACGGCAATTACTCTCCCTCTAAGATGCAAACTCCCACAGCGATCAGTGGGGGCGAAAGTCCTATTCTCAGTCTTACTGCGCCACCCGTAGAAATAAAAGTATCGCCAGTAGAGCTTCCCATATTAGGCAACTCACCAAAAAATATCAATACAGCCTTATTAGAGCTTTTTGGTGAAAAAGCGCTACTGTCATTATTGAGGATAAATGATTTCATCAATCATTTTGTTGTAACCGTTGATAATTTAGGTGGCCCAGTCTCTTCTATTGAAAAGTGGCCAGTTAAAAAAGCAGATGGGCGATTCCAAACTGAGATACGTGATGGTCAAGTGGTTATTGCTTCCACTAACGCTCAACGCTATCAAACTTATGTTGACGCCATTAAGAAAATTGATCTTCCAAAAGCTGCAGCGCTTTACTTTGCTTTCTACCCCAAGATTCAGGAGACTTATGCAAGTATTGGCTATCCTGATAAACAATTTAACCAGCGTTTCATTCAAGTCCTGGACTTATTAATTTAAACTCCCGAAGCCTCTGAATTTATGCCAGTCGAAATGATGAAAGTAGGGGGTCCATATCAATTTGCCCAACCATGGACTCATTACCAGTTTCAAAATTCCTTATATGAACAACTGACCATTGGTCAAAAGATCATGCTAAGACTGGGGCCTCAAAATGAATCCACAGTAAAAGCGAAATTAAAGTCTTTTCGGGAGCTGATAAATCGCCCAATTCCATCGTGAGGCGGTTAAAGCAGGCGGAGAGCGTTACGTACAATAAGATGTAATGCATATTCAAGTATCAAAGGGCTTTAATGCTCGCAAATATTAAGTGATGGCAACTTGGTTTATCTGTCCGCAAGCAAGCTGGGAGAACGCAGTAGCAATATAGAAGTGCTCGTGGGTTAGATAGGCAGAAATATAAGAATCCTCTGCTCTACCGATGTGGGCTACTGAGATAGCCACCCACACGCATCAGAATTATCTCCCACCTTCCATCCCGATGGCGAACCAAAAGAAGCTATCTGTAACTCTTTGTTATTGCCAATTCTTCTGAATCAGAGGCAACCTTCCCCGTGAGGCCTGGGTAAGGCCAATAGTAGCCATTGAGCATCCCATAACTAGACGCCATACAAATTTATCCTACTTAATTAACCATCCTCCACCTAACAAGGCTTGATGGTGTGGGCAGATAAAAATATTGGAACTATTGCTCCGCTTATAGAAGAATCACTGATTTTCAAATGAATCTATAAACCCACTTCTTTCATCATGCAACGATTGCAGCATAATTTATTTGACGATGAAATAGGAAATTTTGGGCTACTTTTTTAACATCAAATGTATGCGTCCCGCTTAACTCTTCTGCGCGCAGCATTAATTCTTCAATTGAGACATTCAATGCATCGCCTTTGCATGCAAATAGCACTTGATTTGCATAATCACTTTCCAATACCTTGACAGAAATATTATTAAAACTTTGATTAACCAATTCTTGGTATTGCTTATTTTTATTGTGCTCTCCAAGTAAATTAATCATCAACATACCGCCTGGCTCCAAGCTATCAAAGCAATCAAAGCAATCAAAGCAATCAAAGCAATCATCATAGAAATTTTTGGTGCATAACTGAGATGGCTGTCCATCCTTATTAAAACCATCAATAATGATTACATCAAGCCGCTCTTTTTGTTTTTTTAAGTACTGAGCGCCATCTGCAAGTTTTACTTCAAATGAATCGCTGTCACTTGGAATTTGAAATACATCGCGCAATTGAATTATTTTTGGATCATTCTCAATGACCAACATATGTGTGTTTGGCAAGTGTCGATGGCAATATTTAGCGATTGACCCACCGCCCAAACCAATCATGGCTATTTTCTTGGGGCTGGCATTAAATAAAGTGAAGCCCATGATGCTTTGGGTGTAGTTCACCACCAAGCGAATGGGGTCGTCTACATCCATCAAACTTTGCACCGCATCATAATCAAAATGCAAAGAGGTGAATTTGCGACTTTCAATGGCAAACGGCTCACCGCTAGCTCTATCGCAATGTTCGGTCATTTTGAACTCACGCATCTTCATTTTTTAAAGTACTGCCTCCCGATTACTCTGTAGAAGCCGCTCTAACTGCTCTGAATTTCCGTACTTATGTACATAGTCGCGAATCATTTGGCGCACCACCTGAGAGGGTGTTTGATCCCTTAATTCACAAATTTCCTCAAAAACTTGTTTTTTTATAGGGTCAATTAACAAGGTAAGTCGCGCAGTTCGGTTTTCCATAGTGTCTTCCTTTATGTTAATAATATGTTAATATAGTTAACATAATGACGCAATCAATAACTCCATCAACGGCGTCTTTTGTTTGCGATAAATCTACTTTGAGCTGCCATATCTAAAAGGTAATTAAGGGCACAGCACACACCATGAGTTTAATAAATGGATCTTCGCTTGGATCTACTCAACCCACGCATTCACTTAATTGCTCCAGCTGTGAGCAATTCAAACCACTTGAGGGCGGCGTATTAACGCATACCAGCAACGGAGAAAAAGACTGGAAATGCGCCACCTGCTTCGCGCAAAAAAATCGTATGGAACTGCAAAGGCAAGAACTGAGTTTACGTAGAAGATGAATGACCATTCAAATATAACTACCAACCAGTGGATTAAATCGTCTGGCATATTGAACGCAAAAGTCGTAAAGGCTTTTCAGGAGTGGAACGACCTAAGCGACGGTGAAATATTTAGCATCATGGAGAATTGCCTGTTAGCTGCAAGACGAGCAAATAAAGAAACCAAGCTGAACTTACATGGATTTAAGCAATACTATTTCTATTCGTACATTCTGAATCATTTTGATCAACCGATTGGCTTAAGGAAATAATGCCCATCCAAGCCATTCAATTACTGTCTAGCCCACAGCGATCCAAAAAAACAAATTATCAACTTGGTGCCTTTCTCGCCTTTGTCGCTGGGGCAATTAATGCCGGCGGCTTTTTGGCTGTAGATAGGTACACATCTCATATGAGTGGAATTATCTCTGCGGTTGGCGATGACTTAGCCCTAGGCAATATCATGCCCGTCATTGTTGGCTTGATTCTGTTAGTGTCATTTATCTTGGGGGCAGCGACTACTGCGCTATTAGTAAATTGGGGGAAACGCAGACAAATTCGCAGCCAATATGCCCTCCCCTTACTACTAGAGGCATTTGTATTACTTTTATTTGGCCTTCTAGGCTCATATCTCACTAGCTATATTCAGCTGACTATACCGGCCATAGTCTTTTTATTGTGTTACGTCATGGGACTTCAAAACGCCATTGTCACTAAGATGTCAAATGCGGAAATTAGGACCACCCACATGACTGGAGTTGCAACAGACATTGGCATTGAAGTTGGCAGAATGCTCTATTGGACTCGATCTGAGTCTGCAAACCAGCATCACTACGTTAAATTTAACAATCAAAAGCTCAAACTTCATTTCCTGATTTTAGGGATGTTTCTCATTGGAGCATTTACTGGAGCAATCTCCTTTAAGCGCGTTGGTTATATCTCCGTACTGCCAATTTCTGCGACATTATTAATGATCTCTATGTCTCAAATATTTAGAGATCTTAAGAGGGCAATTCAAAAACACCCCTAAGGCTTAAATCATGAATCATTTTATAAGGCTATGTATTATTTTGAGTATTGCAGTTTCGCTCCTCGGTTGCTCTCAGAGAGGAGAATCTGAAAACTTTTTTTGCTATGGAACAAGTTTTACCCATAAAAATAATGTTCTTGTAGATAGCAAAGAAGAAAAAAGAACCTATTCCATTGGGGAAAAATGGGGTAGCAGACCATAAGTGCGACTTTTCAGAGCGAACCATCTTGTGTCGTTCCGACTCTATATCTGGTGAGGGGGTGCTCACAAAAGAATTAATTATTAATCGGGAATTTCGATTTGTCGTTGAGATTGAGACATTAGCAGCCAGAAGAAATGCCAACAATATGTCGGGCCAAGTTATCTACGAGGCCAAGTGTGATCAAGGTTTTTTTGTAATCCTTATGCCAAATAGCATAAATTATTTGACACGTAAGATGAAATTTTGCTCATCCTGTAGCCGAGATCAGATTGAGGCAACTGGTCAAATGATCCAAACCGCCTCCAAAAAGAAACGGTGGATATGCGGGGCCTGTTTTATTTGCAGAAAGAATAGGTCTGGCTCCGCAAGAAATCCAGCAGTAGATGCTTCCAAAGATGGCAATTAGTATTAAATTCCCTTTAGAGCCCCTATCAAAAACCCTTCGTTTCTGCTCCTCCTATGGGAGAGAAAAGATTATTGAAGGGGGCAAATGGCTTGACACTAGCAATAAGAAGCGACGTTGGATCTGTGTCTATTGTTTATATAACCGCACCCATAGAATTAGCTCACGCTGAACAATTAAACCCGGTTTGCCAGGCGTCGCGTAATTAAACGCTTTTCAAAAGCGTTTAATTTGGAACAGTTTTATAGTTTTCCCAATACTCTAGGGGTGGGCAATTAACCACCCTCTATCTTACCTACCGCCTTAGAATCAAGACATGAAATCACTAATTCGCTGCCCCTGGTGTGAGGGCTTTGATCTATATCGCCAGTATCATGATACTGAATGGGGTGTTCCACTGCACGATAGCAGGCAATTATTTGAATTGCTGATATTGGAAGGTGCCCAGGCTGGTCTTTCTTGGTCAACCGTCTTAAAAAAGCGAGAAACCTATCGCGAAGCATTTGACAACTTCGACCCAAAGAAGATCGCCAACTATGACGATAAGAAGGTGGCTGAACTATTGGTAAATCCTGGAATTATTCGTAATCGCCTTAAAGTAGCCGCAACGATTGGCAACGCTAAAGCTTATTTGGCCCTTGAGAGAAGTGGGCAACCCTTCAATCAATTTCTTTGGGCATTCGTTAAAAACAAACCCATTCAAAATAATCATCTCTCTTTAAGTGAGCTGCCATCAAACTCACCTGAATCAGATGCAATGAGCAGGGCATTACTAAAAGCCGGATTTAAGTTTGTTGGCACAACAATTTGTTATGCGTTTATGCAGGCCAGCGGAATGATTAATGATCATCTCGTTTCTTGTCATCGACATGCCGCAGTGAAAAGGAAGACAAAAATATAGCGTCCATCAACTAGCCGATTAACTTTTTTGCGCTAAATCAAATACAAAATATCTCGCCAATTCAACGCTGTCGATGCCATTCGGGAAATATTTGAAACCACTGAGAGCCAATAGATCCAGTGCTTGTAGGGCGGTAGGCGCAACCAGCCTAGACCCAAATGCGCAGAACTGTTTTAATCTTCTATCCTAGCCTTTCAATCATAAATGAAGCTCTATTCCAGCTCGAAAAACAGCTTAATGAGGGCCAACAATTGGCTAGGTCCTGAAAATCTAAATGGGCAGGGGTATTGCTGGGGGCGCGATTAAGGGCCTGTAAGTTTTAGCCTAAGCATCTTGCTCTTGGGCAGATTTATTGAATACCACCATAGCCAAGGACATGACGATAAATGCTATCCCAAGCCGACCATGCTGGATCAATCTTTGCTAAATAGCCGCTAATAGCTCCACTAACAATAAATAACAAAATGGAGGTGAGTCTTCTGACCTAGCGCTCACTTTTAGAGGCAGTTAATGGCGACTCGGCAATCAGCGAGGTATATGTTCCCGTCAACAGACTAGTCGCTAAATCTTGAACGCCATGTACTCTGACGATAGTTGCCATGGCACCCATAGCCATTGATAAAAGATTAACCAGCATATCTCTGAGGGGCTGATGTGTTTCCGGCGCCCGCCAAATAGTTAAGGCCATTGCAATGCCCAGTAGCAACCAAACAATCCAAAAAGCTTTGCGCGAGCGGATTTCCGCCACCACAAACTTTCATCACCCTTGCTGCAATGATGACGCCGATAGTAAAACCGTCCAAGGCCCGAAGATACTTGAGGCCCATTTCAATTGGATGGCCATCTGCAAGTGCAATAGTGAACATCAATATATTGCCAGTCATCATTGCAGAAAATACGCCATCCAGACCCACAAAACAGGTGACATCTACTAAGCCACAAACACAGGCTAAAAGATAGATAGCATATTTATGCTCAGGGATGCGCATCAAAATCCTTGGTTAAGTTAGTTAACAAAATCAAGCGCAGCGAATGAAATCAATTTTTCCTCTACGTCGACTGAGCTGGCAGGTGAATAGACATTTAAATTCTACTGAATAGAGTCCTTCTTAGGGAGTAATGCTTAAACGTAAGTAGGCCCCAAAAACAACTAAGTGAATAATGCCTTGAGCAAATGTCGCCCTTCCCATCGAAATAGTCATGATGCTTAGGATAAAGGTGAGCATTAAGGTGAGCATTAAGAAGACTAATGATTTTGCATCGAGGCCCAGCGTTAGAGTGATGCCAAATACATAAGAAAGAACAGCTACCACTGGAATGGTGAGGCCTACGCTAGCCAAGCCTGACCCAAATGCTAAGTTAAAACTATTTTGCATTTTGTTGTCGATGGCTTGTCTGATTGCGGTAAAAGACTCTGGCAATAGCACTAAACAGGCAATCAAGATTCCAACGACTTCGTGTGGTGCGCCTGCCGCCTTAACTCCAGTCTCAATAAATAGGGCCAATTGCTTGGCCAACACAATCACGGCGGTTAATGAGGTGAGGAGCGCAAAGGCCCCAATAATTGTTTTGCGATTACTTGGCTTAGGGTGGGATTTTGAGCCTTCTTCAGCATGATCAAAGATAGGCGCCAAAAACATCGCCTTATGACGAATAGTTTGGGCATACACAGGTCACATACAAAATAAAACATGCTATAGCAGCCCCTCTGAGTTGAGGTAGGGAGTAATTAGGCCCTGGCGTACTAGTTGTATAAGTAGGCAAGACAAATGCTAGTGTAGATGCCGTAATTAAAAGAGCTAGTGCAATATTGCTACCTTCAGACTTAAACACAGTCTCATGATGTTTAATGGCGCCTATCAATAAACTAACGCCTACTATGCCGTTACATACAATCATGATGGTGGCAAAAATAGAATCTCTTACGACTGCTTCGCTACCAGGAGTTCTGCTTAATAAAATACTAGCAATCAATGCCACTTCGATCACAGTCACTGCAATAGCCAATATTAACGTCCCATAGGGTTGGCCAACTCGATGTGCGATGATTTCGACAAAATACACCGAGGCAAGTACTGCGGCTATAAGTGCAATCGTCAGAATTAGCGCTGTCATCATGGGATATATTTTTTACTATTAGTTTTATTATTTCTTAGATCTCAGCACCAAGAAGTTTGGCACACTTAAATTCCAGTGAATTGCGCAAGCCCTAAATAAGAATATTTGTGCGGAGCAAAGCACCTCGCCAATCAGAGCATGTTCAGGAAAAGACTTTAACACTGCAACCATGGACACACAACCCAAGAGCACCGGAATAATATAAAGCTCACTGGACATCAATAATGTTTTTCGTTCGGCAATGACATCCCTGATGACTCCACCACCAATTGCAGACATCACGCCAAAAATAAGGGGAAGAATCGGTACGGTGTAACCAAACTCCCAAACTTTGAGAGTCCCCTGTACGGCAAATAAAGCCGCGCCAAAGGCATCTAAATACAACATTAATAGATACACTTTATTAATTCTGAAAAGTGGTTTTGCAATAAAGACACAGGCACTAGCTAGTACAGCCAAGCGAATCTCAGTCGCATCCGGCAACCAAAATACGGGCTCACCAATCATAAGATCGCGCAAAGTTCCGCCACCAACAGCAGTAATACCGCCTAAAACAACTACTGCAAAAATATCAATATCGTCTTTCTCATTCACCGCAAGGACTGCCGTTATTGCAAAAGCAATGGTTGCGAGATTGCCTAACCAGAAATTAAGTGTTTGGAAGTCCATCGGGATCCTTAAATTTTGCTCGGGCAGCATGAAGTTTCTTATAACTATCAAGCAAGCGATGATTTCTATCGAGGCCCTCAAGCTTTATGCTTGTGGGAGTCAAACCATAGAATCGGACAGTACCGTCTACCGAACCCATCACAGCATCCATTCTCTCGTCGCCAAACATTCGGCGGAAGTTTGCCATGTAGTCATCCAGCTCCAAATCTCCATCTAGCACGGCCTCTAACACCGCATTTAGTGCCTGATAAAACAATTTGCGTTCGACTGTATTGTCGTTATATTGCAGAAAAGCGCCGACAAGCTCATGTGCCTCTTCAAATTGTTTTAAGGCAAGATGAATGAGCAGTTTCAGCTCCAGAACAGTTAGCTGACCCCAAGGCGTATTCTCATCAAACTCAATGCCAATCAATGTGGCAATATCGCCGTGCTCATCCAACTCATTATTTTCCAAGCGCTCAAGTAGTGCAGTCAAACTTGCATCATTTAAGTTTGATAGATTCAAAATATCTGAGCGGAACAATAGCGCTTTGTTGGTGTTATCCCAAATCAAATCTTCGACTGGATAAATCTCGGAATATCCTGGCACCAAAATTCGGCAAGCGATCGCACCCAGCTGATCATATACCGCGACGTAGGCCTCTTTACCCAGAGGCTGAAGAATGTCAAATAATGTAGCGGCTTCTTGAGCATTTGAGTTTTCCCCTTTTCCAGAAAAATCCCAATCAACAAAATCGTAATTTGATTTGGCGCTGAAGAATCGCCACGACACAATCCCACTAGAGTCGATAAAGTGCTCAACAAAATTATTTGGCTCAGTCACTGCCTCACTTGTAAAAGTGGGTGGGGGTAAATCATTCAAGCCCTCCAGACTGCGACCTTGCAGGAGTTCTGTTAGGCTCCGTTCCAGAGCGACCTCCAAGCTTGGATGTGCCCCAAAGGATGCAAATACTCCACCTGTTCGAGGATTCATCAAAGTAACGCACATGACGGGATAGACGCCGCCTAGTGATGCATCCTTTACCAGCGCCGGAAAGCCCTGCTCCTCAAGGCTCTGAATGCCAGCCAGAATGCCGGGGTATTTTGCAAGCACCTCTTGTGGAACATCTGGCAAAGCAATTTCATCTTCAATAATTTGACGCTTAACTGCTCGCTCAAAGATCTCTGACAAGCATTGCACCTGCGCTTCGGCTAGTGTGTTGCCAGCACTCATGCCATTGCTGACATACAAATTTTCAATTAAGTTGGATGGGAAATAAACAGTCTTACCATCTGAATGTCGCACATATGGCAATGAACAAACACCGCGCTCGACATTGCCAGAATTGGTATCGATTAAATGTGAGCTACATAGTTCACCATCAGCATTAAAAATCTCTAGGCAATACTCATCCAGAATTTCTTTGGGTAACGCATCTTTTGGTCCCGGCTTAAACCAACGTTCATTTGGATAATGAACAAAATGGTCATTGGCAATATCTTCACCCCAAAATACGCCCGCATAAAAATGATTGTTACTCAGTCGCTCGATATACTCGCCCAAAGCAGATGCTAAGGCGCTTTCTTTGGTAGAGCCTTTGCCGTTGGTAAAACACATTGGCGAGTGTGCATCGCGAATATGCAAAGACCACACATTAGGAATCAGATTGCGCCATGAGGCAATTTCAATCTTAATTCCTAGATTGGCGAGCACAGCAGACATATTCGCAATGGTTTGCTCTAGCGGCAAATCCTTACCCGGAATAAAGGTGCTTACATCTGAGGCCGAGTTCAAAGTTAAAAGGCTCTGCGCATCAGCATCTAGGTTTTTAACCTCTTCAATGACAAACTCTGGGCCCGCCTGCACAACTTTCTTGACCGTACAGCGTTCGATGGATCGCAAGATACCCTGACGATCATTGGCAGAAATATCTTCTGGCAATTCAACCTGAATTTTGAATATCTGTTGGTAACGATTTTCTGGGTCGACAATATTATTTTGCGAAAGGCGGATATTCTCGGTTGAGATATTGCGTGTATCGCAATACAGCTTCACAAAATAGGCAGCACATAAAGCTGAGGAGGCTAAAAAGTAATCAAAAGGCCCGGGGGCTGAACCATCCCCCTTATATCGAATGGGCTGATCAGCAATCACCGTGAAGTCATCGAACTTGGCTTCGAGCCGCAACTTATCGAGAAAGTTAACCTTTATTTCCATGGGAATAATTCCGAAATGATGTGAGCGCTATTATCCGTCGCAACGTCAACGCTGTGTGCCACATCATTGTCCCCACACATTCATTTCCAGGGGCTCATGGCGGAGTCTTACTGCTCGGCTTTATTGCGTGACGTGTCGATTCCTAAGGCTTTTAGCTTGCGGTAGAGATGGGTTCGCTCCAGACCTGTGTATTCAGAAATCTTGGTCATGCTACTGCCCATGATGATCATTTGATGCTCAAAATAGGCTTTTTCGAATAAGTCTCTAGCCTCACGGAGCGGCAAATCAAAATAGGTTTTTGCAATTCCGCTAATGTACTCCCCTTCTTGCGCTTGGGTCGCTTGCTTGCTAGCTGCTGCTCTAGGAATGGGGGTGGATGAAGGTGCCGAAGGTGTCTTCTCCTCCACAGGCTCAACATACTTAGGCGCGCTCTCAAGCGCTTTATTGACTGTCTTTAGTAGTTTTTGAAGTGCAATTGGCTTTTCTAAGAAGTTGAGTGCGCCAATGCGTGTAGCCTCAACCGCAGTATCGATCGTGGCATGTCCAGACATCATGACTACTGGCATCGTGAGCTGACCCGTCTTAGACCACTCCTTTAATAGAGTAATACCGTCAACATCTGGCATCCAAATATCAAGCAAAACGAGGTCTGGGCGCATTTGTTCGCGGATTGTACGAGCCTGCATAGCGCTCTCAGCCGCATAAACAGTGTGACCTTCATCCGTCAGAATCTCATTGAGAAGCTCTCGGATTCCCATCTCATCGTCGACCACCAAAATACTTGCCATACTTATGCTGCCTCTTTTGCCAGATTCATAAACAAAATTGATACTTGTGCACCGATCACTTCGTCTCCCCGCATGCGGTTTCGAACTTCAATTTTGGCGCCGTGATCATCCACGATTTTCTTCACTACTGCCAGACCCAATCCGGTGCCCTTGCTCTTTGTTGTTACATACGGCTCAAATGCCCTTGCCAATATCTTAGCTGGAAATCCTGAACCGCTATCACTTATCGTTAGGCGCACCGCATTCTGTGGCACACCATTGACTTCACCGTAAGACACTAATTCAGTTTTTACTTCAACTGGCTCAGCTTGATGCTTACCCTCAAGAGTAGCATCTTGTGCATTCTGCAAAAGATTATGAGTAATCTGCCTGAGTTGCGTAGGATCGCCCATGATGTTTGGACAACGCGTATCTAGTTGGGTTTTTATGGGGCTGCCTTCGTACAAACCCAAAATCTCTTGTGTCAAGGTGTTAATAGAGACTGATTTCAGTTGTGGGCTGGGCGTTTTTGCAAAATCCCTAAAATCATTCACCATCTCCTTCATAGCCTGAACTTGTCCGATGATTGTTTCAGTACTCCGATTCATCATCTCTTCTTGCTCGGGGCTCAACTTACCTGCTAACTTATGCTGCAATCTCTCTGCTGAGAGCTGTATAGGGGTTAGCGGATTCTTAATCTCATGCGCTAGGCGTCTGGCAACCTCACTCCAAGCAATCGAGCGCTGAGCGCTGACTACATCAGTAATGTCATCAAACACCACCATGCGTAAATCCGCAGTTAACTCGGTTCCGCGAATAAATAAGGTCACGCCAGGTTCATTCTCAAACTCGTTTGTACTGTGGAGCTGAATCTGTTTTTGCCATACTGGTGCAGATTTCTTGGCCTCTAAGTCAGGCTGACCACTCTCTACACTCACTGCTAACTTCATTGTGGCAAAGCCCTCTTTAATTGCCTGATCAAATTCAACAAGACTTGGGCTGTCACTTAAAGGGCGTCCATCCATTTGCGTTAGGTCTTGCCCAAAAATACGATCGGCACCTGCATTGCTTGAAACCACATTGAAATTTTTATCAAAAATACAAACGCCCGCAGTTAAATTACCCAATACTGTTTCTAAGAATGATTTGGATTCTTGGAGGGATGTCCTGGTATCGGCCAACTGACGGGTCATCAAATTAAATTGACGGGTTAACATCCCCAGCTCGTCCCCAGTGTCCAACTCTGGTTTGGGAGATAAGTCACCCTGAGCAACAGCCTGAGTCCCCTCTAATAACATCAACAAAGGTCTGGCTAGCTGACGGCCCAAAGTTAAAGCCAAAGTAACCGCTACAAATAATGCAAAAAATAGCGTTAATGTAAGTGTGCCCACAAACATTTTCCTTAAGCCAGTTCGGCCCAAGGACTTCTCTTGATAATCGCTATAGGCAGACTCAACTGTAACGATATTTTTAGCTAATGGTCCAGGAATAAAGCGCACTAACTGTAAAAAATATTTATCTTCCACCTCTCTGACAGAACCCGATTTACCGAAGAGCTGCTTTTTGCGCACAATCGGGATGATTGCCCTCACTCGGTAACCGCGCTGACCACCATCTATTTCTATTTGCTCTACAGAAGTGATGCCCTTCTTTTTAAATGCCTCAACAATGACATCGGGAGCGGGTGCGGGAAGATATTTTTTAGGCCGTGATTCACTAGTTAAGATCAAGTTGCGCTGGATACCAAAAAGACTTACCTCTTGAATACCAAATTGATTGCGAATCTTCATCACCATCGGACCAACCTGCTCAGAGGTTGCGCCCGATGGGACCTGAATAATTTGCTCGGCAATGTAATTGCCTTCAGCCAAAATCTCTTCTTGTGCAACACGCAGGGTAACGCGCCCCAGCTCAAGCCCAGCATCTAGTGCAAACTCTGCCTGCACATCAAACCACGTCTCAATGCTGCGAGAAACGAACTGCAAAGAGACGCCATACAAAATTAAGCCTGGGACGACGCCAACCAAAGCAAAAATCATGGCTAGCTTAGCAATTAAGCGAGTACCAAATCGGCCCTTACGCCAACGAATGGCAATGACTATCACCAAGGTCAAGATGACCAGTGTTAAACAAATACCAATGATGACGTTAGCTGCATAAAGCCAAATGAAATAGTTATCAAAGAACTCGGTATTTGATGTTGCAATAGATAACAACACCAATAGTAGGAGCGCAAAAGTGCCAATCACTGCCATCGCTATCGGCAGAGCGCGCCTTTTCCAAATGTCCCTCTCAAACGCATTTGATCCAATGAAGTCTAAAGATATCTTCATCGTTTAATCAGGTTGGGACCGGTCGGTAAAAATGGAAAGCGAACCCAATCACTAGTGACATTCCAGTCACGATTGTTTAGCGCATTTACCTGAAATGGCTTGGGTAGCTTACTCAAATCTAGAGTCATTCTGAGTGCTGCAGTGTAAGACTTGCTTGCATCAATCTGGCTGCCATCAATAACTCGCCAACCGCCGATACTCCCAACGGCCTGCAAGGCTTCAAATATTGTTTTTGCAGAAAAGGTAAAGCCTTCAGAGGCGATACGATATTGCTGAGTCATTGGCTGATATGACAAGCGCGTTAGTCGCTGTGCCAGTGCAGGCTTTTCATCAAACCAATACCAGCGTGAACGGGTTACATCAAACTCAGTCTGAAAATATAAGACAACCCCTTTTTGAACTGCGTCTTCTAGGCCAGGGCTTAATTCAATCTTAAAAGTAGCATTCAATAGCCAGTCGTTATCCACCCGCTCTAGCTCAGCAGATTTAAGTTTGATTCCCTCTGCATTTGCAGCCACCGAAAATAGACTCAGCGTTATCAAAACACAAAGGGTGAATTGTTTAATGCATTGGCTCATGGCCCTTTTTTCTTAAACAAAGCATAGAAAAAACCATCATTTAGCTCAGCAGGCAAAATTTGTCCGGGAGCGCTTAATCGTAACGCATCGGCATGCTCATTCACAAACCAAGCGGCCTGCTCCTCGCCCTCTTCCGGAAATACGGAGCAAGTCACATACAAAAGCGTGCCGCCTATCTTCAGCATCTTCCACGCTTGCTCCAAAATAGCGCGCTGCCTTAGTTGTAGTGCCTTAATATCTGCCTCACGACGCAAGAAGGGAATATCGGGGTGTCTTGAAACAATGCCAGATGCGGAGCAGGGTGCATCCAATAGGATTTTGTCAAACAGCTTGCCGTCCCACCAGGCGGTCTTTGAGGCGTCGCCACGCACCACCCGAACGTCGTCAGATTGCAATCGCAATCGATCTAAATTACCGCCAATTTTTCCAAGACGCTGACCATCCAACTCCAATGCAATCATCTCGCATTGCGCTAGTTCCAATAAATGGGCAGTTTTTCCACCAGGCGCAGCACAAGCATCCAATACACGCTCTCCTGGTTTTGGATCAAGGAGAACTGCTGCAATTTGGGCCCCTGCATCTTGAACAGAAACGGCGCCACTATAAAATCCTGGCAAATCGGATACCGGCACGGGCGCACGCAAGACCAATGCAGAATTCAATGGGATTCCAGCAACGCTATCAATGGGCTCAGAAACGATGCCTACTTGATGCAATAAATCTTGATATTCCTGACGAGTATGCTGCTTGAGATTCACCCGCAAAATTAAGGGCGCACGTTGGGCCTGCTGAATCAACATGGCCTGCCAAGACTTCGAATAGTTGCGCTTCAAACTTGCTCGCCACCAGGGCGGGAAGAAGATAGGAATAGGATCTGGGGGATAGGGCTTCTCATTCTCAGCCTGAACTGCCAGGCTAACCTTACGCAGTACAGCATTCACTAAGCCCTTGGCATACAGCGTTGGCTCATATTCACTGCAGGCCTTTACTGCCTGATCAACGATCGTATGGGCCGCATAGCCCTTACCTTCCGCACCACTTTGCAAGAACAAGGCGATTGCTACGCTTAATAAATGCTCTACTTCTACTGATGGTGTCTTTGGAGTGAATTGCTTAATGAACTCATGAGATCTCACCCACTTACGCAAAGCGTCAAATGTAAGGCTTTGAACAATAGGGCGTTCGTGCGCATCCAGTTGATCCAATACTTCTGTGAGTGATCGACCCACCCATCACCTCACCTATTGCTTGCGCAGAAATAGTGATCGCCTCGGATAGCGGAAGACTGCGTGGTGTTTTTTGGTCAGTCAAATTATTCCGCTCCGGGGTAAACCCCGTTTTTAGACATGCTAATTAAACGAGCTACCCGCTCCTCCATTGGGGGATGGGTAGAAAAAAGTTGAGAGAGGCCACCAGCGGTCAGAGGATTAATGATCATCATCTGCGCCGCTTCAGGATGCCGCTCAATTGCTTGAAATGGGATACCTTGAGCATAAGCATGAATTTTTTGCAGGGCCTGCGCCAAGGACTCGGGATCAGAGCTCATTTCAGCACCGCCACGATCGGCCTCATATTCGCGCGCCCGAGAGATGCTCATTTGAATTAGGCTTGCTGCCAAAGGCGCCAAAATCATTACCGCCAATGCCGCTAGGGGATTGCCTTGCCGACCCTCTGAATTTCGACCACCAGCAAACATCGCTAAATTTGCCAACGCAGAAATGGCGCCAGCCATAGTTGCTGCGACAGTAGAAATCAAAATATCTCGGTGCTTTACGTGTGCGAGCTCATGCGCCATTACACCGCGCAACTCACGAGGCGAAAGAATTCTGAGGATGCCGGTGGTTGCTGCAACAGCAGCATTCTCCGGATTGCGACCGGTTGCAAATGCATTAGGTGCATCCTCATCAATTAAAAATACTTTAGGCATGGGGAGTCCAGCCTTTTCAGCCAGCTCTTTAACCATGGCATACAGCTGGGGAGCAGAATGCTCATCTACTTGCTGTGCATTCGTCATCTTGAGGACCATCGTATCTGAGAACCAGTAGCTAAAAAAGTTCATTCCGATTGCGATCAGCAGCGCAATCAACATCCCCTCTTCACCACCAAGCATGCCACCAACTACGATGAAGAGAGCAGTAATTGCCGCCATCAAAATCGCGGTCTTTACTAAATTAAACATTTACGTCTCCTTGCCTGTTTGCCGTCTTTTCAAACCTCATTAGATGATGTGCACTTACTCCACCAGGAATGCATAGACTTGCAGAAATTCTTTTCCCGCCTGGTTTTTGCATTTCTAAAATCTCGATCACGCCCTCACCACATTGAACATACACACCATCAGCACTACGGCCTACAATTTGTCCAGGCTTAGCAGCTGGATCCACTTCCTCTTGCTTGGGCAAACAAGAGTTCCAAAACTTAAATTGCTCACCTTGAAGGCCGCTCGTCGACCCGGGAAATGGATTGAAAGCTCGAATGCGTCGATCAATTTCAACGGCGCTTAGCTGCCAATCAATTTCTGCCTCGTTCTTTAATATTTTTTCTGCATAGGTAATACCGATACTAGGCTGTGGAGTTCTTAAAGTGACAATGCCCTTATCTAGATCATTCAGAACCTTGACCATCAACTCAGCGCCCAGCCTAGCAAGACGATCATGAAGTGTTGCGCTAGTTTCGTCAGATGTGATTTTCAGATCACCCACCAAAACGGTATCGCCAGTATCTAAACCAGCATCCATTTGCATGATGCTCACACCCGTGCAGGTGTCACCATTCTCAATGGCACGCTGTATTGGGGCTGCGCCACGCCACCTTGGCAACAAAGAGGCATGAATATTAAAGCAGCCAAATCTACCATTGCGAGATGCAAGGTCCAGAACATCTTGAGGAAGAATTAATCCATACGCAACCACTACCATTGCATCAAAATCAATGCCAGATAAATATTGATATGCCTCAAGTGCTGCCGCTTGTTTCTGGAAGTCAGGATGGCTCTGTTTAAGAGATACCGGTTGCAATACAGGAATATTTTTTTCTTGCGCAAAAAGTTTTACGGGGCTCGCCTGCAGATGCATGCCGCGACCCGCACGACGATCCGGCTGAGTAAGGGCCAAAACAATTTGATGACCAACCTTTTCTATTGCGTGCATTGCTTGCGCAGCAAACTCTGGGGTACCAGCAAAAACAATTCTCATTGGGCGCTTAGCGCTCGCCTACTAATTCTTTTGCGCGCTTTTTCATTTTGAGAGAAATACGATTGCGCTTCAACATCGAGAGGTACTCGACAAACACCTTGCCCTGCAAGTGATCCATCTCGTGTTGCAAGCAGACCGATAACAAACCATCTGCCTCTACTTCAAATTCCTTTCCATTGATGTCGAGCGCTTTTACTCGAACTACCGCTGGGCGATCAACTTCATCGTAATACTCTGGCACAGAAAGACATCCCTCGCGCCATGATTTTTTTTCTGGGCTTGCCCAAACTAATTCTGGATTGATGAACACCATTAGCTCATCTTGATTGTCAGAAACATCAATCACCACAATTCGCTCATGAATATCAACCTGTGTTGCAGCCAAACCAACCCCAGGCGCTTCGTACATTGTCTCGGCCATGTCGGCCACAATTTTTTTGATGCGTGCGTCTACCTGCGCTACAGGTTTGGCAACCTTATGTAGGCGTGGATCTGGGTAGCAAAGGACGGTTAATAAAGCCATATCGGAATTATCCAACAGAGTAATAAAGCTGTCCTGATAGTTCTCTCTTGCCCCATGCTGAAAATTGCTTTATGAACACCCTAAAAAATCCAGGCATCACCCAAATTCATCAAAACACCCCTTGCTATCCTTCTCGCCTATTGGATTTGTACGACCCTCCCAATTCACTCTATATATATGGGGATATTCGCTTGCTGGATTCCCCGATGATTGCCATTGTTGGATCCCGCAACGCCAGCCAAAAGGGAATTAGAAATGCCCGCTATTTTGCTCAAGCCCTATCTGCGGAGGGCTATCTCATTATTTCGGGCTTAGCCAGGGGTATTGATGGCGCCGCCCACTTAGGCGCCCTTGGACAGAAGTGGGACCAGCCAACCATCGCAGTATGCGGAACAGGGCTGGACATTGTGTACCCCAGAGAGCACCAAAAATTAGCCCAAGCGATTGGTAAGAGCGGCTTACTGGCGTCTGAATTAGAGCCAGGATTGGGGCCAAAAGCCTGGCACTTTCCACGCAGGAACCGCATTATTGCCGCCCTAGCACTAGGAATCCTAGTAATCGAAGCAGCTGAGCGCTCTGGCTCATTGATTACAGCCAGACTAGGCGTCGAGCTTGGTCGTGAGATCTTTGCAATTCCTGGGTCGATACATCACCCCCTGTCCAGGGGCTGTCACCAGCTACTTCAGCAAGGTGCCAAACTAGTCCAAACTCCAAAAGATATCCTCGAAGAACTCAAAAATTGGTGAAAACTGCATTTAAACCCCATTAAAGACCCATTTTAAGAAAATTTAGGTATTAATGGGGTCTTTCGAAACCCCAAAAATTGAGGGTTTTGGACTTTTGTTAATTTATCGGTTAATAATAAAAAAAGTGTGGGGAAGATTAGCCCAAAAATGGATTTAATTTGGCTTCCTATTTGCATCCAATAAACATCATTTCAAGCTCAAATTTAGGCAAAACGCGTGGCAACTAAAGCAACTACCAAAAAAAGCAGCTCAAAGACTTCAACCGTGGATCACCCTAAGGCGCTGATCATTGCGGAGAAACCTTCTGTTGCAAATGACATTGCCAAGGCTTTAGGAGGCTTCACTAAATATGAGGACTATTTCGAGAGCGATGACTTTGTTATCTCTTCTGCGGTAGGCCACTTATTAGAAATTGCTGCCCCCGAGGAATTTGATGTCAAGCGTGGGAAATGGTCGTTTGCAAACCTACCAGTTGTGCCGCCCTATTTTGATTTACGCCCGATTGCTAAAACTGAATCGCGTCTCAAGGTATTGCAAAAACTCATTAAGCGTAAAGATATCAACGAACTTATTAATGCATGTGACGCGGGCCGTGAAGGTGAATTAATTTTCCGCTTGATCGCGCAGCATGCGAAAGCGCCACAGGCCATTAAGCGTCTCTGGCTGCAATCTATGACCCCAGCAGCGATTCGGGATGGCTTTGCTTCACTGCGTAGTGATGCCGACATGCAGCCTCTAGCAGATGCAGCACGCTGCCGCTCTGAAGCAGATTGGATGGTTGGCATTAACGGCACTCGCGCAATGACTGCATTTAATAGCAAGAGCGGTGGATTCTTTTTAACGACAGTTGGCCGAGTACAAACACCAACCTTATCAATCGTTGTAGAGCGCGAAGAGCTGATTCGTAAATTTATCTCTAAAGACTATTGGGAAGTTAAGGCCGAATTTATTGCTGCAGCCGGCGTATATGAAGGCCGCTGGTTTGACCCCAAGTTTAAAAAAGATGTTGATGCTCCAGATGCGCGCGAGAATCGCCTATGGAGTGAGGCTGCTGCACAAAGCATTGTGGCCGCGTGCCGCGATAAAAAAGCAAGCGTCAAAGAAGAAGCTAAGCCAGCAACTCAGCTAGTGCCCCAGCTGTTTGATTTAACAAGTTTGCAACGCGAGGCCAATGCACGCTTTGGCTTCTCCGCCAAAAATACCTTGGGCCTGGCTCAAGCGCTTTACGAGCGTCATAAGGTGCTTACTTATCCACGTACGGATGCTAAGGCTTTGCCCGAAGACTACTTGGATACCGTGAAGCAGGCCATGGAGAACCTGGCGGAGAGCTCATCAGAATATCGTCCATTTGCTAAACAAATTTTGCAAGGCGATCCTAAAGATCCAAAGGCAAAAGCTGGATATGGCTGGATCAAGCCAAACAAACGTATTTTTGACAACTCAAAAATATCTGATCACTTTGCGATCATCCCAACCTTAGAGTCTCCAAAGAGTCTAAGCGAGCCAGAGCAAAAGTTGTATGACTTGGTAGTCCGTCGCTTCTTAGCAGTGTTTTATCCTGCTGCCGAGTTCCGTGTCACCACTCGTATTACCGAAGCATCAGGCCATCACTTTAAAACCGAAGGCCGTGTTCTAGTATTCCCAGGCTGGCTAACAGTCTATGGCAGGTCCAACCAAGCAGATGATGAACTGGTGGCCGTACAAGAAGGTGAAACCGTACAAACCGAGCCCATCTCCGCCATCCCATTAAAAACCAAACCCCCTGCTCGCTATACCGAGGCAACCCTGCTATCCGCCACGGAAAGTGCTGGCAAATGGGTAGACGATGATGAGATGCGTGAAGCCATGGCTGAAAAAGGTTTAGGAACACCAGCAACCCGTGCGGCGATTATTGAAGGCTTACTAGCAGAAAAATATATGGTTCGCGAAGCGCGTGAGCTGATTCCTACGGCCAAAGCATTCCAATTAATGACGCTATTGCGCGGCCTGGATGTAGAAGAATTAACGCGCCCTGATCTCACGGGTAGTTGGGAAAACAAGCTCTCTCTAATTGAGCGTGGCAAGATGAATCGCGACACTTTTATGCAAGAAATTGCACAGATGACGCAACGCATCGTCAAACGTGCCAAGGAGTATGACAGCGATACTATTCCCGGTGACTATGCGACCATGTCTACACCCTGCCCACACTGTAATGGCGCGGTTAAAGAAAACTATCGTCGCTTTGCATGTGAGAAGTGCGGGTTCACGATTAGCAAAACTCCGGGTGGACGTGCATTTGAATATCCAGAGGTAGAAGAGCTGCTTCGTGAAAAAACTATTGGGCCGCTCCAAGGCTTTCGCAGCAAGATGGGCAGGCCATTTGCGGCAATTATTAAGTTAAGCGAAATTCCTGAAGATGATGCCGACTATCCCAATGCGGGCTTTAAGCTTGAGTTTGATTTTGGCAATACACAAGAAGATGAATCTGAAGCAATCGACTTTACCGGCCGTCAGGCTTTAGGTGTTTGTCCAAAGTGCTCTGGTGCTGTGTATGAAGATGGCATGCGCTATCTTTGTGAGAACAATACCGGCCCAAATAAATCGTGTGATTTCAAAACGGGTAAGGTCGTTTTGCAACAAGAAATTTCTGCGGAGCAAGTTCAAAAATTGCTAGCAGAGGGCAAAACAGATTTGCTAACCAATTTCAAATCCAACCGTACTGGTCGTGGCTTTAAGGCTTATCTTGCTTTAGGCGCAGATGGCAAAATTGGTTTTGAGTTTGAAGCCAAAGCGCCCAAGGCTGGTGCTGCCGCTAAAGCGCCAGCGAAGAAACGTGCGGGTGCCAGCGCAGCCACTAAGTCTGCAGCGAAGCCTAAGCGTGCCAGCAAAGCAAAGTCACCTTCAAGCACTTGAGCAGTAATGAGCTTGGCCGCTAAAGCCGACCACAACACACCTCTTGATCCCAGGGCTGTTGCCAAAAATATCCCTGGGCGTTGAGTGAGTGCTCCAATAATCGGCAAGCGATCGCCAGCAACACAACGCACGCCGACAAAGCTTCCTGACTTCTGAAGATGGCTAATATCACCCTCTTCATAATCTAGTAAATCCTTTGCCTGCTCGCGATTAAAGTCATCGCTTGTATCCCAATCCCGCAGATCGGACTCTCCTTCATCAAAGCTAGAGCCCACTATCCACTGGTAACTTCCATCGGGTAATTTCTTGGCTGGCAAACAATAGCCATCACCCGAGATGGCGGTACGAGGTAATTTTGGCGCCCACGCACTTTTTTCTTCAATCGAAAAAATGCTCAGCTGTCCACGTACCGGTCTCAAAGGCAGACGCACGTCGGTGCTTGCGGCTAAGTTTTTGGTTTCTAACCCTGCTGCAATAATGGCCTTGCCAGCGGTCATGATGGTGATGCTCTGGGGGTCAATCAAGCGCCAGCCCGAAGGGGTTTTCTCCAATCGGGCCACTGTAGTATTCCAGCAGCAAGTCAATTTTGTGTGGGGAGCCAACGCAAGATGCGTTGCTTCAAATAAATTCAACGATGCCCCGCGAGGGAGCCAAATTCCGTCTTGAGAAATTCCACAAGCTTCCATTGCCTCATTTGCATACAGCCCTTGCGCTAAGCCTTCATCAAGATTAAGTGACTGCAAATAGTCTGCAACATCATCCTGATTAAAAACTTTATCCTTCTTATTTGGTTGAAAGATGCCATGCTGATTCCAGTGCTTGCCCCAGCGGGCTTCGGCCATCAAAAATGCAATGCGAGTTAAACGTAATAAACGGGAGGCACCTCGACCAACATGCGGATGAGCAATAGCATAGGCGTGACTAGAACATGCGGATGCGGGGTGGGGGGCTGAATCAAGGATGCAAACTGTTTGACCGCGTTCAAGCAGTTCATTGGCAATGCTAGATCCCGCAATGCCTGCCCCAATCACCACGATGTCGTGGTGTTGGGGTGGGGCCATTAAATGCGGATGTTTTTGAATAGGCTTCTTAAATTCCTAGGGGTACCTAGGCGTTTAAGCGCTTCTCAATTTTGCTACGAGCTTCGATTAACTCTTTAGGCAAACGCTCACCTAGATGCTCGAACAATTCTGAATGCAGCTTGAGCTCGTTTTTCCAATCGTCAACAGCAACGGTAATGGCTTTTTCAAACTTGTCTGCTGAGTAATCGAGACCATTCCAATGCATATCAGCATGCTCTGGGCAAATACCAAATACAGTTTCTTTACCTTTGGCTGTGCCTTCAGCACGACCCAAAATCCAAGAAAGCACACGCATGTTTTCACCGAAACCAGGCCATACAAACTTGCCGTTTTCATCTTTGCGGAACCAGTTCACGCAATAGATTTTTGGTAGCACAGCGCCTTCAGCAGCAAGCTTACTTCCAACATTCAACCAATGCTGGAAGTAATCGCTCATGTTGTAACCAGCAAATGCAATCATAGCAAATGGATCACGACGAACAACGCCGACCTGGCCAGTAATCGCAGCGGTAGTTTCAGAGCCCATTGTGGCGGCCATGTAAACACCTTCTACCCAGTCACGCGCTTCACTTACCAATGGCACTGTGTTTGAGCGACGACCGCCAAACAAGAATGCATCAATCGCCACGCCCTCAGGATTGTCCCAATTTGGATCTACTGCAGGATTGTTTGTAGCAGCTACAGTGAAGCGTGAATTTGGATGCGCAGCTTTACGGCCAGCGGCACCATCAGCAGGAGTCCAATCCTTACCTTGCCAGTCAATTAAATGTGCTGGAGGTGTGTCAGTTAAACCTTCCCACCAAACATCACCATCATCAGTTAAACCAACGTTAGTGAAGATCACATCTTGATTTAATGAATCGAGACAGTTTGGGTTGGTTTGGCGGTTTGTTCCGGGAGCAACGCCAAAGTAACCAGACTCTGGGTTAATCGCAAACAAACGCGTCTTACCTGTAATAGGGTCTTTGCGCGGCTTGATCCATGCAATGTCATCGCCAACTGTAGTGACCTTCCAACCCTCGAAGCCTTTTGGAGGAATCATCATAGAGAAGTTGGTTTTTCCGCAGGCAGATGGGAAAGCCGCAGCAATATGGTATTTCTTACCCTCAGGTGAAGTTACACCCAAGATCAACATGTGCTCAGCTAACCAGCCTTGATCACGACCCATATTGGATGCAATACGCAAAGCAAAACATTTTTTACCTAGCAATGCATTGCCACCGTAACCAGATCCAAAAGACCAAATCTCACGAGTTTCTGGGTAGTGAACGATGTATTTGTTTTTGTTGTTGGGCCAAGCAACGTCTTTTTCGCCTACAGCCAATGGCTTGCCAACCGTGTGGATACAAGGAACGAATTCGCCAGTGGCGCCAAGCTGATCAATCACGGCTTTGCCCATACGGGTCATTAAGCGCATGTTGATAGCAACATAAGGGCTGTCAGACAACTCAATGCCAATATGGGCGATTGGGGAGCCAATCGGGCCCATAGAGAACGGCACTACGTACATTGTTCTGCCGCGCATGCAACCATCAAACAATGGCTGGAGGGTGGCACGCATTTCACTGGGCTCTACCCAGTTATTGGTTGGGCCAGCATCTTCTTTTTTTGCAGAACAGATAAATGTGCAGTCCTCAACACGAGCTACGTCATCAGGGTCTGATAGCGCTAAGAAAGCGTTTTTGCGTTTTGCTGGGTTGAGGCGCTTGAATACGCCCGTATTTACCAGTAACTCACAAAATTCATCATATTCAACCTGGGAGCCATCACACCAGTGAATCTTGTCTGGCTTGGTTAGAGCGGCAACATCTGCAACCCATTGAATGAGTTTTTGATTTTTTACGTACTCAGGTGCATTGGTATTGATAGTCATTAGAGTCCTATGAAATGTAATGTTTTTGATCGCACTATTTTAACATTTTGGGCGTATTTTTAGGCGCAAGACGGCCAAGAGCAAACCCTTTACTTGCCAATGCAAAACTGGCTAAATATCTTGCCTAAAAGATCATCTGGGAGCAATTTTCCAGTGATCTGCCCAAGCCGATCTTGTGCTAAACGGAGCTCTTCTGCAAATAACTCCAGCGATATGTTGCCATCTGCAGCGAATTGTTGAGATTTATCCAGATGGGTTGCCGCCCGATCCAGACAGTCGAGATGTCTTCTGCGAGCCACAATGGCACCCCCTTGAGAGCCACCCCAACCAACCGATTCTAGGATTTTTTGTTTTAGGGCCTCAATCCCATCGCCAGTCTTGGCCGAAATAAGTAAAGATGGATTTTCACTATGGCCGGGCTTAGCATTGCCCAATAAGTCCGATTTGTTATTCACCTCTAGAACGGGGCACTTTAGTGGGAGGGCCTTCAATATTTGGGCCTTTAACTCCAAAACAGGTGCGCTATCGATCGTATTAATTGAATTTGGGTCTTGCAGAAAAATAACCAGGTCTGCTGCTCGTATTGCCTCCCAAGACCGTTCAATTCCCTTTGCCTCAACTAGATCGCTGGTCTCACGTAGACCTGCCGTATCAATAATGTGCATCGGAACACCGTTTATGGTGATGCTTTCCTTAACGCGATCCCTTGTGGTGCCAGCGATAGGAGTGACAATTGCCACCTCTTCACCAGCCAAGCGATTAAGAAGCGAACTCTTTCCAACATTGGGGGCGCCAGCCAAAACTAGCTGAATGCCATCGCGCAAAATCTTGCCCTGTTTTGCACCTTCTCTCAGCCTGTGCAATTTTTCCATCACCGTGCTCAAGCGCCGGCGAGCTTGGGCATTCTCCAAAAACTCAATCTCTTCTTCAGGAAAGTCCAAGGTGGACTCAACCAAAATGCGTAATTGGGTAATTTCTTCTATCAAGCTATTAATGTCGTTTGAGAAGGCGCCCTGCAATGAGCGCGCTGCCGCACGTACTGCTGCCTCACTTTGAGCATCAATTAAATCTGCAATAGCCTCTGCTTGAGCTAAATCGATTTTGTTATTGAGATATGCGCGCAAAGAAAATTCGCCCGGCTCTGCAATAACCAAGCCTTGATCTTTTCCCAGCTCGAGACACCGTTTCATGACCAACTCTAAAAGCTGGGGGCCCCCATGGCACTGCAGCTCCAAGACATCTTCACCAGTAAAGGAGGCGGGGGCAGCAAAGTAAATTGCAATTAGTTGATCAATCGTCTCACCCCGTGAATCACTAAGAGTAAGGAGATTGGTCTGACGGGGCAGAAGTGTCTTCTGAAATAAAGCTTCTGCGAGCGGTAAAAGCCGAGATCCACTAATGCGAATAACGCCAACCCCAGCCTTACCCGGCGCGGTGGCAACCGCAATGATGGGTAGCTTTCTCGTCATCATTGCGGGTACTCCTTGTTTATTTTTTATCGGCTAAAGATTTATTTAGCCGGCTTTTTTCCAAACATTTGATTGATTTGCCACTGCTGAGCAATTGAGAGTAAGTTGTTCACCACCCAATACAAGACCAAGCCTGCCGGGAAGAAGAAGAACATTACAGAAAATACAAGCGGCATGTACATCATCACCTTCGCCTGAATTGGATCGGGCGGTGTTGGATTCAATTTGGTTTGCACAAACATTGAAGCTGCCATAATGATTGGCAAAATGTAGTACGGGTCTGGAACTGATAAATCATGAATCCAACCAATCCACGGTGCATTGCGCATTTCTACTGAAGACAACAGAACCCAGTACAAGGAAATAAATACAGGAATCTGAATGACTACTGGTAAGCAGCCACCCAAAGGATTAATTTTTTCCTTGCGGTACATCTCCATCATCGCTTGGTTTAATTTTTGTGGCTCACCCTTGTATTGCTCTTTCATGGCAAGTAGGCGCGGCTGAACCTCTTTCATGCGCGCCATTGATTTATAGCTAGCGGCAGACAGCGGGAAAAACACCAACTTAATCAAGATAGTCAAAAGGATAATTGACCAACCCCAGTTGCCAACATAGGCATGGATGTTCTCCAGCAACCAGAAAATAGGTTTAGCAAGAATGGTGAGGTAGCCGTAGTCCTTCAATAAAGCAAACCCTGGTGCAATCGTTTCTAAAACACTTTCCTCTTGTGGACCGACAAACAACTTTGCTTTTTCAACAACTGTTGTTCCTGGTGCAACTACGCCCAAAGGTGTTTGCATACCAATGCGGTAAAGGTTGTTATCAATCTTTCCAGCATAAATATCTCGCGCCTCTTTATCGCTAGGAATCCACGCACTAGCAAAGTAATGCTGAACCATAGCAATCCAAGCGAGGTCGCCAGCTGGAACTTGCGTTGGAATAGTGATCTTGTTTTTATCAATCGCCGTGAATTCAAGCTTATTGAATTTTTCCTTTTCGGTGTAAGTGGCAGGGCCGGTAAAGGTGCTTGCTGAAAACGCGCCATTAAAAGGTCCAATTTTTTGCTCTTGCGAGGCGTCGCGCACGATCTCTGTGTAGAGAACTAGTGGTGCCGCATTTGCATTACTTTGTGTAACTCGATGTCCAACATCAACAACGTAACTGCCGGGACTTAAGACAAATGTCTTCTCTAGTTTTACGCCGTTGCGCTCGCTAGCCAAAACAATAAAAGGCTTTCCGGATCCATCTTTCCCGGACTGCACTAATTTAAACGTTGTGGTGTGGTTGGGTAAACCTCCGTTACCCATAGCAATTAAGCCAGAACGTGCAAAGTATTTATGGTTCGGTGCGTATTGAAATAGTTCAACTGGTTTCTTTTCTGCTGTCAGCTGCTTAGGTAGCTTCGCATCAATAATGTTTGCACCATTGGCGCTGATTTCCAAAATCAACACATCGTTTTGCAATACAAACTTTTCTGATGTTTCAATTGCGCTGGTAACAATTGCAGGCGTTTGATTTGGCGCTGGAATGTTTGGGTTTTGTACTGGAGATGGAATATCAATTTTGCTTGCCTGAGCTTTATCAACTACAACAGCAGTGCTTGCAGGGTTTCCACCAAACATCGGTGGCTTTCCTTCATGAACTTGCCAGTTGTTGTACAACAAGAGGCCCGACATGGGAAAGATTGCCCAAAGAATTGTTTTTTTATAGTCCATTTGCATTCACTTAAGATGATGAGATGTTGGTTTTACTGCTGGGTCGTAACCGCCCTGTGACCATGGATTACAACGCAAAATACGCCATACCATTAGCCTAAAACTTTTAAAAAATCCGTAATTCGCAAAGCAATCGCATGCGTATTGAGAACAGGAGGGCGCAAACTTACAATGCATGCCAATAAAAGGGCTGAGTGCTACTTGATAAAGTCGCACAAACTTAATGGCTACCCTGTTTGCCGGTTGCACGTTAAATTAGCCCTGCAATTTGTGTTCGCAGAATTTCTTTTTCTTTGCTTCTGAGTTTCCCGCGGGTTTCGCGACCAATTGGTTTTTTCAGTTTCACCACAACATCACTGTTGAGATTTATAGCTTGAGCGCCCCTGACTAATTCTCGGATCATGCGCTTTAATTGGTTTCGGTCTACCGCGCGTTTAGCTAATTTTTTGGCTACCGCAATACCTAAATCTGGCCTGGTGCCTTGATCGGAAGACGCCAAATACAAACCCCAATACAAACTTGTCTTGGGGCGTGTTTTTAGTAATTCAGAAATCCTGGCGCTATTCAACTGCTAAATTAAACAGCCAGACGTTTGCGGCCTTTAGCACGACGTGCGTTTAATACTGCGCGTCCGCTCTTGGTTTTCATGCGAATACGAAATCCGTGAGTACGTTTGCGACGTGTTACTGAGGGTTGATATGTTCTTTTCATGATTCATCCTGCAAAACCCCGTATTTTCCTTGTTGCCAAACAAAAGGTCAACCGCTGCGGAAGAATATATAGGTATTTTTCTCTATTTTATTGGTGTTAATTTTGTAATCATGTGATTTTATTGGGTTTTATATTTTTATTCACAAGTTATCCACAGGTTTTCCACATTTTTCCAGCTTGTGAATAACTTTATTGGCTGGCTACAATGGATCCTCCAAAAATATGAGTAACTTACAAAACCCTCCCACATTGAATTCACTTAGCCCACTGGGGTTTTGGGACAGCGCACTTGGTGCGCTTGCCCGCGAACTCCCCCCCCAACAATTTAAGACTTGGATTCAGCCATTAAGTTTGGTTTCCTATGATAAAAGTGAGCAATCACTCATATTGGGAGCACCAAATAGGTTTAAGCTTGATTGGATTAAGAAGACTTTTTCCGACCGCTTCCAAGAGATGGCCGACGAGTATTTTGGCCGCCCAATCACCTTGAGTTTTGTTCTCAACATTGAGGGGTCGAACACGCAATCACCAGAAATTAGCTCACCCCCTCAAGATAAATTTGAGCAGCAAGAAGTGCTAATGGGCTCGGACAGCAGCTCTACAGAAGAGCAATCCTTTGAAACCGAAGACCACTCTAAATTAAACCCAAACCTTACTTTTGAGACTTTTGTGACTGGCAAGGCCAATCAACTTGCAAGGGCGGCATCTATTCAGGTTGCCCACAACCCCGGCACCTCATATAATCCCATGTTTTTATATGGCGGGGTTGGCTTAGGTAAAACACATTTAATTCATGCGATTGGGAATCACCTTCTAAAAGAGAAGCCTAATGCTCGAATTCGATACATTCATGCTGAGCAATATGTCTCTGATGTGGTTAGGGCTTATCAGCAAAAGGCTTTTGACCGATTTAAGCGTTACTACCATTCGCTTGACCTGCTTTTAATAGATGACATCCAATTTTTTAGTGGCAAATCCAGAACGCAAGAGGAGTTTTTCTACGCCTTTGAGGCGCTGCTAAGCAATAAAGCCCAAGTCATCATCACAAGCGACACCTACCCCAAGGAAATGGCTGGAATAGATGATCGACTAATTTCACGCTTTGACTCAGGGCTTACGGTTGCAATTGAACCGCCAGAGCTGGAAATGCGAGTTGCTATTTTGATGAAAAAAGCTCAAAGTGAGGGCATCCCCATGAGTGAGGATGTGGCTTTTTTTGTGGCAAAACACCTCAGATCAAATGTGCGTGAGCTTGAAGGGGCGTTAAGGAAAATTTTGGCATTTGTACGCTTCCACGGCAAAGAAGTCACGATTGATGTAGCTCGAGTAGCCCTAAAGGACCTGCTCTCAATCCAAAATCGCCAAATTTCGGTTGAAAACATACAAAAGGCAGTTGCAGACTTTTACAGCATTAAAGTGGCTGACATGTACTCAAAAAAGCGTCCGGCAAACATTGCTCGACCTCGTCAAATTGCGATGTTTATGGCCAAAGAATTAACTCAAAAGAGCCTGCCGGAGATTGGTGAGCTGTTTGGTGGGCGTGACCACACAACTGTTTTACATGCGGTTCGGAAGATTGGTGAGGAACGCTCCCACGATGGGCAACTTAACCACGAAATCCACGTTATTGAGCAAACCTTAAAGTCTTAGGTTTTTTGCCTGTGGATAAGGTTGTGGACAACTTAATGGATAACTTTGGGGACAACATGTGGATAAATTGTGGAAAGCTAGCGCTTCATGCAAAAATAGGGTGTTGATAAAAAGTTATCCAACATTTATACAGCGTTTATACAAAAGTTTTCCACAGGTTTTTTGGGTTTTAATGGGTTGTTTTATATAAGGTTTTTGAGTTATCCACTGAAAAAAAGAAGTCTTATTACTACTAATAAGATGTATACAAGGATTTAAAAGCAATGCAACTCATAAACACTTCGCGCGATAGTTTATTGAAACCACTCCAGGTAGTTAGTGGCATTGTTGAACGTCGACACACCTTACCAATCTTGGCAAACCTATTGTTTAAAAAACAGGGTGATAAGGTATCCTTTGTGTCAACGGATATAGAGATTCAAATTACCACTAACGCTAGCTTTGGTGTTGGTGCTGAGGATGTCACTACTACGGTGGCTGCAAGAAAGTTATTAGATATCTTGCGTGCACTTCCAGAAGGCCCGGTTGCACTTAATCTTAAAGATAATAAGATGGTTGTACGGAGCGGCAAAAGCCGTTTCTCCTTACAAACACTTTCTGCAGTTGAATTTCCTGTCATGCAAAGCGTTGGTGAAGTGACTGCAAGTTGGAAGATGACTCAAAAGAGTTTTCGTCAATTAGTTAATCAAGTTCATTTCGCAATGGCGCAACAAGATATTCGTTATTACCTAAACGGCATGTTGTTGGTTGTTGAGGGTAAACAAGTGATTGCAGTAGCCACTGATGGTCATCGCTTGGCTTACTCGCAAGTTGAGTTAGCGGAAGCTTCTGTGGGTTCTGGGCAAAGGCAGGAAATCATCATTCCACGTAAAACTATTTTGGAGTGCCAACACCTACTTGAAGATTCAGATGAGTTGTTAGAGATGAGTCTTACATCAAATCAAGTGAAATTTTCATTTGGTGATATCGAGTTGATTTCAAAACTCGTGGAAGGAAAGTTTCCCGATTTTCAACGAGTCATTCCTAAGGGGCATAAAAACTCTTTAGTAGTTGGGCGTGATGTTTTGCAGTCAGCCTTACAGCGTGCAGCAATTCTGACAACCGATAAATTTAAAGGTGTACGTTTTTCTTTGTCGCCAAATCGAATTACTGTTCAATCAACCAACGCTGAACAAGAAGAAGCGCAAGAAGAGATTGAAACTGAATACAGTGGTGATGCCGTTGAAATTGGTTTCAATGTGAGCTACCTCTTAGATGTTTTATCAAACTTGAAAAATGAAAAAATTCAAATTAGTTTGGGTGATGCGAATAGTAGCGCCGTGATTACCTTGCCTGGTCCTGAAGATTTCAAGTATGTTGTGATGCCAATGCGTATTTAATTTAGAAAAAAATGACTGAAGAAAAAAAGGTAGTAGAGCAGTACGGTGCATCATCGATCCAAATCTTAGAAGGTCTTGAGGCTGTTCGTAAACGTCCAGGAATGTATATTGGAGACACCTCCGATGGCACGGGTTTGCATCATTTAGTTTTTGAGGTTTTAGATAACTCAATTGATGAAGCGTTGGCAGGGCATTGCTCTGAAATTACCGTCGTCATTCAAACTGATAATTCCATTTCTATTGTTGATAACGGGCGCGGCGTTCCAACGGGGATTAAATACGACGATAAGCATGAGCCAAAAAGAAGTGCGGCTGAAATTGTGATGACTGAGTTGCATGCTGGCGGCAAGTTTGACCAAAATAGTTATAAGGTCTCCGGTGGTTTGCATGGTGTGGGTGTTAGTTGTGTAAACGCGCTCTCAAAATGGTTGAAGCTTACTATTCGCCGCGATGGTAAAGCGCATTACATGGAGTTTGCGCGTGGTGTTATTCAAAACCGCAACATTCAAGAAGAAAATGGTGTTGCAGTTTCACCAATCACTATTACAGGTGATACGGCTTTATCAGGTACTGAGGTACATTTTTTAGCAGACGAAGAAATTTTTGGAAACATTGAGTTTCACTATGAAATTCTTGTAAAGCGTATTCGTGAACTCTCATTTTTAAATAATGGCGTTCATATCAAATTAATTGATCAACGCTCTGGTCAAGAAGAGGGTTTTGCTTTCTCTGGCGGTGTTAAAGGTTTTGTTGAGTACATCAACCAAACTAAAAATGTCTTACACCCTAATATTTTTTACGCAGAAGGTATTCGCCCATCAGATTTAGGTGGCAACATTACTGCTGAAGTATCTATGCAATGGAATGATAGTTTTAGTGAGCAGGTTTTATGTTTCACTAACAACATTCCCCAACGCGATGGTGGTACCCACCTTACCGGCTTGCGTGCTGCTATGACCCGTGTCATTAATAAATATATTGATGAGCATGAGGTTGCCAAAAAAGCCAAAGTAGAAATTTCTGGTGATGATATGCGCGAGGGTCTAGCTTGCGTATTGTCAGTCAAGGTTCCTGAGCCAAAATTTTCTAGCCAAACAAAAGATAAGTTGGTCTCCAGTGAGGTTCGCGGGCCAGTAGAGGAAATTGTTGCAGAAGCGTTGAGCGCTTATCTGCAAGAGCGTCCAGCTGATGCAAAAATCCTTTGTGGAAAAATTGTAGATGCTGCTCGTGCTCGTGAGGCAGCTCGTAAAGCTCGAGATATGACTCGCCGCAAAGGGGTTTTAGATGGCTTAGGCCTTCCTGGAAAATTGGCAGATTGCCAAGAGAAAGACCCCACCAAATCTGAATTATTTATTGCCGAGGGAGATTCTGCGGGCGGTTCTGCTAAGCAGGGGCGTGACCGACGTTTTCAAGCGATTCTTCCTCTTAAAGGAAAAATCCTCAACGTTGAAAAAGCTCGATTCGATAAGATGTTGGCCAGCCAAGAGGTGGTTACCTTAATTGCCGTTCTCGGAACTGGTATCGGTGTTGAGGAATTCAAAGCCGATAAGCTGCGTTATCACCGCATTATCATCATGACCGATGCTGACGTTGACGGTAGTCACATCCGCACACTTTTACTCACCTTCTTCTATAGACAGATGCCTGAGTTGATTGAGCGTGGCCATATCTATATTGCACAACCACCTTTATATAAAGTGAAGTTTGGTAAGAATGAGCAATACATTAAAGATGATGCAGAGTTGAATCAATTACTCTTAAAGATTGCGTTGGAGTCGGCATCACTTCAAACCCCAGCGGGCGAAATTATTGAGGGTGCAGTATTGGGTGAATTGGCCAAACACTATCAAGTCATTCAATCGGTTGTGGATCGCTTATCTCGCACCATTGATGAAGATGCTTTGCGTGCAATCGCCTCTGGTACCCAACTTAACTTAGACACAGAGAAGTCAGCAAACGAGTCTGCTGAGCTTTTGCGTCAGGCACTTGCCGACTCTTTAAATCCTCTAGCACTGCCCCCAGAAATTATTGTGCAAAAGGAAGGGCGCACCGATCGCTACAAACTCTTACTTTCCCGTCGCATTCATGGCAACCTAAAGTTATCGGCAATTAACTCCGATTTTGTTCATGGCGATGATTATCAAAGCTTGTCAAATGCTGCTGCAGTTTTATCGGGTAAAGTATTGCCAGGCTCAAAGGTTCGCCGTGGCGATCCAGATAAAAATCAAAAAGAGCAAGCCATTCAAGATTTCAGGGCCGCCTTTTCTTGGCTGCTTTCCGAAGCTGAGCGAGTGCTCAGCCGTCAGCGCTATAAGGGTCTTGGTGAGATGAACCCCTCCCAGTTGTGGGAGACCACCATGGATGCTGGTTCAAGAACTCTGCTCCAAGTCAAAATTGAAGATGCGATTGCTGCTGACCAAGTCTTTACAATGCTGATGGGTGATGAGGTTGAGCCGCGCCGCGCCTTTATTGAGAAAAATGCCTTAATTGCTCGCAACTTGGATGTTTGATAAATGGCTAAAAAGAAATTGGTTGTACCGAGCGTAGACAGGTCTTGCATTGTTGTTAAGTCCTCACCCATTCACGGTAAGGGTGTATTTGTTACTAAGCCCATTAAAAAGGGTGCTGCCATTATTGAGTACAAGGGCGAGCGGATCAACTGGAAGTTGGCAGAGAAGTGCCACCCACACGATCCAAAAGACCCAAACCATACTTTTTACTTTTCATTAGAAGATGGCCGATGCATTGACGCCAAGTATGGTGGCAATGCAGCACGTTGGATTAATCACTCATGCAAGCCCAGTTGTGAAACAAGGGAAGATAGTTTTGATGGCGAGCCTCGCGTCTTTATTTATGCGAAACGTGATCTTAAGGTGGGCGAGGAACTTGTTTATGACTACTCCCTTGATGTTGAGGGTCGAGTCACCAAGCAAATGAAAAAAGACTACGAGTGTCGTTGTGGTGCCAAGAAGTGTCGTGGCACCATGTTGTCCCTTGACGGCAAATAATTCTAAAAATGTTATTTGTTAGCATTCGGGAGTTAGAGGCAGCCATCAACTATTGGCGCAGCCGGTCGCCTGCAGTTGGTGAGGAGTTGCACTTGTGTCCTGAGGCCGCAGCGCTTGCAAAACCCTATGCCCTTATGATTGTCCAGGGGGCTCAAAGGGTTCCCATGGATGTGTTGGATGAGATGGCTAAGGTGGCAATCCAAACCTTTTTAAAAATCACCCATACAAATTAAACAACACACCCTATATTTTTTAGGGTTATCGCTATATTAGTTAACACTCTCTTGGAGTATCCTCAAACTCTTGCCTAAGGTGTGGTGTGAGGATTCGAGTTTGCAAGAAACAATATTAAAACAATTGGCCTTGGAAAAACTTTTAAAGGTTTTTCTGCGGTGAGTGACGTCAACTTAGATGTCGCTCGAGGAACGATCCACGCCTTGATTGGCCCTAATGGTGCAGGTAAAACTACCTGCTTTAATTTGCTCACCAAGTTCTTGGAGCCCAGCGCGGGTCAAATTTTTTTAACGGTTTTGATATCACTAAAGAGAAGCCCGCCCAAATCGCGCGTCGTGGGGTGGTTCGGTCATTTCAGATTTCCGCTGTTTTCCCACACCTAACTGTTTTAGAGAATGTTCGTGTTGCACTGCAGCAAGGATTGGGTACGGAATTCCATTTTTGGAGGTCTGGGGATTCTCTCAACGTGCTTAATGGGCGGGCTGAAGAACTCTTATGCGAGGTTGGGTTGGCTGATTTTGCTCATGAGGAAACCTTAAACCTGGCCTACGGACGTAAAAGGGCGCTAGAAATTGCCACCACTATGGCTATGGAGCCCGAACTGATGTTGTTGGATGAGCCAACACAAGGTATGGGTCACAAGGATGTCGAGCGCGTTACCGAGTTAATAGATCGGGTGGCCAAAGGCCGCACCATTTTGATAGTTGAGCACAATATGAAAGTGGTTTCATCTATTGCCGACCGAATTACAGTATTGCAACGGGGTTCGGTTTTGGCTGAAGGCTCCTATCATGAGGTTTCAAGTAATCCCTTAGTGGTCGAGGCTTATATGGGTAGCCATGGGGGCGACAGCATATGAGCACCGTGGCGCTGGAGGTTAAAAACCTTGAATCTTGGTATGGCGAGTCCCACATTCTTCATGGCGTGAACTTTTCTGTTCGTGATGGTGAGGTGGTAACTCTGCTGGGTCGTAACGGGGCCGGCCGAAGCACCATCTTAAAAACTATCTTGGGTTTAACTAGCAAAAGAACGGGGTCAGTAGAGATTTATGGCACCCAAACCATTGCGATGCCAACCTATAGAATCGCCCGCCTAGGGGTTGGTTTTTGCCCTGAAGAGCGCGGCATCTTTGCTAGCTTAAGCGCTGAAGAGAATTTGTTGTTATTGCCAGAGATTGCTCCCGGAGGCATGGGTTTAGACGAGATTTATGAGATGTTTCCCAATCTTTACGAACGACGTAATAGTCCTGGCACAAGGCTTTCGGGTGGTGAGCAACAGATGCTCGCGATGGCACGTATATTTTGAGAACGGGCGCAAAACTACTGTTGTTGGATGAAATTACCGAAGGCTTGGCCCCAGTGATTGTTCAAAAATTGGGTGAGGTGGTAACTAGTTTACGCAACAAGGGCTTCACTATTGTGCTGGTGGAGCAAAACTTCCGTTTTGCTGCACCCTTAGCTGATCGTCATTATGTGGTTGAGCACGGCAACGTGGTTGAGGTTGTCAATCAAAACGAGCTTACTGAAAAAGCAAGCTTATTAAATGAGTATCTTGGTGTCTAGTGGTTATTTATAGGAGACGTAAATGAAGTTAAAGCAAATTACCGCGTGTCTGGTGGCGACAGCCCTTTTTGGATCAAATCCAGCATTCGCGCAAACATCCAAAGTTAGTGGTGATGTAATTAAGATTGGCGTATTAACAGACCTGTCATCAACTTATTCTGATTTGGCTGGTGCTGGTGCGGTGATTGCAGCAAAAATGGCAATCGCTGATTTTTCAAAGGACGGCACTGTTATTGGTAAGAAGATTGAGCTCGTTAGTGCTGACCATCAGAACAAAGCAGATATCGCCGCCAATAAAGCGCGCGAGTGGTACGACAAGGATGGTGTTGATGTGATTGTTGAGTTGGTGTCAACCAACGTTGCTCTTGCTGTAATGGAAGTGGCAGAGCAAAAAAACAAGATCACCTTAGTGTCTGGCGCAGCTTCCCTGCCAATTACCAATGAAAAATGTACTGCCAATAACGTGCATTGGACTTATGACACTTACGCGCTTTCAAACGGTACAGCTAAAGCTGTTGTAAAGCAGGGCAAAAAGAACTGGTACTTCCTTACTGCTGACTATGCTTTCGGAGCAGCTCTAGAGAAAGATTCGACCAATGTTGTTAATGCTAACGGTGGTAAGGTGCTGGGAACTAGTAAACACCCATTTCCGAATAGCGACTTTTCTTCATACCTCTTGAAGGCACAAGCTAGTGGTGCTGATGTTGTTGCGCTGGCAAATGCGGGCCAAGACACTAACAACTTTGTTAAACAAGCTGCAGAGTTTGGTATCAACAAAAAACAAACGGTTGTTCCTTTGTTAATGTTTATCTCTGATGTTCATTCTTTGGGTTTGAATGCAGCCCAAGGCATGTACCTAACGGAAGGCTTCTATTGGGATAGAGATGAGAAAACACGTGCGTTTTCTAAGCGTTTCATCTTGCAACATAAGCGCATGCCAACCAGCGTTCAAGCTGGTGTTTACTCATCAGTTCTCGCCTATTTAGCTGCAGTTCAAAAAGCAGGCACGGATGATACTCAAGCGGTAATGAAGGCTTTGAGATCGACCAATATTGATGATGGTTTGTTCAAAGGAAAAATCCGTGCTGACGGCAAGTTTGAGCATGACATGTATTTACTTGAAGTGAAGAAGCCATCCGAATCTAAGAGCCCATGGGATTATTACAACGTCAAAGCAGTGATTCCGGCTGCTGAGGCAACACAACCACTTTCATTGTCACGATGCAAGTTGGTTACTAACAAGTAATCTATTTCTTATTAAGCATGTTTGAACTTCTTGGAATTACCCCACCAAGGGCTGGTTGCTCAGCTCTTGGTGGGGCTTATTAATGGCTCTTTTTATGCCATTTTGAGTTTGGGTTTGGCCATTATTTTTGGTCTACTCAACATCATTAATTTTTCCCATGGTGCTCAGTACACAATGGGCGCATTCGTTGCGTGGATTGACCTAACTCAAGTTGGCCAGTGGATTGGTTTTCCTGAATTCTCGATTAATTATTGGTTTGCGCTAATTCTCGTGCCCCTAGTGATGGCAGGTTTCGGCTTGATACTTGAGCGCACCATGCTCAGGCGCTTGTATCACCTGGATCATCTTTACAGCTTGTTATTAACTTTCGGTTCGGCGCTCATTATCGAGGGCATGTTTCGTCATTGGTATGGAATCTCTGGTGAGAGTTATTCAGCCCCTGAGATATTGCAGGGCGCCATCCCGTTAGAGTTGATTGGCATTATTTTGCCTAAGTATCGCTTGTGGGTGGTGGTGGCCTCATTGGTGGTTTGTTTTTCTACTTGGTTTGTCATAGAAAGAACAAAGTTGGGCGCATACCTTCGCGCCGGAACTGAAAATCCAAAATTACTTCAAGCGTTTGGTGTCAATGTACCTGTAATGATTTCTTTGGCCTATGCCTATGGTGTGGGTCTTGCTGGTTTTGCTGGTGTTTTAGCTGCACCAATTTTCCAAGTGAATCCATTGATGGGTTCGAATCTCATCATCGTAGTTTTTGCGGTTGTTGTGATTGGCGGCATGGGCTCAATCATGGGCTCTATTTTGACCGGCCTAGCTTTAGGTTTAATTGAAGGATTGACTAAAGTGTTTTATCCAGAAGCATCTGGCGTAGTAATATTTGTGATCATGGCAATCGTGTTGCTTATTCGTCCTGCTGGACTTTTCGGCCGGGAGAAATAAGGTGCACTCAAAAACAAAATTGTTGTACGGCATTCTGGTTTTAATTGCCCTATTGCTACCTTTTCAAGGCTTCATCTATTTAGTGTTTGCAATGAAGGTGTTGTGCTTTGCACTCTTTGCTTGTGCTTTCAATTTGTTGTTGGGTTTCACGGGCCTCCTTTCTTTTGGTCATGCCGCATTTTTTGGAACCTCTGCTTACATTACTGCTTATCTTTGTAAAGAGGCCGGCCTGTCCCCTGAGCTTGGAATTGCTTTAGGTGTACTGGGCTCAGGCGCCTTGGGTTTTTTAATTGGCTCTTTAGCAATTCGTCGGCAGGGTATTTATTTTGCGATGGTGACGCTAGCCCTTTCGCAGATGGTGTACTTCCTGGCCGTACAGCTTCCATTCACGGGTGGCGAGGATGGTATTCAAGGTGTGCCGCGGGGAATGCTGTTCGGTTTGATTGACTTAAAAGATGATGTCAGCATGTATTACTTTGTGCTGGCCGTTTTCTTATTGGGATTTGCGTTAATCGTTCGTACAGTGCACTCCCCATTTGGCCAAGTCTTAAAGGCTATTCGTGAAAACGAGCCGCGCGCAGTTTCTTTGGGTTATGACGTTGATCGTTTCAAGTTAATTTCTTTTGTGATTTCAGCTGCACTTGCTGGTTTGGCCGGTTCTTTGAAAACCCTCGTCTTCCAGTTGGCAACGTTGACGGATGTGCATTGGCATATGTCTGGCGAAGTGGTCTTAATGACTTTGCTTGGCGGCATGGGTACAATCCTTGGCCCAGTGGTTGGTGCAGGTATTGTGGTCGGCTTACAAAACTACCTGGCTAATATTGGGTCGTGGAGCACCATTGCAACCGGATTCATTTTTGTAATCTGTGTTTTGGCATTCCGTCGCGGGGTTGTTGGCGAAATTACACACCTCTTTAAGAAGAAAAATTGATTTAGGTTTTTTCTTATTCGCTTTTAGTACGGCGCTTCGGCGCCGTACTTATTTAAAGTCTTCCGCTATTCACTTGAGATGCGCCCCCTTGGCGATGTGCATTGCGGGTGACCTAACACCAACAATTTCCAAGTATTTTTATAAAAACCTAATTAAATCAATGGGTTATATCAAATTATCAACATATTTTGTTAGTCGGGAATTTATTTGTTTCACGTGAAACCTACAAAATGCTATGATCATCGCCCTATCTGAGGCAAATCATGCGTTATTCAAAGAGCTTCGATGTCATTGTTGTTGGCGGCGGTCACGCCGGGACTGAAGCTGCCCTTGCGGCTGCGCGCATGGGATGCGACACCCTTCTTATTACGCACAGTATTGAGAATTTAGGCGCCATGAGCTGTAATCCCTCAATTGGTGGGATTGGCAAAGGCCACTTGGTTAAAGAAATCGATGCTATGGGCGGCGCTATGGCGGCGGCTACTGATGAGGCTGGTATTCAGTTTCGGATATTAAATTCAAGTAAAGGCCCTGCTGTTCGCGCAACCCGCGCCCAAGGTGATCGGGTTTTGTACAAGGCGGCGATTCGTCGTCGTCTTGAGAATCAACAAAATTTGACTCTCTTCCAGGCTGCCGTGGATGACCTTCTGGTTCAGGGTGATGAGGTCCAGGGTGTGGTTACACAAATGGGCCTGAAGTTTACGGCTAAGAAAGTGGTCTTAACTGCCGGAACCTTCTTGGATGGAAAGATTCATGTAGGTTTAAATAACTATGCTGGTGGTCGAGCTGGTGATCCAGCCGCCATTTCTTTGTCTGCTAGACTGAAGGAGCTAAAGCTTCCCCAGGGAAGATTGAAGACTGGCACCCCACCCCGGATTGATGGGCGAACCATTGATTTTTCGGTGATACTGGAGCAGCCCGGGGATTTAGATCCCGTACCGGTTTTCTCTTATCTAGGTAGACCAGAGCAACATCCGAAACAGGTGCCATGCTGGATTTCCCATACAAATGAACAGACACATGACATTATTCGGGGTGGTTTAGATCGCTCACCAATGTATACGGGTGTGATTGAGGGGGTTGGCCCGCGCTACTGCCCCTCTATTGAGGACAAAATTCATCGTTTTGCCTCCAGAAATAGTCATCAGATCTTTCTGGAGCCCGAAGGTCTAACAACGAACGAGTTTTATCCGAATGGCATATCTACCAGCTTGCCATTTGATGTTCAGTGGAACTTGGTCCGAAGTATTCGTGGACTCGAGTCTGCCGTCATTGTGCGCCCTGGTTATGCTATTGAATACGACTTCTTTGATCCGCGGTATTTGCGTCATAGTCTAGAGACCAAGGCGATTGCCGGTCTTTACTTTGCTGGCCAGATTAATGGCACAACGGGTTATGAAGAGGCTGCCGCCCAAGGAATGCTGGCCGGCATTAATGCTGGCTTGGCAGTGCAAGGCAAAGAACCATGGTTGCCTAAGCGTAGTGAGTCTTATATTGGCGTTTTAGTGGATGACCTGATTACTTTGGGTGTTCAAGAGCCATATCGCATGTTCACTAGCCGCGCGGAGTACCGCTTGAGCTTGCGGGAAGATAATGCAGATTTGCGCCTCACCACCAGTGGGCGCGAGCTTGGCTTGGTGGATGACTACCGCTGGGCTACGTTTTGCAGAAAACAAGAGGCTGTTTCACGTGAAACATCTCGCTTACAAGATATTTGGATTGGGCCAAAACATGGATCAGCAAAGGCTGTCTCCGAGTTGTTAGGGCAAGATTTATCGCATGAGTGCAGTTTGGCTGATCTTTTAAGGCGCCCTGGTATCACTTATGAGGCAGTCATGGGTTTGGCAGAAGGCCTTTGGTCGCCAGGAACATTGGACGATGACCTGGGTTTAGCGCAACAAATTAGCGACCAGGTTGAGATTTCTATCAAATATCAAGGCTATATAGATAGGCAGGCTGTTGAGATTGCTCGGCAAGAGCATAACGAGAGCTTTCCTTTATCCGAATCTTTGGACTACACCCAGGTTCTTGGTTTATCCAAAGAGGTGCAGCAAAAGCTAAATCTGCATAAGCCTGGCACTCTTGGCCAGGCTGGCAGGATTTCTGGCGTTACGCCTGCAGCACTCTCTTTGTTGTTAGTCCATCTGAAAAAAGGTTTGGGTCGGACGCAAGAAGAAGCCCATGAGTAATGATTTGGTTTCTTTGGGGATTGAGAGCTTGGATCTCAACCTTAGCGCTGTCAATATTGCCGATTTGGAGCTCTTTTTGCAGGAAATGGGGCGCTGGAACCAGGTGCATAACTTGACAGCAATTGAGGGTGAAACGAACTCGGTGCGCCTGCATCTCATTGATTCTATTGCTGTTTTACCCATAATGCGCCAATTTCTAACCCAAGAAACCCCCAATATTGCAGATCTTGGTTCTGGTGGTGGATTGCCAGCTATACCCATTGCGATTTTGCAGCCAAGCTGGCATGTAACCTTGATTGAGGCCATCCGCAAGAAGACGGCATTTTTGCAGCATGTTCGCGATAAGCTAGGATTGAAGAATATTCAGGTTCTAAGTGAGCGCGTTGAAGAGGTAGCGAAATCACAGCCCGGACAGTTTGATGCGGTGATTTCTAGAGCATTTACTAATCTTGCCCACTTTCTAGAGCTTGCCCTCCCCCTTCTCAACCCAAATGGTTTGGTATTTGCCATGAAGGCTAAGCGGGCAGATAAGGAGCTGCAAGATGTGTGTATGGATGATTGGCAATTGGTGGCCGATGAGCCCCTGCACATCCCGAATTTGGAGGTTGAGCGCAGGTTTTTAGTCTTATCCCCCGTGAGAAAATTACCCCTTTAAAGCACGACATTTTTTAAGAAAAATTATGGCCAAAATATTTTGTATTGCGAATCAAAAAGGCGGGGTTGGAAAAACCACCACCGCTGTGAATTTGGCTGCTGGTTTAGCTGGACATCAGCAACGCGTTTTGTTGGTCGATTTAGATCCACAGGGCAATGCCACGATGGGGTCTGGTATTGAAAAGGCGGATCTCAACAGCACTGTGTATCAAGTGTTAATTGGCTTGTCATCAGTGAAAGAATCCGCAGTGCCTTGTGAGGGCTCTGGTTATGATGTGTTGCCAGCAAATCGTGATTTAGCTGGTGCAGAAATTGAGTTGGTAGATTTAGATTCTCGCGAACAAAGATTGAAAGATGCGCTGGCTCTTGTAGCAAATGATTATGACTTTATTTTGATTGACTGCCCGCCTGCATTATCTCTGTTAACACTGAATGGATTATGCGCAGCGAACGGCGTCATTGTGCCAATGCAGTGTGAATATTTTGCATTAGAAGGATTGTCGGATTTAGTGAACACCATCAAACAAGTTCACGCCAACTTAAATCCTGACTTGGTGATTATTGGATTGCTGCGCGTCATGTTTGATGCGCGCATGACATTGCAACAACAAGTTTCCGATCAATTGATTGAGCACTTTGGCGACAAGGTATTTAAGAGCATTATTCCTCGCAACGTCCGCCTGGCCGAAGCCCCGTCCTATGGGCTTCCTGGGGTGGCGTTTGATAAATCATCGCGTGGTGCTAAAGCCTACTTGGAGTTTGGTGCCGAGATGATCGAACGTATTAAGCAAATGTAAAACCTAGGAACATAAAAATATTATGGTTGCAATAAAGAAAAAGGGCTTAGGTCGCGGCTTAGAGGCCTTGCTTGGTGATAAGGCGAAAAAAGAAACCACAGCAGAAATTAATCGTTTGCCATTGACTGCATTGCAGGCTGGTAAATATCAACCGCGTCAAAAAATGGAAGCGGTTGCATTACAAGAGTTGGCTGAAAGTATTCGTGAGCAAGGTGTGATGCAACCATTGTTGGTGCGTTTAGTTGCTCCTGGTAAGTATGAAATTATTGCTGGCGAGCGTCGCTTTCGTGCGGCAACATTAGCCGGCTTAAAAGAGGTACCAGTTTTAGTTTCTGGTGCCAACGACCAGGCCGCTGCAGCAATGGCCTTAGTCGAGAATATGCAGCGCGAAGATTTGAATCCGCTGGAAGAGTCTCAAGGGCTCGCAAGACTGATTGAAGAGTTTGGTTTTACGCACGAACAAGCGGCAAAGGCGGTAGGCAAGTCACGTAGTGCGGTAACGAATTTGCTTCGCTTAAACCAATTGGCAAAACCAGTGCAAGCCATGCTTTTGGCAGGCGACATTGATATGGGCCATGCACGCGCTCTATTGCCACTTTCAGGTGCCAGTCAAGTTGCGCTGGCCCAAAGAATTGCAGCTCAAGGGCTGTCAGTTCGAGAGGCTGAAAGGATGGCTACAGCCCTTGCGCTGGCCGGAGGTCAGATTGGCGATAAAAAGACTAAAACTAAGGCCGGCGCTGATGCTCCAGCTCACGACGCAGATATGCGCCGTTTAACACAAGAAATCGCTGATTTAATAGGTTTGAATGCGGAATTAAAGTTTAAAGGCAAGGGTGGCGAGCTCAGGATTCAATTTAGTCAGTTTGATGAGCTGGATTCATTGCTTAAAAAGCTGGGTATTGAGGCCTAAATTGGGCAGAAATATGTTTCCAAATCCTTTGACATATTGCACTGCACACATTAAACTCTCGGGGCTAAATTGATTCCTCAAAAAAATCGATTTTCCGAGGTAAATGACTGGGATGAACCCGAAGAAGAGGCATATCGGGTTTTAAGTAAAGAGGAAATGGCGGCGTTGCAAGCTAGTAATGCCATTAAACACCCCCCGCTGTCTCCCTGGAAGATTTTGGCTGCACAAGTAGCGATTACCGCGCTTAGTATGGTGATTTGGTCAATTTTTGGGGAGCCGATAGGGGTTAGCCTTTATACTCAGTCGGCCTTTTTAGGTGGTTTAATTAGCGTCTTGCCTTCTGCCCTTTTCTTAGTTCGGTTGGAGTTGGCGAAAAAAACGCAGATATTGAATCCAGGGAATTATTTGGCAGCATTGGTTTCTGGCGAATTTATCAAAATCGTCGTTACCTTGATGCTGTTTTTAGGGGTTGCATTTTGGATCCCGGGCGTGCTTTGGGCCCCACTTTTGGTGACTTATGTGCTGGCCCTTAAGCGTGTTTGGCTAGCGTGGTTGTGGCGCTAAGAGTAATAAATGTGATTGAACCAAAGGACTTTTAAGAGATGTCTAGCGAAGTAAACCAAGCCCACGCGGCTGCCGAGCAAATGACGCCAACAGCGTACATTTCTGAGCACTTACAAAACCTCAACAGTACAGGTGGGCCACAGTCGTCCATCATTGATTTCAGCATCATTAATTTAGATACGATTTTTTGGGCATCAGCTATGGGCTTGCTCGCCGTATTTATTTTGTTGATTGCAGCACGTCGTGCAACTCCTGGTGTGCCAGGTCGTTTCCAGTGTTTTGTTGAAATGATTGTAGAAATGGTAGAGACACAATCTAAGAGCATTGTTCATGGCGACCGCTCTTATATTGCCCCACTTGCGCTATTCGTATTCTTTTGGATCATCTTGCTCAACACTTTAGACTTGGTGCCTGTGGATTGGGTTTTAGGCGTAAACCATTTCATTGAAGGTTTTGGTGTTCATGTGCCGCATCATAAGGTTGTTCCTACAACCGATCTAAATGCGACCATGGGTATGTCCATGCCTGTTTTGCTTTTGGTTTTCTTTTATAGCTTCAAAGTAAAAGGTTTTGGCGGCTTCTTGCACGAGCTTGTTTCCGCCCCGTTTGGTGCAAAGTGGTACCTAGCCCCATTCAACCTTGCTTTGAACATTATCGAATATCTTGCTAAAGGTGTTTCATTGGGAATGCGACTTTTCGGCAATATGTATGCTGGAGAGCTGGTCTTCTTGCTGATTGCATTGCTAGGTAGTGTGTGGACATTTAATTTAGATTTATCTCTGTTCGGATTGGTGGGTCATGTTATTGCAGGATCAGCTTGGGCCATCTTCCACATTTTGGTTATTTTGTTACAAGCCTTTATTTTTATGATGTTGACCTTGGTCTACATCGGGCAAGCGCATAGCCACCACTAAGATTTTTATTTTTAACTTATCTCTTTAACTTCAGGAGTCAGCAACATGCAACAATTTTTCGCAAACATTCAAGGTTTCACAGCAATCGCTATCGGCATCATCATCGGCCTCGGCGCGATTGGTGCTTGTTTAGGTATTGCATTGATGGGTGGTAAGTACATCGAAGCTTGTGCACGTCAACCAGAATTGATGGAGCCACTCCAAACTAAGATGTTCCTTTTGGCTGGTTTGATCGACGCTGCGTTCTTGATCGGCGTTGGTGTTGCAATGTTGTTTGCTTTCGCAAACCCACTGCTTGCAGTTATTAAGTAATTGTTTTGGCGTGGGTGACCATCGGGTCATCCAACTGTTCTCAACAATACTGAAAGGAATATCGTGAATCTGAACGCGACCCTATTCGCGCAAATGATCGTTTTCTTCGTCTTATGGTGGGTTGTTGCACGTTTTGTGTGGCCACCGCTAGTTAAGGCGTTAGATGAGCGTTCAAGCAAAATTGCTGACGGCCTAGCTGCTGCCGAGCGCGGTAAAGAAGCGCTCGCATTAGCAAGCAATGAAGCAGAGCAAGAATTAACCAAAGCACGCCAAGAAGGTATGCAACGCGTTGCTGAAGCAGAAAAACGTGCACAAATGTCCGCTGAAGAAATTCGCGTCAACGCACAAGCTGAAGCAGCTCGCATTATTTCTCAAGCTAAGCAAGACGCAGATCAGCAAGTTACACGTGCACGCGAGGTATTGCGCACAGAAGTGGCAGTGTTGGCCGTTAAAGGTGCAGAGCAAATTTTGCGTCGTGAAGTTGACGCAAAAGCACACGGCGCATTGCTTGATCAACTAAAGGCAGAACTTTGATATGGCTGAATTAGCCACGATTGCACGCCCTTACGCTGAAGCACTTTTTCAAAGCGCCAAGTCTGCTGAGCTTTCTGCTTGTTTAGAGCAGCTAAATGAACTGGCGCAGCTCGCTGCATTGCCAGAAGTTGCCGCTTTATCAAACAATCCAAAAGTATCCGCAGATGATTTAAGCAAGTTACTGTCCGGCATGGTGAAGACAAAGCTGGACGACAAAGTCGCAAGCTTTTTAAATCTTGTAAATCAAAACCATCGCTTATCTGCGATTCCGGAAATTGCTCGTCAATTTGAGGCAATGAAGAATCAGAGCGAGGGTGCGGCAGAAGTAATGCTTACTAGCGCATTCCCATTAGAGGGCTCTGCGTTAAATGATTTGTTGTCAAGTTTGAAGAAGCGCTTTGGGGGTAAAGAATTGCGCCCAACTATTCAAATAGATCCTGCGTTGATTGGCGGAGTACGCATTCAGGTTGGTGATGAGGTAATGGATAGTTCTGTTAAAGCACAGTTAGCTCAAATGCAAGCAAGTCTTGGCGCATAAGTTATCCCTATTAAGAACATACGAAATAAGACCCAGGAGCAAGTAATGCAACTCAACCCTTCCGAGATCAGCGAACTGATCAAAAGCCGAATTAGCGAAATGGGTGTTGATTCCCAACTTCGCAACGAAGGCACTGTAATTTCAGTGACCGACGGTATTTGCCGCGTACATGGCTTGTCTGGTGTTATGCAGGGCGAAATGTTGGAATTCCCTAACAACACAATCGGCCTCGCGTTGAACCTTGAGCGTGATTCAGTTGGTGCTGTGGTATTGGGTGAGTACACCCACATTAAAGAAGGCGACCCAGTTAAATGTACGGGCCGCATTTTGGAAGTTCCAGTTGGTCCAGAGTTGCTCGGTCGCGTTGTAAACGCACTCGGTCAACCGATTGATGGCAAAGGCCCAATCAATACCAAGTTGACTGACTTTATTGAAAAAGTTGCTCCAGGCGTTATCGCACGTCAATCCGTTAGCCAGCCAGTACAAACTGGTTTGAAAGCGATTGATGCGATGGTTCCTATCGGCCGTGGTCAGCGCGAGTTAATCATTGGTGACCGTCAAACAGGTAAGACAGCGGTTGCTGTCGACGCAATCATTAACCAAAAAGGTAAAGGCGTTTATTGCGTTTACGTTGCGATTGGTCAAAAAGCTTCTACTATTGCTAACGTTGTTCGCAAGCTCACAGAGCTAGGCGCAATGGAGTACACCGTGGTTGTTGCAGCAAGTGCTTCTGAGTCTGCAGCAATGCAATACCTCTCAGCATACGCAGGTTGCACAATGGGCGAATACTTCCGCGACCGCGGCGAAGACGCTTTGATCGTTTATGACGATTTAACAAAACAAGCTGTTGCATACCGTCAGATTTCTTTGCTCTTGCGTCGCCCACCAGGTCGCGAAGCTTACCCTGGCGACGTGTTCTACCTCCACTCACGTTTGTTAGAGCGCGCTGCTCGTGTAAACGCTGAATACGTAGAGAAATTTACAAATGGTTCAGCAAAAGGTAAGACGGGTTCTTTGACCGCATTGCCAATTATTGAAACTCAAGCTGGTGACGTTTCTGCATTCGTTCCAACCAACGTAATTTCGATTACTGATGGTCAGATCTTCTTGGAAACTGACTTGTTTAACGCTGGCGTACGTCCTGCGATTAACGCCGGTATTTCTGTATCACGCGTTGGTGGTACAGCTCAAACTAAAGTCATTAAAAAATTGTCTGGCGGTATTCGTACCGACTTGGCACAGTATCGTGAATTGGCAGCGTTTGCTCAGTTTGCTTCTGACCTTGACGAAGCAACTCGTAAGCAGTTAGAGCGCGGTCGTCGTGTTACAGAATTGTGTAAGCAAGCTCAGTACAAGCCTTTGCAGGTTTGGGAAATGGCAGCTTCACTCTATGCTGTGAATAACGGTTGCTTTGATGACCTCGAAGTCAAGAACGTATTGCCATTCGAAAAAGGTTTGCAAGATCACTTGAAATCTAAATACGCTGATTTAGTTGGCCGTATTGAAGAGACTAAAGATTTGAGCAAAGATGACGAAGCTGCTTTGCGTGCTGCAATTGAGAATTACAAGCGTTCAGCCTCTTTCTAAGGGGGGGCTCGCATAAATCATGGCAAACACAAAAGAGATACGATCAAAGATCAAGAGCGTGCAAAACACGCGCAAGATCACGAAGGCAATGGAAATGGTCGCCGCATCCAAGATGCGTCGCGCCCAAGAGCGCATGCGCAATGCGCGTCCATATGCTGAAAAAATTCGTGAGATTGTTGCCAATCTTTCTAAAGCAAATCCTGAGTTCCGCCCTGCTTATATGGCAACTCGTGAAGTGAAGAAAATTGGCACGATCCTGGTTACAACAGACAAAGGATTGTGCGGTGGTTTAAATACCAACGTATTGCGTCTGATTGCAAACCAAGTGCGCGATATGGAAGGCAGCAATGTTGGCATTGAATACACTGCCATCGGCTCAAAAGGCCTCCAGTTTTTAAATCGTTCTAAAGCAAAACTCATTTCTCAAACAATTCAGATTGGCGACACACCACATATGGATGTTTTGATTGGTGCAATTACTGCCCAATTGGAAGCGTTTGAGCGCGGCGAAATTGATGCTGTTTATTTGGCATATACCCGCTTTGTTAACGCAATGAAACAAGAGCCTGTTTTAGAAAAACTCTTGCCACTGGAGCCAGCAGAATTAACTCCAGAAGAGAAAGCGGGAAATTCTTGGGATTACATCTACGAACCAGATGCAGAGTCTATTTTGAATGGCTTGCTCAAGCGTTATGTAGAAGCAATGATTTATCAAGCTGTTGCTGAGAATATGGCTTCAGAACAATCTGCGCGCATGGTCTCCATGAAGGCCGCTTCAGATAATGCGAAGAATGTAATCGGCGAATTGCAATTGGAATACAACAAAACACGACAGGCTGCTATTACTAAAGAGTTGTCAGAGATTGTTGGCGGAGCGGCTGCGGTTTAAGCGGTCAGCGTTTAGGAATACGAAAGAATTCAGGAATTAAAAGCGGAGAAATGCGATGAGTAACGGAAATATCGTGCAGTGTATCGGTCCAGTGGTGGACATTCAGTTCCCGCGCGACAAAATGCCAAACATTTATGATGCGTTGACATTAGTTGATAGCGGCGAAAAATCATTTGCTGAAAAAGGTTTGACCTTTGAGGTGCAACAACAGATCGGTGATGGCGTAGTTCGCGCGATTGCCATGGGCGCAAGCGATGGCTTGCGTCGCGGTATGGAAGTGAAATCTACTGGCGGTCCAATTTCTGTTCCTGTTGGTCCAGCAACATTGGGACGCATCATGGACGTTCTAGGTCGCCCAATTGATGATGCAGGTCCGATTGCTACTGAAGAGCGTCGCGCTATTCACCAGCCAGCACCAAAGTTTGACGAACTCTCTCCTTCCGTTGACTTGTTGGAAACCGGCATTAAGGTCATTGACTTAGTTTGCCCGTTTGCTAAAGGCGGTAAGGTTGGCTTGTTCGGTGGTGCGGGTGTTGGTAAGACCGTGAACATGATGGAATTGATTAACAACATCGCTAAGCAACACTCAGGTTTGTCAGTGTTTGCCGGTGTTGGTGAGCGTACTCGTGAAGGTAATGACTTCTACCACGAGATGAAAGAATCTAACGTTATCGACAAAGTGGCGATGGTGTTTGGTCAGATGAACGAACCTCCTGGCAACCGTTTGCGCGTAGCGTTGACTGGTTTGACAATGGCCGAAGCATTCCGTGACGAAGGCCGTGACATTTTGTTCTTCGTTGACAACATCTACCGTTACACACTAGCCGGTACTGAGGTATCAGCGTTGTTGGGTCGTATGCCTTCAGCTGTGGGCTATCAGCCTACTTTGGCTGAAGAAATGGGTAAGTTACAAGAGCGTATTACTTCAACTAAGACTGGTTCTGTTACTTCTATTCAGGCCGTTTACGTTCCTGCGGATGACTTGACCGATCCATCACCAGCCACAACCTTCTTACACTTAGACTCCACAGTTGTGTTGTCACGTGATATTGCTGCTTTGGGTATTTACCCAGCGGTTGATCCATTAGATTCAACCAGCCGTCAGCTTGATCCACAAGTGGTTGGTCAAGAGCACTATGAAGTTGCTCGTGAAGTTCAGATGACTTTGCAGCGCTACAAAGAATTGCGCGACATTATTGCTATTTTGGGTATGGACGAGTTGTCACCAGAAGACAAATTAGCCGTATCACGTGCACGTAAGATTCAACGTTTCTTGTCCCAGCCGTTCCACGTTGCTGAAGTGTTTACTGGTTCACCAGGCAAATACGTTCCATTGAAAGAAACTATCCGTGGTTTCAAAATGATTTGCAGCGGTGAATTGGATCACTTACCTGAGCAAGCGTTCTACATGGTGGGTTCAATTGATGAAGCCATCGAGAAAGCTAAGAAGCTTTAATCGAACTCATCTAGGGAAATTATGTCAACCATACGCGTCGATGTAGTAAGTGCTGAGCAATCTATTTTCAGCGGTGAAGCTAAGTTTGTTGCGCTTCCTGGTGAGAATGGTGAGCTCGGTATTTTGCGCGGCCACACTCCTTTGATTACACGCATTCGTCCAGGCTCAGTTCGTATTGAAAAAGCCGATGGTGATGAAGAGTTTGTATTTGTTGCGGGTGGCTATTTAGAAGTTCAGCCTGATCATGTCACTGTATTGGCAGACACTGCTATTCGTGGCCATGATTTAGATGAAGCTAAAGCTAACGAAGCCAAGAAGCGCGCTGAAGAAGCAATGCAAAATCGTGGCACCGACTTCGATTTGGCACTGGCTCAATCAGAATTTGCAATGGCAGCGGCACAGCTTGCAGCTATTGCTCGTTTCCGTCGTAAAAAGTAAGAGCCGGTCATCTCCTTGCTGTTAAATGATCGTTTTTTAAAAGCCTGCTTGGGCGAAGCGGTTGATCAAACACCGCTTTGGCTCATGCGACAAGCGGGGCGTTATTTGCCTGAGTACAACGATGCTCGTGCAAGAGCTGGAAGTTTTCTCGGCCTTGCTAAAAATCCAGCCTACGCTACTGAAGTAACGCTCCAGCCATTGGACCGTTATCCATTGGACGCAGCAATTTTGTTCTCTGACATTTTGACCATTCCCGATGCAATGGGTTTGGGCCTGAAATTTACTGTCGGCGAAGGCCCCAGTTTTGATAATCCTCTTCGAACAGAAGAGGCAGTTAAAAAATTACGCGTTGCAGATATGGATCAGCTCAAATATGTTTTTGATGTCGTCTCTGAAATTCGTAAAGCATTAGTTCAGGATGGAAAGCAGCGTGTTCCTTTAATTGGTTTCTCTGGAAGCCCATGGACTTTGGCTTGCTACATGATTGATGGCTCTGGCTCTGACGATTTCCGTCATGCCAAGACAATGATGTTTAGCCGACCTGATTTGCTGGAACATATTCTTGAAATTAATGTGTATTCAGTTGCCGCTTATTTAATTGAGCAGGTAAAAGCTGGCGCACAAGCATTGATGATTTTTGATACTTGGGGAGGCTTGCTTCCTGACGGTTGGTATCAGCGTATGTCATTGGCCGCAATGCAAAAGGTAATTGCACTACTACCGCGTGAACATGAGGGACGCAAGATCCCGGTAATTATGTTCACCAAGGGTGGTGGTATTTGGTTAAATGATATGGCCCAGGTTGGTGCGGATGTTATTGCGATTGACTGGACCATGAAATTGAGTCGTGCTCGCAAGCAGCTTTTAGACATCAACAAGCCCTTGGCATTGCAAGGAAACTTAGACCCTCTCATCTTGTTCTCAGATTCAAAGCAAGTCACAAGTGCTGTCGAAGATCTTTTGACAGACTTAGCTGGTGCGCCCGCATTAAAGCCGGGCCTGCACCCACTTGATGGCCACATCTTTAATTTGGGTCATGGCATTAACCAATTTACGCCACCTGAAAGTGTGACAGCCCTCTCTGAAGCTGTAATCTCTAAGTCAAAAGCCCTTCGGGCAAAGCAATAAGCACAAGTAATTGCTAACTTTGGCCAATATTGTGGCAAAAGTTATGCACAGAAATGTGCAAAATCATAAATACAGTGAGATTCGTGAGAAATATCAACTTTCACCTTTAGCAAATAATGTAAACCATTGATTTATAATAATAATTATAGAAATGCTGAAATTCTGTGCAGAAGTGCATTCCTATAAAATATATGTAGAAATATAAAGCAGCGAATGATATCCACAGACTTATCCACAGGGTAAGACAGAAAATTTGAGTAAATGACCCCCCATCCCATCGTTGTTCAGATAGTGATAGATAAGCCCCTAGCACAGGGGTTTGACTATCTATGGGATGCAGAAAAATTAGGCAAATTACCTGAAATAGGTAATGTAGTTGAGGTGCCCTTTACTAGGAGGAAGGAAATTGGACTTGTAATAAAAGTGAGCAATCACTCCGATTATGAGATAGAAAAGCTTAAGTCTGTAGAGCGCCTTGCCCCCCTTCCAGCATTCGATCCCTCCTTATTGCGACTGATGAATTTTGCAAGCCAGTACTATATCCACGCGCTGGGAGAAACCATCTTGCCGGTTATTCCACAGATGTGGAAAAAGGCTGATAACTGGCAAAAAATTCCCGAAAAACTAGAGTCAGCTGAAAAGAGTAAAAAAAAGCTTGATGTACTTGCAGGGGGATTAATAACCCAAGAACAATTAAATTCAAGCCAAAAGAAAGCCTTGCAAGAGTTATTAGCAAATCATGAAAAAGAAAATCAATTTAGAGCAATCCTGTTGCAGGGTCAGACCGGCAGCGGAAAGACCGCTGTATTTCTGAATTGGCTAGCAAGCATCTTGCATGATGAAAGCGCACAAGTACTGTTGCTGGTGCCAGAAATCAATTTAACGCCGCAACTAGAAAGGCGCGTGAAGGCCTACTTCCCAGATAAAAAAATGGCTGTACTGCATAGCAGTGTCAGTGAAAAGAAAAGAGGCATTGCTTGGTATGAAGCAATGACGGGCAAGGCGAAAATTATTTTAGGAACAAGGTTGGCAGCATTAACGCCAATGACAAACTTACGCGCCATCGTAGTCGACGAGGAGCATGACCCGTCATATAAGCAGCAAGATGGTACGCGATACTCAGCAAGAGATTTGGCAATATGGCGAGCGCATGATCAAAAAATTCCCATCCTCCTATCTTCTGCAACACCATCACTAGAAACCTGGCTTGCCGCCCAATCGGGCCGCTATGAATATATTCGGCTAGATCAGCGAGCGCAGGGCGCAAACCTACCAAGTGTGCACCTAATCAATATGCGTGACCCACGAAATCAATTTAGTCCAGGGGATGTCGGCGCAACCAAAGAAAAGAGCCTTATTAGTAAAACGCTTGCGAACGCCATCACTAAGACCTTGGCAGAAAAAAAGCAGAGCTTAATTTTGATTAATCGCCGAGGTTATGCTCCGGTACTGAGTTGCTCGGCATGCAATTGGTTGTCAAAGTGTACACAATGCTCAACCTACACTGTGATGCATAAGGCGGGAGCATTGGGGAAAAGATCGGTGTTGAGTTGTCATCATTGTGGCTTGGCAAAACCTGTTCCACAGTTTTGTCCAGATTGTGGAAATGCCGATTTAAAAACGCTTGGGCATGGCACACAAAAATTAGAAGATGCAATAGAAGAGATGTGGCCCCAATCTAGGGTGCTACGGGTCGATACAGACTCAAGCAGAAAGAGTAAAGGAGCGGAAGCACTCTTTCAGGAAATTCATAATGGAAATGTAGATATTGTTGTTGGTACTCAAATGATTGCCAAGGGACATGACTATCAAAACATTGGATTGGTTGCGGTATTGGACGCGGATAGTCGACTCTATTCGGCAGACTTTGGGGCTGCAGAAAGATTATTTGCGCAGTTAGTTCAAGTGGCTGGACGTGCAGGTAGATCTGGCAGTAGCAGTGATGCTGGCGGTGATATTTATATCGAGACTCAGTACCCCGAGTCACCCGTTTTTCAGTATTTGCTTAGACACGATGTTGATGGATTTCTAGCATTCACTGCAAGCGAGCGTGAAGAGGCAAAGTTGCCGCCCTACTCTTATCAAGCCCTGATTCACGCGGAAGGCAAAAGCCTAGATAAGGCGATTCAGTTTTTGCTTGAACTGAAGGCTCGCATGAGAAGCAAAGGCATGCTCACAAAAGAGCTGAAGGCCTATGACCCTGTACCTAAGCCTGTTATGAGGGTGGCGGGATCAGAGCGCGCCCAGTTATTAATTGAGTCTACTAATCGCAAGACGCTACAAGAGACGCTTGAAATGATTGATCAGGATTTGCGTCAAGATTCCACAGGAAGAATCAGCAAAACATCCCGCATCCGTTGGCTCGTTGAGCGGGACCCAATTAGTATTTAGGCGCCTGGACCAAATTCATATTGCGCAAGAGACATTAAAACATTGAGATCTGCGGCTAAAGATTCCGTTGATGTCGGTTTAATTTTAAACAGCCAAATTGCATAAGGTTTTTCATTCACCACTTCAGGGCTGCCATCCATTGCATCATTCAGGGCAATGATCTCACCACTAATGGGTGCATGAATATCACTTGCGGCCTTAACGGACTCAATTGCGGCAATAGCCTCACCCTGCTTTACTTGTTGGCCAATTTTCGGGGCTTGAAAAAACATCACATCACCTAAGGCTTCTTGCGCGTGATTGCTAATACCGACTCACACTACTCCATCATCTTCGATGCTGGCCCATTCATGGGTTTCTGCGAATTTAAATGTGTCTTGAGTTTTCATTGTGTATCCTGTGAGAGATATTCTAGCTTCTTTGCCATAAACTAGTGGCTAACTACTTTAAGTGTTTCTTATTTATGCCGATCAAATTGGGAATTGTTCCTGTTACTCCATTTGAGCAAAACTGCTCAGTTTTGGTTTGTCAAGAAACAGGTGATGCAGCAATGGTAGACCCGGGCGGCGATACAGATAAGATCTTGGAGGCCGTGCAACAAATGGGCGGAACCGTTAAAAAGATTTTGTTGACTCACGGCCACCTCGATCATTGTGCTGCAGCTAAGGACCTGGCTGATGAACTGGGTGTGCCTATTGAGGGTCCGCAAATTGATGAACAGTTTTGGTTAGATCAATTGCCTGAGCAAACTGTACGTTTTGGATTTGGTCATGCAAAAGCATTTGTGCCTACTCGCTGGTTAGAGGATGGCGACCATGTACAAGTTGGCAATGTTGATTTAGAGGTGTTGCACTGTCCCGGCCATACCCCAGGCCATGTAGTATTTTTTGACAAAGAAGATCGCTTGGCTTTAGTTGGCGATGTTTTATTTGCTGGATCAATCGGCAGAACAGATTTCCCGCGTAGCAATCATGCCGACTTAATTAATGCAATTAAGACAAAGTTATGGCCACTTGGCGATGATGTGCAGTTTGTTCCGGGACACGGACCTATGTCCACTTTTGGCAAAGAGCGCCAAACAAATCCCTACGTTGGGGATTGATCAAACTTGAATTTGGTGAGGTCTAATTGAGAAATTGGGCTTTTGCTGAGCCAGTGCGATGTGTGCGGTTGTACAAACAGCTAGCGCAAATCCAGCGTTGCTTTCGATTGCTTGTCAGAATCCAGGCGCCACCTTCTAGGCGCCTTTCGCGACTGCATGAAGAGCAAAACTTAAGGCTCTGTGAGGTTTCTTGGGTAGCAGCTGGAGTCGAGGTAGTCATGGGCAATCCGGGTAAGCCAAATCTTGTACAGAAGATATATTTTACCCGTTTTGTCCCGCTGGGGCTGGGCTTAGGACGACTCGGACTGAATCGGCCGTTTTATTGCCATCGAAATCCAACCAAGCCTTATTTTCAAAGTCATACAGCTTGCACTTGCGCGCTGTATCGAAATACCAGGCCCAAGAGAACTTTTGCACAAAAATACGCTCTGGAAGGATGGTTTCAAGGGTATTTTGAGCTTCTTGGAGGCGATATAGGGGAACGCTCATATCTACGTGGTGGGCGGTGTGCTCCATGATATGGTGCATCAGAGAGCCCCAAATCCAGTTAAAGATCAGATGAACTGTAGTAGATACAAAAGGCTGGGCACGCAACCACTCGGATTTCTTGTCATACCAAGAAACTTTTAGATGTGTATGGTGAACATAAACCACAAAGCCGATCATGCCGTTCCAGAATAAGAACGGAACAGCAAAGCCGGTGATCAGGCCAAGCCAAACTGATTGGCCAGTGGCAAGGGCACCAGCAATGAGGCAACCAGTCCAAACCATGGCAAAACCAGTCACCAACAGGTTGTCCTTCAGGAAAATTGGACGATCGCCCGGCTTGTTCTTGGCATTGGGGAAGTACTCACGTCTCCACCAAATTTCAATTAGGTGGTAGAAAACTGGGCCCCAGCCGCTACGGTAAAGGCGCTCTAGAGCTTTGCGCCATGGTGGCAGAGCATCAAACTCAGCTTTCGATAGAGGGGCCCAGACGAAGTCAAAGCCCTTAAGATTGGTTTGACCGTGGTGAACTACGTTATGGCCTACATCCCATAAGCTATATGGGGTTAAGGACGGCAGGAACGCAATACGACCCAAGACTTTGTTCAGTTTGCGGTGAGGTGTGTAGCTTTGGTGGCAAGCATCATGCCCCAAGATAAAGATACGGCCGGTAACAAAACCAGCAACCAAGCCCAAGATAATCTTAATTAAGATACTTTCGACAAAAATGGTCTCAGCTATACAAGCAAGCCATAAAGCTGCATCTATTACTAAAAGCGCGATTGCTTTTGCTGTTTCTCCTTGAGCCATTGGGATCAGCCAGCTGCGAATGACTTTGCGGTGAGGCAATGGAAGATCAGGTGCCAAAGGATTGGCAATTGAGGGCTCAGAGAGTGCAGAATTTAGATGATTTGACATGATAAGAATCAATAAGTTAGGTACAAATGATAGCCTTTTTCACGGATTTACGCATGATATAGGTCAAAAACCCCCCCCTGTTTTGGTGCGCCCGGCAGGAATCGAACCTGCGACCCTTGGCTTCGGAGGCCAATACTCTATCCACTGAGCTACGGGCGCCAGTAGGAAATTCGCTAACTACGCCATTGTAAGTGCCTATACCCTCTCGGTCTCGTTATAATCACGGCAAAGTAATCCTTCAACCCGTCAAACGATAAAAGTCCTATGAGCGAAGCGCACGGCAGCCTAATTAAGTCCCCTAAACAACTAATCATCATGGTGTTTGCTAGCTTTTTTGTGCCACTGATTATTATTTTGTTGCTAATGGTGTTTGTAAATAATGGCAAGCGCACAGATGCTGAAGCATCTGCTGAGGTATTAATTAAACCTGTTGCGCAATTAAACTTTAAAGACGCTAGCAAGCCGCGTGAGTTACAAACTGGCGAACAGGTATACAAAGCAGTATGTGCATCATGCCATGCAAGTGGCGCAGCTGGTGCGCCGAAGTTTGGCGATACTGCTGCTTGGAGCGCCCGTCTTGGTAAGGGTTACGATGGCTTGTTGACCTCAGTACTCAAGGGCAAGGGCGCTTGCCTGCGCGTGGCGGTGCAAGCCCAGCAGACATCAGCGATTACGAGCTAGGTCGCGCCGTTGTGTATCTAGCAAACCCTGCTGGCGGTAAATTGCCAGAGCCTAAAGCTCCCGACACTCCTGCCGCTAAATAATTTTTAGCGAACTCGAAAAAGCTGGCATGTAGCCAGCTTTTTTATTGCCCATCATCTTGGCCTTTAGCATCAAGCGCCACCTGGTAAGCTTCTTTCTTGCTGAGCCCTAGTGTTTGTGCGAGCACGGCAGCAATTTCCTTGCTGCCTAAATAGGGGCTTAATGCATTTGCCCACAGCAATAGCGCTGAGCGCTCCGGAGCCTCATCAGCATTGGCTTGGCGGCCAGCCACCAAAACAATAAATTCACCCTTGAGACTTTCTGCTTGCTCAAGCCACGCGGGAATATCTGCAGCAGTGAGTGTGACGAGCTGCTCAAATTTTTTAGTCAGCTCCCTCCCTACCAGTACCTGTCGGTCTGGCTCTAGCTCTTTGTTCATCATCATCAGCGTTTCACGGATTTGATGTGGTGATTCAAAAAAAATGCTCGCTTTTGAATTGCTGCGAATATCTTGGATCAGCGTACTTCGCTCTTTGGCTTTGTTTGGCCAGAAGCCGAGAAACTGAAAGCGCCCTTCCGAAGGTAGCATCACTGAGCCGCTAGCAGAAACGGCAGAGGATACGGCGCTAGCGCCAGGTATGGGAATAATTCGAAAGCCTGCTTTTTGAACCGCATTCACCAAGCGTGCGCCTGGGTCGGAAACCCCTGGAGTGCCAGCATCAGAGATGTGGGCCCAACGTTCATTTTGGGAGAGATGCTGAATAATATTTTGAGCGCCAGCAATCTCATTGTGTTCATGCAAGGCGACACATTTCTTATGAATGCCAAAGTGTTGAAGTAAGGGTGCGCTATGCCTGGTGTCCTCACAAGCAATGCCGTCTACAGAATTAAGCACATGCAGAGCCCGCAAGGTGATGTCTCCCATGTTGCCGATGGGAGTGGCAACCATATATAAGGCCCCAGCCGGTAAATCCTGCTGTTTTAAAAAGTCAAAGGAGCTTAATTCCATGGGGCAATCTTTTATAAAAGAGATATCAATAAGTAAGAGAATACGCCCCTTTTCAGTTGGGGGCAGCATAGACATTTTGCGCGTACTTTGGCGCATAATAATGTGATGGATAAAGATACCCTCGAACGTTTGCGCGCTCGCGCATCCCAACATTTCTTGGACAGCATTGCTGTAAAGCAAGAAGCTGAAAAAATGCTTCCTGAGCAAGTTGCTCTTGGCATCGTTGCCATGACAGATTGTTTGCGTGCTGGTAGAAAGGTGATGGCCTGCGGTAATGGTGGATCTGCTGCTGATGCACAACATTTTGCCGCTGAGCTGATTGGTCGCTTTGAGAGAGAGCGACAAGAGTTGGCTGCGATTGCATTGACAACTGATACTTCAATTTTGACTGCGGTAGGAAATGACTACAGCTATGACGAGATCTTTAGTAAGCAAGTGCGCGGCCTTGGAAAAAAAGGCGACATCTTGCTTGGAATTTCTACATCCGGAAATTCAAAAAACGTAGTGAAGGCAATCGAGGCTGCAAAAAAAATGGGGATCAAAATTATTGCCCTGACTGGTAATGGCGGCGGAAAAATTGCAAGCTTGCTAGACGCCGATGACATTCATTTGTGCGCACCCTCCACTCGCACTGCACGCATTCAAGAAACGCATTTAGTTTTGCTTCACGCGCTATGTGATGGTGTAGACCATCTCTTGCTTGATTAATAGCCTCACCAATTAGAAAGTTCTTACATGAGAAATACGCTCACCATCAAACTGTTTGCTGCGATTTTGATTTCATCATTCTTATCTGGATGTGGAGTGTTAGCCGTTGGTGGTGTTGTAGCGGGCGCGAGTGTCATGGCTGACCGTCGTACGCCAGCTGTGCAGGCAATTGATAAGGGCATTGAACTCGAAGCTGGGAACGCTCTGGCTAAGCGCTATGGCGACGATGCACACATCAATGTGACTTCATTTAATCAAAAGGTATTGTTGACCGGTGAAGCGAAAGATGCCGATATTAAAGGCCAGGCTGGCGCTTATGTAAAGGCTATGAAGAACGTACGTTCCGTCTTTAATGAATTGATCATTGGGCCAAATAGCACTTATACGGCTCGCGCAAACGATACATTCCTCGAATCCAAAATCAAAACACAAATGATTTTTACAGACAAGTTGCCATTCAACTCCATGGCGATTGTTGCTGAAGGTAGCAGTGTTTATTTGATGGGAATTTTGACGCAGAATGAGGCAGCGATTGCTAAGAAAGTAGCAAGCAATGCTGATGGCGTAAAAGAGGTTTACGCCTACTTCGATATTATTTCTGAGGCAGAAAAAGTGCGCTTAGAAAAACAAGGTAAGGCCGACGAGTCTCAGCCTAACTCCGCTCCAAATCAGTAAGTAGTTTGGTAGTGGTCCGCCAAAAATTATTTTTGAGATCAGGCGTGAAATTTTTTTTGCTTGCCACCCTCCTTTCACTTTTTTCTGTTGGTGCGCGCGCTACTGCAGATGATGCAAAGGCACTCGCACTTGCAAAACAAAGTGCTTGCTTAGGGTGCCATGCAATAGATAAAAAAATTGTGGGGCCAAGCTTTCAGGCGATTGCAAAAAAATATGCGAACGATCCTAGCGCAATAGTGTTTTTAAAAAACAAAATTATTAAAGGCGGTTCGGGATCTTGGGGTGTTGTGCCTATGCCAGCAAATGCGAAGTTAAGCGATGTCGATGTATCCTTGCTGACAACTTGGATTTTGCGCGGAGCACCTCGCGCAAATTAAGTTGGGCGAACGACAGGCTTCCCTAGCAACCAAGACCAGGCATCATTTGAGCGCTTAAAATTTTCTTTCAGCGCATAGTCAAAGTCACCCCATTGCTCATTGGCGGCTTCTTCAACAATCGTCCCTGGATTTGCAGGCGGCAGTTTCAAGTAAGCATCTGCATCGCCATATGCATATTCAACGCGCATTCCAGCCTTTTGAGCGAGCCGCATCATCGCTTTATGTTTGCTAGGCAGTGCACAAACAAGGTTTCGATACGAGTATTGCGTGAGTGCACTGAAGCGCGTGCTAGCAATGCTGTGCCAATGCCCATTCCACGTCCGGCTGGAAGCGCGGATACGCCAAATTCCGCGGCCCGCGGCTGATCTTTGATCTTTGGTAAATAGGCCAAATGCGCCATGCCAATCAGGTTTAGTTCAGAATCAAAGCTATCAAAAACGGTATCTCTATTAAAATCTAGCCCATCTACATAGTGATGAATGACCTCATCAGGCGTCTAGGTGCCAAAGCGTAGACGGCGATCCTCTTCATTTAATAGCAAAAGATGACTCAATATCTCACCCTTGTGTCCGGCATGTAATTCACGAACAGGAACAACCGAGCTAGCCGTATATGGCTTGCTAGGTAAGTGATTGGTCGCTAATTTATGGTGCATTGCAGTATCTTAGCAGAAATCACCAAAATTTTCAGGGTTTTCCCTAGGTATATGCCATTTTCGGGAGGAGGAAGAGGGAAATGGGTAAAAACTGCGGGTATACCACCACTTTTTTATACCTTATCCATAAAAATACGTAAATTATGAAAAAAGTTCAAAATATTTTCAATCTCTATCCCATTGTTTTTAATGGATTTATTTCAAAAGTAAGAAAAAACTTCGCATTTTGAGAGAAAAAGACTACGAAAGGTGTTGACAGACCCAAATACGTGAGATACAGTCTCATCTCTCTGCTGAATGTTTTTAAGAAATACCAAACAAGTCAGCCCTCTTTAAAAATTAGTCAACCGATAATTGTGGGTACTAAGTGAAAGCATCAAGTCCTTCGGGACAGATGTAAATAAATAGTACTCATAGACAGTAAAAAGATTTGGTTTTATTACCAAGTCAATTTCTTGAATGAGTGCGACGATCCGCAAGGATCACAGGAATTGAACTGAAGAGTTTGATCCTGGCTCAGATTGAACGCTGGCGGCATGCCTTACACATGCAAGTCGAACGGCAGCACGGGTGCTTGCACCTGGTGGCGAGTGGCGAACGGGTGAGCAATACATCGGAACGTACCTTATCGTGGGGGATAACGCAGCGAAAGCCGTGCTAATACCGCATACGCCCTGAGGGGGAAAGCGGGGGATCGAAAGACCTCGCGCGATTAGAGCGGCCGATGTCTGATTAGCTTGTTGGTGGGGTAAAAGCCCACCAAGGCGACGATCAGTAGCTGGTCTGAGAGGACGATCAGCCACACTGGGACTGAGACACGGCCCAGACTCCTACGGGAGGCAGCAGTGGGGAATTTTGGACAATGGGGGAAACCCTGATCCAGCAATGCCGCGTGAGTGAAGAAGGCCTTCGGGTTGTAAAGCTCTTTTGTCAGGGAAGAAACACTGGCTCTAACACAGTCCGGGAATGACGGTACCTGAAGAATAAGCACCGGCTAACTACGTGCCAGCAGCCGCGGTAATACGTAGGGTGCGAGCATTAATCGGAATTACTGGGCGTAAAGCGTGCGCAGGCGGTTATACAAGACAGGCGTGAAATCCCCGGGCTTAACCTGGGAATGGCGCCTGTGACTGTATAGCTAGAGTGTGTCAGAGGGGGGTAGAATTCCACGTGTAGCAGTGAAATGCGTAGATATGTGGAGGAATACCAATGGCGAAGGCAGCCCCCTGGGATAACACTGACGCTCATGCACGAAAGCGTGGGGAGCAAACAGGATTAGATACCCTGGTAGTCCACGCCCTAAACGGTGCTGACTAGTTGTTCGGGATTTACATCCTGAGTAACGTAGCTAACGCGTGAAGTCAGCCGCCTGGGGAGTACGGTCGCAAGATTAAAACTCAAAGGAATTGACGGGGACCCGCACAAGCGGTGGATGATGTGGATTAATTCGATGCAACGCGAAAAACCTTACCTACCCTTGACATGTCACTAACGAAGTAGAAATACATTAGGTGCCCGTGAGGGAAAGTGAACACAGGTGCTGCATGGCTGTCGTCAGCTCGTGTCGTGAGATGTTGGGTTAAGTCCCGCAACGAGCGCAACCCTTGTCTTTAGTTGCTACGCAAGAGCACTCTAAAGAGACTGCCGGTGACAAGCCGGAGGAAGGTGGGGATGACGTCAAGTCCTCATGGCCCTTATGGGTAGGGCTTCACACGTCATACAATGGTGCATACAAAGGGTTGCCAACCCGCGAGGGGGAGCTAATCTCAGAAAATGCATCGTAGTCCGGATCGTAGTCTGCAACTCGACTACGTGAAGCTGGAATCGCTAGTAATCGCGGATCAGAATGTCGCGGTGAATACGTTCCCGGGTCTTGTACACACCGCCCGTCATACCATGGGAGTGGGTTTTGCCAGAAGCCGTTAGCCTAACCGCAAGGAGGGCGACTGCCACGGCAGGGTTCATGACTGGGGTAAAGTCGTAACAAGGTAGCCGTATCGGAAGGTGCGGCTGGATCACCTCCTTTCTAGAGAAAGATGCTGGAGCTCTAGTGCCCACACTTATCGGTTGACAATAAAAGCCACGGGTCTGTAGCTCAGCTGGTTAGAGCACTGTGTTGATAACGCAGGGGTCGTAGGTTCAAGTCCTACCAGACCCACCACCAGCCAGAAACAAGACTTAGTGGGACGTTGGGGGATTAGCTCAGCTGGGAGAGCGCCTGCTTTGCAAGCAGGGGGTCGTCGGTTCGATCCCGTCATCCTCCACCATCATCTAAATAGCAAAACTAAACGAACATTTAATCGTTTAGTTTTGCCATTTATGGCTGTTCTTTAAAAATTTGAGTAAGCAAAGTGTTAAATGTTTCTTTGAGAGGATATTTGACAATGTAATAAGGGTAAAGATTGAATCATCAATCAGTAATACAAACGAGTTTTACCAAGTTCTTAACAAAGTACTTACAGTTTGGATTACGGCAAACATGTCAGAAGTAGAAGTAAACCTGTAACAGGTACTAGCAATGGTGCTCGTTATAGGATCAAGTGAATAAGTGCACATGATGGATGCCTTGGCGATTACAGGCGACGAAAGACGTTATAACCTGCGATAAGCCCCGGGGAGCTGGTAAATAAGCTTTGATCCGGGGATTTCTGAATGGGGAAACCCACCACTTTTGTGGTACCCATACCTGAATACATAGGGTATGAGAAGCGAACCTTGTGAACTGAAACATCTAAGTAGCAAGAGGAAAAGACATCAACCGAGATTCCCAGAGTAGTGGCGAGCGAAATGGGAACAGCCTACTAGTGATAGCTCAGTAATTAACAGAACGGAATGGAAAGTCCGACAATAAAGGGTGATAGTCCCGTATGTGAAAATTATTGGGTGGTACTAGGCTAGAGACAAGTAGGGCGGGACACGTGAAATCCTGTCTGAATATGGGGGGACCATCCTCCAAGGCTAAATACTCGTAATCGACCGATAGTGAACAAGTACCGTGAGGGAAAGGCGAAAAGAACCCCGGAAGGGGAGTGAAATAGATCCTGAAATTGTGTGCATACAAACAGTAGGAGCCTCGTAAGAGGTGACTGCGTACCTTTTGTATAATGGGTCAGCGACTTACATTCAGTAGCAAGCTTAACCGAATAGGGAAGGCGTAGCGAAAGCGAGTCCGAATAGGGCGCTAGTTGCTGGGTGTAGACCCGAAACCAGTTGATCTATCCATGGCCAGGTTGAAGGTGCGGTAACACGTACTGGAGGACCGAACCCACTAACGTTGAAAAGTTAGGGGATGAGCTGTGGATAGGGGTGAAAGGCTAAACAAAACTGGAAATAGCTGGTTCTCTCCGAAAACTATTTAGGTAGTGCCTCGTGTATCACTGTAGGGGGTAGAGCACTGTCATGGTAGTGGGGTCCATTGCGGATTACTGCGCCATAGCAAACTCCGAATACCTACAAGTGCAAGCACGGGAGACAGACATCGGGTGCTAACGTCCGGTGTCAAGAGGGAAACAACCCAGACCGCCAGCTAAGGTCCCTAATATATGCTAAGTGGGAAACGAAGTGGGAAGGCTAAAACAGTCAGGAGGTTGGCTTAGAAGCAGCCATCCTTTAAAGAAAGCGTAATAGCTCACTGATCGAGTCGTCCTGCGCGGAAGATGTAACGGGGCTAAGCATATAACCGAAGCTGCGGATCACAGTAATGTGATGGTAGGAGAGCGTTCTGTAAGCCTGTGAAGGTGTCTTGTAAAGGATGCTGGAGGTATCAGAAGTGCGAATGCTGGCATGAGTAGCGATAAAGGGGGTGAAAAGCCCCCTCGCCGTAAGCCCAAGGTTTCCTGTTCAACGTTCATCGGAACAGGGTGAGTCGGCCCCTAAGGCGAGGCAGAGATGCGTAGCTGATGGGAACAAGGTTAATATTCCTTGACCATTGTTAGATGCGATGGGGGGATGGATCGCGGAAAGTTGTCCGGGTGTTGGAAGTCCCGGTTCTTGCGTTGGAGATGGCTATTAGGTAAATCCGGTAGCGTAATTCAAGGGCGTGAGACGAGCGAATTTATTCGCGAAGCAATTGGAAGTGGTTCCAAGAAAAGCCTCTAAGCTTCAGTCTAACAAGACCGTACCGCAAACCGACACAGGTGGGCGAGATGAGTATTCTAAGGCGCTTGAGAGAACTCAGGAGAAGGAACTCGGCAAATTTGTACCGTAACTTCGGGATAAGGTACGCCCTGGTAGTTTGACCCTGTACAAGGGGAGAACGAAAGGGTTGCAATAAAAAGGTGGCTGCGACTGTTTAATAAAAACACAGCACTCTGCAAACACGAAAGTGGACGTATAGGGTGTGACGCCTGCCCGGTGCTGGAAGATTAAATGATGGGGTGCAAGCTCTTGATTGAAGTCCCAGTAAACGGCGGCCGTAACTATAACGGTCCTAAGGTAGCGAAATTCCTTGTCGGGTAAGTTCCGACCTGCACGAATGGCGTAACGATGGCCACACTGTCTCCTCCTGAGACTCAGCGAAGTTGAAATGTTTGTGATGATGCAATCTACCCGTGGCTAGACGGAAAGACCCCATGAACCTTTACTGTAGCTTTGCATTGGACTTTGAACCGGTCTGTGTAGGATAGGTGGGAGGCGTTGAAAGCGGGATGCTAGTTCCGCTGGAGCCAACCTTGAAATACCACCCTGGTTTGTTTGAGGTTCTAACCTTGGCCCATTATCTGGGTCGGGAACAGTGCATGGTAGGCAGTTTGACTGGGGCGGTCTCCTCCCAAAGTGTAACGGAGGAGTACGAAGGTACGCTTGGTACGGTCGGACATCGTACCTAAAGTGCAATGGCAAAAGCGTGCTTAACTGCGAGACCGACAAGTCGAGCAGGTGCGAAAGCAGGTCATAGTGATCCGGTGGTTCTGTATGGAAGGGCCATCGCTCAACGGATAAAAGGTACTCTGGGGATAACAGGCTGATACCGCCCAAGAGTTCATATCGACGGCGGTGTTTGGCACCTCGATGTCGGCTCATCTCATCCTGGGGCTGTAGCCGGTCCCAAGGGTATGGCTGTTCGCCATTTAAAGAGGTACGTGAGCTGGGTTTAAAACGTCGTGAGACAGTTTGGTCCCTATCTGCCATGGGCGTTGGAGATTTGACGGGGGCTGCTCCTAGTACGAGAGGACCGGAGTGGACGTACCGCTGGTGTACCTGTTGTTTCGCCAGAAGCATCGCAGGGTAGCTATGTACGGAAGAGATAACCGCTGAAAGCATCTAAGCGGGAAACTTGCCTGAAGATGAGATCTCCCGTAGGTTTAACCTACATAAAGGGTCGTTGAAGACCACAACGTTGATAGGTCAGGCGTGGAAGCGCAGTAATGCGTTAAGCTAACTGATACTAATTGCCCGTTAGGCTTGATCCTATAACCAGCACTATTGTGTTGGATGTTTGCCAGATTTAATCTGCATCCTTATTACATGCTTACTCAAATAGAGTTGTTGATGATTTATCAGCAACTCGACCCTCTACGCCCGGTGACCATAGCAAGTTGGAACCACTCCTTCCCATCCCGAACAGGACAGTGAAACGACTTTACGCCGATGATAGTGCGGATTACCCGTGTGAAAGTAGGTAACTGCCGGGCACCAATGCGACGCCCAGACCCTCTTAGGTCTGGGCGTTTTTACTTGTGCAAAGCGTTTTGAGGTTTTAGAGATTGACAGAAACTCCATTTGGAGTCAGAATATTGGGTTCGCGGAGGGGTGTCCGAGCGGCTAAAGGAGGCAGACTGTAAATCTGTTGGCTATGCCTACGTAGGTTCGAATCCTACCCCCTCCACCAGATGTGCGGGATTAGTTTAATGGTAAAACAGCAGATTTCCAATCTTCGGTCAAGAGTTCGATTCTCTTATCCCGCTCCAGTATTAATAGTATTTGTATTTGCCCATGTGGCTCAGTGGTAGAGCACTCCCTTGGTAAGGGAGAGGTCGGCAGTTCGATCCTGCCCATGGGCACCATGGAAAATTTTAATTTCGTGTGTTGGTTTAAGAGTTAACTAAGGGCAGACAAAAAAATGGCAAAAGAAAAGTTTGAGCGGACAAAACCGCACGTAAACGTTGGTACAATCGGTCACGTTGACCACGGTAAAACCACATTGACAGCAGCTATCGCAACCGTGCTTTCAAAAGCATTTGGTGGCGAAGCAAAAGCATACGATCAGATCGATGCTGCTCCAGAAGAAAAAGCACGCGGTATTACTATTAATACAGCACACGTTGAGTATGAGACTGCGAATCGTCACTACGCACACGTGGATTGCCCAGGACATGCTGACTACGTTAAGAACATGATTACTGGTGCTGCTCAGATGGACGGCGCTATTTTGGTTTGCTCTGCAGCTGACGGCCCAATGCCACAAACTCGTGAGCACATCCTCTTGGCGCGCCAAGTTGGTGTTCCATACATCATCGTGTTCTTGAACAAGTGCGACATGGTGGATGACGCTGAGTTGTTAGAACTCGTAGAAATGGAAGTTCGTGAGCTTCTATCTAAGTACGACTTCCCAGGCGATGACACACCAATCATTCAAGGTTCTGCTAAGTTAGCACTTGAAGGCGACGAAGGCCCATTGGGTAAAGAAGCCATCATGAAGTTGGCTGAAGCACTTGACTCATACATCCCAACTCCAGAGCGTGCTGTTGACGGTGCGTTCTTGATGCCAGTAGAGGACGTGCTCTCTATCTCCGGTCGCGGTACTGTTGTTACAGGCCGTATCGAGCGCGGTATCGTTAAAGTTGGTGAAGAGATTGAAATTATCGGTATCAAGCCAACACTCAAGACAACTTGTACTGGTGTTGAAATGTTCCGCAAATTGCTCGACCAAGGTCAAGCAGGCGATAACGTTGGTATCTTGTTACGCGGTACAAAACGTGAAGAAGTTGAGCGCGGCCAAGTATTGGCTAAGCCAGGTTCAATCACCCCACATACTCACTTTACAGCCGAGGTTTACATCTTGGGTAAAGATGAAGGTGGTCGTCATACTCCATTCTTTAACAACTATCGTCCACAGTTCTACTTCCGTACAACGGACGTAACTGGTTCAATCGAGTTGCCAAAAGACAAAGAAATGGTAATGCCTGGTGATAACGTGACTATTACCGTAAAACTCATCGCTCCAATCGCGATGGAAGAAGGTTTACGTTTTGCGATCCGTGAAGGTGGCCGTACTGTTGGCGCCGGCGTGGTTGCAAAGATTTTGGCTTAATAGTTTTAATAAAGGGGTGTAGCTCAATTGGCAGAGCGTTGGTCTCCAAAACCAAAGGTTGGGGGTTCGATGCCCTTCGCCCCTGCCACGATTTGAACTGAAAGTAATATGTCTCAACATACAGCAAGTCATACCGAAGAAAAAAGCAGCTGGGTCTCTGGGCTCGCTGCTTTACTAGTCGTTGCAGCGTTAGTTCTTTACTACACGCTGGCCGATCAATCGATATTGATTCGTTTGGCTGTTTTGTTTGGCGGAATTGCTGTTGCAGTTTTGATTGTGGCGATGTCGGCAGATGGGCGTCGTTTTATCGCCTATGCAAAAGACTCTTGGTATGAAGTAAAAAAGGTTGTTTGGCCGACTCGTAAAGAGACGACTCAGATGACTCTAGTCGTATTTGGCTTTGTTGTGATCATGTCCCTGTTTTTGTGGATTGCAGACAAATTAATTGAATGGCTAGTTTTTTCAGTCTTCCTAGGCTGGAAGTGAGTAAAAAATGATTGATACTGAATTGGTTTCAAATAATCCACAGGCTACCGGCAATATGCGTTGGTATGTGATTCATGCATATTCAGGCATGGAAAAAAGCGTTAAAAGAGGTCTTGAGGAGCGTATTGCACGCTCTGGAATGCCAGAGAAATTTGGATGCATCTTGGTCCCATCCGAAGAGGTTGTAGAAATCAAGTCTGGCACTAAGTCAGTTTCTGAGCGCCGCTTCTTCCCCGGCTATGTACTAATTGAGATGGAAATGACTGACGAGAGCTGGCATTTGGTGAAAAATACGCCAAAAGTGACCGGTTTCGTTGGTGGTGTAAGAAGCCGACCAAGCCCGATTTCTACGGCTGAAGTGACCAAAATCATGGATCAAATGCAGGCTGGGGTTGATAAACCTAAGCCTAAGACCTTGTTTGAGGTGGGCGAGATGGTTCGCGTTAAAGAAGGTCCATTCACAGATTTCAACGGAAACGTCGAAAAAGTGAACTACGAGAAGTCAAGATTGCGCGTTTCTGTTACAATTTTTGGCCGCGGTACCCCAGTTGAGCTGGGGTTCGGGCAAGTAGAAAAGATGTAAAAAACACCCAATTTAGGGGGTTTAGTAGCAAAAGTAGTGGTTTTAAGTGGTTAGCAATAACCGAGGAGCGGATCTAGAAAGCCAAAAACTAGTAAAGCGTTTACTCAACAGCGGTCTTTCCTAATGAGGTTAGGCGCGCTTTTAGGAGCAATCAATGGCAAAGAAGATCATTGGCTTTATCAAGCTGCAGATCCCTGCAGGTAAAGCAAATCCATCACCCCCCGTAGGTCCAGCATTGGGTCAACGCGGCCTTAATATTATGGAATTCTGTAAGGCGTTTAATGCTCAAACTCAGAGCATGGAACCTGGCCTTCCAATTCCAGTCGTGATTACAGCGTTTGCTGATAAGAGCTTCACTTTCATCATGAAGACTCCTCCAGCAGCCATCATGATTAAGAAGGCCGCAAAGATCGAAAAAGGATCACCACGTCCGCATACCGATAAGGTAGGCAAAATTACACGTGCTCAAGCAGAAGAAATTGCTAAAGCAAAAATGCCAGATTTGACAGCTGCTGATATGGACGCTGCTGTAAGAACTATCGCTGGTAGCGCCCGTTCCATGGGCATCACAGTGGAAGGCCTCTAATCATGACTAAGTTATCTAAGCGTTTAAAGGCGATTGAATCTAAAGTAGATCGCAATAAGTTTTATACATTAGAAGATGCATTGAACCTAGTTAAAGAATGTGCAACTGCGAAGTTCGATGAATCTATCGACGTTGCAGTTCGGTTGGGTATTGATGCGAAGAAATCTGACCAAGTTGTGCGTGGCGCAGTTGTGCTCCCAGCCGGTACAGGTAAGCATGTTCGTATAGCGGTATTTGCACAAGGCGAAAAAGCTGAACAAGCTAAAGCAGCTGGTGCTGAGATCGTTGGCATGGAAGACCTCGCTGACCAAATTAAGAGCGGCAAAATCGATTTCGATATTTTGATCGCATCCCCAGACACAATGAAGATTGTTGGTACTTTAGGTCAAGTATTGGGCCCACGTGGTTTGATGCCGAATCCAAAAGTGGGAACTGTTACTCCTGACGTTGCTACTGCAGTTAAGAATGCAAAAGCAGGTCAAGTGCAATTCCGTGTGGACAAAGCCGGTATCGTGCACGCAAGCATTGGCCGTCGTTCATTCGAACCAGCTGCATTGAAATCAAACTTGCTCGCATTGCTTGAGGCTTTGAACAAAGCTAAGCCACCTGCATCTAAGGGCATTTATTTAAAGAAGGTTGCCGTAAGCAGCACCATGGGTGCAGGCGTACGTGTAGACCAAGCATCGATACAGGCTGCTCAGTAATTAGCCTGTAGCAAAAAGAACTTTGGGTCGACTCCCGCTCTTTGAGTGAGAGTCGAACATCAAAGACCGTTGGTGAATTATTTGCTTACTCAGAACTAATTCTTAATCGTTACGAAAGTAATAGCCAGCGCAGATGGCGACCCTGAAAAGATTTCACAAGATTTCCTTGTGACAAATGATCAGACGCTGGTGTGTAACCCCAACTGGAAACAGTTGGTTTTTTTAGGAGTTAAACCGTGCCTTTGAATGTACAAGACAAAAAAGCGATTGTTGCTGATGTCGGCGCTCAATTGGCTGGAGCTCAAACAGTCGTGCTCGCTGAATACCGTGGTATTCCAGTAGAGCAGTTGACAAAGCTACGTGCTAGCGCACGTGACCAAGGTGTATATCTTCGCGTTTTGAAGAACACATTGGCACGCCGTGCTGCACAAGGCACACAGTTTGAGCCTCTTGCTGATTCGATGGTTGGCCCCTTGATCTATGGCATCTCTGCTGATCCGATTGCTTCGGCAAAAGTATTGCAGAACTTTGCTAAGACTCAAGACAAGCTAGTCATTACTGCTGGCTTATATAGCGGCAAGTTGTTAGACGTTGCGGGCGTTAAAGCTCTTGCAACAATTCCAAGCCGCGACGAGTTGTTATCTCAGTTGTTAGGTGTGATGTTGGCACCAGTATCTGCGATGGCTCGCGTATTGGGCGCAGTAGCAGCGCAAAAATCAGCCGGAGCACCTACTCCAGTTGCAGCACCTGTAGTTGAAGCAGCAGCCTCAGAAGCAGTCGCTGAGCCTGAAGCCGCAGCCCCAGAAGCTGGAACAGAAACACCGCAAACCCCTGCCGCTGAATAAGCGCAGATTAACTATTAAGTATTAGGAGCTAAAAATGGCGATTACCAAAGAAGAAATCATTGATGCAGTAGGCAGCATGTCCGTAATGGATTTGAACGACTTGGTTAAGGCGTTCGAAGAGAAGTTTGGCGTTTCAGCTGCAGCGATGGCTGTTGCTGGTCCTGCTGGTGGTGGCGCAGCTGCTGCTGGTGAAGAGCAAACAGAATTCACTGTTAACTTGCTCGAAGCTGGCGCAAACAAAGTTTCAGTAATTAAGGCTGTTCGTGAAATCACTGGTCTTGGCTTGAAAGAAGCTAAAGACTTAGTTGATGGCGCACCAAAGCCAATCAAAGAAGCTGTTGATAAGAAGACTGCTGAAGAAGCTAAGAAGAAGCTTGAAGAAGCTGGCGCTAAAGCAGAACTCAAGTAATACAAACTCAGTTAGCGCCCCTCAAAAAGGGGTGCTAGCCATGTTGGGTTTGCCTTCTGATACGACTGCAGAATGCAAGTTTGGTCGGACACTAGATCTTTCGATTTAGTGTTGTCCGCCAGTGATTGGTAGTGGCCAATCGCCAAATCTTTGTACAGTCGCTGAATTCGGAGATGAAATGAACTACAGCTTCACCGAACGCAAGCGAGTCCGTAAAAGCTTTGCTAAGCGAGTAAATAATCATCAGGTTCCATGCCTGATTGCAACGCAGCTGGAATCCTACGCTAAATTTTTACAGGCTGAAAAGCCAGCAATGTCTCGTCTTACAGAGGGACTTCAAGCTGCCGTTACATCAGCATTCCCAATTGTGTCCAACAATGGCTACGCACGTATGGAATACGTGTCATATCAGTTGTCACAGCCACCGTTTGACGTTAAAGAATGTCAACAACGTGGTTACACATACCACTCAGCCTTACGTGTAAAAGTTCGCTTGATTATTTATGATCGCGAAGCACCTACTAAGGTTAAAGAGGTAAAAGAGAGCGAAGTCTACATGGGTGAAATTCCACTCATGACTAATAACGGCTCTTTTGTGATCAACGGTACTGAGCGCGTCATCGTTTCTCAGTTACGCCGTTCCCCAGGCGTGTTCTTCGAGCACGATAAGGGCAAGACACATAGCTCAGGTAAGTTGCTGTTCTCAGCGCGCATCATTCCTTACCGTGGTTCATGGCTCGATTTTGAGTTTGATCCAAAAGACATTCTCTATTTCCGCGTTGACCGTCGTCGTAAGATGCCCGTCACCATTTTGCTCAAAGCAATTGGTTTAAACAACGAGCAGATTCTTGCAAACTGCTTTAACTTTGATCATTTCTCATTGGGCGCAAATGGCGCTTCTATGGAATTTGTTCCAGAGCGTTTGCGTGGCCAAATGGCCAGCTTTGATGTGCTAGATAAGAATGGCGTTGTTGTCATTCAAAAAGACAAGCGTATCAATGCAAAACATATTCGTGAGCTCGAAGCTGCTAAGACAAAGAACATCGTTGTCCCAGATGATTACTTAGTTGGTCGCGTAGTTGCACGTAATATCATTGATCCAGACTCTGGTGAAATTCTAGCTTACGCTAATGATGAAATCACTGAAGAGTTGTTGGCTACATTGCGCGATGCAGGCATTAAGCAATTGGAAACCATCTACACCAATGATTTGGATTCTGGCGCATACATTTCACAGACATTGCGTACTGATGAAACTGCAGATCAAATGGCTGCTCGTATTGCCATTTATCGCATGATGCGCCCTGGTGAGCCTCCAACAGAAGATGCTGTTGAAGCCTTGTTCCGGCGCTTGTTCTACAACGAAGATAGTTACGATTTATCACGCGTTGGTCGTATGAAAGTAAACAGCCGTCTCGGTCGTTCTGAGATGGAAGGCAAAGTGGTTTTGTCGGACGAAGATATCCTCGACACCATTAAGTCTTTGGTTGACTTGCGTAACGGTAAAGGCGAAGTCGATGACATCGATCACTTAGGTAATCGTCGCGTACGTTGCGTAGGTGAGTTGGCTGAGAATCAATTCCGTGCTGGTTTGTCACGTGTTGAGCGTGCGGTTAAAGAACGTCTCGGCCAAGCCGAAACAGAAAACCTCATGCCGCATGATTTGATTAACAGCAAGCCAATCTCTTCAGCGATTCGTGAGTTCTTCGGTTCTTCACAGCTGTCCCAGTTTATGGACCAAACAAACCCATTGTCAGAGATTACGCACAAGCGTCGTATTTCTGCATTGGGACCTGGTGGTTTGACGCGCGAGCGCGCAGGTTTCGAAGTGCGCGACGTACACCCAACCCACTACGGACGTGTTTGCCCAATTGAAACTCCAGAAGGACCAAACATTGGTCTGATCAACTCACTCGCGTTGTTTGCGCGTTTGAATGAACATGGTTTCTTAGAGACCCCATACCGTAAAGTTTCCAATAGCAAAGTAAGCGACGAAGTGGTTTACCTCTCTGCGATTGAAGAAGCGAAATACGTGATTGCTCAGGCAAACGCAACGATCGACAAGAGTGGTAAGTTGGCCGATGAATTGGTTTCAGCGCGTCAAGCTGGTGAGACCATGATGGTTAGCCCAGAGCGTATCGATTTCATCGACGTTGCCCCTAGTCAGATCGTTTCTGCTGCTGCTTCATTGGTTCCATTCTTGGAGCATGACGATGCGAACCGTGCGTTGATGGGTGCGAATATGCAACGTCAAGCGGTTCCTTGCTTGCGTCCAGATAAACCATTGGTTGGCACAGGTTTAGAGCGTATCGTTGCGGTTGACTCAGGTACAGTTATTTTGGCTTCCCGTGGCGGTATCGTTGACTACGTTGACGCTAACCGTGTAGTTATTCGTGTAAACGATGACGAGACAGCGGCCGGTGAAGTTGGTGTGGATATTTATAACCTCATCAAGTACACCCGTTCTAACCAAAATACCAACATTAACCAACGTCCAATCGTTCAGGCTGGTGATCGTGTAGCCCGTGGCGACGTAGTTGCTGACGGCGCATCTACCGATTTGGGTGAATTGGCTTTGGGTCAAAACATGACTGTGGCATTTATGCCATGGAACGGTTACAACTTCGAAGATTCAATCTTGATCTCTGAGAAAGTTGTTGCTGACGACCGTTACACCTCTATTCATATTGAAGAGTTGTCGGTTGTTGCTCGTGATACCAAGCTTGGTTCAGAAGAAATTACACGCGATATCTCCAACTTGGCTGAGTCACAACTCTCCCGTTTGGATGAGAGCGGTATTGTTTATATCGGTGCTGAGGTTGAAGCTGGTGACGTATTGGTTGGTAAAGTTACTCCTAAGGGTGAGACTACTCTCACTCCAGAAGAGAAGTTACTGCGTGCGATCTTCGGTGAAAAAGCATCTGACGTTAAAGATACTTCTTTGCGCGTTTCATCTGGAATGATCGGTACCGTTATTGATGTTCAAGTCTTCACCCGCGAAGGCATTGAGCGCGATGCACGTGCGCAGTCAATTATTCAAGAAGAATTACAACGCTATCGTTTGGACTTAAACGACCAGTTGCGTATTGTTGAAGGCGATGCCTTCATGCGTTTAGAAAAGCTGTTGATTGGCAAAGTTGCCAATGGTGGTCCTCAGAAATTAGCTAAAGGCACTAAGCTCGACAAGGAATACCTTGCCAGCCTAGATAAATACTATTGGTTTGATGTTCATCCAGCAGATGATGAGGTTGCCACACAGGCTGAGGCAATCAAATCTTCTATCGAAGCGAAGCGTAAGCAATTTGATGAGGCTTTTGAAGAGAAGCGCACCAAGCTTACCCAAGGTGATGATTTGCAGCCTGGCGTAACGAAGATGGTTAAGGTGTACTTGGCAGTTAAGCGTCGCTTACAGCCTGGCGACAAGATGGCCGGTCGTCACGGTAATAAAGGTGTGGTTTCTAAAATCGCTCCTGCAGAAGACATGCCATTTATGGCTGACGGACGCCCTGTTGATATCGTCTTGAACCCATTGGGCGTTCCTTCCCGTATGAACGTAGGTCAGATCTTGGAAACCCACTTAGGTTGGGCAGCTCAAGGTATTGGTAAGCGTATTGATGAGATGGTTCGTCAACAAGCTAAGCAAGCTGAACTCCGCAAGTTCATGAAGCAGCTTTACAACGAAACCGGTCGTATCGAAGATATCGATAACTTCACTGATGAGCAGATTACTGTTTTGGCTGAGAATTTACGCCAAGGCTTGCCATTTGCTACTCCAGTATTTGACGGTGCAACCGAAGCTGAAATCGGCCGCATGCTGGAGTTGGCTTATCCAGATGAAGTAGCTACTGCATTGAAGATGACGCCTTCACGTCAGCAAATGATTTTGTGTGACGGCCGTACTGGCGATCAGTTTGAGCGTCCTGTAACTGTTGGCGTAATGCACGTCTTGAAACTCCACCATTTGGTCGATGACAAGATGCACGCACGTTCAACCGGACCTTACTCTTTAGTAACGCAACAGCCACTTGGCGGTAAAGCTCAGTTTGGTGGTCAGCGCTTTGGTGAGATGGAAGTTTGGGCCCTCGAAGCATACGGCGCTTCATATGTCTTGCAGGAAATGCTGACAGTGAAGTCCGATGACGTCGCAGGCCGTACCAAGGTTTACGAAAACATCGTCAAGGGCGAGCACACAATTGATGCTGGCATGCCCGAATCCTTTAACGTGTTGGTAAAAGAAATCCGCTCGTTGGGTATTGACATTGACATGGAGCGCAACTGATATGAAAGCATTGCTCGATTTATTTAAGCAAACGCAGGGTGATGAGCAGTTTGATGTCATCAAGATTGGTCTTGCATCCCCTGAGAAAATTCGCTCATGGTCTTTTGGTGAAGTACGCAAACCAGAAACCATCAACTACCGGACTTTTAAGCCCGAGCGTGATGGTTTGTTCTGCGCCAAGATTTTTGGACCAACCAAAGACTACGAGTGCTTATGCGGTAAGTACAAGCGTTTAAAGTTCCGTGGCGTTATCTGTGAGAAGTGTGGCGTTGAAGTTACGCTCGCTAAGGTACGTCGTGAGCGCATGGGCCACATTGAGTTGGCAGCCCCTGTAGCGCACATCTGGTTCTTGAAGTCATTGCCGTCCCGCTTGGGTATGGTTCTCGATATGACATTGCGTGATATCGAGCGCGTTCTTTACTTTGAAGCATATGTCGTTGTTGATCCTGGCATGACTCCTGAAGGCGCGATGAAGCGTGGTCAGATCATGTCTGAGGACGAGTACATTGCCAAGACTGAAGAGTATGGTGACGGTGCATTTACTGCCATCATGGGCGCTGAAGGTATTCGTGATCTCTTGCGTTCGATTGACATTGATCGTGAAGTTGAGACCATTCGCGCTGACTTGAAAGCCACTGGTAGCGATGCCAAGATCAAGAAATACGCTAAGCGCTTAAAAGTGCTCGAGGCGTTCCAGACTTCAGGTATTAAGCCTGACTGGATGATCATGGAAGTATTGCCAGTATTGCCACCTGAATTGCGCCCATTGGTGCCATTGGATGGCGGTCGCTTTGCTACTTCCGATTTGAACGACCTTTATCGTCGCGTGATTAACCGTAACAACCGTCTCAAGCGTTTGTTAGAGTTGCGCGCACCAGAGATCATCGCTCGTAACGAAAAACGTATGTTGCAAGAAGCGGTTGACTCATTGCTCGACAACGGTCGTCGCGGTAAGGCTATGACTGGCGCTAACAAGCGTCCATTGAAGTCCTTGGCTGAGATGATTAAAGGTAAGAGCGGTCGTTTCCGTCAAAACTTGTTGGGTAAACGCGTTGACTACTCAGGTCGTTCAGTCATCGTGGTTGGCCCTACATTGAAATTGCATCAGTGCGGCTTACCAAAATTGATGGCCTTGGAATTGTTCAAGCCATTTATTTTCAACAAGCTTGAGACTTTGGGAATTGCAACCACAATTAAGGCTGCGAAGAAAGAAGTTGAAAGTCAGACTCCAATCGTTTGGGACATTCTCGAAGAAGTGATTCGTGAGCATCCAATCATGCTCAACCGTGCGCCTACATTGCACCGTCTTGGTATTCAGGCTTTCGAGCCAATGCTGATTGAAGGCAAGGCGATCCAATTGCACCCATTAGTCTGCGCGGCATTTAACGCCGACTTTGACGGTGACCAAATGGCGGTTCACGTTCCTTTGTCGCTCGAAGCGCAAATGGAAGCACGTACATTGATGTTGGCTTCGAACAACGTATTGTTCCCAGCTAACGGCGAGCCATCTATCGTTCCTTCACAGGACGTGGTGTTGGGTCTGTACTACGCTACTCGTGACAAGATTAACGGTAAAGGCGAAGGCATGGTCTTCGCTAATATCACTGAAGTAATTCGTGCATATGAAGCTGGCCAAGTTGAATTGGCTTCACGCGTTGCTGTACGTATTACTGAGTTTGAGATTGTGGACAAAAAGGCAGAGGGCGATGCCCGTTTTGCTGAAAAGACCAAGATCTATCAAACCTCAGTTGGCCGTGCAATCCTGTCAGAAATTTTGCCTAAAGGCATGTCTTTCGAGGAAATCAATAAGCCTCTGAAGAAAAAAGAAATCTCACGCTTAATCAATACTTCGTTCCGTAAGTGCGGCCTTCGTGAAACAGTTATTTTTGCTGACCGCCTCTTGCAGTCTGGTTTCCGCTTGGCGACTAACGCTGGTATCTCGGTTGCGATCGACGATATGCTGATTCCAAGCTCTAAAGAGCGCATCATCACTGAAGCTTCTACCAAGGTTAAAGAGTATGACAAGCAGTTCATGTCAGGCCTCGTAACCAATCAAGAGCGTTATAACAACGTGGTTGATATTTGGGGTGCCGCTAGTGACCAAGTTGGTAAAGCGATGATGGATGAGTTGTCACACGTTGACGTACTCGACCGTAACGGTAAAACTGTGCGTCAAGAATCTTTCAACTCCATCTACATGATGGCGGATTCTGGTGCGCGTGGATCTGCAGCGCAGATTCGTCAGTTGGCTGGTATGCGTGGTTTGATGGCGAAGCCTGATGGCTCCATTATTGAAACCCCAATTACTGCGAACTTCCGTGAAGGTTTGAACGTGTTGCAGTACTTCATCTCAACCCACGGTGCTCGTAAAGGTCTGGCTGATACAGCGTTGAAGACAGCGAACTCTGGTTACTTGACACGTCGTTTATGCGACGTAACTCAAGACCTCGTGGTTATTGAAGAAGATTGCGGCGCAACTTCTGGCGTAACGATGAAGGCGCTTGTTGAAGGTGGCGAAATTATCGAAGCATTGCGTGACCGTATTTTGGGTCGTGTATGTATCGGTGACATCTTTCATCCTGACACACAAGAGGTCATCGTTCCTAACGACACATTGCTCGATGAAGATCATGTTGATCAAATCGTTGCCTTGGGTATCGATGAAGTTAAAGTTCGCACAGTGTTGTCATGCTTAACTCGCTTTGGCTTGTGCGCTAAGTGCTATGGCCGTGATTTAGGTCGCGGTGGTTTGGTAAACGTTGGTGAGGCGGTTGGTGTTATCGCTGCTCAGTCCATCGGTGAGCCAGGTACACAGTTGACTATGCGTACTTTCCACATTGGTGGTGCAGCGTCACGTGCATTGGTTGCAAGCAATATTGAAGCAAAGTCTAACGGTACCCTGAAGTTCTCTGGCACGATGCGTGTTGTGAAGAATGCGAAGGGTGAGCAGATCGTGATTTCACGTTCTGGCGAAGCCGTGATCATTGACGATAACGGTCGTGAGCGTGAGCGTCATAAAGTGCCTTACGGTGCAACTCTCTTGTTGAAAGAAGATGCTGCAGTGAAAGCTGGCGCAAGCTTGGCAACATGGAATCCGTTAACACGTCCAATCATCTCTGAGTACGCTGGTATTGCTCGCTTCGACAACGTTGAAGAAGGTGTTACTGTAGCCAAGCAGGTTGACGAAGTAACTGGCCTCTCCACTTTGGTAGTGATTGACGGTAAGCGTCGTAGTGCTGCTAGCAAAGGCGTTCGTCCAATGATCCACTTAGTTGATGACAAGAGCGGCGAAGTGATGATTGCAGGTACAGATCACCCAGTAAACATCGGTTTACAAGTTGGCGCTTTGATCACTGTTAAAGATGGTCAAAAAGTTGAGGTTGGTGAAGTATTGGCACGTATTCCAATCGAATCACAGAAGACTCGCGACATTACCGGTGGTTTGCCACGCGTTGCTGAATTGTTCGAAGCACGTTCACCAAAAGATGCTGCTGTATTGGCTAAAGTCACTGGAACTGTTTCCTTCGGTAAAGAAACCAAAGGTAAGCAGCGCTTAGTGATTGCCGATATGGATGGCGAAGCAAATGAATTCTTGATTCCTAAAGAGAAGCAAGTTCTCGTTCATGACGGTCAAGTTGTGAACAAGGGCGAGATGATTGTGGAAGGCCCTGCCGATCCGCATGATATCTTGACACTGAGAGGTATTGAGGAGCTGGCGATCTACATCGTGGACGAAGTTCAAGACGTTTACCGTTTGCAAGGCGTGAAGATTAATGACAAGCACATTGAAGTCATCGTGCGTCAAATGTTGCGTCGTGTGCAAATTACTGATGGTGGCGATACTGCCTACATCACTGGTGAGCAAGTTGAGCGTTCTAAGTTGTATGACGCAAACGATGCTGTGATTGCTCAAGGTAAGCGCCCAGCTCAATTCGAGAATGCGTTGCTCGGTATTACTAAGGCATCCTTGTCGACAGACAGCTTCATTTCAGCGGCTTCTTTCCAAGAAACCACCCGTGTATTGACCGAAGCCGCAATTATGGGCAAGACCGATACACTCCGTGGCCTCAAGGAAAACGTTATTATTGGTCGCTTGATCCCTGCTGGTACTGGCTTGTCTTACCGCCGTGCACGCAAGGTCAGAGAGCAATTCGAGCGTGATCGCGCTCAAATGATTGCCGCCGAAGAGGAAGCAATGGCTGATATGCCTGTAGAAATAGAGGCTGAAGTGATTGCTCCTGCTGGGGAGGCTGATCCAAGCTAATTTGGTATTCCTGGCCAGAAATGGCCAGTTTTTTCCCTCGAGGTTGACGGAAAGGGCTGGCCAGGCTAGAATGCTGAGTTATACTGATTCAGAAGAGGGTCGTTTTGACCTAGGATTTCTCTAAGTCATTGATTTTCTTGAAGAAAGCAACAAAGAAGTACTAACCGAGCTATTTTATGCCAACAATTAATCAATTATTACGTAAGCCAAGAACGCGGCTGACCGTTAAAAGCAAGAGCCCTGCGCTGCAAAACAGCCCGCAGCGCCGTGGTGTATGTACACGTGTGTATACAACTACTCCTAAAAAGCCTAACTCTGCGCTACGTAAAGTAGCTAAAGTTCGCCTAACCAATGGTTTTGAAGTCATTTCATACATTGGTGGTGAAGGCCATAACCTCCAGGAACACTCAGTAGTATTGATCCGTGGTGGTCGTGTAAAGGATTTGCCAGGTGTTCGTTACCACATCGTTCGTGGCTCACTTGACTTGCAAGGTGTTAAAGACCGTAAGCAGTCACGTTCCAAGTACGGTGCTAAGCGCGCTAAGAAAGCTGCTTAATAGCAACTTACAGTATTTGTAGTAGGTCTTCGTTTGTCAGACTTTAAAGACAAGTAAGTGGCCGTTCCGTTTAGAGAATTCTCTAGATAGTAGGACGGCCGGAGCGGGTGATCCATGTGGGCCACCCCTAACTGAACTGAAGGAGTAGTTATGCCACGTCGTCGTGAAGTTCCCAAACGGGAAATCCTGCCTGATCCAAAATTCGGCAATGTAGAAGTAGCAAAATTCATGAACGTCCTGATGTTGGACGGCAAAAAATCGGTTGCAGAGCGTATCGTTTACGGTGCCTTTGATCACATCGAGAAAAAAGCAAACAAAGAACCACTCGAAGTTTTCTCAACAGCTATGGGCAACGTTAAGCCAATGGTTGAGGTGAAGAGCCGTCGTGTTGGTGGCGCTAACTACCAGGTTCCTGTTGAAGTTCGCCCATCACGCCGTTCTGCTTTGGCAATGCGCTGGGTGCGCGAAGCCGCTAAAAAGCGCGGTGAAAAATCTATGGCTCAACGTTTGGCCAACGAATTATTAGAAGCTGCAGAAGGTCGCGGCGGAGCAATGAAGAAGCGTGAAGAAGTTCACCGTATGGCAGAAGCCAACAAAGCTTTCTCACATTTCCGCTTCTAATCGCACAGTAAAGAAAAGGTACCAACAGTGGCACGTAAAACCCCTATCGACAAATACCGCAATATCGGTATTTCTGCGCATATTGACGCAGGTAAGACAACAACAACAGAACGCGTTTTGTTCTACACCGGCGTTAATCACAAAATCGGTGAAGTGCATGATGGCGCTGCAACTATGGACTGGATGGAGCAAGAGCAAGAGCGTGGTATCACGATTACTTCTGCTGCTACTACAACGTTCTGGAAGGGCATGGCTGGTAATTTCCTAGAGCACCGTATCAACATTATTGATACCCCAGGACACGTAGACTTCACTATTGAAGTTGAGCGTTCAATGCGCGTTTTGGATGGCGCTTGCATGGTTTACTGTGCAGTAGGTGGTGTGCAGCCACAATCTGAAACTGTTTGGCGTCAAGCTAACAAGTATCAAGTTCCACGTTTAGCTTTCGTAAACAAGATGGACCGTACTGGTGCGAATTTCTTTAAGGTCTATGACCAAATGAAGATGCGCCTCAAAGCTAATCCTATCTTGATCCAAATTCCAATCGGTGCTGAAGAAAACTTCAAAGGTGTTGTGGATTTGGTGAAGATGAAAGCTATCTATTGGGATGAGGCTTCACAAGGTACTAAATTTACATACGAAGATATCCCTGCTAAATTGCAAGCATCTGCCGAAGAGTGGCGCGAGAAAATGCTCGAAGCTGCTGCAGAGAGTTCAGAAGAGTTGATGGAAAAGTATCTCGGCGGCGAAGGCTTGACCGAGGAAGAAATTAAAGCAGGATTGCGTCAGCGTACTATCGCCAATGAAATCGTTCCAATGTTGTGCGGAACAGCTTTCAAAAACAAAGGTGTTCAGGCGATGTTGGATGCGGTTGTTGAATTGTTGCCTTCACCATTAGACGTTCCACCAGTTCCATGTGAATTGGAAGATGGCACACCGACAACACGTGAAGCTTCTGACAATGCGAAGTTTTCAGCATTGGCATTTAAGATCATGACTGACCCATTTGTTGGCCAGCTCATCTTCTTCCGTGTTTACTCAGGCATAATGAAATCTGGTGACACAATCTACAACCCAATCAAGGGCAAGAAAGAGCGTGTTGGTCGTTTGTTGCAGATGCATGCAAACGAACGTGAAGAAATCAAAGAAGTATTCGCTGGCGATATCGCAGCTGCTGTTGGTCTGAAAGACGCAACAACAGGCGAAACATTGTGTGATCCAGATAGCATCGTTATTTTGGAGCGCATGGTATTCCCAGAGCCAGTGATCTCTCAAGCTGTAGAGCCAAAGACAAAAGCTGACCAAGAAAAAATGGGTCTTGCTTTGAATCGCTTGGCACAAGAAGATCCATCTTTCCGCGTAAAAACAGACGAAGAGTCTGGCCAAACAATTATTTCCGGTATGGGCGAGCTCCACTTGGAAATTTTGGTTGATCGTATGAAGCGTGAATTCGGTGTTGAAGCAACTGTTGGTAAGCCACAAGTTGCCTACCGTGAAACCATTCGCAAGGTTTGCGAAGAGATTGAAGGTAAATTCGTTAAGCAGTCTGGTGGTCGCGGTCAGTATGGTCACGTGGTATTGAAGTTAGAGCCACAAGCCCCAGGCAAAGGTTTTGAATTCGTTGACGCTATTAAGGGCGGTGTAGTTCCACGTGAATACATTCCTGCGGTAGAAAAAGGAATTATCGAAACATTGAACTTCGGTATTTTGGCTGGCTATCCAGTTGTAGATATCAAAGCAACATTGTTCTTCGGTTCATACCATGATGTTGACTCCAACGAAAACGCATTTAAGATGGCGGGCTCGATGGCATTCAAAGATGGTATGCGCAAAGCATCACCAGTGTTGCTTGAACCAATGATGGCTGTTGAAGTTGAAACGCCAGAAGATTTCATGGGTAACGTAATGGGTGACCTCTCATCACGTCGCGGTATTTTGCAAGGTATGGATGACATTCCAGGGGGCGGTAAGATCGTTCGCGCTGAAGTGCCATTGGCAGAGATGTTTGGTTACTCAACTGGCTTGCGCTCGTTGACCCAAGGTCGCGCTACCTACACCATGGAATTTAAGCATTATTCCGAAGCACCTAAGAACGTTGCTGAAGCAGTTATGGCTGCTAAAGCGAAGTAATTTATCCACATTATTTTGAATATTGACTAGCTAAGAAGGCAGACAAAAAAATGGCAAAAGAAAAGTTTGAGCGGACAAAACCGCACGTAAACGTTGGTACAATCGGTCACGTTGACCACGGTAAAACCACATTGACAGCAGCTATCGCAACCGTGCTTTCAAAAGCATTTGGTGGCGAAGCAAAAGCATACGATCAGATCGATGCTGCTCCAGAAGAAAAAGCACGCGGTATTACTATTAATACAGCACACGTTGAGTATGAGACTGCGAATCGTCACTACGCACACGTGGATTGCCCAGGACATGCTGACTACGTTAAGAACATGATTACTGGTGCTGCTCAGATGGACGGCGCTATTTTGGTTTGCTCTGCAGCTGACGGCCCAATGCCACAAACTCGTGAGCACATCCTCTTGGCGCGCCAAGTTGGTGTTCCATACATCATCGTGTTCTTGAACAAGTGCGACATGGTGGATGACGCTGAGTTGTTAGAACTCGTAGAAATGGAAGTTCGTGAGCTTCTATCTAAGTACGACTTCCCAGGCGATGACACACCAATCATTCAAGGTTCTGCTAAGTTAGCACTTGAAGGCGACGAAGGCCCATTGGGTAAAGAAGCCATCATGAAGTTGGCTGAAGCACTTGACTCATACATCCCAACTCCAGAGCGTGCTGTTGACGGTGCGTTCTTGATGCCAGTAGAGGACGTGCTCTCTATCTCCGGTCGCGGTACTGTTGTTACAGGCCGTATCGAGCGCGGTATCGTTAAAGTTGGTGAAGAGATTGAAATTATCGGTATCAAGCCAACACTCAAGACAACTTGTACTGGTGTTGAAATGTTCCGCAAATTGCTCGACCAAGGTCAAGCAGGCGATAACGTTGGTATCTTGTTACGCGGTACAAAACGTGAAGAAGTTGAGCGCGGCCAAGTATTGGCTAAGCCAGGTTCAATCACCCCACATACTCACTTTACAGCCGAGGTTTACATCTTGGGTAAAGATGAAGGTGGTCGTCATACTCCATTCTTTAACAACTATCGTCCACAGTTCTACTTCCGTACAACGGACGTAACTGGTTCAATCGAGTTGCCAAAAGACAAAGAAATGGTAATGCCTGGTGATAACGTGACTATTACCGTAAAACTCATCGCTCCAATCGCGATGGAAGAAGGTTTACGTTTTGCGATCCGTGAAGGTGGCCGTACTGTTGGCGCCGGCGTGGTTGCAAAGATTTTGGCTTAATAGCAGTAAATTATTTAGCGGTTTGCTAACCGGTGACGTCCGTGCTGCGGATGTCACCGAGCTCTTTAGAAATATAACGTGGCAGCACCACAACGCTCTTTGGAATTAATATGCAAAACCAAAAAATTCGTATTCGTCTTAAAGCATTTGATTACCGTTTGATCGACCAGTCTGCAGCTGAAATCGTTGATACAGCTAAGCGTACTGGTGCAGTTGTTAAGGGTCCAGTACCTTTGCCAACACGTATCGAGCGCTTTGACATTCTGCGTTCACCACACGTAAACAAGACATCACGTGACCAGTTAGAGATTCGTACCCATTTGCGTTTGATGGATATCGTTGATCCTACAGAGAAAACAGTGGATGCCTTGATGAAATTAGACCTTCCAGCAGGTGTGGACGTCGAAATTAAGTTGCAGTAATTCAGTATTTCCAGTCTTAGCGCTTGCCAAGACTGGCCTTTCGGGATACAATCTAAGGCTTCGCTCAATTATTTGGGCGGATTTAAAGGTTTTATCAGCATTAAAAACGTTGTAAGTTATTGATTTAGAAGTACTTTTACTTGTAAATCACTTAAATTAATTTTGCCGATCAATCGAAGTCGGCGCGGAGCATGAATATGAGCTTAGGCTTAATCGGTCGCAAGATCGGCATGACCCGTCTATTTACGGACGAAGGGGAAGCGATTCCTGTCACCGTAATTGACGTGAGCGACAACAGAATCGCTCAAATCAAGACCCAGGCAACTGATGGCTATGATGCTATCCAGTTGGCACATGGTACACGTAGAGCTACTCGCGTTACCAAAGCAATGGCAGGTCGCTTCGCTAAAGCGGGTGTGATGGCTGGTAACGGTCTCAACGAATTTTATTTAGATGCAGCAAAAATCGCAGAAATGACACCAGGACAAGTAATTCCTGCTGACACTGCATTTGCTGCTGGCCAAAAAGTGGATGTACAAGGTGTAACGATTGGTAAAGGCTATGCCGGTACTATCAAGCGCCATCACTTCGTTTCAGGTCGCGCGTCACACGGTAACTCACGTTCACATAACGTGCCAGGTTCTATCGGTATGGCGCAAGATCCAGGTCGTGTTTTCCCAGGTAAGCGCATGACAGGCCACCTTGGTGACGAAACACGCACTGTACAAAATTTAGTCATCGCACGCATTGATGCAGAACGCAATCTCATCATGGTTAAAGGCGCTATTCCAGGTGCCCCAGGCGGTAAAGTTATTGTTACTCCAGCGGTGAAGACACCGTTGAAGAAGAAATAAGGAGAGCGAATATGGAACTTAAGCTTCTCCAAGATAACGGAACTTTGGGCGCAGGCGTTCAAGCCTCACCAGAAGTATTCGAGCGCGAATATAACGAAGCATTGGTACACCAAGTTGTAGTGGCTTACCAAGCAAATGCACGTAGCGGTAACCGTGCGCAAAAAGACCGTGAGCAAGTTAAGCACACAACCAAAAAACCTTGGCGTCAAAAAGGTACTGGTCGTGCTCGTGCTGGTATGAGCTCTTCCCCGCTGTGGCGTGGAGGTGGTCGTATATTCCCGAATTCACCTGAAGAAAATTTCAGCCAAAAAGTAAACAAGAAAATGTACCGCGCTGGTATGAGATCAATTTTGTCTCAGTTAGCACGCGAAGGTCGTTTGAATGTTGTTGACCAATTTAATCTTGATGCTCCAAAGACTAAAGTTTTAGCTGACAAAGTTAAAGCAATGGGATTGGATTCAGTCTTGATCATCGTTGATCAGGTTAGCGAGAATTTGTACTTGGCATCACGCAACTTGCATAAGGTTGCTGTATGTGAGCCACGGCACGCTGATCCATTAGCTTTAGTTCAATACAAAAAAGTATTGGTAAGCAAAGCAGCGATCGCAAAAATTGAGGAGTTGCTGAAATGAGCCAAGTCCGTAAAAACGATCACAGCTTGATGAAGGTTCTGCTTGGACCGGTTATCTCTGAAAAAGCAACTATGGTTGCAGAGAAAAACGAGCAAGTAGTATTCCAAGTTACACGCGACGCCAATAAGAGCGATGTGAAACAAGCGGTTGAGTTGCTCTTCAAAGTGCAAGTTGACTCTGTTCAAATCGTGAATCAAAAAGGTAAGCCAAAGCGCTATGGCCGTTTTGAAGGTCGTCGTGACCACACTAAGAAGGCCTATGTTAGCTTGAAGCCAGGTCAAGAAATTAACTTTGAAGCGGAGGCGAATTAATCATGCCTTTGATGAAGACAAAACCGACCTCACCAGGTCGTCGCTCAATGGTCAAGGTGGTCAATCCTGACCTCCATAAAGGCAAACCTTTTGCACCATTGCTCGAGCCACAGTTTCAAAAAGCGGGCCGTAACAACGACGGTCACATCACTACCCGTCATAAAGGTGGTGGTCATAAGCATTACTATCGTGTTGTTGATTTCAAACGCAACGACAAAGATGGTATTCCAGCAAAAGTTGAACGCTTGGAATACGATCCAAACCGCAGTGCAAATATTGCATTGATCGTGTTTGCTGATGGTGAGCGTCGCTATATTCTTGCTGCAAAAGGCATGACTGTTGGTCAGGCGTTGATGAGTGGCTCTGAAGCCCCAATCAAGTCTGGTAACAACTTGCCAATTCGTAACATTCCAGTTGGTAGCACGATTCACTGCGTAGAAATGTTGCCAGGTAAAGGTGCTCAAATCGCACGTTCTGCTGGCGGCTCTGCAGTGTTATTGGCTCGTGAAGGTGTATACGCTCAGATGCGCTTGCGCTCTGGTGAAGTACGTCGTATTTTGATCGATTGCCGTGCCACTATTGGTGAAGTTGGTAATGAAGAGCATAGCTTGCGCGTTATCGGTAAAGCTGGTGCTAATCGCTGGCGTGGTATTCGCCCAACCGTTCGCGGTGTGGCAATGAACCCAGTAGATCACCCACACGGTGGTGGTGAAGGTAGAACTGGCGAAGGCCGTGTACCTGTCTCCCCATGGGGCACACCAACCAAAGGTTATCGTACACGTCGCAATAAGCGTACAACTTCGATGATCGTTCAACATCGTCAAAAACGTTAAGCGATAAGGATAAATAGATATGACACGTTCAGCTAAAAAAGGCCCATTTTGCGACGCCAGCTTAGTAAAAAAAGTTGAAGTTGCACAAGCCAACAAAGACAAAAAGCCAATCAAAACTTGGTCACGCCGTTCAACAATCCTCCCAGACCTTATTGGTCTGACGATTGCTATACATAACGGCCGTCAACACGTTCCGGTATATGTATCAGAAAACATGGTGGGTCATAAGTTAGGCGAATTTGCCTTGACCCGTACTTTCAAAGGGCACGCTGCTGACAAGAAAGTAACGAAGAAGTAAGGGGATGATGATGGAAGTTAAAGCTATTCACAAGGGCGCCCGCATTTCTGCGCAAAAGACACGTTTGGTCGCTGACCAAATCCGTGGTTTGCCAATTGCTCGCGCTATGAACATTTTGAATTTCAGCCCCAAGAAAGCTGCCTTCATTGTGAAGAAAGTTGTTGAGTCCGCAATGGCCAACGCTGAACACAATAAGGGTGCTGATATTGATAAGCTCAAGGTTTCAACAATTATTGTTGATAAGGGTACTTCCTTGAAGCGCTTCACAGCACGTGCTAAGGGTCGCGGTAATCAAATCGAAAAACAAACATGTCACATCACCGTGACTTTGAGTAACTAAGGGAAGATATGGGACAAAAGATAAACCCAACCGGATTCCGACTCTCGGTAATGAAGAACTGGACATCAAAGTGGTATGCAAACAATACTGATTTTGCGAAGATGCTCAAAGAGGACGTAGATGTCCGCATCTATCTCAAGAAGAAGTTGAAGAATGCATCAGTAAGTAAAGTTATTATCGAGCGTCCTGCAAAGAACGCACGCATCACAATTTACAGCTCACGCCCAGGTGTTGTGATCGGTAAAAAAGGTGAAGATATTGAAGTTCTCCGTCGTGAACTCCAGAAGCGTATGGGCGTTCCAGTCCATGTGAACATCGAAGAAATTCGTAAGCCTGAAGTTGATGCTCAATTGATCGCTGACTCTATTACTCAACAGCTAGAGAAGCGCATCATGTTCCGTCGTGCAATGAAGCGTGCAATGCAAAATGCAATGCGCCTTGGTGCACAAGGAATCAAGATCATGTCTTCTGGTCGTTTGAATGGTGCTGAGATTGCACGTCGCGAATGGTACCGTGAAGGTCGTGTTCCACTTCATACATTGAAGGCTGATATTGACTACGCAACTTCAGAAGCGGAAACAACATACGGCATCATCGGTGTAAAAGTTTGGGTATATAAAGGCGATACATTAGGCCGCGGTGCTGATGCTGTAGCAGTAACAGCAGAGCCAGCAGCTGAAGAGAAAAAGCCACGTCGCGCACCAGCTAAAACAACCGCACGCAAACCAGCAGCTGACAGCAAGCCTTTAGTTGCTGCTAAGCCAGCAGTAAAGCGTGCACCGAAAGCCGCTGAAGCCGCAAGTGCTGAAGCGCAGAAGTCAGGAGAGTAAGCATGCTACAACCAAAGCGTCGTAAGTATCGCAAGGAACAAAAGGGACGTAACACTGGCGTGGCAACACGCGGTAGTTCAGTAGCCTTTGGTGACTTTGGATTGAAAGCTATTGGCCGTAGTCGTTTGACTGCACGTCAGATTGAATCTGCACGTCGCGCAATGACACGTCACATTAAGCGTGGTGGCCGTATCTGGATTCGTATTTTCCCAGACAAGCCAATTTCACAAAAGCCAGCTGAAGTACGTATGGGTAACGGCAAAGGTAATCCAGAGTACTACGTAGCAGAAATTCAACCAGGCAAGATTTTGTACGAGATGGATGGCGTAGATGAAGGTTTGGCGCGCGAGGCTTTCAAGCTTGCTGCTGCTAAATTGCCATTGCAAACCACTTTCGTGATTCGCCACTTAGGTTGATCGGGATAGAGATTATGAAAAAGACAGAATTAGCATCTAAAGATCTGGTTGCCTTGAACGCAGAATTAACAGAGCTCTTGAAGACTAGCTTCAAGCTCCGTCTGCAAAAGGGTACTCAGCAACTCACCAACACCAGCCAATTGGGTAAAACTAAACGTGAAATTGCTCGCGTGAAGACTTTTATTACTCAAAAAACTGCACAGAAATAAGGAAAAAGGGATATGACAGAATTATCTAAACCCTTGCGCCGCACCCTTGTGGGTCGTGTCGTTAGCGATAAAATGCAAAAAACTGTGACTGTGCTAGTTGAGCGCCAAGTAAAACATGCGCTTTATGGCAAATATGTTGGACAGTCCAAAAAATACCACGCTCATGACGAAGCTGGCCAATACAAGATGGGTGATACCGTTGAAATTGCAGAATCTAAGCCAATTTCACGTACTAAATCTTGGGTTGTGACCCGTTTAGTTCAAGAATCCAAGGGTATTTAAAGAAATATTAGGGATTTTGGCGAACTTTCTTGCCAAATCCCTGTTTTGCGTAGTATGATGGAAGGCTTCTCTGGTTTTATTGGGAGAAGCGGTGTTTTTTTATTAATTCCGGGTTTTAACTTTCGTTAAAGCCCATAGACGGAACCAAGACTGTTTGCCTTTGGCTAACAAGTTGGGGATTAAAAAATGATTCAGACCGAAAGTAGATTACAGGTCGCCGATAACACAGGCGCCAGTGAAGTTTTGTGCATCAAGGTATTGGGCGGCTCTAAGCGTCGTTACGCCAGTATCGGTGATGTCATCAAAGTGACTGTAAAGTCCGCAGCTCCACGTGGCCGTGTAAAAAAAGGTGATATTTATAACGCCGTAGTAGTGAGAACTGCTAAGGGTGTGCGCCGTCCAGACGGCTCATTGATTAAGTTCGATGGAAACGCTGCAGTATTGCTCAACGCTAAGTTAGAGCCAATCGGCACACGTATCTTTGGACCAGTTACGCGCGAATTGCGTACTGAGAAGTTCATGAAGATCGTTTCTCTCGCCCCCGAAGTTATTTAAGAGGCTGATATGAAAAAGATTCGTAAAGGTGATTCAGTAGTTCTCTTGACTGGCCGCGATAAAGGCAAGCAAGGAACTGTTACAGCCGTTCTCGAGAACAAATTAGTGATCGAAGGCGTAAACATTTATAAAAAGAGCGTTAAGCCAAATCCAGCAGCCGGTGTTACTGGCGGCATGATTGACAAGACGATGCCTGTTCACATTTCTAATGTGGCTGTGGTTGACGGTAACGGCAAACCATCACGTGTTGGTATCAAACTCGTGGACGGTAAAAAGCAACGTTTCCTCAAAACCACTGGCGCAACTTTAAGCGCATAAGGGGCACGGAGAAATTATGAGCACACGTTTTCAAGAACACTATCAAGCTAAAGTAGTTGCTGATTTGATCGCCAAATTTGGTTACAAGTCAGTAATGGAAGTTCCACGTATCACCAAGGTAACCCTGAACATGGGCTTGGGCGATGCAGTAAACGACAAGAAAATTATCGAAAATGCAGTTGGTGATTTGACTAAAGTAGCAGGTCAAAAGCCAGTTGTGACAAAAGCAAAAAAAGCGATTGCTGGTTTCAAAATTCGTCAAGGTTACCCAATCGGTGCCATGGTCACATTGCGTGGTGCACGCATGTATGAATTTTTAGACCGTTTCGTGACTGTTGCTTTGCCACGCGTACGTGACTTCCGCGGAATTTCCGGTAAGGCATTTGACGGCCATGGTAACTACAACATCGGTGTTAAAGAGCAAATCATTTTCCCTGAAATCGAATACGACAAAATTGATGCCCTCCGTGGTCTCAATATCAGTATTACGACGACCGCTAAGACTGACGAAGAAGCTAAAGCTTTGTTAGCAGCGTTCAAATTCCCTTTCCGCAATTAAGAGGCTAACGTGGCAAAACTATCCCTAATTGAGCGCGAGAATAAGCGCACAAAAACTGTAGAGAAGTACGCTGTGAAGCGTGCTGAACTCAAGGCAATCATTGCTGATCAATCACGCAGCGATGAAGAGCGCTATGAAGCTCGCTTGAAGCTACAGGCACTTCCACGTAACGCAAGCCCGATTCGTCAAAGAAATCGTTGTTCATTAACCGGTCGTCCGCGCGGTGTATTCAGCAAGTTTGGTTTAGCGCGTAGCAAAATTCGTGAAATTGCCTTCCGTGGCGAAATCCCCGGTTTAACCAAGGCCAGCTGGTAAGCGGCGAAAGAATTAGGAGAACTCATGAGTATCAGCGATCCAATCGCCGACATGTTGACAAGGATCCGCAATGCGCAAGCAGTGCAGAAACCCGTAGTCTTGATGTCGTCGTCAAAAGTTAAAGTAGCTATTGCAAAAGTCTTGCAGGATGAAGGTTATATCGATAGTTTTGAAATCAAAGGTGAAGTAGCTAAGCCAGTGCTACACATTGAACTCAAATACTACGCAGGCCGTCCTGTTATTGAACGTATTGACCGTGTTTCTACACCAAGTCTACGTATCTACAAAGGCCGTCACGACATTCCTGAAGTAATGAATGGCTTGGGCATTGCAATTATTTCAACCCCACAAGGCGTAATGACAGACCGCAAAGCTCGTGCAAACGGCGTTGGTGGTGAAGTTATTTGCTACGTCGCGTAAGGAGAGAAATATGTCCCGCGTTGGTAAATCACCCATTCCAGTCCCTAAGGGCGCTGAAATCAGCATCAACGGTGCAAACATTACTGTTAAAGGTCCATTAGGCACTTTGACACACAACTTGCATCCTTCTGTTGGTTTGAAACAAGAAGACGGCGTATTGACAGTTGTTTTAAATAACGACACACCAGAAGCTGGTGCACAGTCAGGTACAGCCCGTGCTTTAGTTAACAACATGGTTGTTGGCGTAACTACTGGCTTTGAGCGCAAGCTCAGCTTGGTAGGCGTTGGTTACCGTGCTGCTGCTCAAGGCGAAACATTGAAGTTACAGTTAGGTTTCTCACACGACATTATTTACAACCTGCCAAAGGGTGTAAAAGCTGAGACTCCAACACAAACTGAAATCATTATCAAAGGTTCCAACAAGCAGCAAGTTGGCCAGGTTGCAGCTGAAGTTCGCGCATACCGTTCACCAGAGCCATACAAAGGCAAAGGTGTTCGCTACGTGGATGAGGTTGTACATCTGAAAGAAACTAAGAAGAAGTAAGCGAGATTAGAAAATGAATAAAGACGAATCCAGACAAAGACGTGCTAGGCAGACTCGTATTCGCATTGCCGAAGCATTGGCAAATCGCTTAACAGTTATCCGTAGCAATTCACACATCTCTGCACAGGTATATAGTCCATGTGGAACCAAGGTTGTGGCAGCTGCCTCATCAATGGAAAAAGAATTGCGCCAAGCGATCAAAAACGGCGGCAACGCTGAAGCGGCTAAACAAATCGGCAAACTAGTTGCTGAGCGTGCTGTTAAAGCAGGCGTTGTTGATGTTGCTTTTGATCGTTCCGGTCATCGTTACCACGGCCGTATTAAGGCCTTAGCTGAAGCTGCGCGTGAAGCCGGCCTGAAGTTCTAATAGGGTTTAGGAAAAAACATGGCAAAAATGCAAACCAAAATGCAAAACGAAGAGCGTGATGATGGTCTTCGCGAGAAAATGATCGCTGTTAATCGTGTAACTAAAGTGGTTAAGGGTGGTCGTATTCTCGGCTTCGCTGCACTCACTGTAGTTGGCGATGGCGATGGTCGTATCGGCATGGGTAAAGGTAAATCAAAAGAAGTTCCAGTTGCTGTTCAAAAGGCAATGGACGAAGCACGTCGCAAGATGATCAAAGTTTCCTTACGTAAAGGTACTTTGCAACATACTGTGATTGGTAAGCATGGCGCATCACGCGTGATGATTTCTCCAGCTAAAGACGGTACTGGCGTTATTGCTGGTGGCCCAATGCGCGCAATTTTCGATGTAATGGGTGTAACTAACGTTGTTGCTAAGTCACTTGGCTCAACAAACCCTTACAACATGGTTCGTGCAACGATTGATGGTTTAAGCAAGGTGAGCACTCCTTCTGAAATTGCTGCTAAGCGCGGTAAGTCAGTTGAAGAGATTCTCGGCTAAGACCAAAAGATTAGGAATCTATAAATGACAACATCTAACTCCAAAGTCAAACTGCAATTAGTACGCAGCTTGATCGGCACACACGAAAGCCACCGTGCAACTGTTCGTGGTTTGGGTCTCGGACGTATCAATTCTGTTTCAGAATTGGAAGACACTCCAGCTGTTCGCGGAATGATTAATAAAGTTTCTTATCTAGTTAAAATCATTGGCTAATAACTAGCAAGTAAATAGGCGAAGAATATGCAACTCAATACACTCAAACCCGCAGAGGGATCCAAGAAAAACCGTCGTCGCGTAGGTCGTGGCATCGGCTCTGGTCTTGGTAAAACTGCTGGCCGCGGTCACAAAGGTCAAAAATCACGTTCAGGCGGATTCCACAAAGTTGGATTCGAGGGCGGGCAGATGCCGATGTATCGTCGTTTACCAAAACGTGGTTTCGTATCTTTGACACGTCGTCACGTTGGTCAAATTACTTTGAATGACTTAGCAAAAATTAACTTGCCAGAAGTGGACTTGTTAGTTTTAAGAGCGCACGGTTTTGCTGGTGAGCAAATCAATGCAGTCAAAGTAATCAAGACTGGTGAATTGTCGATTGCTGTAACCCTCAAGGGTATTACAGCAACAGCAGGTGCAAAAGCAGCTATTGAAGCAGCTGGCGGCAAATTGGTTGACTTGGTTTAATTAGTTCTTAGTAGACGATGGCACTAGCACCTACCAACACAGCGAATATTGCTAAATCAGGAGGCAAGTTTGGCGAATTGCGCCAACGCTTGATATTCCTGGTGTTGGCTTTGCTCGTCTTCCGTTTAGGTGCACATATTCCTGTTCCAGGCATTGACCCTGACCAATTGGCTCAATTGTTCTCTGGTCAAAAAGATGGCATCTTGGGTATGTTTAACCTGTTCTCAGGTGGCGCTTTATCTCGCTTTACCGTGTTTGCTTTAGGAATCATGCCGTACATTTCTGCGTCGATCATCATGCAGTTAATGACGATTGTTGTGCCTTCACTAGAGGCATTGAAAAAAGAAGGTCAGGCTGGTCAGCGTAAGATTACTCAGTACACACGTTATGGCACTGTTGTATTGGCAACATTCCAAGCTTTGGGTATTTCAGTTGCATTACAAGCTCAGCCGGGCTTAGTTATCAACCTAGGTTTAATGTTTGAATTGAACACCGTGGTAACTCTGGTTACTGGCACGATGTTCTTGATGTGGCTCGGTGAGCAGATCACGGAGCACGGCCTTGGTAATGGCATCTCTATTATTATTTTTGGCGGTATTGTTTCTGGTTTGCCATCTGCAATCGGTAGCTTGCTTGAATTAGTGCGTACCGGCTCCATGAATATCTTGTCTGCATTGCTGATCGTTGTGGTCTGTATTGCGGTGACTTATTTTGTTGTGTTTGTAGAGCGTGGTCAGCGCCGTATTTTGGTGAACTACGCTAAGCGTCAAGTTGGTAACAAGGTATATGGCGGTCAGTCTTCATACTTCCCATTGAAGTTGAATATGGCTGGCGTTATCCCCCCAATTTTTGCTTCATCTATTATTTTGTTCCCTGCAACGATTGCTGGCTGGTTTACTTCTGGCGAGCCAACCAATATGTTCAGCAGAGTGATTAAAGATTTGGCGGCTACATTGGCTCCAGGTCAGCCTGTTTACACAATTTTGTACGCAGCTGCAATTATCTTCTTCTGCTTTTTTTACACAGCCTTGGTATTCAATAGCCGCGAAACAGCAGATAACTTGAAGAAGAGCGGTGCCTTTGTTCCAGGTATTCGTCCTGGTGACCAGACTGGTCGTTATATCGACAAGATCTTGGTACGTTTGACATTGGCTGGTGCAATTTATATGGTTTTGGTTTGCTTGTTGCCAGAATTCTTAGTATTGAAGTACAACGTGCCATTCTATTTTGGCGGTACTTCATTGTTGATTATTGTCGTTGTTGCAATGGATTTCATGGCTCAAGTTCAGTCATTCGTAATGCAACAACAATATGGTTCTTTGATGAAAAAAGCTAACTTTAAGATGGGCGCTTAACTGAATGTCTAAAGACGATGTAATTCAGATGGCGGGAGAAATTATTGAGAATTTGCCGAACGCAATGTTTCGCGTGAAGCTAGAGAACGGACATGTGGTTCTAGGGCACATTTCTGGAAAGATGAGGATGCATTACATCCGCATCCTGCCAGGAGATAAGGTGACGGTGGAGATGACTCCGTACGACCTGACGCGCGTAAGAATCATTTTCCGAGCGAAGTAAAGATTAAGTAGTACATATTTTTTTAGAGGTGAGTTATGAAAGTTTTGGCATCCGTTAAGTGTATTTGCAGAAATTGCAAGATCATTAAGCGCAAACGCGTTGTGCGCGTGATCTGTTCTTCAGACGCACGTCATAAGCAGCGTCAAGGCTGATCTGGTTAATTAAGAGGAAATCTCATGGCACGTATCGCTGGGGTAAATATCCCAAATCATCAACATACTGTTATCGGTTTAACAGCAATTTTTGGCATCGGCACAACACGTGCTCGCAAAATTTGTGAAACCACAGGTGTTGCAATCGACAAAAAAGTTAAAGATCTTACTGACGGTGACTTGGAAAGGTTGCGTGATGAAGTAGGTAAGTTCATCACTGAAGGTGGCCTTCGTCGTGAAGTAACGATGAGCATCAAGCGTTTGATGGACTTAGGTTGCTATCGTGGCGTTCGCCATCGTAAGGGCTTGCCTGTACGTGGTCAACGTACTAAGACTAACGCGCGTACCCGCAAGGGCCCGCGTAAGTCTGGCGTGCAACTCAAGAAATAATCAAGAAAGTTTATTGACATGGCAAAACAACAATCCGCTTCTGCAGCTTCACAGCGCGCACATAAGAAGGTTAAAAAGAACGTTGCTGACGGTATTGCACACGTTCACGCTTCTTTTAATAACACCATTATTACGATCACTGATCGCCAAGGTAATGCGCTTTCATGGGCAACATCTGGTGGCCAGGGTTTCAAGGGCTCACGTAAATCAACACCTTTTGCTGCTCAGGCAGCCGCTGAAGTTGCTGGTAAGACAGCCATTGAATGCGGTATCAAGAATTTGGAAGTTCAGATCAAAGGCCCAGGCCCAGGTCGTGAATCAGCAGTGCGTGCATTGAACTCATTGGGCATCAAGATCACTGAGATTCAAGACGTAACTCCAGTTCCACACAATGGTTGCCGTCCTCCTAAGCGTCGTCGTATCTAAGCTTGGATGTTGGCAGTACAACAGTTTTAGTAGTTTTTTATTAAAGCCCACCGTTCATCTGAATTAAAGGGTGAACTCACCGTCAGTCGTAAGACTGCGGCAAAGAAAGGAAAGCATCGTGGCACGTTACTTAGGGCCTAAGGCCAAATTAGCACGTCGGGAAGATACCGACTTATTTTTAAAGAGCGCACGTCGCGCCCTGTCAGACAAGTGCAAGTTAGATACTAAGCCTGGTCAACATGGCCGTACATCTGGCTCAAGAACATCTGATTACGGTAATCAATTGCGTGAAAAGCAAAAGGTTAAGCGTATCTATGGCGTATTAGAGCGTCAATTCCGTCGTTACTTCGCAGAAGCTGAGCGTCGTAAGGGCAACACTGGTGAAACATTGCTCCAGTTGCTAGAGTCACGTTTAGACAACGTGGTGTATCGCATGGGCTTTGGCTCTACTCGTGCTGAAGCGCGTCAGTTGGTTTCTCACTGTGCAATTTTGCTCAATGGCAGCCCAGTAAACATTCCATCAATTCAGGTTAAGCCTGGTGATGTAGTGGCTATTCGTGAAAAAGCGAAGAAGCAAGCGCGTATTACAGAATCACTCAATTTGGTTGGACAAATGGCAGCTGTTACTTGGGTTTCAGTTGACGCAGCCAAGCTCGAGGGAACATTTAAGCAAGTGCCTGACCGTGAAGACATTAGCGGCGAAATTAATGAAAGTTTGATCGTCGAATTGTATTCACGCTAATTAGCACTCTCAAGGAAAAAATATGCAAACAAATTTGCTCAAGCCAAAAATTATTTCTGTTGAAGCGCTTACCGCCAACCAAGCTAAGGTTGTTATGGAGCCGTTCGAGCGTGGCTATGGCCACACACTCGGAAATGCATTACGTCGTGTTTTGTTGTCCTCGATGGTTGGTTATGCACCAACTGAAGTAGCAATTGCAGGTGTGGTTCATGAGTACTCCACATTAGATGGCGTTCAAGAGGACGTAGTAAACCTCTTGTTGAACCTCAAGGGTATCGTATTTAAGTTGCAGTCACGTGACGAAGTTACTATCAATTTGCGTAAAAAAGGTCCAGGCGTTATTACTGCAAAAGATATCGACTTGCCACATGATGTAGAAATCATTAACCCTGATCACGTTATCGCTCACTTATCAGCTGGTGGTAAGTTGGATATGCAGATCAAGGTTGAAAAAGGCCGTGGTTATGTACCAGGCAATATGCGTCAATACCATGACGAAGTTACCAAGATCATTGGTCGCATCGTATTGGATGCCTCATTTAGCCCGGTAAGCCGTGTTAGCTATGCTGTTGAGTCTGCTCGTGTTGAGCAACGTACCGACCTCGATCGTCTCGTCATTACAATTGAAACCAACGGTGTGTTGTCTCCTGAAGAGGCAATTCGTCAAGCCGCTACTATTTTGGTTGATCAGTTAGTTGTATTCGCAGCCCTCGAAAGCAGCGAAGTTTCTGGTGATCTCGCGCCAAGCCGCTCTTCAATGGTTGATCCAATGTTGATGCGTCCGGTTGATGATCTCGAACTCACAGTGCGCTCTGCAAACTGCTTGAAGGCTGAGAACATTTACTACATCGGTGACTTGATTCAACGCACAGAGAATGAATTGTTGAAGACGCCTAATCTAGGTCGTAAGTCTTTGAATGAAATCAAAGATGTATTGGCGGCTCATGGCTTAAGTCTTGGCATGAAACTCGAAAGCTGGCCTCCAGCTAACCTCGAGAAATAATTAGAAAGGAAGCATCATGCGTCACGGAAACGGCTTACGCAAACTAAACAGAACATCATCACATCGCTTGGCGATGCTGCGCAATATGTCCAATTCACTCTTGGAACACGAAGTCATTAAAACGACTTTGCCAAAAGCTAAAGAATTGCGCATGGTTGTTGAACCTTTGATTACCTTGGGTAAAAAAGATAACTTAGCAAACCGTCGCTTAGCATTCAATCGCACACGCGATCGCGATATCGTGACCAAACTCTTCACAGAGCTCGGCCCACGCTACGCAACTCGTCCAGGTGGCTATCTTCGTATTTTGAAGTTTGGCTTCCGTCATGGTGACAATGCACCTATGGCTTTGGTTGAGTTAGTTGATCGCCCTGAAGTTGAAGAAACAGCAGTAGCTGAAGAGGCTTAAGCCCTTTAGCGAGATTAAAAGCCAGGCTTCGGTCTGGCTTTTTTCATTTGTACGGTTATAAATACAAGATGACCCTAGATAAACCTACTGAATTGCTGATTGTTGTCACCACTTTTGCATCGCTAGAGGATGCAAAGAAAATGGCGCACCTGTTGATTGAAGGTTGTCTAGCTGCTTGCGTACAAATTCAGGAGGGTGTGCATTCCATATATCGATGGGAGGGCAAGATTTGCGAAGCAAGTGAAGTTCTATTGTCAGCAAAAACAGTTGCAGATAAGTGGGTCGATATTTCTAATTTCATCAAAAGTCATCATCCTTATGATTTGCCAGAGGTGATTGCCTATGTCCCTGAGAAATACGAAGCAGAATATGGCAAGTGGGTAGAGTCCAAGGTAAAGTGACATTCATGAGATTGATTAGTAAATTCATTCCGGCGTTAGCTGCATTCCTATTCTTTGTGGGCAATGCATTTGCAGCCCCAGAATTTCTTCCTCCTGAGAAAGCATTTCAAGCTGAGGCAACGTGGGCAGTCAATACGAATGACATTGAGTTGGAAATTTTTCCAGCCAAGGGTTATTACATCTATCAAGAATCCCTGCATTTCAAGATGGGCTCCGAGGCCAATAAATTAGGGCTTGTAAAGGCAACGCTGCCTGCTGGTATTGAAAAGTATGACGAGACTTTTCAAAAGAAAATGCAGGTTTATAAGCAGGCATTTCTTCTGACATTGGACAAAAAAGCAGAAATAGGGAAGCCGCTTTACCTAGAGCTCGAATTACAGGGGTGTGCTGAAGCGGGTATTTGTTATCCACCCATGACGCTCAAATTTTTGCTTGCAGGCCCTGGTGTAAAGGCTGGACCGATACCGGAGGTACTGGATGGGGCAAGTAATTCCTCCAAAAAAGAATTTAGCTTGATGGGTGTATGGCGCGAGCGAGATGACGTCAATGCCATTAGCCAATTCTTAGAAAGTACGCCAACAGGCTATTTATTTTTGGCTTTCTTCATCCTGGGGCTGGCTTTGGCGTTTACCCCATGTGTGCTTCCAATGCTACCAATCCTGTCGAGTGTGGTGTTTGGAACGCAGGGAAAGAAAGCCATCAGCAAGGGGCGGGCAAGCCTCTTGGCTGGGGCTTATGTGCTTGGTATGGCCTGTGTATACGCTTTGGCTGGAGTATTGATGGCAGCGCTGGGCGGTAGCGTACAAAGAGCCCTGCAGAGCCCTATAGCGCTGATTGGGTTTGCATTGCTACTGTTAGCACTGTCAGGTAGCTTATTTGGCCTATATGAGCTCAGAATGCCCCAATCTTGGCAGGAAAAAGTCGACCAATTAGCAGGACGCCATAAAGGCGGGAGCTTTTTTGGTGCCTTTGCTTTGGGTGGAATTTCGACATTAGTTGCCAGTCCTTGCATTACTGCCCCTTTGGCTGGAGTGCTTGCTTTCATTGCCCAAACAGGATCGATGAGTTTGGGGGCCGGGTTACTGTTTGTGATGGCTTTGGGTATGGGCTTGCCACTCTTCTTTATTGCTATTGAGGCACGCATTCTCATTCCTTCAACTGGTATTTGGATGGTTTGGTTGCAAAGAACGCTCGGCGTTTTATTGGTGGCAACTGCAGTCTGGATTGCTTCACCTTTGTTACAAAGTAGCAACGAAGCGGGTGGCAAGATGATGGCTAATGGCCAACGCCAACACCAAATTGGAAATGCGAGTTTTGATGTAATTCAATCTAGTGTCCAGTTAGATCAATTCTTGGCCCAAGCAAAAGAGCAGAAGAAATTAGTGCTTCTAGATTTTTATGCGGACTGGTGCATCTCCTGCAAAGAGATGGAGGTCAATACCTTTGCTAATTCTGAAGTGAATCAAGAGCTGCAGAAATTTGTTTTACTACAAGCTGATCTGACAAAGAACAGTCCTGAGAATCAGGAATTACTAAAGCGTTTTGGATTATTCGGACCGCCTGGAATTTTGATCTTTGATCTCAACTCAGTAGAGTTAAAAGATCAGCGTGTAATTGGCTATATGCCGCCACAACGTTTTGCTGAGCGTTTGAAAAAAGTACTGGCCAATTAAATTAATTGAAACTGAATAAGTTTTTACTTATTCAGTCTTCATCATCAAGTTTATTTACTTGCTTTGAGAAAACGCGCAGCCTCGAGTGCGAAGTAAGTCAAGATGCCATCTGCGCCAGCACGTTTAAATGCGAGCAAGGACTCCATCATTACGGCATCATGATCAAGCCAACCATTTTGCGCAGCGGCTTTGAGCATGGCGTACTCGCCGCTTACTTGATAGGCGTAAGTGGGGTAATTAAATTCATCACGAACTCTACGTACGATATCTAGGTAAGGCATGCCAGGCTTGACCATCACCATATCAGCGCCTTCGTTGATATCGAGTGCAACCTCCCGCAAAGCCTCATTAGTGTTGGCGCAATCCATTTGATAGGTTTTTTTATCGGCTTTACCTAAATTTTTTGCTGAACCTACTGCATCACGAAATGGGCCATAAAAAGCCGAAGCATATTTTGCTGAGTAAGTCATGATGCGGGTGTGAATGAGTTTATTTTGCTCTAGTGCTTCACGAATTTTTCCGATGCGACCATCCATCATGTCTGAGGGAGCAACGATATCGACACCAGCTTGGGCTTGAGTAATCGCTTGTTGTACCAAGATTGCCGTAGTCTCATCATTCAGAATGCGACCTTGCTCATCTAAGACGCCATCTTGACCATGACTTGTGTAAGGGTCAAGTGCGACATCAGTCATGATTCCCAAATTAGGAAAGCGTTTCTTGAGTTCACGCACTGCAGTCGGAATTAAACCATTGGGATTAAAAGCTTCTTTGCCATCAGGTGTTTTTAGAGATGCATCAATTACTGGAAAGAGAGCCATCACAGGAATGCCCAATGAAACGCATTCTTCGGCAACGCTATAAAGTAAATCGAGAGATACGCGATTAACTCCCGGCATGGAGCTAACGGCTTGAGACTGATTGCTACCCTCAAGCAAGAAGACGGGATAAATCAAATCACTTGCCTGGAGATGGTTCTCTTGCATCAGGCGGCGGGACCAATCATCACGTCGCATACGGCGAGGGCGATGATTTGGAAAGTTCAATAAAGAGTTAGCTTGTGATTTCATCTTCTTGAGTCTCTGCTTCAAATAACCATTTAATAACTGTATTGTCGGCCTCTTCAAGGCCAATTCGCTTGGTGCTTGAGAATAATTGTGCCGTAAGTTGTTTGGATTCACCATTGCCATCAGGCAGCGCTGGATCATATTGCTGCAACTGTTTGCGCACGGCCTCTAAGGCATGCTTGCATTCACTTTTATTGAGCTTGTCGCATTTACTAAGCAAAATATGGATTGGTTTGCCAGCTGGGACAAACCATTGAATCATTTGTTCGTCCAGATCGGTGATTCCGCGTCTGGAGTCCACGATGAGAATCATCCCGACCAGTTGCTCCCGCTCCTGCAAATAATCGCTTAGAAGGCTATTCCAGTGGTATTTGGTCTCGTGATTAACGGCTGCATAGCCGTATCCCGGTAAATCCACCAAATAGGCTAATAGGTCGTCCTTAGCAAAAAGGCCAAAATAGTTAATGTGCTGCGTACGTCCCGGCGTTTTACTGGCAAAAGCAAGCCGTTTTTGGTTGCAAAGTACATTAATTGCACTCGATTTACCCGCATTTGAGCGCCCAGCAAAGGCCACCTCCCGGAGTGGAGTGGCAGGCAGGCAATGGATGTCATTGACTGTGGTCGCGAATCGGGCTTGAAAGAGTTTAGACATGTCCAGAAGCTATTGTAAAATCACGCAAAATCATGAAATATCTCATGGTGTTGGGTAAAGGTTGTAAAAGTAGGGCCCAAACACTTTTAGGAATTTTTGCCAAGGTAAACATAATGCGTCAAACCTCTCAAATCTCCAAATTAACTAGCGTCAGCGCTAGCCTAGCCGCTGGCTTAGTTCTGGCAATGACCAGCTTCTCCGGCGTAGTTAGTGCTGCAGATGCTGCCACTGCGGCCGCCCCAATGGCCGAAGCTGCTGCTAAGCCGGTAGTTCCAGGTAAGCCAAAAGTCGATCCAGCAGCTGGCGAAGCGCTTTACTCTAACGGCGATGCTAGCCGTGGGGTGACAGCCTGCTTGACTTGCCATGGCCCTAAAGGTCAGAGTGCAACAGCAACTTGGCCTAAATTGTCTGCTCAGCATGCTGCCTACACTACCAAGCAGTTAAAGAACTTTAAGGATGGCACACGTGCCAATCCAGTCATGATGGGAATGGCTGCCACCTTGACTGAGCAAGATATGAACAATATTTCTGCTTATTTGGCTAAACAGCCAGTGTCACAGGGTGTTGCTCAAAATAAAGACACAATTGAATTGGGCCAAAGCATCTATCGTGGTGGTATCGCCGCTAAGGGTGTTCCAGCATGTGCAGCATGCCATAGCCCAACTGGCGCCGGTATTCCTGCGCAGTATCCACGTATGGGTGGCCAATGGGCTGAGTACAACGCAGCTCAGTTGTTAGCGTTCCGCGAAGGTACTCGCAAGAATAGTTCGCAGATGACTACGATTGCTACTAAGCTTTCTGATCAAGAAATGAAGGCTGTTGCTGATTACATGGCGGGCTTGCATTAATTGCCCATTCAGTAAAAACAAAACCCCGCGATTGCAGCGGGGTTTTTTATTGCCTAGAAATTTACCAGGCTCAATGAATTATTAATGAAATTTAGTTTGGCAAAGTAATTTCACTAGCAAAAAGATCGGCAACATTTTCACGCACACGAATAAGGTATGCATTTTTTCCATCAACCATAATTTCTGCAGGCTTAGGTCTGGTGTTGTAATTTGATGCCATGACAAATCCATATGCGCCTGCTGACAGAATAGCCAATAGATCACCTTCTTCAACGGCAAGTTCACAATCTCTTCCAAGCCAGTCACCAGATTCACATACAGGTCCAACGATGTCATAGGTGGAGCTTGCAACTTGTTTAGTTTGCACTGGAACAATGCCGTGATAAGCCTCGTAGAGAGCAGGGCGCATTAACTCTGTCATTGCTGCGTCCACAATACAAAAGTTTTTCTCGGCCCCGGGCTTGAGGTATTCCACTTGAGTTAAGAGCACGCCAGCATTGCCCACCAAGGATCTGCCAGGTTCTAAGACTACATCTAGATGCGCAAAGCCACGTTCAGCAACACGGTTAAGTAGGGTGTTGGTGAACTCGGTAATGTCAGGTGGGTTGTCTTCCCCATACGAAATACCAAGGCCTCCACCTAAATCAAGATGATGAATCTCAATACCTTCTTTTTTCAATTGGGCCACTAACTCGAGAACCTTATCAAGCGCATCAAGGTAGGGTGCGGTTGTGGTGATTTGTGAGCCAATATGACAATCAATGCCAACCACATCAATTTGTGAAAGCAGTGCAGCTTCACGATAGGTTTTTAAAACCTCGTGATAGGCAATACCAAATTTATTTCCTTTTAATCCAGTAGAAATATAAGGATGGGTTTGAGCATCCACATCGGGATTCACGCGTAAAGAAATTGGGGCACGGCAATTCAGCTTAGTGGCAACACGATTAATTTGGTGGAGCTCCGCAATCGATTCCACATTGATGCATTTAACGCCTGCTTGCAAGGCTTGGGCGATTTCATTTGCAGATTTGCCAACACCTGCAAATACCAAACTCTTTGGATCTGCACCCACTGCAAGGGCGCGAGCTAACTCACCGCCACTAACTAGGTCAAATCCAGAGCCTAATTTTTTAAAGCAATCTATTACTGCAAGATTGCTATTAGCTTTCATTGCATAGTGGACGCGGGCACGTCTTTTGCCAGAGGAATCTACACACGCTTTGTCATAGGCTTGATACGCTTCGGTTAAAGCCTTCTTGCTATAGATATACAAGGGTGTGCCAAACTCTTTTGCCAAATCTGACAAAGGAATTTCTTCCGCATACCAAGTGCCATTTCGTTCTGTAAATCCAGCTAAGTTGGGGAGTGGAATCGCTTTACTTGTCATTGCTTGGTCGATATTGGGTTGGTAGCAGCAGGGCTTTGGGGTGGATAGAGCTTGCCTTTGGGTTCTGGCTCGGAAGGAGGGCTAGGCGTCGGTGGCACATTTGGCAAATATAAAGGCCCTCTTACCCCACACCCAACAAGGGATATTAGAAGGCTAATGCCCAGAGTTCTTTTAAGAATCGCTATCATGAATGTCTCTAAAACGAATGATTGAATATAGCATGCAGGACTCTAATATGAAGCCAAGCGATTTAACGGTTGAAACCATTGATGACAAGCAATTCCATCAGCTGGGTAGTAATTTATTGCAGTCAATAGAAGTGGCTTTGGAGGCTGCAGACGATGCGTTGGATTTAGACCTTGATGTAGAGCGTCAGGGTGGCAACGTCATCAATATTCGATTTAGGAATCGCAGTGTCATTGTGGTCAATACCCAACCTCCTTTGCACGAGATCTGGGTGGCGGCTAAATCTGGTGGTTATCACTATCGCTGGGCTGGTACTTTGGCTTCACCGCAGTGGTTGGATACCAAAACTGGGCGCGAGCTATTGAGTGACTTATCAGAGTTTGCTAGCGCTCAAGCTGGGCAGGCGATCACTATTGGCCTACTCCAAAAATAAGCAGCAATATCCCAGGAAATTAAACTGCCCCAGTTGCTGTGAGTGTCTCGATGACCTGAGCATCGGGAACGCTTTTAATTTGAGCTTTGCCAATCTTTTCTAAAACAACGTACCGAATCTGACCGCCCTCAGTCTTTTTATCTACTTGCATCAATTCCATATAACGCTGAGCACCAAACTTGGGCGGCGCAATCGGTAGGTTCATAGATTGAATAATGCGAGTGAGACGATTGACCTCCTCTTGAGTGATGAAGTTCAGGCGACGTGAGAGGTCTGCTCCCATGACCATGCCACAGCCAACGGCCTCACCATGCAACCACTCGCCGTAACCCATACCGGCCTCAATCGCATGACCAAAGGTGTGTCCAAAATTGAGAGTAGCGCGAATACCGCCTTCCCTTTCATCCGCTGAAACAACCGCTGATTTAATTTCACAAGAGCGTAACACTGCATGCACCATTGCATTGGTATCGCATGCCAATAAAGCTTTTACATTTGCTTCAATCCAGCTTAAGAACTCCGCATCCGCAATAGCGCCATGCTTGACCACTTCAGCGAGGCCCGCAGAGAGCTCGCGTGCAGGTAATGTCTTCAATGTATTGAGGTCGGCAATGACTGCTGCAGGCTGATGAAACGCCCCAATCATATTTTTCCCAAGCGGATGGTTAATGCCTGTCTTCCCGCCAACAGAGGAGTCCACCTGAGCTAGTAAGGTTGTTGGCACTTGAATGAAGCGGATACCGCGCATAAAGCTAGCAGCAGCAAAGCCAGTCATATCGCCAATGACGCCACCACCTAAAGCAACCAACATGGTTTGACGATCAGCGCCAAACTTGAGGAGGTCATCAAAAATTAACTGAAGATTTTTCCAGTCCTTATAAGACTCTCCATTTGGTAAGACAATGGTTCTGACCGGCTTGCCGAATTTCTCTAAAGTCTTGGTGAGGCGCTCTGCATATAAAGGGGCAACAGTCGTATTGCTAACGATATAAATCGATGTCGATTTTTCACAGGCGCCAAATAATTCTGGCTGACCTATTAAATCTGTACCGATATGAATAGGGTAGCTACGATTGCCTAGATCAACTTCTAATATTTTCATGAATAAATTTATGCGGAGAGTTCAAGTTGCATGATAAGAGTGTTGACCAGTTGATTGACGCTGGGCTTCCCAGTTTCAATGACATAGTCAGCGATTTCGCGATACAAAGGATCACGAAAGGCGTATAGGTTTTCTAAAATCTTTTTTGCATCACCATTTTTTAGTAGCGGCCTACCTTCGCCACCTTTAGTCCGATGCCATAACTCCATCGGATTGGCGTGCAGATAAATTACTGTTCCTCTTTCGCTGAGGAATTGACGATTCTCAGGCAGGAGTACGGCGCCACCACCGGTTGCCAAGATGACATCATGTTCGGCTGTAATGTCTTTGATGGCCTGAGCCTCGCGTTTGCGAAACCCATCTTCACCTTCCATTTCAAAAATGACGGGAATTTTGACTCCACAACGATCTTCAATCACATGGTCAGCATCTAAAAAGCGGCGACCCAATTTCTTGGCTAGCAATTTGCCGACGGTCGACTTCCCGGCGCCCATAAGGCCAATTAGGAAGATGTTGTTTGATGAAGAGTTCACCCTTCGATTTTATTAGTGTTTGTCCAGCACAGTGGGGGTTAAGAAGACTAATAGTTCAGTTTTATCTGCCAATTTGGATTTGTGGCGAAATAAATACCCAATCAAAGGAATACCCCCTAAAAGTGGAACCTTGATCTCATCATCACGTTCGGTAGTTTGAAAAATGCCTCCAATGATGGCTGTGCCCCCATTTTCAACGGTGACTTCAGGGCTGAGTTTTTAGTATCAATGGCATAGCCCTGCTCGGTTTTCATGCCAATAGTGTCTTTATTAATGCCTACCAGCATGGAGATTTTTCCGTCCGGATGAATTTTCGGCAAGACCTCTAGGCGTAAGTTAGCCTTACGAAACTGCAATTTGCTGCCGCTTTGAGAGCTGACTTGGTAAGGTAGTTCGGTTCCCTGCTCAATTGTGGCTTTAACTTGATCAGCAGTCATGATGCGTGGGTTAGACGGAATCTTGCCTTGACCATCGGATTCCAGGGCTGAGAGCTCCATTTGTAGAAGGCGGGCTGCATTCTTAGAAACCAGGGTGGCGCCAAGGTAGCTGGATTAAAGCCAGCTAAGCCAGTCCCTCCTAGATCGAGATTGGCGTTGGCGTTTTGGTCTGCGTGGTTGCCGATGCCATTGGCTTGATATCCCAGCTTAATACCTAGTTCATGGGCAAAGCGCTGGTCAGCTTCGACAATGCGCGCCTCTATCAGAATCTGGCGAGGGCTATTGATGTGATCACCCCCAAAAGGCAGGGCAGCATCCTCCCGCCGAAACTTTTGGAAACTCTGAATTTCTGCATGAGGGCCAATCCAGTAAATATCGCCATTTCGGACAAGTCGAAGGCCCCGGCTAGCAAGAATCGAATGTAGGGCGGTTTGCCAGGAAGCGTCCTTAAGGTCGACTGAGATCTTGCCCTGAATGGATTCGCTGAGAAGGAAGTTGGTATCCCCCATTTTGGCTAAAACCTGCAAAAGCTCAGTCATTTCAATTTGGCTAAATTGCAGGCTAATGCGACTCTCTTTGCGGCTGCCCGAGGAGTTTGCTTCAGGGTAGTTTCCGAGGGCTGGATTGAAGCAAAAAGCCAGAATGAGGAGGAGAAAGTGGGCGGGGGTATTTAGTAAGATTTTCAATGGAGTCACTCTGATTGGGTTGACTTAAAAGTGATGGATTTCCCTTTTGGGTGAGTCAAAACAGCTAGCTCTTTTTCAGCTTGAGTTAGGCGCCATTTCCCTAGTGCCTGATCCCCCTTGACCACCATTTTTGTGGAATTGCCGGTATGGAAAAAGACTTGTTCCGTAGCCCCCATGCGGGTGATGCCCAAATATCGCCAACGACGAAGATCCGCCTCATACGGGATTACTGAGGTTTTACTTTGAGTGCTCTGAGTTGGTGGTTTTATCTCAATTGAGTGAACACTTACTTCTATTTCTTCTATTGCCTGATATAGATCCTCTTTCTCAGATGCCCATTCAGTTTGTGAGAATTCAAATTCTCTTTGAGTGCTAATAGTTAGTTTTGTAGGGCGCTTATTTCGAGTTCATCCCCAGATTTATTGTTGTCAAAATATAAAAAGAGGCCTCCTCCACAGAGCAATAGGATGCCGCCAAATAGCCAAAGTGAGTTGAAAGTAAGGTTCCTCACTTCAAAAGATTTGGCTGAAAATGCGGGCTTCGGAACTTTGGCTTGGGGTGTCGGATCAACCCTGGAGGGAGAGGCTAATTTGCGAATTCCATGAGGGTCTGGAATAGCAGGGTCGTCTCCCAGTTCACTCAGAATGTCGTCAAAAGATTGGGGGGAGATGTGGCGTGGAGGCATGCCATATTGTTCGCTCCGGGGATATTAAAAACGATCAGGGGAAGCGGAATTACTTGTCAGAAAATCCTCCTCACAATATTTCAAACAAGGGTTTTGGAGCTTTCGGAAAAAATGCTTAAGCACCCTATAATTTGACTCTATGGCTCTAACCCCAAAAGACAAGCCGCCCTTAAATAGGCGGTTTAACCGACAGCCTGATAGACGTCCTGGTCAGCCAAGAGCGGAGCATCTCTCGCACAGAAAATCTGGGAGCAATCCCCTGATTAAGGCGCTGCTAATTATCAGCATGGTCTTTGCGGTGGTGGTCACATTGCTTCTGGGATACACCTTCTTAATTGCGAAGCCGAATTTGCCAAAGATCTCGGCATTGGTCGACTACAACCCCAAAACGCCATTACGTATCTATACGGCTGACAAAGTCTTAATAGGTGAGTTTGGAGAAGAGCGCCGAAAGGTAATTCCTTTGAGCGAAATCCCGATGACCATGCGTAATGCAGTTTTGGCCATTGAGGATGATCGCTTCTATTCTCATGGTGGCGTAGATTATGTAGGTATCTTAAGGGCTGCCCTCACCAATTTACGCGGCAATCTTTCTCAGGGTGCATCCACCATCACGATGCAGGTTGCTCGAAATTTCTTTCTTAGCAATGAAAAGACCTTTAGTCGTAAGATTTACGAGGTTCTCCTCTCTTGGGAAATTGAGTCTCAATTAAGCAAAGACAAGATTCTGGAGATTTATATGAATCAGATCTTTTTGGGGCAAAGAGCTTATGGATTTTCTAGCGCAGCTCAGATTTATTTTGGCAAAGAATTAAAAGACATCACGATTGCTGAATCTGCGATGTTGGCAGGTTTGCCCAAAGCACCATCAGCATATAACCCGGTAAGCAATTTCCGTCGCGCAAAAATTCGTCAGGAATACATTTTGCAGCGTATGCGGGATTTGTCATACATAACTCCCGAGCAATATCAGGTTGCCATGGCAGAAGAGTTGCATATTCGGGGTCTTGGGAATGAATTTAGCACTCGCGCCGATTTTGCTTCAGAGATGGTGCGTCAATTGCTGTTTACGCAATACGGCGAGGCAATTTATTCCCAAGGAATAGATGTATACACCACGATCCTGAAAGCAGATCAAGATGCTGCATACAGAGCAGTGCGCCGTGGTATTTTTGAATATGATTTGCGCCATGCTTATCGTGGGCCTGAAGGTTTTATTGATTTGCCGGAAGATCCAGTGAAGCGTCAGCGTGCAATTGATGAGGCTTTGTTGGCATATCCCCAGTTAGATGATTTGCAGTCTGGTGTAGTGCTCGGTGTCAAGCCAAAAGAACTGCAGGTCATGATTGCTACTGGGGATATGATCACCTTAAAGGGTGAGAGCATGAAGCTTGCTACCGCTTCACTAACTGATAGCGCTCAACCAAAAAAACGTTTACGCCCTGGCGCCATTATTAGATTGCTATCTGAAGGTGGTATTTGGAAGTTGGCGCAATTACCCCAGGTTGAAGCCGCCTTTATTTCTATGAATGCTGAAACGGGTGCGATTCTCTCATTGGTAGGGGGGTTTGATTTCCGTCGTAACCAATTTAATCATGTGACTCAGGCCCAACGCCAGCCAGGCTCCTCATTTAAGCCATTTATTTATGCTGCCGCAATCGAGAAAGGTTTTTCTCCAGGCACCATGGTGAACGATGGGCCACTATCAATTGGTAGCATGGAAACAGGTAGCCAAGCATGGGAGCCGAAAAACTATGATGGCAAGTACGAAGGCATGATGCGTTTACGCACTGCTTTGGCTAAATCAAAAAACTTGGTTTCTGTGCGCTTAATTCGTGCCATCGGCCCCTCTTATACACAAGAATATATTCAGCGCTTTGGGTTTGAGGCAGAGAAGCATCCGCCCTACCTAACAATGGCGTTGGGCGCTGGCTCCGTGACACCTTTGCAAATGGCATCTGCCTATAGTGTGTTTGCTAACGGTGGCTATCGTGTAGACCCATGCTTGATTAGTAAGATGACAGATTCAAAGGGCACAGTTTTGTTTGAAGCGAAACCTACTCATGCACACGAGGATGCAACTCGTGTATTGGATGCGCGTACAGCCTTTGTCATGGATAGCATGCTGCAAGAGGTCACAAAAACAGGAACAGCTGGAAGTGCAAGAGCGAAATTAGGTCGCAGTGATATTGCCGGTAAAACTGGTACAACTAATGAGTCCCACGATGCTTGGTTTGCTGGATATAACCCGAAGGTGGTTGCCATTGCTTGGATTGGTTTTGATAAGCCTGCAAGCCTGGGCGACCGTGAAACTGGTGGCGGTCTTGCTCTGCCTATGTGGATCTCTTATATGAGTACCGCATTAAAGGATCAGCCGCTACAGGGGCGCGAAGTACCGGCAGGCGTGACTCAAGTTGATGGTGATTGGTTTATCCCTGAGTTCTCTAATAATGGTGGTGTGGGCGAACTGCAGTAGTTCGTTTTAGCGATGGCAAGGCAAGCACGCACCATCATTCCTGGCCAAGCAATGCATGTCATGGTTCGCGGCAATAATCGGGAAACACTTTTTTTTAATGATGCTGATCGCCGTATCTATTTAGATTGGCTACGAGATGCGGCAAAACAATTTGGTAGTGCGGTGCATGCATTCGCTTTAATGCCAAATCATGTGCATCTCCTGATGACTCCCCAGAACCCGGATTCACTTGCAAAGACAATGCAATCTCTGGGTAGGCGTTATGCCCAGTACTTCAATCAACAGCATCACCGTTCTGGAACAATTTGGGAGGGGCGCTATCGTTCTTCGTTGATAGATCCTGATTATTTTCTGCGCTGCCAACGCTATATTGAGCTCAATCCTGTCAGAGCTGGTTTTGAATCTAGCCCTCAAGATTCAACCTGGACTAGCTTTGCATCCCACATGGTGGGAATGCGGAACCTTGGTTGGTTGATCACCAACACTTTTGGAAATTGGGTAATACCCCTTTTGAGCGACAAATGACTTGGGCAGAATTTGTGAAGGAAGGGGCGCCTCACTGGGAAGATCGCCAAATCACGGAGGCCTTAGTGAGATCCAAGCCCTGGGTAAGTGATATTTATGCCAAAAAGTTATTTAAAGATAATCCTGATCAAGTATTAATCCGTCATCGTGGACGCCCAAAGAAATTAATATCAATAAATTCAATGGCTTAAGGAATTCTTAAGGACTTTGGCATTTTATTATTTCGCTATAAAGTTCTGACTCTGTCTCTTTTATATAAATGAATGTTGCTTGTTGCCTAATTTAAATGGGACGGATTCATTTTATTTCTATTGCATCAGCATGGGTATTCCCCTACATTTGATCCTCCAAAAGTAATCAGGCCCCCTGGGCAAACGGAAATACCATGACTACACAAATGAACACAGACCTTCGTCCAATTGCACAGGGTCTTTACGATCCACAAAATGAGCATGATGCTTGCGGCGTAGGATTCGTCGCACACATCAAGGGCAAGAAGTCACATGAGATCGTTGCTCAAGGATTGAAAATTCTTGAGAACTTAGACCACCGGGGCGCTGTTGGTGCGGACCCACTGATGGGTGATGGTGCTGGAATTTTGATTCAGGTTCCTGATACTTTGTATCGCGAAGAAATGGCTAAGCAAGGTATTGAATTGCCACCGTTCGGTGAGTACGGCGTCGGCATGATTTTCTTGCCTAAGGAGCATGCTTCTCGTTTAGCTTGTGAACAAGAATTAGAGCGCACTGTAAGGTTGGAAGGTCAGGCCGTATTGGGTTGGAGAGATGTGCCTATCGATGTGAAATTGCCAATGTCTCCAACCGTACAAATGACAGAGCCATTTATCCGTCAAATTTTTATTGGACGTGGCCGCGACATCATGACAACCGATGCTCTTGAGCGTAAATTGTATGTCATTCGTAAAACTGCAAGTCATGCAATTCAAGATTTACATTTAAAGCATGGCAAAGAATATTTTGTTGCATCGATGTCTGCTCGCACTATTGTTTATAAGGGTTTGCTATTAGCCAATCAAGTAGGCGTGTACTACAAAGATTTGCAAGATCCACGTACTGTATCTGCATTAGCTTTAGTGCATCAGCGTTTCTCTACAAATACTTTCCCAGCTTGGGAGTTGGCTCACCCTTACCGCATGATTGCGCACAATGGTGAGATCAACACTGTTAAAGGCAACGTCAATTGGGTGAATGCACGCGAAGGTGCTATCAGCTCCCCAGTATTAGGCGATGATCTTAAAAAATTATGGCCGCTCATTTATCCAGGCCAATCTGACACGGCTTGTTTCGATAACTGCTTAGAGTTATTGGTGATGTCAGGCTATCCTTTGGCTCAAGCCATGATGATGATGATTCCAGAAGCATGGGAACAGCATTCATTGATGGATGAAAATCGCCGTGCCTTCTATGAGTACCACGCAGCAATGATGGAGCCATGGGATGGTCCAGCAGCAATGGCATTTACCGATGGCCGTCAAATTGGCGCGACCTTAGACCGCAATGGTTTACGTCCAGCGCGTTATTACGTGACTGATGATGATTTAGTAATCATGGGTTCTGAGGCTGGCGTATTGCCAATTCCAGAAAGCAAGATTGTTCAAAAATGGCGCTTGCAACCAGGCAAGATGTTCATGATTGATATGGAGCAGGGCCGCATTATTGACGACGTTGAATTGAAAGACGCCGTCTCAAAAGCGAAGCCATATAAGAGTTGGATCGATGCGGTGCGTGTGAAGCTCGATGAAGTTGACGCAAGCAAGGTTGACTTGGTGGATGAAAAGACCACTATTCGCCCAGCTGCAAAATTATTAGATCGCCAGCAAGCTTTTGGTTATACCCAAGAAGACATCAAGTACCTCATGGCGCCAATGGCTATGAATGGCGAAGAGGCAATTGGTTCAATGGGTAACGATAGCCCATTAGCTGTGCTCTCTAATAAGAACAAGCCACTCTATAACTACTTCAAGCAATTGTTTGCGCAGGTGACCAATCCTCCGATTGACTCCATCCGCGAAAACATGGTGATGTCTTTAGTGTCTTTCATCGGACCTAAACCGAATTTGTTGGACACCAACAATATCAACCCACCAATGCGCTTGGAAGTAAGTCAGCCGATTTTAGATTTTGACGATATGACCAAGATTCGTCATATAGGCCATTACACCAATGGCAAGTTCCGTTCATATGAGCTGGATATTTGCTACCCAGCTTCTTGGGGCAAAGCAGGTATCGAGGCTCGCTTAGCCTCTTTGTGTGCAGAAGCGGCTGATGCGGGTCGCTCTGGTTACAACATCTTGATCGTGAGCGATCGTCAGGTTGATGAACAGCGTGTGGCAATTCCTGCATTGCTGGCAACTTCAGCGATTCATCAGCACTTAGTTGAAAAAGGTTTACGCACTAGCGTTGGCCTCGTTGTTGAGACTGGTAGCGCGCGTGAGACGCATCACTTCGCACTCTTGGCTGGCTATGGCGCTGAAGCAGTTCATCCGTACTTAGCAATGGAAACTTTGGCTGAAATGGCTAAAGGGTTGCCTGGCGATCTGTCAGCAGAAAAAGCCGTAAAGAATTTTGTCAAAGCAGTTGGTAAGGGCTTGCAAAAGGTGATGTCCAAAATGGGTATCTCTACTTACATGTCTTACACCGGCTCACAGATTTTTGAAGCGATCGGTTTAAATAAAGACGTTATTGATCATTATTTCAAAGGCACTCCATCTAATGTGGGTGGTATTGGTGTATTCGAAGTGGCTGAAGAAGCATTGCGTATGCATCAGTCTGCATTTGGTAATGACCCAGTGCTAACCAATATGCTGGAAGCTGGTGGTGAGTATGCTTTCCGCATTCGTGGTGAGAACCACATGTGGACTCCAGACACGATTGCGAAGTTGCAGCACTCCACTCGTATTGGTATCGACAAGGGCTATCAAACCTATAAAGAGTACGCCAACATCATCAATGACCAAACTAAGCGTCAGATGACATTGCGTGGATTGTTTGAGTTCAAGATTGATCCAGCAAAAGCGATTCCATTGGATGAAGTCGAGTCCGCAAAAGAAATCGTCAAGCGTTTTGCAACGGGCGCGATGTCTTTAGGCTCCATCTCTACTGAAGCGCATGCTACTTTGGCTATTGCCATGAATCGTATTGGCGGCAAGTCCAATACTGGTGAGGGTGGTGAAGATCCAAACCGTTATGTGAATGAGCTCAAAGGCATTCCTATTAAGAAGGGTGAAACCCTAGCCAGCATTCTGGGCGATGATGTGGTTGAGGCAAACATTCCTTTGCTCGATGGTGATTCATTGCGTTCCAGAATCAAGCAGGTTGCCTCAGGCCGTTTTGGTGTTACTACTGAATATTTGCGTTCTGCTGATCAGATTCAGATCAAGATGGCCCAAGGCGCTAAGCCCGGTGAAGGTGGCCAATTGCCGGGTGGAAAAGTTTCCGATTACATCGGTAAGCTGCGTTTCTCTGTGCCGGGAGTAGGCTTGATTTCTCCTCCTCCGCACCACGATATTTACTCTATTGAAGATATTGCCCAGTTGATTCACGATCTGAAGAACGTGAACCCAGCTGCTGACGTATCTGTGAAGTTAGTTTCTGAGGTGGGTGTTGGCACGATTGCTGCCGGTGTTGCTAAGGCGAAAGCAGATCATGTCGTGATCGCTGGACATGACGGCGGTACAGGTGCATCTCCACTATCTTCTATTAAGCATGCTGGTTCACCATGGGAATTAGGTTTGGCTGAAACTCAACAAACTTTAGTGCTCAATGGTTTGCGTAGCCGTATTCGCGTGCAAGCTGACGGTCAAATGAAAACGGGTCGTGACGTCGTGATCGGTGCTTTATTGGGCGCGGACGAGTTTGGTTTTGCAACAGCGCCATTGGTTGTTGAGGGTTGCATCATGATGCGCAAGTGTCATTTGAATACCTGTCCAGTTGGTGTTGCTACTCAAGATCCTGAGTTGCGTAAAAAGTTCTCTGGTAAACCAGAGCATGTTGTGAATTTCTTCTTCTTCATTGCAGAGGAAGTGCGCGAGATCATGGCTCAACTCGGTATTCGTAAGTTTGATGATTTGATTGGTCGCGTTGATTTCTTGGATACCCGTAAAGGTATTGAGAACTGGAAAGTCCATGGCTTGGATTTCAGTAAGATTTTTGCTGAGCCGAATGTTGCTCAAGATGTGCCTCGCTACCAGGTCCTGACACAAGAGCATGGTTTGGGCAGTGCGCTCGACAATGTTCTGATCGAGAAGAGTGAGTCTGCGTTACAACGTGGCGAAAAAGTTTCCTTCATTGTTCCAGTGAAGAACGTGAACCGTACTGTTGGCGCAATGCTCTCCGGAGAAATTGCTCAACGTTATGGCCATGCTGGCTTGCCTGATGACACCATTCATATCCAATTGAACGGCACTGCTGGTCAAAGTTTTGCCGCCTTCTTGGCGCGCGGCATTACGTTGGACTTAGTTGGTGACGGCAATGACTATGTCGGAAAAGGTTTATCTGGTGGACGTGTGATTGTGCGTGCCCCACATGAGTTCCGTGGCGACACAGCAAAGAACATCATTGTTAGTAACGCTGTTCTTTATGGCGCCATCGGCGGTGAAGCATTCTTCAACGGTGTGGCTGGCGAGCGTTTTGCAGTTCGTAACTCTGGTGCAACAACGGTAGTTGAAGGCACGGGCGATCACGGATGCGAGTACATGACTGGCGGTACTGTTGTGGTGTTGGGCGCAACCGGTCGTAACTTTGCTGCAGGTATGAGCGGTGGCATTGCTTATGTATACGACGAAGATGGACTCTTTGAGAAGCGTTGCAATACCAGCATGGCAACTTTGGAAAAAGTATTGCCGTCAGCTGAGCAGATTGCCAAGATGCCTCAGCCACAGTGGCATGCCCCTGTTGACGTGAAGGATGGTGGTGAGCGTATGACTGATGAGCAAATTCTGAAAGGCTTGATCGAGCGTCATTTCCGCCATACCGGTTCAGAGCGTGCAAAAGCGCTCTTGGCTGATTGGGAAAATGCCCGCGGTCGTTTTGTGAAAGTGCTGCCTACTGAGTACAAACGTGCTCTAGGTGAGTTGTGGGAAAAAGCGCAAAACAAAACTGTTGCAGCTTAATCAATATAGACATTAAGAAAAGATACTAAGGATTCGATATGGGTAAGGTCACTGGATTTATGGAGTTTGAGCGCGTAGAGGAAACCTACGAAGCTCCCGTTAAACGCCTCCATCACTACAAAGAGTTCGTTGTGGCATTAACGGATGAAGAAGCCAAAGTACAGGGCGCACGCTGTATGGATTGTGGCATTCCCTTTTGCAATAACGGTTGCCCTGTAAACAACATCATCCCCGATTTCAATGACTTGGTATTTCATAGTGATTGGAAGAATGCATTAGATGTTTTGCAATCAACTAATAACTTTCCTGAATTCACGGGCCGCATCTGCCCAGCACCTTGCGAAGCCGCATGCACCCTAGGAATCAATAGTGACGCGGTTGGTATTAAGTCAATCGAGCACGCCATTATTGATAAAGGTTGGGAGAATGGTTGGGTTAAACCGCAACCATCCAAGACTAAGACCGGCAAGAAGGTTGCCGTTGTTGGCGGCGGCCCTGCTGGTATGGCGACTGCGCAGCAATTAGCACGTGTAGGTCATGACGTTACCGTATTTGAAAAGAATGATCGTGTTGGCGGATTGTTACGCTACGGCATTCCTGATTTCAAGATGGAAAAATGGCTGATCGACCGTCGCATTGAGCAGATACAAGCCGAAGGCGTGAAGTTTGAAACGGGCGTATTTGTGGGTAAAGAGGCGATTGGCGCTGAAGTTAAAAACTATTCTACAAAAACCGTTTCACCTGATCAGTTGATGAAAGATTTTGACGCTGTTGTGATTAGCGGCGGATCTGAGCAGCCACGTGACTTGCCAGTCCCCGGTCGCGAGTTGAAGGGTGTTCATTACGCTTTGGAATTCTTGATTCCTCAGAACAAAGAAAACGCAGGCGATTTCAAAAACGAAATTTCTGCAGCTGGTAAGCATGTCGTTGTAATTGGTGGTGGTGATACCGGATCTGATTGCGTGGGCACCTCCAATCGTCATGGTGCTGCCAAGATTACTCAATTTGAATTATTGCCACAGCCACCAGAAACTGAAAACAAGCCTTTGGTATGGCCTTACTGGCCAACGAAGTTGCGCACCTCTTCATCACATGAAGAAGGTTGTGAGCGTGATTGGTCAGTTGCAACTAAGCGCTTTGAAGGTAAAGACGGCAAATTAGAGAAACTAATTTGTGTGCGTTTGGAGTGGAAAGACGGCAAGATGACAGAAATGCCAAACTCTGAATTTGAGATTAAGGCAGATTTAGTGTTCTTAGCGATGGGCTTTGTATCACCTGCCGCTCAGGTTCTGAATGCATTTGGTGTTGAAAAAGATGCTCGCGGCAATGCCAAGGCTACTGTTGATGGCAAAAACGCTTATCAAACCAATGTTCCAAAGGTCTTTGCTGCTGGCGATATGCGCCGTGGACAATCTTTGGTTGTTTGGGCGATTCGTGAAGGTCGCCAAGCTGCTCAAGCAGTAGACGAGTATTTAATGGGGTCTTCTGTTCTCCCGCGATAATATCGAGGATATGAACAGTAGCCACTCCAACTCGGTGGAAGTGAAGCAAAAAACCTCTAGCGGTGGCCATGGCGAAGTTGTAGTTCAAATTAAGGACGTCAACTTTTCCTATGCTCCTGGTGAGCGGCAAATTTTATCGGGACTCAATATGGAGTTCCGCCGTGGCCAAGTTGTTGCGGTGATGGGTGGCTCCGGTTGTGGCAAGACCACAATTCTGAGACTGATTGGTGGACAATTCACAGCATAGTCTGGCCAAGTTCTTTTTGAAGATCATGACATTGGCAAAATGAACGGCGCCGAGTTAATGGCTGCCCGTCGTCGTATGGGAATGCTTTTTCAGTTTGGTGCACTATTTACGGATCTGAGTGTTTTTGAAAATGTCGCTTTTCCTTTGCGTGAACATACCGATTTAAGTGAAGAGTTATTGTGTTCACTAGTGCTCATGAAGCTGAATACAGTTAGCTTACGCGGCGCACGCGATTTAATGCCTTCACAAATTTCCGGTGGCATGGCGCGCCGTGTTGCTCTTGCAAGAGCGATTGCGCTTGATTCCCCTTTGATTATGTATGACGAACCCTTTGCTGACTTGGATCCAATTTCATTAGGAATTACTGCACGCCTGATCCGCAACTTAAATCAAGCTCTGGGTGCAACTAGCCTATTGGTCACACATGATGTTGAAGAAACGTTTGAAATTGCCGATTACGTTTATTTCATTGCCAATGGTCGCATTGGTGCAGAAGGTACGCCAGAAGAATTGAGTCGCTCAAGCGATCCGTTTGTACGCCAATTCCTAGTGCCTCACCGGATGGCCCCGTGCCATTTCATTATCCAGGACAAAGCCCTGCAGAAGATTTTGGGGTGAGTCTGAAATGAGCATTCTTCATAAGGCCTTAGATCTTCTCGGTGACCTCGGTTTTTTTGTTCGTCGTAATTTAACGAGCCTTGGTCTTGCTGCAGTGATTTGGCGTTCCGGATTTTTATTAAAAAGACCTCGCTTAATTTCTGATCAGATTTTGTTTGTTGGAAATCACTCATTTGTGATCATTGCGGTATCTGGTTTATTCGTTGGCTTCGTCTTGGGTCTGCAGGGTTATTACACGCTCAATCGTTATGGCTCTGAACAAGCTCTCGGTTTATTGGTTGCGCTATCACTCACTCGTGAATTAGGTCCCGTGATTACTGCTCTATTGTTTGCCGGTCGTGCCGGCACATCTCTCACTGCAGAGATTGGATTGATGAAAGCTGGCGAACAGCTCAGCGCAATGGAAATGATGGCGGTAGATCCATTGAGTCGTGTGATTGCATCGCGCTTATGGGCGGGTATTATTGCAATGCCGATTTTGGCGACGATCTTTACGGCTGTTGGTGTGATGGGCGGCTACTTTGTTGGAGTCCCATTAATTGGTGTGGACTCTGGCGCCTTCTGGTCTCAGATGCAGGGTGGGGTGGGTCTCTTCTCTGATATTGGTAATGGCCTGATTAAGAGTCTGGTGTTTGGTGTGGCGGTGACCTTTATAGCCGCTGTATCAGGGCTATGAGGCAAAACCTACACCTGAGGGCGTATCGCAAGCTACCACTAGAACGGTGGTGATTTCCTCCTTATCGGTTTTAGCATTGGACTTTTTGCTAACTGCAATGATGTTCTCGAATTAGAAAGAATAAACTGGGACTCTTATGAGAAAAAGTGCAATTGATATTTGGGTTGGAATCTTTGTAGCCATTGGTTTGTTGGCTGCTTTGTTTCTTGCATTAAAGGTCGGCAATATGAACGCCGTTTCTTTTGCGCCTACTTACAAAATTTCTGCCAGATTTGACAATATTGGTGGACTCAAGCCACGTGCGCCCGTGAAAAGTGCTGGTGTAGTTGTTGGCCGCATTGCCAATATCTCTTTTGATGACAAGACCTATCAAGCAACCGTCACCATGACGATTGAAGATACTTATAAGTTCCCTAAAGATTCTTCCGCAAAGATTTTGACATCCGGTTTATTGGGTGAGCAATACATTGGTCTTGAGGCTGGAGGCTCCGACGATATGTTGGTTGCCGGAGATAAGATTACTCAGACGCAGTCCGCAGTGGTTCTTGAAAATCTGATCAGCCAGTTCCTGTACAGCAAGGCGGCTGATAGTGGTCAAGACAAAGGCGCAGCAAAATAATGATGCTGGCAAAGCTTAAACGCCTTGTGCTGCTTGGCATAGCGACCGCTATGGTTGGTTGTGCATCAATTCCTGCAGGCGTTGAGCCCTCCCCGCATGATCCTTGAGAGCCGTTTAATCGCTCCGTTTTTGAATTTAACGAGGGCTTAGATGCCTATTTTCTCAAGCCAGTAGTGTCCGGCTATCGCTTTGTTTTGCCTGAGTTTGTGCGTGATGGCATTTACAACTTCTTTAGCAATTACAGTGATATCTATACAGCCCTCCAAAATCTATTGCAGGGCAAGCCAGACTATGCATTTAACGATCTTATGCGAGTAGTGGTCAATACCACTATGGGTTTGGGCGGTCTGATTGATTTGGCAACCTCAGGCGGCCTTGAAAAACATAAAGAAGACTGGGGCCAAACCTTTGGGGTGTGGGGCATTCCATCGGGGCCATATGTTGTTTTGCCATTCTTTGGCCCAAGCAATGTGCGCGACACCTTTGGTACCGCAGCGGATTTAGAGTCAGATTACTTATTTAGGTTATTGCCAGATGTTGCTCTAAGAAATAGCTTGACTGGTCTTAGGGTGGTCAATTCTCGTAATACGTATTACGAGGCTGGTGATTTATTGGATGGGGCGGCTATTGATAAGTACAGCTTTATGCGTGATGCATATATCCAAAGACGTCAATATCAGATTAATGAGGGTCGAGATGATGAAGAGCCATTAATGCCCCCTTATCAAAATCCTTATGAGTAACATTGGCTGATTACATCAGATTGATGAAAAGGCTAAAATGGCCCTCAATCATCAGCCCAGAGCGAGGAAATATGAAAAGCCAAAAACCCATTCAAAAATACTTTGCAGCCTTGCTCTCAGGCTTGTTTTTGTTTGTCGGTAGCGTTTCTGCGCAAGCAGTTGATCAGTCAACGCCAGATGGTTTGATTAAGACTGTAGTCTCTGATGTGATGGCCTCCGTCAAGTCTGATCCAGAAATTCAAAAAGGTAATATTCCACGCATCGTGGATTTAGTGGATAAGAAAATTGTCCCCTATACCGATATGCGCCGCACTACTGAAATGGCAATGGGGCCCAATTGGAAAAAAGCCACCCCAGAGCAGCAGGCTCAATTAGTTTCTGAGTTTAAGAATTTACTGATTCGTACTTACTCTGGTGCTTTAAGCCAATTGCGTGATCAGACAATTCAATTTAAGCTTTTGCGTGCAGCTCCTGACGATAAAGAGGTCGTTGTGAAGACTGTAGTGATTGGTCGTGGCGATCCGATACCTCTCGACTATCACCTAGAAAAAACAGCCAATGGCTGGAAAGTCTATGACATGAACATCATGGGTGTTTGGCTGGTAGAGGCTTATCGCAATCAATTCGCTAATCAGATTAGCCAGAATGGTGTCGAGGGTTTAGTGAAGTTCTTGCAGGATCGTAATAAGCAGCTTGCTGCTGCGAAGCCTGCAAACTAAAGACTACACAAGATTAATCAAAGATAAATATCAGATGCCATTTTTATTGCCTATTTCAGTGACGCAGAGCAACGTTCTGCAGTTGGAAAAAGATGGCCTCTTCAATCTTGCATCATTACAAACTGTTGATTGCATCAATCTCAAGGATTTTGACTCCACCGTGCTAACGGTTTTGTTGGCATGGCAGAAAAAATTACAAGCTGATGGTTTACAGATTTCAGTGAAAAACGCATCAGAAAAATTAACTGTATTGGCTAGCGTGTATGGTGTTGCTGAGTTGCTAGGTTTGTCATAGCATGCATGCAGCAATATCGATAAAAAACGTATCAAAAAATTATGGCGCCCTACAAGCGCTTGATGATGTCTCCTTATCAATAGAGCAGGGCGAATTCTTTGGCTTGCTTGGCCCTAATGGTGCTGGTAAGACAACGCTCATTTCTATTTTGGCTGGCTTAGTGACTGCGGATCGTGGTCACGCTTCAATCATGGGCGCTGATGTTCAGGACCAATTTCGTGATGCACGCCGGATGCTAGGGGTTGTGCCGCAAGAGTTGGTATTTGATCCCTTCTTTACAGTCAGAGAGACGCTGCAATTTCAGTCAGGCTATTTTGGCATTCGTCACAACGATTCATGGATTGACGAGATCATGGCTAATTTGGATCTGACCAATAAAGCCGATAGCAATATGCGTTCCCTATCTGGCGGTATGAAGCGCCGAGTATTGGTAGCTCAGGCTTTAGTTCACCGGCCACCGGTGATTATTTTGGATGAGCCAACGGCAGGGGTTGACGTAGAGTTGCGCCAATCTCTCTGGCAATTCATTAGTCGCTTAAATCAAGATGGCCACACGATTGTCTTAACAACCCATTACCTTGAAGAGGCTGAGGCATTGTGTCAGCGCATTGCCATGCTCAAGCAAGGAAAAATTGTTGCTTTGGACACCACTGCCAACTTATTGAGTCAGTATGGCTCGGTGAAAAAAGATGGTGAGGGTAAGACAGATCTCGAAGATGTGTTTGTCAACATTATGTCGGGAGTCGCTCGATGAAATCCACCTTGAATAAATTACCCATTTCTTATGGCAGCGGCTTCCCAACATTGCTCCGCAAAGAAATTAAGCGCTTTTATAAGGTAGCGTTTCAGACGGTTGCTGCGCCAGTACTCACTGCTGTTTTGTATTTAATGATTTTCGGACATGTGCTGGAAGGCAAAGAGGTCTATGGTCGCTTGAACTACACAGCCTTTTTGATTCCAGGCTTAGTCATGATGAGCGTGTTGCAGAATGCATTTGCGAATACCTCTTCATCACTCATTCAATCGAAGGTGACTGGCAATTTAGTCTTTGTTTTGCTGGCCCCTTTTAGCCACTTAGAGTTTTATGCCGCTTATGTCTTGGCTGCGGTGTTTCGTGGAATTGTTGTTGGCTCAGGCGTGCTGCTAATTACGGCATGGTTTGCTATGCCATCTTTTGAATATCCCTTTTGGATCATGGTATTTGCCCTGTTAGGCGCTGCAATTTTGGGAAGCATGGGTTTAATTGCCGGTATCTGGGCGGATAAATACGATCAACTAGCTGCTTTCCAGAATTTCATCATCATGCCAGCAACAATGCTGTCAGGCGTGTTTTATTCGATTCATTCTTTGCCGGCAGCATGGCAAGTGGTATCTCACTTCAATCCATTCTTCTACATGATCGATGGTTTCCGTTACGGCTTCTTTGGAGTGTCAGATATATCCCCGTGGAATAGTTTGGCGATTGTGACTTGTTTCTTTGTTGTAGTGTCAGCGATTGCTTTGCGCTTACTGCAAAAAGGCTACAAGCTCAAGAACTAGCTGTTGATCTTTCCTTAAATGCGTATTGAAACATTGTTAAGAAATTAGAAATCAGGAGATTGTGATGTTGCCAACCCCAGAGCAAATTGAAGGCTATATTCAGCAAGGCCTTACATGCACCCATGTCAAAGTGGAGGGTGATGGCCAACATTTTTTTGCCACGATTGTGAGTCCAGAGTTTGAGGGTAAGCGTTTAATTCAGCGCCATCAGTTGGTATACGGCGCTATGGGTGACCGTATGAAAGCAGAGGTTCATGCCTTATCAATCAAGGCATTTACTCCTGAAGAATTCGCACAAAACACCCCAACTTAAAATACGACATTAGCTTTTTACTGGAATAGATTCATGGATAAATTACGAATGGTTGGCGGCACTCCGCTTAAGGGCGAAGTGGTGATTGCTGGTGCAAAGAACGCAGCGCTACCCATTTTGTGTGCTTGTTTGCTCACTGACCAGCCCATCATTTTGCGTAATGTTCCCGACTTACAAGATGTGCGGACTATGCTCAAACTCCTCCAGGAGATTGGCGTAACGGTTACTTTTCCAGATGTGAATGATCGTAATTGTGTTGTGCTAAACGCAGCCCATATTAAAAGCTCTGAAGCAACCTACGAGATGGTGAAAACCATGCGTGCCTCGATTTTGGTTCTGGGCCCGTTGCTTGCCAGAATGCATAGTGCCAAGGTTTCTTTGCCGGGTGGTTGCGCTATTGGTGCGCGCCCAGTGGATCAGCACATCAAGGGCTTAAAAGCCATGGGTGCCACCATCAAGATTAAGAGTGGTTACATTCAGGCGGAAACCAAATCTGCCACGGGGCGCTTGCAAGGTGCCTCGATTTTGACGGACATGATTACCGTAACTGGTACTGAAAATTTATTGATGGCTGCCACCTTGGCCTCAGGTACAACGATTTTGGAAAATGCTGCACGCGAGCCTGAAGTGGGGGATTTAGCTGAGTTGCTCGTCAAAATGGGTGCAAAGATCACCGGTATTGGTACAGATCGCCTAGTTATTGAGGGTGTTGAGAAGCTCCACAGTGCAGAACATGCCGTCATTGCTGACCGGATTGAGGCTGGCACATTCTTATGCGCAGTTGCTGCTGCTGGCGGTGAAGTGCTAGTAAAGCGCTGTCGTCCAGATACATTGGATGCGGTGATTGTGAAGCTCAAAGAGGCTGGCTTAGAGATGGAAGTGGGTCCTGATTGGATTAAGGCCTCCATGAAAAGCCGCCCTAAGGCGGTTAGTTTCCGCACTTCTGAATACCCAGCATTCCCGACAGATATGCAGGCTCAACTCATGGCGGTCAATGCGATTGCTGAGGGCAACGCCACCATCACTGAAACCATCTTTGAAAATCGCTTTATGCACGTTCAAGAGATGAATCGCCTGGGGGCTGATATCGCAATTGAGGGTAATACCGCTATTGCGCAGGGTGTTGAGAAGTTATCTGGGGCTATCGTGATGGCTACGGATTTACGTGCTTCAGCCAGCTTGGTAATTGCAGGCTTGGCCGCCCAAGGCGAAACCCAGGTAGATCGGATTTATCACCTAGATCGTGGATATGACCGTATGGAGCAAAAGTTGACCCTCTTGGGGGCCAACATTCAGCGAATCAAGTAAGCCTGATAGATAATTAGTCCATGAAGTTAACTTTAGCCCTCTCGAAGGGGCGCATCTTCGAAGAAACCGCTGAGATCTTATCTAAGATCGGTATTCGTCCGCTTGAGGACCCAGAAAAGTCACGCAAGCTCATTATTGAGACCTCCAATCCTGATGTCCGCCTAATTATTGTGCGTGCTTCAGATGTGCCGACCTATGTTCAGTTTGGTGGAGCTGATTTTGGAGTTGCCGGTCTTGATGTCTTAATGGAAAACGGCACTGATGGTCTGTATGTTCCTTTTGATTTGAACATCGCTAAATGCCGTATGTCCGTTGCCGTTAAAGAAGGCTTTGATTATGCGGTTGCGGTAAAGCAAGGATCTCGTTTAAAAGTGGCCACCAAGTATGTCAATTGTGCACGTGAACACTTTGCTAACAAAGGCGTACACATCGATACGATTCATTTATACGGCTCGATGGAGCTGGCCCCATTGGTTGGCTTGGCGGATGCGATTGTGGATTTGGTGTCCACTGGCAATACCTTGCGTGCCAATGGTTTGGTTGAGGTTGAGCCAATCGCCGATATCAACGCACGCTTAGTAGTTAATCAGGCTTCGTATAAACGAAAGCGTACACAGCTACAGCCATTTTTTGAATTGTTGAAGTAAGTAAATATTCAAATGTCAGCGCAAGTTAAAGTCAAACGCCTTATTAGCAAAAAAGATGTTGGGTTCAAAGAAACCCTGCTTTCAAGTCTATCTTTGCCTATGGCAGATGATGAGGCGATTGATGCCGCAGTAGTCAAAATCTTGGCGCAAGTAAAAGCCAATGGCGACGAGGCAGTGCTTGATTTCGCAAAACAGTTTGATCGCTTGAATGTTCGTAGTGTTACCGAGCTAGAGATTTCTCAAGAAGAATTAAAAAAAGCCTATGAAGGTTTATCAGTAGAGCAAAAAAATGCTCTTGATATTGCTGCGCAAAGAGTGCGCGCTTATCACGAGAAACAAAAGATTGAAACAGGTTGCCACTCTTGGGAATATGAAGAGGCTGATGGCACACGTTTGGGTCAGAAAGTCACGGCCTTAGATCGTGTGGGTATTTATGTTCCTGGCGGTAAAGCGGCTTATCCCTCTTCAGTATTAATGAATGCTATTCCTGCTAAGGTTGCCGGTGTAAAAGAAGTCATCATGGCGGTACCCACTCCTGATGGCGCTCGCAACCCCTTGGTCTTGGCTGCTGCTTATCTATCTGGGGTTGATCGTGTCTTTACGATTGGGGGAGCACAAGCTGTTGGTGCTTTAGCTTATGGCACGCAGACCATTCCACCGGTGGATAAGATTGTTGGGCCTGGTAATGCCTATGTAGCGGCTGCTAAGCGCAGAGTGTTTGGTATTGTTGGCATTGACATGATCGCTGGCCCTTCAGAAATTTTGGTTCTCTGCGATGGTTCTAGCAATTCCGATTGGATCGCGATGGATCTATTTTCTCAAGCAGAGCATGATGAGTTAGCGCAGTCTATTTTGCTTTGCCCAGATGAGAAATTTATTGGGCAAGTACAAACAAGTATTAATAAGCTACTGCCCGAGATGCCAAGAAAGAAAGTGATTGAAGCATCGCTTGCTAATCGTGCTTTATTGATTCAGGTAAGAGATATGGGCGAGGCTTGTGAGATTGCCAATGCCATCGCTGCTGAGCATTTAGAAATTTGTGCAACTGAGCCACGCAAATGGGCTGAGTTAATTCATCATGCTGGTGCTATTTTCATGGGCAACTACACCAGTGAATCTTTAGGCGATTATTGTGCAGGCCCGAATCACGTTTTACCAACAGCCCGAACTGCTCGCTTCTCTTCACCTTTAGGTGTGTATGACTTTATCAAGCGCTCAAGCATGATTGAAGTGAGTGAAGCGGGTGCTCAAACATTAGGCGCTGTCGCTAGTACGCTCGCTCACGGTGAGGGTTTAACGGCTCATGCCCGTGCTGCTGAGATGCGTCTTAAAAAATAATTCAGTAATAAATAAAAGTATTAACGCGGCTAAGCTAGCTTAAGGGCTAGCCAGAATTTCTTTCAGAGCAGCAATCAACTCATTCGTTTGATCGTTAGTGCCGATGGTGATGCGCAAAAACTCTTCAATACGCGGCGACTTGAAGTGACGCACAATAATTCCACGATCTCGTAAGGCTTGATAGAGCTTTGCACCGGCATGCTTAGGATGACGGGTAAAAATAAAGTTGGCTGTTGATGGTAGGGTATCAAAACCTAGTGAGGCTAGTTCGCCCACTAAGCGCTCACAAGTGTGGATTACTTTTTTGCAGGTAGATTCCAAATGGGCCTGATCTTGGATTGCAGCAATTGCTCCTGCTTGAGCCAAACGACCAAGTGGATAGGAGTTAAAACTATTCTTCACTCGCTCTAAGCCTTCAATCAATGCTGGGTGGCCTACTGCAAATCCAACGCGAAGCCCTGCTAGGGCTCGTGACTTGGAAAGGGTATGAACGACTAAGAGGTTTTGAGGGCAACTGTTTCCGCGAAGCAGGGGAATGCAGGATTCGGTCCCGTAATCTACGTAAGCTTCATCGATCACCACGACTGAATCGGTATTTCTGCTCAGAAGAGCTTCGATATCTGATCGTGGAATAGCGCGACCAGTTGGGGCATTGGGATTGGGGAAAATGATTCCACCATTGGGGGTTTTGAAATCCCCCGTCTGAATCTCAAAATCAGGGCCTAGGGGGACTGCTTGATACTCAATCCCAAATAACTTGCAATAAACCGGGTAGAAGCTATAGGTAATATCCGGAAACTGAACGGGTTTGGCTTGTTTGAGCAGGCCTAAAAATATGTGTGCCAGGACTTCATCAGAGCCATTGCCTAAAAACACCCGTTTTGGGTCCAAGCCGTGTAAATCAGCAATGGCCTTCTTCAGGGCGGCACCTTCGGGGTCTGGATAAAGCCTTAAATCATCCGTGTTTTGTTGATTTATGGCGGCTAGGGCCTTGGGCGATGGGCCACAAGGACTCTCATTGGTGTTGAGCTTTACCAGTCGCTGCATTTGCGGCTGCTCCCCGGGAACATAGGGGGTGAGGGTCTGAACAACGGGGCTCCAAAAGCGGCTCATGAGGGACTCTAGTCAAAAAACAGCAAAATTGAATAAACACCAGCAAATAAAATCGGCATTTATATCTATAATAGGAATGATATTATGAGGCTTCAATCAACACTTCGCCTCGCGGCGCACTGAAGCATGCGGCAAGCCGACGTTACCCGAAACACTTCGGAAACCAAAATTCAAATTGCTATCAATTTAGATGGCACTGGTAAAGCTGAGCTAGCCTCTGGCGTACCCTTCCTTGACCACATGTTGGATCAAATTGCCCGTCACGGCATGATTGACCTCAAAGTCGTCGCAAAAGGCGATACCCATATTGATGATCACCATACCGTTGAGGATGTGGGGATTACCTTGGGTCAGGCATTTGCTAAGGCAGTAGGCGATAAAGCAGGCATCACTCGCTATGGCCATTCTTATGTGCCTTTGGATGAAACTCTTTCTCGCGTAGTGATCGATTTTTCTGGCCGCCCAGGCTTGGAGTTCAACGTCCCATTTACCCGTGCTCGTGTTGGCGACTTTGATGTGGATCTGAGTATTGAGTTCTTCCGTGGCTTTGTAAACCATGCTGGAGTAACTTTACACATCGATAACTTACGCGGCATTAATGCTCATCACCAGATTGAAACCGTATTCAAGGCTTTTGGATGTGCATTGCGCATGGCTCTGGAGCTCGATCCACGCGCATCTGGCGTTGTTCCTTCTACTAAGGGCAGTCTCTAATCTAGAAAATTTCTAGTGTTGAGTAGAAGACTGTCAACAAACTACAGAACATAGGCTAACAATTGGCGCAAACCATTGCGATCGTTGACTACGGAATGGGTAATCTACGTTCCGTGCATCAGGCCTTTCATCATGTGGCTCCGGATGCGAATGTCCTGATTGCACAGACCCCAGAAGAAATCCTATCCGCTGAGCGGGTAGTGCTTCCAGGGCAAGGCGCCATGCCCGATTGCATGAAGCATCTTGAGGAGTCTGGTTTATTGGAGGCGCTATTAGAGGCCGCTAAAAATAAACCCTTACTAGGTGTTTGTGTGGGTGAGCAAATGCTATTTAATCAAAGCGCTGAAGTGCGAGCCAACTCTAGTGCCGCCTGGACACCTTGCTTGGGATTGATTCCTGGTGAGGTCAGACGTTTTGAATTGGCTGGCAAATTACAGCCAGATGGTTCTGCCTACAAAGTACCCCATATGGGTTGGAACCAAGTACGTCAGGATCGTCGGCACCCAATATGGGATGGCATCCCAGATTTAACTAGTTTTTATTTTGTACATAGCTACTATGTTGTGTCGCAACGTAAAGAAGGTATTGCGGGCTCAACCGAATATGGTGATTGGTTTACTTCTGCCGTTGCAAGGGATAATATTTTTGCAACACAATTTCATCCGGAAAAGAGTGCAGAATACGGATTAAAGCTCTACAAAAATTTTGTTTCTTGGCAACCTTAATACTTCTCTAAGCTACCGCTATGCTGCTGATTCCCGCGATTGACCTAAAAGATGGCCACTGTGTTCGACTCGAACAAGGTGACATGGATAAAGCTACTGTGTTTTCTGAAGATCCAGGTGCGATGGCTGCACATTGGATTGCTAAGGGCGCGCGTCGTTTGCATCTCGTCGATTTAAATGGCGCATTTGCTGGCAAGCTGAAGAATGAGTCTGCGATTAAGTCGATTCTCAAGGCGGTTGGTGATGAGATTCCAGTTCAGCTGGGTGGTGGTATTCGTGATCTAGAAACGATTGAACGTTTATTGGATGACGGTATTAGTACAGTCATTATTGGTACTGCAGCAGTAAAGAGTCCTGGCTTTGTACAAGATGCCTGCACTGCCTTTCCTGGTCACATCATGGTGGGACTGGATGCCCGCGATGGCAAAGTTGCAACAGATGGTTGGAGCAAGATCACCGGCCATGAAGTCATTGATTTCGCCAAAAAGTTTGAAGATTACGGTGTTGAAGCAATCATCTATACCGACATTGGCCGCGATGGCATGATGAAGGGTATCAATATGGATGCCACGATTAAATTAGCTCAAGCCATTCGTATTCCAGTGATTGCTAGTGGTGGTTTATCTAGTAATCAAGATATTGAAGCCTTGTGTGAAGCCGAAGCTGAAGGCGTCATGGGTGTTATTGCCGGACGCTCAATTTACGCAGGCGATTTAGATTTAACTGAAGCACAAAAATATGCTGATGAGTTAACTCTGAAGTTTTCTAAAAAAATTATTTAGATTGCTCAATAGTGCTCACTAAACGAATTATTCCTTGCCTGGATGTCACGGCAGGACGCGTTGTGAAAGGCGTGAACTTTGTTGGGCTTCGTGATGCGGGCGATCCTGTGGAGATTGCCAAGTGCTATGACACACAGGGTGCTGACGAGTTAACCTTTTTAGATATCACGGCAACTTCAGACGGTCGCGATCTGATATTGCACATCATTGAAGATGTTGCATCTCAAGTATTTATTCCTTTGACTGTTGGTGGTGGTGTGCGCGCGGTAGCTGACGTGCGCCGTTTGCTTAATGCAGGCGCTGACAAGGTGAGTATGAATTCATCCGCAGTAGCAAATCCAGACCTGGTGTCGGATGCAGCTGCATATTACGGTTCGCAGTGCATCGTTGTTGCTATTGATGCCAAGAAAACGGAAGCAGGCAATTGGGAAGTCTTTACCCATGGAGGTAGAACTGCGACCGGTATGGATGTCGTTGCATGGGCTTCTGAAGTGGCGAAGCGTGGTGCTGGAGAAATTCTTCTCACCAGTATGAATCGTGATGGCAGTAAAGATGGTTTTGATTTGGGGTTAACTGCCGCGGTGAGTGATGCGGTGAGCGTTCCAGTGATTGCCTCTGGCGGCGTGGGTAATTTGCAGCACTTGGTCGATGGCATTACCAAAGGCCATGCTGATGCAGTTCTGGCAGCCAGTATTTTTCATTATGGTGAATACGCTGTGGGTCAAGCAAAAGAATATATGGCAAGCCAAGGCATTCCTGTTCGCATTTAAGTGCAGATAGATCCACTAAGAAAATAATTCGAAGATGAACATGAAAAATTCCTTCACTCCAGTTGACTCCTTAGAGGCCGGTGTATGGCTTGATGCCGTAACCTGGAATGAGCAGGGCTTAGTTCCGGTAATCGCTCAGGAAGTCGGCAGTAAAGATATTTTGATGATGGCTTGGATGAATCGCGACGCCCTGTTGGCAACCTTGCGTTTGGGCGAGGCAGTGTATTGGACGCGTTCTAGGCAAAAGTTGTGGCACAAGGGTGAAGAGTCTGGCCATACTCAAAAAGTAAAAGAAATCCGTCTTGATTGCGATAGCGATACGATTTTGCTGATGATTGAGCAAAAAGACGGTATTGCTTGTCACACCGGCGAGCACAGTTGCCTCTTTCAGAGGTGGGATTCAGCCCAATCCACCTGGGTTGACGAGTCTAAGGGCCTTAAATAGCCCATCCCTCGTCTACCTGCTAATAAAAGACATAAAATTACCTGATGACTAGTTCAGCGAATACCCCTTCTAATTTAGATGCTGCTTTGGCCCACTTGGCTGACGTAGTTGATCGGCGGCGCGATGCGTTTAAGGCTGGCCAGGTCGATCCTAAGACTTCTTACACAGCCTTACTCTTCTCTAAGGGTGATGATGGAATTTTGAAGAAGATTGGAGAAGAGGCTACCGAAGCAGTCATGGCTGCCAAGGATGCTCGAAATGCCAATTTAGCCCCTGAGCAACAAAAGCTCTTGGTAGGCGAGATGGCAGACCTCTGGTTTCATTGCCTAATTGCCCTTTCTCAGTTTGGTTTGAGACCAGAGCATGTGATTGCTGAGCTGGAGCGCCGTCTCGGCACTTCAGGCATCGAAGAAAAAGCCGCCAGAAAAGCAGCAAGCAAGGAGTAATTGATGCCCCACGACCCAAATTGCCTATTTTGTAAGATTTCCAAAGGTGAAATCCCATCCCAAAAGGTGTACGAGGATGAGGAGATTTATGCCTTTAAAGATATCAATCCTGCCGCTCCTGTCCATTTTTTGATGATTCCTAAAAAACATATCCCTATACTGGAATCTGCAGAAGTGGCTGATGCGCCATTGCTAGGTAGAATGATGGAATTAGCACCGCGTCTCGCCAAGGAGCAGGGTTGCCGTCCTGGAAAAGATGGTGGCTTTAGATTGGTAGTGAATAATGGTGCAGATGGTGGGCAAGAGGTTTATCACTTGCATTTGCATGTGATGGGCGGTCCGCGCCCCTGGAAAAAATGGTCCGAGGAGATTAAAAATGGGTTCATTTAGCATTTGGCATTGGTTAATTGTTTTAGTAATCGTGATGTTGGTATTCGGTACCAAAAAATTGCGCAATATCGGCACCGATTTAGGTGGCGCTGTTAAAGGTTTCAAAGATGGCATGAAAACGTCTGAGGGAGCTGAAGAGTCGCAAGACAAAGCTAAGGAACAAATTCAAAGTGCTGCTACATCACCAGAGAAGACTGTGGATGTTCAGGCAAAAGACATCAATAAATAATTGTTGATAGAAATAATGCGTAGCTGCAATGATTGATCTCGGAGTTTCAAAGCTTGCACTCATTGCAGTAGTTGCATTGGTAGTGGTCGGCCCGGAGCGACTTCCAAAAATTGCCCGTATGGCGGGTAACTTATTTGGAAGAGCGCAGCGCTATATGGCTGATGTCAAATCCGAAGTCAGCCGTCAGATGGATGTAGAGGAATTCAAGAAACTCCGTGAAGAAAGTGTCTCCGCCTTTAAAGATGTTGAGAACTCCATTCAATCTGCTACTCAAGAGGCTGGTGCTAATCTTAGCGATCAAGCAGACATCTTTGAAAATCATTTTACGAGAGCTCCTCTTGATGAAAAAGAAGTGTTGCAAAAATCGATACGCCAAGGTCGTAAGAGTTGGGGTGTGAAGCGCGCTGCGAGACCGGTCTGGTTTAAGCATTCCACTGGTATGCGTACAAGAGTGCAATCTGGTGCTGCACGGATGAAGCGCTTTCACCACAGCGCGGGCAAATAAATTAGCCCAAAGAAAAGTAAATACGAATATCAATGACGCAAAATAATTCAACAAAAGATTCCGGCCTACAAGAATCCTTCTTATCGCACTTATTTGAGTTGCGTGATCGCATCATCAAGTCGGCGATAGCAATCATTGCGGTGTTCGTTTGCTTAGTTTATTGGGCGCCAGATATTTTTCATTTGTTTGCCAAGCCACTACTTCAAGCATTACCTGCTGGCGGCAAGATGATTGTTACTGATGTGACGGGTTCATTCTTTGTGCCCATGAAAGTCACCATGTTGGTTGCTTTTTTAATTGCTCTGCCAGTAGTGATGTATCAGTTATGGGCATTTATTGCGCCTGGCCTCTATCAGCACGAGCGTAAGTTAATAGTACCTTTGGTCATCAGTAGCTATAGCCTGTTTATTTTTGGGATGGCTTTTGCTTACTTCTTAGTCTTCCCAACGGTATTCCAATTCATGGCTAGCTATAACGCCCCCTTAGGCGCTGAAATGTCTACTGATATTGATAAATACCTTGGCTTTGCAATGACAACCTTTTTGGCCTTTGGCATTACCTTTGAGGTTCCGGTTGTTGTGGTGGTGCTGGTTCGCATGGGCATGGTCCCGCTAGCCAAACTTAAAGAGATTCGTCCTTATGTGATTGTTGGCGCTTTTGTGATTTCAGCAATTGTGACGCCACCAGATGTGCTGTCTCAACTACTCTTAGCTGTGCCAATGTGCTTGCTCTATGAGCTCGGGCTTCTGATCGCTCGTTTTTATGTCCCAAAAGTCTCAGAAGATGAGTCTGATGACATGAACGATAGCGAATCTAAAAGCTCAGATACTCAAGCCACTGTTTGATCTTGTGAGAAGGTAGTAGTTAGCCACTCAGTTACTCGATCAAATCGATAGCGTCTTTGTCTTAAATTACCCTCTAAGTCAGATTCACTCCCAGCAAATATTTTTCCTGCTGCAAGCAAGGAGCGACGTTGCTGAGTGGTATCAATCTGAATTAATCTAGGCAGTATCTTTGGTAGCTCGTGGCGAATGTCGACAACGACACAATGCTCATGTTGAAGTTGACCTACCTCACACAATAGCAGCTCAGCTTTGCTTAAGTTAAATTGATTGGCAATGATCAGTCGGTGGCATAGCAGGATCCACTCTTCATCTAATTTGTGTTCAGCATGATGGTTTAGTGCCTTTTCAGCATAAGTAGCTAATTCAAACCAATCATTGTTCTTTGGACTGGAGACATTCTCCAGAATCTTTTCAAGCAATTCTTTTGCTTCGGGAACACCTTGTTGGTGGGCTTGCCAAATCCAATAAGAAGCTTGTAGGCCGCGAACCTTCTCTTCAACTTTTTCGCGTTTACGCCAGAGGTTTGCGCCTCTTTTGAATTGAGCCACTGGATGACCTAAATCTGCCGCACGATCAAGACAGCGATCACTCTCAGCCGCGTTGTATCCAGAGAACTGCGGACGGCGGTAAATTTCACCTAAAGCAAACCAAGCATCACGATCACCATCCTTCGCCGCAAGCTCTAACCAGTAGGCTGCTTTTTTGAGGGGGGCATTGGATTTGCTACCACCCACCCCAATCACATCTTTCTCAGCAGAATCAACTTCATTGAATTGCGCTAGGCGTAATCCCAGTGTGAGTTTGGCAATCGTCAGCCCAAGTTCTGCTGCTTGTATCAGTGCTGCCTCATTTTTATCTGACAGCCAAGCATTCCAAAGAGAGGAAAGTGCTTCATCTTTTGACTGCAGTTTGATGAGTAATTCTTTTGCGCTACCAGTAAACGGAGTTTCTGATTCTGCTAAGCTCAATAAAAACTCTTTTGCTTTCTTTTGCAGAGACAGAAAGTCATCACCATCTTTGCCTTGCTTCAAAAGCCAGTTAGAGAGCTCAGTTTGTAAGTCTTTTTTAGCAGGATTCAGTAAAAGTTCTGCAAGCTGCCATTGCGCTGAGTAACTTGCATCAATATTGGCCTTAGCTAACCTCCAGAATGCTTCCCAGCCAAAAGCAAATGCCGGTGAATTAAATGTTTCCTCCAGTGGAACAGTCGAGATTTGCTCCAGCATCTCCAAAATCTCTGGGGAAGAACTATCCAAGTCAGAAAATTCAGCATCACTTGAGCTCAATTGGCTAACTAATTGATTTTGAATAGAAAAATAGGATTTTTCTAGCCAAATTAGGGCATTAGCAGGCTGGATTGGGGTTTTAAAGGCGCCTGTAAGGTAAGCAGAGGCTAAATTTTGTTGCGCAGAAACGTCACCAATGCGGGCTAATTGGAGGATTTTTAGGAATTCACGGCTTGCCATATGACAATTTTGGCATTCCAGGCCTCAAAAAGACAGAAATCAAAGCCCTTGTTGCCCTGATACAACGAAGAAAGCCAAAAAACTGTCTTTTGACAAGCAAAAAGAGCTCCTAAATACCCTGACCCTCAGTCTGGCACGGTAAAACAAGCAAAATTCGTAGGTCCCAGTTTTATTTGGGCATTACTTTCAATTTATGGAGATTTAAAGAATGAAAAAATCGCTATTAGCAGTTGCAGCAATGACAGCATTTGCTGGCGCAGCTCAAGCTCAGTCATCAGTGACTGTTTACGGTATTTTGGATGTTGGTTACATCGGTGGTAACGCTAAAGATGGTTCCGGTAACGCTGAAACTTTTAACCAAATTGGTCAGCCTGGAGAAAATACTTCACGTTTAGGTTTCAAGGGCACTGAAGATTTAGGCGGCGGTATGTCTGCTTTCTTCACGGTTGAAACTGATTTAACCCCAGAAGGCCCAAATTTTTCAGGCCTTTCTAACCGCCAAACTTTTGTTGGTTTAGGCAAAAAAGGTGTTGGTAAAGSYKCTATTGGTACYCAGTACACTTTGATGCATGATGCAACTGGCGCAACTTCTGCCGGCCAAAACAATAACATCATTGGTGACGTTATTTATCCAAAGAATACCAACTTGGGTGGTGTGGATAGTAATGCAAACGGTAATACTATTGGCTATATCTTACGTGCCGCAAATGCATTGAAATTTAACTCTGATAAGTTTGCAGGTTTTGGTGTAAATGCTTTCTACAGCTTGAATAATAGAAATGAAAATCAA